>CAMWKO010000005.1 GCA_947174885.1 uncultured Clostridia bacterium
ATTATAGGGTTGGTTCAGGAACATGGACAGCAGCACCGGGTGTAAAAATGGCTGACTCGGATGTAAGCGGATATAAGGTATTAGAGATTAGTCTTACTTCTGCAAATGATACTATTACAGCATGTTTTAATGATGGAAACGGTACATGGGATAATAATGGTGAGAAAAACTATACTTTATCTAATGGTGCAAATACTTATACGGTAGCAAATGGTACTGTGACATTAGGAGCTCCTTCACATGGAACAAATAATACAATTACTATTTACTATAAATCTTCTTGGAATCCGGCAAATATCCACTATCAAAAGGGGACAGGCACATGGACGGCAGTTCCCGGAGTTGAGATGACAAAATCATCATATTCAGGATATTATGTTGCAACCATTGATTTAGGAAGTGAAACTACACTTACGGCCTGCTTTAATAATGGAAGCTCGTGGGATAACAATAATACAAATAATTACAAATTTACAAGTCCCGGAACGTATACAGTAGCAGACGGAAATATTAAAACCGGAACACCAAAATAGATGAGCAAAAAAGAATAACCTGACTAATATAGTAGTATAAGGTAAGGCAGTGTACATTTTTTATGTACACTGCCTTTTTATATTCAAATTTAACAGACTTGCTTATGAGCATTTATATTTTAAATAGGAATATAAAAATATAAGCACTGGAAATATTTCAGAATAGATGTTATAATCTACAGACAACTGCAAGAACAAGTGTATTTGTGTCAAAATGCTTACATTTGTGCAATTTTTAAATCTAAATTGGAGTTTGAAATTACATATAATAGTCTATATTTATAATCATTGCCAACGGGTATATTACTTACATTTTCATATTTTATATTTTTAAGTTGATAAAGCTTATAACATTAAATGATGAATATTGTATAAAATTATATCAGAAAGAAAATTTACGATTTGGTGCGCCGAAAGACTGTATGGGAATTGAAGCGTGTATAAACCTTTGGTTTATGGTTAATCAAAGGAGGATTTGAATGAAATTGTTAAAAACAATATTAAAAAATCTAAGTATTAAAAATTTTATTGCTCTTACAATAGCGGGAATTATAAATGCTTTTGGAGTAGTTGTTTTTATTGCACCTGTTAATTTATATGATAGCGGTATTTCAGGTACTTCCATGATTTTGTCGCAGGTAACGCCTCATTTTCTTAATTTATCAATATTTTTATTAGTATTAAATATTCCGTTGTTTATATTTGGCTTAAAAAAGCAGGGAGTAACCTTTACGATATATGCAATATACACGGTATTTATTTATTCCATCGTGGCATGGCTTATTACAGACATTTTACCGATAGATGTCAGTATTATGTCACCGCTTGCAGGTACTGATTTATTTCTGTGTGCGCTTTTTGGAGGCTTGATATCAGGTGCAGGCAGCGGATTAGCAATTAGATTTGGAGGAGCAATGGATGGTATAGAGGTTCTGGCTATCATCTTTGCAAAAAAGATTGGAATTTCAGTCGGAACGTTTGTAATGATATATAATGTAGTTTTATATGTGATGTGCGGTCTTGCGATTAAAAGCTGGATTTTGCCGTTATATTCAATAGTGGCATATGCTGCAGCACTAAAGACAGTTGACTATATTATTGAGGGCTTTGACAGGTCAAAGGCTGCAATAATTATTACGTCAAAGGCTGATGAAATTTGTAAATCGCTATCTGAGGAGTTTGAAAACGGAATTACACTGATTGAAGCAAAGGGCTATTATTCAAATTCCGAAAAGACCATGATATATTTTGTTGTTAATAGATTTCAGGTAGGTAAAATGAGAACAATTATTCATAGCATTGACAGAAAAGCATATATATCTATTGCAGATATAGCAGATATATTTGGGGCAAAAAGTGAAGTAAATTAACAGGTGCGTTGATTGTAATATAAAAGTACACCACTAAATACTATTCAGAGTTTATCTTATTATAGTAGATTTTATCATAGCACTTTAATATTTCTATTACAAAGACATATGCAAAAGGACCAAGTATCATGCCCCATATGCCAAATAGCTTATAGCCTGTAAATATGGAGATTAGGGATACCAGAGGATGGATACCCATGGTACCTCCCATTAGCCGTGGTTCTAGTATTTCCCGGATTAAGTAGCATATAATAAATAAAATAAAGGTCATTGCAGTGGCAAAAATATTACCCTTCAGGCAGTAATATATACTCATTGGAACAAGAAATGTACCTGCACCTATTAAAGGTAAAAAATCTAAAATTCCTATTAATATACCATACAGTATAGAATAGGGATTTTTTAATATAGTAAAGCCAACAGTACATACAAGAGCAATAGAACTGATTATGATAAGCTGAGTTTTAATATATGCCATTACTACATTTTTCGTGATTTTTCTTATAAATATAATCTCTCTTTTAAATTTGCAGTTGAGTAAAAATGAATTAATTTTTTTATTATCTCTGGAAAAGAAAAACAGAGAAATTAAAATTGCTAATGCAAATATAAAAAAGTCAAAAAAACCTTTTATTGTAGCAATGGAATAATTCATAATGGCAGGTACAATCTGGGAGGATACAGATGAAATGGCACTATTTACCTGTCTTGACAGAGAAATGTAAATCTCATCTCCGGAAATTCCGATAAAATCTCCTAAAAAGCAGCAACAGTTTTTGGCAATGGAAGATACCTCCGTTTCAAAAAGACTCCAGTTTTTGATAAATGTACTTACCTGCAAAGTGAGCTTTGAAGTGATAAAAACGGCTAAAGTTACCAGTACAACTATAAGCAGAAAAACAGCTATAATATTTGCGGTTGTGCGATGAAAGTTAAGTTTATGGTTTAAGAAATTAACTATGGGAAGTATCAGCTTCGACAACAAAAAACCCAAAATAAAAGGAAAAAGTATTGGCAGTAAAAACCGTATGGATAAATAAAGGCATACAAATGAGAGAACACAAAGAATTATGTAATTTATTTTGTATTTATTGTTGGTGTAGAATTCCAAGTGTAGCCCTCCATATTATTTTATTGATAGTTTTAGTGCTGAAGATTGATATTCAATAGAAATTATTAAATGCTGTTACCTATATTATATCCTTAAAAACTGAAAATATAAGTTATTCCGGCAGGAGTTTTTAAAACCGGTTTTTCAAAATAAAATTAATTTTGATTTTAAGAAGAGTGCTTATGATTAATACCATTGGAAATTTGAATGACAAGCCTTGAAGCATCTGGATGACTATAGTAAACTTAGAGAGACAAATATAAATTTTTGAGGTGAATACTATGAAAACGGTTACAATATGTGGCAGTATGAAATATGAAAAGGAAATGCCGATAATAGCATTTAAGTTGGAAACAAAACATGGTTATAATGTTCTACAATGTGTATATAATTTTGAAAAAGAAGAATTGAGTTCTCTTGATGTTGAGGCACTTAGAGAGGCACATTACAAAAAAATAGATATCTCTGATGGAATTTATGTTGTAGATATTGGGGGCTATATAGGTAATTCCACAAAAGAAGAAATAAGGTATGCCAAAGAAAACAAAAAAGAAATCATAATGCATTCAAGCTATGATTTATAGATGAATAAATTCATATTTGCAAGAGGTGAATTATGACTGAACTATGGGAACTTGTAGACATAAATAAAAAAAAGACAGGTGTGATACATGAAAGAGGAAAAGAAAACAGTATTCCTCATGGGATGTATCATATGGTGGTTGATATATGGGTTAAAAATCTTAATGGAGAAATATTACTAACACAAAGAAGTCCTAAAAAAAGCTATGGATTACTTTGGGAGTGCAGTGGCGGTTCGGTTATTTTAGGTGAAAAATGCGAAGAGGCTGCCAGAAGAGAACTCTTTGAGGAAACAGGAATAAAAGCAAATGAAAACGAATTAATCTATATTGGAGATACTGTAAGTAGTTATTGGATAACGGAAACATATTTATATAAGATTAATGCTGAGGATATTAATTTGAAATTACAGGAAGAAGAGGTTGTAGATGCAATATGGATTTCTCCGGAACATATTGAAAGTAAAAAAGATATAATGGTTGATAGCGTTTGGAAAAGATATTGCCGGTATAAAGACGTTATAAATAATATATAAACAAAGTACAATTTCCCTGCACCAGAATTTTCTAATGCCAAAATGAAAAGTAAGAAAATTAAACTCACATAGTATTATGCTTGCATTTTAAATTTGTATTTAGTAAACTTATAGATACTTGTCCAGATATAATACAGAAAACGATTATAATGTAATATATCTGAAAAAGAGACTGGGTACAGAAATCGTACCGACAAAAAGAAAGAGGTATGTTATGGCTAACGATAAGAAATTAGTTGAATCCATTACATCAATGGAAGATGATTTTGCACAATGGTATACGGATGTTGTAAAGAAAGCAGAATTAATTGAATATTCAAGCGTTAAAGGATGTATGATTTTAAGACCGAGCGGATATGCCATTTGGGAAATGATACAGCAGGAATTAGATAGAAGATTTAAGGAAACAGGTGTAGAAAATGTTTATATGCCTATGTTCATTCCGGAAAGCTTACTTAATAAAGAGAAAGACCATGTAGAGGGATTTGCGCCTGAGGTTGCATGGGTTACTCATGGAGGCAATGATCCGCTTGCAGAAAGAATGTGTATAAGACCTACATCTGAAACACTTTTCTGTGATTTTTATTCAAATATTATTCAGTCTTATAGAGATTTACCAAAGCTGTACAATCAGTGGTGTTCAGTATGCCGTTGGGAAAAGACTACAAGACCATTCCTTAGAACGACAGAGTTCTTATGGCAGGAGGGACATACTGCCCACGCTACGGCAGAGGATGCAGAGGAAAGAACAATTATGATGTTAAATCTTTATGCAGATTTCTGTGAAAATGTTTTGGCTATTCCTATGATAAAAGGAAGAAAGACAGATAAAGAAAAATTTGCAGGTGCTGAGGCTACATATACTATTGAAGCTCTCATGCACGATGGTAAAGCGCTACAGTCCGGTACAAGTCATAACTTTGGTGATGGCTTTGCAAAGGCATTTGATATTCAGTACACGGATAAGGATAATAAGCTAAAATATGTTCATCAGACCTCATGGGGTATGACTACAAGGCTTATCGGTGCTATTATAATGGTTCATGGTGACAATAGCGGACTTGTACTTCCGCCAATGGTCGCTCCTACACAGGTTATGATTATTCCTATTATGCAGAAGAAGGAGGGTGTACTTGAAAAGGCAGATGAATTGCAAAAAAGGCTTGAAAAGGTATGCCGTGTAAAGACAGATACTACAGATAAGACACCTGGCTTTAAGTTTGCAGAGCAGGAAATGAGAGGTATTCCTCTTCGTGTAGAAATAGGACCAAAGGATATCGAAGCCAATCAGGCGGTTATTGTTAGAAGAGATACAAGAGAAAAATATACAGTATCCTTAGATGAACTTGAAAGCAGGATTTCCGAGCTTTTAGTAACTATTCAAAAGGATATGTTAGACAGAGCTGCAAAGCATAGAGATGCACATACAACTACAGCACTTAACTATGATGAATTTAAAGAAGCCGTTGCTACAAAGCCGGGATTTATTAAGGCTATGTGGTGTGGTGATGTAGCATGTGAAAATAAAATAAAAGAAGATACTACAGCGACTTCTAGATGTATGCCATTTTCACAGGAGCATTTAAGCGATAACTGTGTATGCTGTGGAAAACCGGCTAAAACTATGGTTTACTGGGGTAAGGCATATTAGAATAGAGCTGCCAAAGTATGTGGCATTCATAATTGATAAGCTATATGAGAATGGCTATGAGGCTTTTGCTGTAGGAGGCTGTGTCAGAGATGCTGTAATGGGCAGAATACCACACGACTGGGATATTACTACAAATGCTTTGCCCAAACAGGTTAAGTCGATTTTTAACAAAACGATAGATACCGGGATAAAGCATGGAACAGTAACGGTAATGTTAAACAGAGTGGGATATGAGGTTACAACTTATAGAATTGATGGAGAATATACAGACGGAAGACATCCAAAAGAGGTAGTGTTTACACCAAATCTTACTGAGGATTTAAGGCGTAGGGATTTTACAATAAATGCAATGGCATATAATGACAAAACAGGAATCATTGATGAATTTGACGGAATAGAAGATATTCAGAATAAAGTTATACGATGTGTCGGTGTACCGGAGGACAGATTTAACGAAGATGCTCTCAGGATGCTTCGGGCTATAAGATTTTCGGCACAGCTTGACTTTTCTATAGATAATGATACCTACAATGCGATTGGGAAGCTATACAAAAATCTTTCGCTAATCAGTAAGGAGCGTATACAGACAGAACTTACCAAAATTATTACTTCAGAAAGTCCCGGCAGGATTAAGGATATATGCAGGCTGGGATTAGACAGATATGTCTTTGGTGATAATTCAGTTTTGTCAGGTGTAGATATATCTGTTTATGAAAAAGTATCATATATTATGGAAAAGCTTCCTGATAATTCATATCTTAGATATGCAGGATTACTTACTTATGAAACGGATATAGAAAATGTTTTGAGAGGACTCAAGCTTGATAATAAAACTATAAATATAGTTGCAAGGCTTGTATATAACAAAAATAAAGAGCTTTCTACGAATAAGGCAGATATACGAAGAGCAGTAGTTGCTATAGGAGAGGATATTTTTTCTGAATATTATCTGGAATATATGAAAGCACTGATAAAGGTTAAGCACGAAGGTATTACACTAAGCTTAGAGGATATAGATACAATTTCTTTCAGATATCAGGAAATTATTGCAGATAATGAATGTTTGAAATTAAATGATATGGCTGTTCACGGAAAGGATTTAAAGGCATTGGGACTTCCGGACGGAAAGCTTATCGGAGATATATTAAAAATTCTGTTTGACAGGGTTTTGGAAAATCCACAGCTAAATAATAAAGAAATACTTATTGAAATGGCAAAGAAATTAATATAGGTATATTTATTTTACCCTCTTCATACTATAGAAGTAAATGACATAGTTTTGAAGGGGGATATTTCTTTGAGTGAAATAGATATTGATGTGCTGTCGCAGTACGATATTTCCATAAATAGAACGTATAAGGGCAGAGGTGCGATTATTTGCAGTGGTGAAAATAAGTCTTACAAGCTAATGAATTATAACGGAACTATATGCAGACTTAATTTTATAAGCGGACTAATGAAGTATATTAGAAATAAGGGCTTTTACAATATAGATGATATTGTAAGAAATAAAGACGGTGACCTTATTTCTACTAATGAATTTTCGGAAACCTACATATTAAAAGAATGGTACGAAGGAAATGAATGCGATGTAAAAAATAACAAAAATGTTATTAGTGGTGTAGAAACATTAGCACTTTTACATTCACAAATGAGAAGCGGTGATTTTGACTATGATGGAATTGTGCCGGAAACACCAAGTCTTTTACAGGAGTATGAAAGGCATATAAGGGAATTAAAGAAGATTAGAACGTTTATGCGTGGAAGAAAAAGAAAGACCTCCTTTGAATATGATGCAATATTACACTTTGATGAATATTATGATTTGGCAAAAAATGCAATGGAAAAGCTTATAAACACAGATTATGTCAGCTTAGAGGAAGAGTGTAAGAAGAAAAAGAGCTTTTGTCATGGCAATTACAACTATCATAATATTATATTGATTGGAGATAAAATAGCAGTAGTAAACTTTGAAAAGGCAGGTACCGGTCTGCAGATAAAGGATTTATATTTTTATATGAGAAAGGTATTGGAAAAATATAACTGGAATATAGAGATTGGTTATAATATTCTGGAAAAATATAACAAGATTTGTCCGGTTTCAAAAGAGGAGCATAAAATATTAATGGTAATGCTGGAGTTCCCTGAGAAATTCTGGAAGGTGGTTAATCAGTATTACAATAGTAATAAATCGTGGATACCCGATAAAAATGTCGAAAAACTAAAAATGGTATACACACAACAGCAAAAAAAAGAGATGTTTATTAAAAAAATGTCCAATATATAGTTTTCTTTTTTACTTAAATATATTATAATATTACGGAATATTGTTGTTTGATGTGAAAGCAGGTGAAATAATGCGTGTAAATATCAAATTCAGTTTAGTAGCAATATTAGTAATTATAATATGTATAAGTATTTCCGGATGCAAATCATCTGGAAAAACTACAAACGGACAGGAGATGGGAGGTATAAACAAACCTACTGAAACTACTACAGTAGAGGATGTAAGATATAATGCTACAGATCAGGTAATTATGCTGAATATTAATACGAACAAAATGGAAATTACCGTAAAAAGCATTGGTAGTGATACAAAGTATACACTTACTTATTCCGGTGGAACAAGAATCAGGAGTAAGAATGATGTAGAGCTTACAATGTCTCAAATGCAGGTGGGCCAGATTGTAGATGTATATTATGTAAATGGCAGCCAAAGACTTATAGAGATAAAGGAAAGTACTACTGCATGGAAGAACGATTCTGTAGTTAAATGGAAGGTGGACTATGAAAGAAAGATAATTACCATTGGAAGTGATTCCTACAGATATGAGGATACTATATTTATAAGCTCAAATGGACAGCAGATTAATATTGATGAGATAAGTGATGTAGATGAGCTGATTGTAAGAGGAATCGACAGTCGGATATACTCAGTAGTTGTAGGCATAGGTCATGGATATGTAAGGCTTGTGGATGATACTAATATGGTAGACGGAATTATTGAGATTGGAAATAAAATAATGACTGTAATTACAAAGGATATGGTACTTGTTGCTCCGGAGGGTACATATACCCTTACTGCTACAAAGAACGGTAAAGGTGGCTCAAAAGAGATTACAGTTATAAGGGATGAGGAGTTAATTGTCAGCCTGAGTGAATTTCAACAGGAAGCTACCAGATATGGTAGTGTTAATTTTAACATACTTCCGGAGGATTCAGAGGCTGTTATGTATATTGACGGAGAGAAAAAAGATTATTCGGATTTGGTAGAGCTATCCTATGGAAAGCATATACTTAAACTTGAGTCCGATAAATATAATACATATCAGAAGACTATTACAATAGCATCAATATATACAAATATTACAGTGAATATGGATGGCGGGGAAGAAACTACAACAGATAGTGAAAAAACTACAACAGATGGCGAAAAAACTACAAGTAATAGTAGTGAAGAAGAAACCACCGTTTCTATGGGAACAGGAACCTACAACAATACGGTTTTAATTGTAGCACCAAGTGATGCAACAGTATATGTGGATGGTGTATTAAAAGGTAAATCGCCGGTTAGTTTTTCAAAGACAAGTGGTTCACACACAATTTTATTAATGAAAAATGGCTATAAATCAAAAGTTTATACAATCGATTTGGATGATACAAAGGAGGATGTAATTCTTTCATATCCAGATATGGTAAAAACAGATGAATAGAGATATTTTAGGAGGCAATTAGATGAGTTACAAAGAACTTTACAATCAATGGTTAAGCAATCCTTATTTTGATGAGGCTACAAAGGCAGAGCTTAAGAGTATTGAAAATGATGAAAAAGAAATAGAAGATCGTTTCTATACTGAGCTGGCTTTTGGTACGGCAGGTCTTAGAGGTGTAATTGGTGCAGGTGTTAACCGTATGAACATCTACACAGTAAGGAAAGCTACACAGGGACTTGCAAATTATATTGCAAAGATTAACGGTCAGGAAAAAGGAGTAGCTATAGCTTTTGATTCAAGAAGAATGTCACCTGAATTTGCAGATGAAGCAGCACTTTGTCTTGCAGCGAACGGAATTAAGGCTTATGTTTTTGAGTCACTTAGACCAACACCTGAGCTTTCATTTGCAGTTAGAGAACTTAAATGTATAGCAGGTATCAATATTACGGCAAGCCACAATCCGCCGGAGTATAACGGCTACAAGGTATACTGGGAGGATGGGGCACAGATTACACCACCTCATGATACCGGTATTATGGCAGAAGTAAAGGCTGTAACAGATTATTCTACAGTTAAGACTATGGATAAGGAAGCTGCCATTGCAGCAGGTCTTTATAAGGTTATCGGTGCTGAAATTGATGATAAATATATGGAAAAGCTCAAAGAGCAGGTTAAACGACCGGAAGCTATTAAGGCGGAGGCAAAGGATTTAAAAATTGTATACACACCTCTGCATGGTACAGGAAATATTCCTGCAAGACGTGTCCTAAAAGAGCTTGGTTTTGAAAGTGTTTATGTGGTTAAGGAGCAGGAGCTTCCTGACGGTGAATTTCCAACAGTCAGCTATCCGAATCCGGAGGCAGAAGAGGCCTTTGAACTGGCATTAAAGCTTGCAAGGGAGGTAGATGCGGACCTTGTACTTGCTACAGACCCGGATGCAGACAGACTTGGTGTTTATGTAAAGGATTCAAAAAGCGGAGATTATATCACACTTACAGGTAATATGTCAGGCTGTCTTTTGGCTGAGTACGAGCTTAGTCAGATTAAGGAATTACAGGGAATTCCTGAGGATGGTGCAATTATTAAGACTATCGTTACTACAAATATGGCTGATGCAATTGCAGAAAGCTATGGTGTAAAGCTTATTGAAGTACTTACAGGTTTTAAATATATAGGACAGCAGATTTTAGGCTTTGAGCAGACAGGAAAGGGCAGCTATTTATTTGGCTTTGAAGAAAGCTATGGATGCCTTATCGGAACACACGCAAGGGATAAGGATGCTATTGTGGCTACTATGGCTCTTTGTGAGGCAGCAGCTTACTATAAGACAAAGAATATGACCTTATGGGATGCTATGATTGCAATGTATGAAAAGTACGGCTACTACAAGGATGATATCAAATCCATTACTTTAAAAGGTAAAGAGGGACTTAACAAGATTCAGGAAATTTTAAATATACTTAGAAGTAACACACCTGCTACAATAGGTGATTACAAGGTGGTATCTGCAAGAGATTACAAGATGGATACTATTAAGAATATGGAAACAGGTGAGGTTGTACCTACCGGATTACCAAATTCAAATGTTATATACTTTGACCTTACAGATGATGCGTGGGTATGTGTAAGACCATCAGGTACAGAGCCAAAGGTTAAATTCTACTATGGTGTTAAGGGTAAATCATTAGAGGAAGCAAACGAATTATCAGCTAAGCTGGGTGAAGAGGTTATCTCTATGATTAACAATATGTTGTAGGAGGCTTTTATGTCAGATACACAATACAAATGGTTTGATAGAAAAAGAACTATATTTGCTCTGCCACTTTCTTTTACAAAGTATGCGGTAACAGATGAAAAGCTTATTATTAAGACCGGTTTTTTTAATACAAAGGAGGAGGAGATCAGACTATACAGAATTATGGACGTTACTCTTAACCGTTCTTTTGGTGAAAGGATTTTTGGTCTTGGAACGATACATGTAATATCGTCTGATAAATCAACACCTCATTTTGATATAAAGAGAATTAAAAATTCTAAGAATGTAAAAGAGCAGTTATCTGATTTGGTGGAGAACTCAAGAAGAAAGAACAGGGTATCTGCCAGAGAATTTATGTCATCAGATATGATGGATGGTGACTACGAGGATGATGATTGCAATAATTAATGGTGTGAATTTGATAAATTTATAAATATGCAGTAAAGGTATGCTAAAGAACTGACAGTTCCAAATGAAATCAGAGGATTTTGTTTGGGGCTGTTTGCTTGTTATATCCTATTATAAATTTGTATCTGTGTTTTAATTTGAATTTATATTGTTTAAAACAAAAAGATAAAAATGCAAAAACTCACAATTATATATAAGGGTTTAATATAATAAGCAGTTTTTAACCCTAATCAATTATTTAAAAATAACAGGTTTATCTGTAGCCTTGATTTTTATTACAATGGCAGGATAAGAAATCTCTTCTTCGACAGTTTCGGCCTTTGACGGGCCGATTAGAGTTGTATCTACAATAATTGTATTAATAGTTTCATAGATTTCTTTTACATCAATGGTATATCCGGTTGTAGGCATAGCACCATAGCATATAATTAAATAAAGATATTCATTGTCGGAATATGATAATCTGTTGTTTTCAGTCAGATTTTCATTATAAATTTCTCTGACATATTTATTTAGATTGTGATATTCAACTACCTCATATGATACATCAGATATTTTATTATCATCAATAGTTTTAATGGAGCAGCCTGAAACAGCAGAAGTGATAAGGAGTGAGAAGATTAGGAGTATTATATATTTTTTCATAACAATTCCAATGTCAAAAACATCATATATTATTCAATCTATATAATATATGTGTTATAAGAGCATTTTATGAAAAATAATAAACAAAAGGACATTGTATACTGTTTGGTATCTAAAATAACTCTTCGTTTTTTCTTTTCTTTGTTCATGAACTTAATAATTACAATAGTGAGTTTTCGCATTTTCGTTTTTAGGATTAAAAATACAAAAACTCAAGTTATATAGAAAAGTTTACTTTTTACTGCATTTTTTGTACAATATGTTTACATCCTTATAATATTGTAAATTGTATAAACTTCAAAATAAAAATACGAAAACCGGGATTTTATATTATATAAATATTTAATTAATATTTTTATACAAAATTATTGGACAGATATATATCAGGAGACAGATTATGAAAAACAGAATAAACGTACTTATATTAGTGATAGCTGCATCTGCTATATTGACAGCATGCAGCGGTAACGAAAAAGAAAGTGTTACTACAGATATATTAAAGGATACTACTGTGGATAAGCCTACAGAAAATAATACAGAAGAAGTATCCTTTGTTACAATTAGTCCACAGGTAATAAATGAAGCAGGGGAATTGGAACAGACCTATGAGAGCGATAGTTTTTTCATGGGAATAACCGGGGAATGGGAGCACAAAGGTGAAAGCAGTATAGACTTTTTTGGTATAGAGGGTAAGGCGGTAGAAATGAGTATAGTGTCGGATGTGTCCGGTATGACTGAAAGTTTAGAGGAATGTAAAACACAGCTTTGTATGTTATATAATGATATGGAGGGTTATGAGGTTATATCTGTAGGGGATATAACCCTGAATGGCAGAGAAGGTATTGTTATCAATTATCAGTTTGAAAAAGGGGACAGCATATATCAGGGAAGACAATTAGTTGTTCAGGATGATAAAGTATTTTATGTAATTACCTTTTTATCATTGCAGGATGAGTTTACAGATTATGAGGAAGATGTTATGAAAATGATAAGTACTTTTAAGATTAAACAGTAATATTATTAAGGTGTAAAGAAATATTGTTGGAAAATTCCTGCTGCCATTAGACAGCATAGACATATATAAACATATGGAACAAAAAATGCAATGAAAAGTTCATTTTTCATTGCATTTTTTGTTCCATATGTTTACATTATTTTTAAATTATAAGCTTTCTGAAGTCAGAAATAAAAATGCAAAAACCCAGATAAAATTTATAAGCTTTGCAATATTAAAAGTAATTAAGTAATCAAATAAAACAGGTTTTGCAATATAAATATTATCCTACATTTTTTACAATTAATAAAAAGTCTCCTGAAGCTACAATATCAGATGTAAGTCCGTTAATATCCTTAATATCCTTTGTAGTAGTAGAAAAACGTTTTGCAATTTTAAACAGAGTATCATCCTCCTTTACCTTGTATCCCATAAGACCGGGCATAGCCTGTAGTTTGTCAAGATCTCTTGGATTTTCGGTTATGTTTGTAATAATATTTGCATTAAACGAGCCGAGTACAAGAGTGTCTAAAGAAGCAGTTGCCTTTACTTCAATCTCATTACCGTTGTTCATTGTAGTAAAGAGCTGTTCTAAGGTAGGACGTATACAAATCAGAGAGTTTTCATCCACGGTTGAAGCCTCAATGGTATGAGTAAATGGAATTACCTCTTTAATTACCATAACAGGAACCTTGTCATTGTCAGTAATAGATAAAAGATTAACTATAATGACACCCTCTACCTTAATACCGCCATCTACAACAGTTAAATCCTCAGCCTTGACTTCACCCTCGCTGCCACAGATTTGCAGGATATGACCTTTATCCGCATCGACTTTCAGTTTGTCATTAACCTTACATTTAGATATATTTTTAATAATAAGCTGGTTGTAGGTAACATTACTGTAAGCAGGCACCAGCTCACATTTATTTGAATAGATATCACTTAAATAGTTAAGAGTTACCTCCTTATATATTTTTATATTTAAATCTAATACAATATCAAATTCTAAGACACGTTCTTCGCCGTCACTGTCTGCTTTTATATTTATATTTTTTGACGACATATTTACTTCAATATCAGGTATCATGGTTTCATCAATACCGCTTAGAGGTAGGGAGCCATTAAAAGGAATAGTATCCTCATGCCATAAAATGGAAGGAGAATCAGCTCCCTGATATATAATACATGTATTTATTTCACCGGAAATAATCAGTGAATTATCACCGAGCTTGGTAGATAAATTCTTGATTTTTGTATCATCCCAAAGGAACTGTGCAATCTCAGGATGAGAGCTTGGCAGTTCTATTTCTTCTTTTATTCTGAAAATATCCTTTTTACATTCAGCAAGCTTCGTAATATCAATGCTGTTTTTTTCAAAATATACATCCTCTCCCTGCATATCTGTAGCTGTTTCAATGTCATAAATATTTTCACTTTGAATTGTAAAGGTAATAAGAGCCTTTACACTGATTTTCCTGGAGTTTATTACACCAATGTTAATATCGTCTAAATCATATTTAACCGTAACGCAGTCATCGTCCTTTATATCTTCTGCATTAATCGTTTCATCAATAGGAATACTTCCGGACATCTGCTGTAATAAAGAAGAATCCAAGGTAGCATACAGTATTTTAAATTCTAATCTGCCTTTAACCAATACTCTGCCATCTAATACTTTTATATTATCCATTACAATAGTTGCATCATCAGCGATAATATAGTCAATATCAGGCTTTATGTCAGGAACATTAAAATCGTCTTCTGAGGTAATCTGCGTATTTACCATTTTTTTAATCTGGCTCATGTGAATATTTTCTTTTAATAAATCCATAAATCCTCCGAAATTATGTATGATAAAGGTGCCATATGATGACACAAATCAGGTATTACTTAATTTTATGCTAAAGATAGGAAGAATATGTATGTTTGAGTTTTTTGTATTTTTATTTTTAGTTTTAAAAAGTCATGTTGCCAAAGGCAACATAGACATCTTGCAGAAAAAGCCGTAGATGAAAGTGAACTTTCATCTACGGCTCTTTCTGCAAGATGCTTACATCATCATGATGATGTAAGCTTTTTAAAACTAAAAATAAAAATACAAAAAACTCTAGTGTATAAATTTCTGTCATAACGGACATAATCAAGATACAAGCGCTTGCAAATGAGAATAAGGGAGAATTTATTATGAGAGAAAAATATAAAAAATTAAAATCAAAGCTAAGAATCAGAAGAATAACATTACTTATGGCATTATTACTTGGAGTTATACTTACATATTGTACCTCGGATGAGAATAAGGATATATCCGAACTTCAAAAGGACATAGCCGGTAAAATTATCAGATTTCATGTGTTGGCAAACAGTGACAGCGATGAGGATCAGGCTTTGAAGCTAAAGGTAAAGGAAAATGTAGTGAGGTATATTACACCATTGCTTGAAAATTCAGAGGATATAAATGAAACAAGAGAAATTCTAAGCAAAATAAGACAGGAAATTATAAACATAGCAGAAGAAACTATTAAAAATGAGGGATATGAATATGATGTAACTGCAAAAATTACATACTGCTACTTTCCTACAAAAGCATATGGAGATATAGTTTTGCCACCGGGTGAATATGAAGCCTTTGAAATAGAAATAGGTGAGGCAAGAGGAAAAAACTGGTGGTGTATACTCTATCCGCCGTTATGCTTTGTAGACGTTACTCACGGAGTTGTGCCGGACAGCTCTAAACAGATGCTTAAAAATATACTTGATGAAGACGAGTATGAGGCTGTTACAAATGTAGAGGATAATGTCGGCTACCGGTTTAAGGTATTAGAGTGGTTGGGTTTTTATGATTAAGAATTATCTGCATCATCTGTAAATATTAAATATAACTTAATACTTTCGGTTGGTGCAGATATATTTATAATATCCATGGTTTCGGGAAAGCGTAAATCTTTTTTATATGGTAACAGAAGATTTTTCAGGTATGCTTTATTGGTAAACAGCTCCTCTGATACATAAATCGACTGTGTATGGGAAAAGTCCAGTATTCTGTTTTCGTTTTGGTGAAAGTAATTTTCCGCATCTGATATAGAGTCGGAATGTGTATCGTACAGGATATTATCCTCTAAGGAGTCGTACACTTCAAAATAGATGTTTTTATCATCTATTACAATATTGTCTATTATGGCTCGTTCTGTAGGTGATTTGGTGCTATTGCTTTCGGTAAATGAAAGATATGACATACAGAATAAAAATACAATTATTAGCGGTAATACAAAAACACGTCTGCGTGATTTCGGAATAATTAATCTGATAGCCTCACTTGCAAAATACAGATAAAATGAAATGGAGTACAAAAGGCCCGTAAATATAAATAAGCATACTAAGCTGTCTAATCTTACTGAAAGATTACTGTTAATACTGCTCATCTGCATAAGACTGAATAAAGGGTGAACAGTATAGCTTGTACTTACATTTCCGAATATTCCCACAGCTACAAGGGAAAGAATAAAAACACAGCCGATACATACAAAAAAGCTGAACATTAAGGGTTTAAATAAAGAATAGCCTTCCTTTACATTTTCCTTTAACGGTATGATTATCTCAAGCGGAAATAAAATCATAGACAGCACAAAGGAAGACAGCAGGATTTGGATATATGAAGCATTGTTTGGAACTAAAATATTATTTTTAAATATATTTTCAGATAGCAAAGGCATATTATTTAAGTCTATGCTTTTAACAGCAGTCAGCAATCTGTCGGGAGATGCTTTGAAAATAGTGGTCGCCGTCAGTATAATAATAGGAATAATAATTATATAAAAAAGTATTTCCGATAAACGTGTTATTTTTTCGATTTTACTCTTGCTGATATATAAGCATAATATGAATATTGCAACCGCTATTAAAATATTAGAAGTGTTGATTTGCAGTATATAGTGTAAAGTAAAATAAATAAAATATAAGGATATTATCATAATAAACATATATTTTATAAGTATAATTATAGAAAGAATACACGAAATAAATCTTTTTAAAGAAGCGTTCTTATTATAAAAAGAAACATTAAAAGGTCTGTAATTTTTTAAGAGCTTTCCGGCAATAAATCCCATTATAATAGTGAATATTATTGTAAACAGAAATGTTAAAAACAGATGAGTGACATTTGTATAGCTATAGATAAGCAGCAGAGTAGCAGTACTTATATTGGCACAAAAGAAACTCTTACAAATTTGTGAGGATGATATTTTATTATTTCCATTAAACATAATATTCTCCAATCTGAAATTCTTAATTTAAGCTCTGAATATATTTTTGTTTTTTAATTTTTTAAAGGGTGCACGATAAATGCTGTCATTGCTGTCCTTATATATATCTCTTGTTACAGCCGGCATAAGATATGGAAAACCAAAGCTGGTAAGTCTGCAAAGGTGTGTAATAATGTATATCCAGCATATAATGATTCCGAACAGGCCGAAGAAATATCCCATAAATATCTGGGCATATTTTAAAACCCTGAAACAGCTTGCCAGTTCCTCGGACGGAATAGCAAAGGAAGAAAGTGCAGTAAGAGCGACTACCACTACAATTATGGGACTTACAAGCCCAGCACTGACTGCGGATTCGCCTACAATAAGACCACCCACTATTCCGATAGTGTTGCCCATAGGTCCGGGAACTCTTACTCCTGCCTCCCGAAGAAGCTCAAAGGCAAGCTCCATTAGCAGCACTTCTATAATAACGGAAAAGGGGACGCTGGCTCTGGCATCGTACAAAGTATACAAAAGCTTTCCGGGTATAATTTCAGGATTGTACATTAAGGCTACCATATAAACAGCAGGCAGTGAAACAGCTATAAATGCAGCAAGATACCTGATAATACGTGCGAGTGTGGCAACAGGATATCTTAGAAAATAATCATCAGCAGTTTTGAAAAAACTGTTGTAAAAGGTAGGCAGTATTAAAGCAACGGGAGAATTATCCACCATTAGAATAACACGTCCTTCCATAAGTGACATTGCTGCCTTGTCAGGTCTTTCTGTAGTCTGATATTGTGGAAATGGCGAATATGGAGCTTCCTCCGTAAGCTGTTCAATAATACCTGAATCATTTAAATAATCTATATCTTTTTCAATTTTGTCCAGCCTTTTATTTATTTCCTCAAGAACGCTTTTTCTGGCATATGAATCTACATATAAGATAGCAACGGTAGTCTGGGTAACATTGCCCATAATACGTTCCTTTACCTTAAGCTTCGGATTACGGATACGCTTTCTTATAAGTGCAGTGTTTGCTTTTACAGCATCACAAAAGCCCTCTTTAGAGCCTCTTAAAGATTTTTCGCTTTCTGAAGAGGACACGCCCATCATAGGGTAACCCTTAGACTTTATCTTAATGGCTTTGTCATATCCGTCTATAAAGATTACGCCGTCACCAATCATTACACCCATAAGTGCCTCCTCTAAGGTAGGAAGCTCTTTTACATCGGTAATACCCAGAGCATTGTGTGATAAAAATTCATACTGCTCTTCCTTGGGCATATCCATCATTTTTGTAATGAATTTACCAATAACGGATTCTTCAATAGTAATATTGTTAATAGCCACTTCTACATAAAAAATGCAGGCTTTAACATTGGCTTTTTCTCCGAGAAACATAGTACGGGATTTTATATCATCACAATCTTTTATTTCATTGTTAAATAAGGATAGATTTTCATCAATATTTTTAGATAACTGCATAAATGTACTCCTAATTAAGTCTTAAGAATAGTATTTCTTAATAATGTGGCAATTATTCATGAAAATTATATTTAAAATTTTATTTCTGCAAGCAATGAGACAAGCAGGTGTGATTACACGGATATTTGGAGAATGTTGCGAGGATTGACATGTGTCTGCATATTTTGACATAGGAATTGTATTAGAAATTAAATAAATTGTATTTTGAATAAAAAATACTGTATACAAAATTCAGTATACATTGAATTTTCTTATTTTTTATTTTTAGTTTTAAAAAGCTTACATCAGTATAATAATGTAAGCATCCTGCACAAAAATCGTAGATTAAAAATAAAAAATAAGAAAACTCAAGTCGGTATACACATTGCGATTTTTTTTTTACTATGTTAAACTGATATATAATGTGAGAAAAAAGGAAAAACGGACTTAACGGAGGACTTTTATGAGATATGTAAAAGTAAGAGCTCATGGAAAAATTAATCTTGCACTGGACGTAATTAGAAAAAGAGAAGACGGTTATCATGAGGTCAGAATGATAATGCAGTCTGTAGGCATTTATGATCGTGTGGAAATCCAGTTTATGGGTAAGCTTAATACCGGATATAAAATAGATATTGAAACAAATCTTAAATTTTTACCTGTTAATGAAAATAATCTTGCATATAAAGCAGCAGCCTTGCTGATGGAAGAGTTTAACTTAAAATGTCATATAGTAATCAGGATTAAAAAGATGATTCCTGTGGCTGCCGGCATGGCAGGCGGAAGCTCTGACTGTGCAGCAGTATTAAAGGGAATAAATAAGATGTTTGGTTTAGGACTTAGTGAGGAGGATTTAAAGAGCAGAGGAGTGAGTTTGGGAGCAGATATACCATATTGTATTATGGGTGGAACTGCCCTGTCAGAGGGAATAGGAGAAATTCTAACTCCATTACCGCCTATGCCGGAGTGCTACATAGTACTTGCAAAGCCATATATTAATGTATCTACAAGGTTTGTATATACTAATTTAAGAGCAGATGAGCTCACATATCATCCAGATGTTGACGGAATGATTGCTGCAATTAATAATAATGATTTTTATGGTATGGCAAAAAGACTGGGAAATGTACTGGAGACGGTTACAGAAAAAGAGTATCCTATTATTAATGATATTAAAGAAAATATGATTAAAATGGGAGCTGTTAATTCGATAATGAGCGGAAGCGGGCCTACTGTATTTGGGTTATTTGATGATGTAGAAAGAGCAAAATATGCTTATGAAAATTTAAAGGCATCTGACTACTGCAGACAGGTGTATATTACAGATGGAGGTAATGGTGATGAAAGATATTAGTTTGAAGATGAATGACTATTTACCTCTTAGGGATGTAGTTTTTAATACTCTTAGAGAGGCAATACTTACGGGAGATATAGAACCGGGAGAAAGACTTATGGAGATAAAGCTGGCAGATAAGCTTGGAGTCAGCAGAACACCTATAAGAGAGGCTATCAGAATGTTACAGCTTGAGGGTCTTGTCAATATGACTCCCAGAAAGGGTACTGTAGTAGCTGAAATCTCAAAGGAAGATTTAAAAAATGTTCTGGAGGTAAGAAAGGTTCTTGAAGAACTGGCAGTTGAAAAAGCATGTGAGAATATCACAGAGAAAGAAATTTGTGAGCTTAAAGATAATCTAAAGGAGTTTAAGTCTGCCATAAAAAAGAAAAATCCCAGTGATATTGCAAAAATCGATGTGATATTTCATGATATTATTTACAAGGCTACAGGTAATGAACGACTTATTCAGATACTTTTTAATATAAGAGAGCAGATGTACAGATACCGTTTAGAGTATATTAAGGATCAGGATACAAGGCAGACTGTTGTGAAGGACCATGAGAATCTGATAGAGGCAATTCTTAATAAGAATATAAATGATGCAAAAAAAATTATTGTAGGGCATATAGAGCATCAGGAAAAAACAATTATGAAAAATATGGGATTTGTCTTATAAAGAGGACAGGTACCTTATAGATATGCCGATATATTACTAAGCTTTATATAACAAAGTAAAAACAATATACAATAACTGTAAACGAGTAATAATCAAAGGAGAATTAATGAATTATAAACTCACAATTTCCTATGACGGTAAATCCTATGACGGATGGCAGAAACAGGGAAATACCGACAGAACAATACAGGGGAAGCTGGAAACACTTCTTAGCAGGCTCGATGGCAGTGAGGTCAAAGTGCAGGGAGCGGGACGGACAGATGCAGGAGTACATGCAAAGGCACAGGTATGCAATGCAGTATTAAGCAGTAAATGGAATGAAGAGGAATTAAGGGATACAATAAACAGCTATCTCCCAATGGATATTGCGGTAACTGATGTAAAGGAAGCACCGGATAGATTTCATGCCAGATTAAATGCTGTTGGAAAGACATATAAATACCGTATATTTACAGGTAAGGTAATGAACGTTTTTGAAAGAAATTATGTATTTAATTATGGTAAAAAGCTGTCATGCGATAAGATGAAAACGGCTTCCTCATATCTAATCGGGACACATGATTTTAAAGCCTTTTGTGCCAATAAGCATATGAAAAAGCCGACAGTCAGAACGATTGAAGATATCAGCTTTATACAAAAGGAGGATGAGATAGAGATAACATATTACGGAAATGGTTTTTTATATAATATGGTAAGAATAATAACAGGAACTCTTATTGAAATAGGAGAGGGAAAGAAAACTCCTGAAAGTATCAAAGACATACTTGAAAGTAAAGAAAGAAGTAATGCAGGATTTACGGCACCGGCAAACGGGCTGATACTATGGAGTGTGGATTACGAGTGATAATGAACCGGTAAAGCACAATTAGACAGGAATTGCCTGTAAAGAATAATATGTGAAAATTGTATATAATATTTTATATAAAGAAAAGGAAGGAATATTGAATTATGGCAAATCAGAAAGATATTGAAAATCTCGTAAAAATGTTAGACCAGAAATCACAAGAGGGAGTTGGAAGAATAAAGATAGATATTTCAGAAAAAAACGCTGAAGGACAGGTTAGTGAGCAGACACATTATGGCAGATGTGACATTAAAGGTGAATGTGTTCCGGAAATTACAAGAAATGCAAAAAAGGTATAAAGTTTTTAGTAAAAATTTCCGATATATAAGTGTAACATAAATAGATTAGGGAGTTCCTACCCTAATTACAGTTTTAATTACCAAGGAGGGTAAACTATGAGCGTAAATGGAATTCAATCAAATGCTTATGGTAGCTATGCTACGGAAAGTTATAGCAAGTCTACTACGGGCACAAAGACAACAGAAGCTGCAACAGGTAAAGAAGAGAAAGCTGCAGTATATGAGTCAACAGCAAATAAGATGACTGAAAAAGACAGAGCAGCACTTGTTCAAAAGCTTAAGGCAGACACAAATAACAGAGTAAACCAGTTACAGTCTCTTGTTAAGAATATGTTCTTAAAGCAGGGACAGAAGGTTAAGAACAATGATGATATCTGGTCAATGCTTGCAAGTGGCGATTTTACAGTAGATCCTGCTACTGCTGCAAAGGCAAAGGCTGAGATTGCAGACGACGGATACTGGGGTGTAGATCAGACATCAGAAAGAATTTTTGAAATGGCAAAGGCACTTTCAGGAGGAGATTCTGATAAGATGGACAAAATGCTGGAAGCATTCAAAAAGGGATATGACCAGGCTACAAAGGCTTGGGGTCGTACATTACCTGATATTTCTAGCAGAACATATGATGCTGTAATAGAAAAATTTGATAACTACAAGACAGAGTCATAAATAATCGGTTAGGAGCAACATATCAGGTTATGTTGCTAAATAGTTAAATTTTTAAGCGATGTTGAAGCAGAGTTTGTATCAGCATCGCTTTTTATGTAGCGTAGACACTATGCGGTTATGAACAGTCAGAACAGAAGATTGTGAATATAAGGCTGACTCTGTTTATTATATAAAAGACCACACTACGAGCAGATGCATATGTTTTATTGGAGGAAAGGATATAAAAATGGATAAAGATGTTGAAATCAGAGTAAAGGGAACGCACAGTAGTGATGGTGAGCAGGAAACCTTTGAAACACTATGTAGCGGTGTATATTACTTAAAAAATAAAAAACATTATTTTTCTTATCAGGAAGAAACAGAGCAGGGAAAAGTAAAAAGTATTATTAAAGTAAAGGATAAAGCTATGGAAGTAATAAAAAGCGGAGCTGTTAATATGCATCTGTTTTTGGAACCTGGAAAGGTTATAAACTGTACATACGATACTCCATTCGGAAATATTCCTATAGATATATACACGGAATATTTAAACCTGTATATAGAAAATAATCATATAAAAGTAGATGTATCCTATGAAATGCAAAATAATGGGGAAGTTATTGCAGGATGTAAACTTTTAGTTGAGGCAAGAAACTAGTATACTGCATCATTCATTCTCGGTCAAAGTGAATGAATGATGCAGTACGCTGGCTGCAGTTAGTTCTTATCGTAGTTATCTAAAAGTTTTTTCTTTATGTCATACAGCTTATCAGATAAATCTATATGCACCTTATGAGGATTTACAAGACGGCGTGTTTCATCCCAAAGAGTATTTAATTCACTTTCACAGTATTGTTTGATTTCGCCTACGGAAGGAGAGGTGTAATTGCAAATACCTTTACTGAATATTTCCGTCATCATTTCCCTGATTGTATAGGTACCTGCTTTAAGTAAGGTTTTTTTCCAGGTTTCAATAGGGTCAAAAATAAGTAAATCCTGATTTTCATCGAAGGTTTCGTCTGCCATTGCTATAAGGTCTGCCTTAATTTTACCTGTTTCTTTATCGTAAATACGAAATACGGTTTTATTACCCGGGTTTGTAATTTTTTCAGTATTCTCTGACAGCTTAATTTTAGGAACAAATTCCCCTGTATTATTATCCATAATAGCAGCAAGCTTATATACGCCACCAAAAGAAGGGCAATCCTTACTGGTAATAAGATTTGTACCTACACCCCATGATGTGATTTTGGCATTTTGTGTTTTAAGTGAATCAATAAGATACTCATCCAAATCACTTGAAGCAGAGATAATGGCATCGTTAAATCCGGCAGCATCCAGCATTTTTCTTGCTTCCTTTGAAAGATAGGCAAGGTCTCCGCTGTCAAGACGTATTCCGTAGTAGGTAAGATTAATACCGTTTTCTTTCATTTCTTTAAATACTTTAATAGCATTAGGAACACCACTCTTTAAGGTGTCGTAAGTATCTACCAGTAAAATGCAGGCATCAGGATAAAGATTTGCATATGTTTTAAAGGCTGTATATTCATCCGGAAAACTCATTATCCAGCTATGTGCATGGGTGCCCTTTACAGGAATGTCCCACATTTTGCCGGTAAGTACACATGAAGTACCGATACATCCTCCAATTACGGCAGCTCTTGCACCATAGATACCGGCATCAGGTCCTTGGGCACGTCTTAGACCAAACTCCATAATACCATCACCTTTTGCAGCGTAAGCTACTCTTGATGCCTTTGTGGCAATAAGACTCTGGTGGTTTACGATATTTAAAATGGCAGTTTCAATAAGCTGTGCTTCCATAATAGGAGCAATAACTTTTATAAGAGGCTCTTTTGGAAATACAACAGAGCCTTCAGGAATTGCATATATATCACCTGAAAAATGAAAAGATGAAAGATATGTTAAAAAGTCTTCATCAAATATTGTAAGACTTCTCAGATATTCAATATCATCATATGAAAAATTTAGATTTTTAATATAATCAATAACCTGCTCAAGACCACAGCAAATTGCATAGCCGCTGCCGGAAGGATTTTTTCTGTAAAAAACGTCAAAAACGACAGTTTCAGAAGAATTGCTTTTAAAGTAACCCTGCATCATAGTAAGCTCATATAAGTCTGTAAGTAATGTTAAATTCATTCTGTCCATAAAGACCTCCAATTAAGTAATATAGGAATTATACCATAAAATCGCAAGGCGATTTTATGGGTCGAGTGCATAAACCGAAGTTTTATACACGAAGACATTATACCATAAAATCACAGGGTGATTTTATGGGTCGAGTGTATAAAGCAAAGCTTTATACACGAAAATATTTTACCTTAATTTTTATTGTTATGCAAATATTGTGTTAATAATATGTTAGAAAATAAAAATACGGAAACACGATATTACATTATTATTGTAATCTTAATTTTTTTTCTGTATAATATTTATATTAGTGTGTGGAGGTTTCTCATGATAAAGCTGATTATAATTGCGATATTTCTTGTACTATATTTTACAATAGGAGTTGTTACCAGTGCTATTTTAATTATTATCGGATTATTTAGTAAGAAAACAAGAGATTATATTGCATATTACATTGTAAAGGGTATGTTTAAGATAATTTTATTTATTGCGGGTGCGAAGGTTATAGTTAAAGGAAGGGAGAATATTCCTAAAGATGAGGCAGTATTATATGTAGGAAATCATAGAAGCTTTTTTGATATAGTTGTAGGATATTCTATTATTCCGCCAAGATGTGGATTTGTGTCAAAGAAGGAGCTTAAGAAGATATTTCCTTTAAGAGTGTGGATGGAATTCATGAAATGTCTGTTTTTGGACAGGTCTAGTATTGAGGCGGCAATTAATATGATAAATTGTGGTGTGGACAGAATTAAGAATGGCATTTCAATGTTTATATTTCCTGAGGGTACCAGAGGAAAATCAGATGATGATATGCACGATTTTAAAGAAGGAAGCCTTAAAATTGCGAAGAAAGCAAAGTGTAAGATTGTACCAATAGCTTTTAATAATACCAGTGCCATTTTTGAAGACCAGCTCCCTAAAATCAGGAAAGCAACAGTTTGTATAGAGTTTGGTAAACCAATAGATATAGAGGAGTTATCAAAGGAGGATAAAAAATCCCTGGCAACGTATACGGAAAATATTGTAAGGGAAATGATAGCTAAAAATAAAGATTTGATTAAAAATGAATTGTAATATCTTTCCATAGATGATAAAATTACTAGGAAATTAGAAAGAGAGGATATTATTATATGCTTGCAATGAGTACATTGGGAATAGTATTATTAGTTATATTAGCAGTTGTTTTAATTGCTGTTATAGTACTTTATATATTAGGAAGAAAAATGCAAAAAAAACAGGCGCAGTCTGAGGAACAGATGGAGGCAGCATCACAGAGCATGAATTTCTTTATTATAGATATGAAAATGATGAAATTTAGGGATGCAAACCTTCCTAAAATTGTTATGGAGCAGACACCTAAATATGCCAGAAGAATGAAGCTTCCTATTCTAAAGGTTAAGGTAGGACCAAGAGTTATGTCGCTTATCTGTGATCCAAAGGTATTTAATACGTTAGCACCAAAGCAGGAGGTTAAGGCCAAGGTTAGCGGTATTTATGTAACAAGTGCAAAGAGAATAAGAGGACCTATTGTGGAAACTGATCCTAAAAAGAGAAAGCTTCAGAAGAAAGAGGAGAAAAAAGCTGAAAAGGCTCAGAAGAAAGCCGGAAAAGAAGCTCAGAAAGTAAAGTAGAATAATCAGTCATTATGATAATTAATAGCTAATGTACGATACCCTCATTATAATCATAACAGATTATATGAATATAAATTATAGAGGCTTTTATAATAGTGAAGACTATCATAAAAAGCCTTATTTATCTTATAGCAGGTTTTCGGACTTTCGTCTGGGACCGCATAAATAACGGTTTGTGATGGAAGTACAAAGCTGCATAAATAATAAGTAACTGCGCAGTTTTAAATGATACAGCAGATGTTTGCGTTATATGAATTCGGACAGGTACATTTTAGAAGATATCTAAGAAACGTATATATTAAAGGAGTTACTATGGCAATAAATATAATTAGTAGCAAAGATTTATATAATATAGTTAAGAAAACTCTGGAAATAATGAGCAAAGAGATTATGAAGCATGGAGAAATTACGGGATATATTTTATACAAAATGCTTCAGACAGAGGGCAGACATTCTGAATTAGAATTAGCAGAGTATTCTATGATTGGAATGATGCATGATATTGGAGTTATTAAAACGGGGCATAATGGTGGTTTGGTATCTGTTGAAACAAAAAATGTATGGGCTCATTCTATATATGGATATTTATTTTTAAGATATCTATCTCCGGTTAGCGATAAAGCTAATATTGTGCTTTATCATCATCTGCCATACAAGCTTCATAGTGACATTAAAAACGATTACTGGAGGATTACGGAGTATCTCACTGTTGCTGATAAGATGGATGTTTACATGCGTATGAAGGGTCACGGTATGGAGCAGGACTATTTTGTCAAAAATGCAGATGTTACGTTTTCGTCGGCTGCCCTGAAGCTGTTTAATGCAGCACAGGCAAAGTACAACATTCTTGAGAAACTTAAAACAGGAGAATATGAAGCTGAGATGGAAGAGCTTTTTTCCAATGTCCGTTTTAGCGAGAAATATAAAAAAGGCTTTTTGGAGATGTTAATTTATGCTATTGATTTCAGAAGTCATCAGACAGTTGTACATTCACTTGCTACCACTACGTTTGCAGTGAATATAGCCAGATTAATGAGAGTGCCTACAGAGGATCTGCAGATTGTTTACTATGGTGCGTTACTACATGATATAGGAAAGATTGCTATACCACTTGAAATATTAGAGGCACCAAGACGGCTTAATGATGAAGAAATGCGTATAATGAAAGCCCATGTTATGATAACTGAAAGGATATTAAGAGGTATTATTGACGACAGGGTTTTAGAGGTAGCAATAAGGCATCATGAAAAACTGGATGGAAGCGGATATCATAGAGGACTTAATGGGAAGGAGCTTAATACACTGCAAAGAATAGTTGCAGTAGCAGATATTCTTAGTGCTCTTTATGGTAAGAGAAGCTATAAGGAGGCTTTTGATGTTCAGAAAATTAAGGATATTATGCAGGAGGATGCAGATTCAGGCAAGATTTGCCCTAAGATAACAGGCGTGGTAATTAGTAATATGCAGAGTATTCTTAGTAATTTTGAAAAACAGAGAGATGAAACTATAGGAGTTTATGAGACTATTTTAGATCAATATGAAATAATCTATAAAAACTTTAAACAGTTTGAGTAAAAAACATGGTATGTAAAATCGAGTTGTTTACAACTCGATGTAAGAAGGTTAAAGGTTAAGGAAACAGTTGGTATTTAATAATTATATTATGTCGATAAGTTAATAAAAAATTAATTTGTAAATAAAAAAGGAAAGTGCTATTCTTACCTTGTTATAGAAGAAGTCGAAGGAGGAATATATGCTCGAGTTAAAAAATATAAAAAAGGATTACCTCACCGGTGAGAATACTGTTCATGCTTTAAAAGGGATTAATTTGAAGTTCAGAAGCAGTGAATTTGTATCTATACTTGGTCAGTCCGGATGTGGAAAGACAACCATGCTCAATATTATTGGCGGATTAGATCAGTATACAAGTGGTGATTTGATTATTAATGGAAGATCCACAAAGGATTATAAAAATAGAGACTGGGATTCATATAGAAACCACTCAATAGGTTTTGTATTTCAAAGCTATAATTTAATACCACATCAGACGGTATTGCAGAATGTTGAGCTGGCACTTACTATTTCAGGAATTTCAAAGTCTGAAAGAAAAGAAAGAGCAAAAAAGGCATTGGAGGATGTGGGTCTTGGCAATCAATTGTCTAAGAAACCCAGTGAAATGTCCGGTGGACAGATGCAGAGAGTTGCTATTGCAAGAGCATTAGTAAACAATCCGGATATTATTCTTGCTGATGAGCCTACAGGCGCTCTTGATACGGAAACAAGTGTACAGGTTATGGAGATACTTAAGAAGATATCTAATGACAGACTTATCATTATGGTTACACATAATCCTGAACTGGCAGAAAGGTATTCGTCAAGAATAATCAGGATGCTGGATGGCGAAGTTAAAGATGATTCAAGACCGCTTACAGAAGAGGAATGTAAGCTGGAGGATAAGAGAGATAAAGAAAAACTTGAAAATGCAAAGAAAGAGAAGAAACCTTCAATGTCATTCGGAACAGCATTTTCACTTTCCTTAAAGAATTTATTTACCAAAAAGGGACGTACTATACTTACAGCCTTTGCTGGAAGTATCGGTATCATAGGTATTTCCTTAATATTGTCTATATCTGAAGGCCTTACGGGATACATAGATGCTGTTCAGGAGGATACATTATCATCATATCCTTTATCAATACAGAACAGAACAGCAGACCTTACATCAGTTATGAGTGCATTTATGAATATAAAAAATGAAGACTCAAACCATGATTTAGATGCAGTATACTCAAAGGCTGCTATTTATGACATTATAAATGCAATGAGCAATATTGAAATAAATGAAAATGATCTTAAGTCTTTTAAAGCATATATAGAGAGAGAAAAGAATAATGAAAACGGAAAACTTAATGAGGCATTAAATGGTGTACAGTACTCATACAATTTAGATCTCCAGGTATATACAAAGAATATTGACGGAAACATTCTTAGATCAGATGCAACACAGCTTATGCAGGATATAATGGGAGAATATCTGGGTATAGATTTATCGTCAATGAGCAGTTCTTCATATATGATGGGCTCAATGAGTTCGATGTCAACATCACTCTGGCAAGAGCTTTTGCCGGGAAAGAATGGTGAAATCATAAATCCATTATTGAGAAATCAATATGATGTTATATATGGTGAGTGGCCAAATGATGAAAACGAAGTAGTTTTAGTTGTAGATGAGAATAATGAATTAGATGATATTACATTATATGCACTTGGTCTTGTATCAAAAGAAGAAGTGGATAAGATTGTAAATGCATCTCTAAGTATAACAGGTGTAGATGCAGAGGTAAAGAAATGGACTTTTGAAGAAATATGTAATACAGAGTACAGAGTAGTACTTAATTCAGAATGTTATCTTGAGGATGAAACTACAGGTCTGTTTACAGATCTTCGTGATACAGAAGCCGGATTACAGTATTTGTATGATAATGGTATTACATTAAGGGTATCGGGTATTATCAGACCAAAGGAAGATGCTACAGCTACAATGCTTAATGGAGCTATAGGATATACCAGCAGACTTACAGAATCTGTAATTGAAAAGACAAGCAATAGTGATGTAGTTAAGGCACAGCTGGAAAATGAAAGGTATGATGTGACAAACGGGCTTCCATTCGAGGATAAAGAGGGCAACGTATCTGCCGAATATAAGAAAAACGCACTTAATGAATATATTGATACACTTGATACAAACGGTAAGGCGATGATGTATGTTAATATTAAGTGTGTAATAAGTGATGAAGATTTAGCTTTAATGGTAGATGATGCCATGAAAGATGTTACAGTGGGGGAAATGAGAGCAACAGTAAATCAGGTATTAGTATCGCAGATGGGAATGAGTGAAGAAACGGTCGCTTCTTATACATCGGGTATGGATGATGCTTCTATTACGGAAATGTATAAGATGATAGTAGAGGAGCAGGTAAAAGCACAGTATTCAGCAAATGTTGTAGCACAGCTTTCTGATATGACTTCTGACCAGCTCGCAATGGCGTTGGACAGTGAAAGAAATGATTATGCAGAAGAAGAGGCTGCTCTTTACTATGATAATGTTATGGAATTTTCCTCTAATACATATGAGAACAATTTAACAAACATGGGATATATAGATATTGATTCTCCTACTACAATAAATTTATATGCCTCTTCATTTGCAAATAAGGATATTATAGAGGAGGTAATAGCTGAGTACAACAAGAATGTTGATGAATTACAGGAAATTAAATACACAGACTATGTAGGTCTTATGATGTCATCAATAAGTACAATTATAGATGCAATTACATATATACTTATAGCCTTTGTTGCCATATCACTTATTGTTTCATCAATAATGATAGGTGTAATTACACTTATCTCTGTTCAGGAGCGAACAAAGGAGATTGGTATATTACGTGCCATTGGTGCCTCTAAAAAGGATGTTTCAAGTATGTTTAATGCCGAGACTGTAATTATAGGTTTTGTAGCAGGGCTTTTAGGTGTAGTTGTAACATATATTTTGTGTATACCAATAAATTCAGTTATACACTCACTTACAGAAATAAATTCACTTAATGCATTTCTGCCAATACCGGCAGCGATTATACTTATACTGATAAGTATGCTGTTAACACTTATAGCCGGAATTATTCCATCAAGAAGTGCGGCGAAAAAGGATCCGGTAGTAGCATTAAGGTCAGAATAATAAAAAACTCTTGCGAAACACTTTGATTTGTCATATAATTACAGACAGCAATTAAAACTAAATAACCAAAAAGACTGTGAAGGAGACAGTAGTCTGTATAGGAACGTAGTGTGATTTTATAAGTTACACGCAAGCGAGTTCAGGACGGTGGAAGCTGGATATTAGTAGAATACAGATGAATATCACTCCGGAGTTGTAGCCCGAAATATTAGTAGAAGCTACCGGTGCCTCTCCGTTACGGAGGACGCATATAAATTGAATGCTCATGAGTATGTATGTAACAGGTGGTATAGCGAGATTATGCTCTCGTCCTTTTACGGACGGGAGCTTTTTTGATACCCTGTCTGCTTGCTACGGGGTAATTGACTTTTATATGAAAGGAGAAATATTATGTACGACAAAGTATCCACAAATCTTAACTTTGTTGAGAGAGAAAAGAAAACAGAAAAGTTCTGGAAAGACAATGACATTTTTGAAAAGTCTATGGAAAACAGGAAAGAGGGGAAGACATATACCTTTTATGACGGCCCTCCGACAGCTAACGGAAAGCCACATATCGGTCATGTTTTAACCAGAGTTATAAAGGATATGATTCCAAGATATAGAACAATGAAAGGCTATATGGTTCCAAGAAAGGCAGGATGGGATACGCATGGACTTCCGGTAGAGCTTGAGGTTGAAAAGCTTTTAGGACTTGACGGAAAAGACCAGATTGAAGAATATGGTATGGAGCCGTTTATCGAAAAGTGTAAGGAAAGTGTTTGGAAATATAAGGGTATGTGGGAGGATTTCTCAGGTACGGTTGGTTTCTGGGCAGATATGGATAATCCGTACGTAACTTATGATGATAACTTTATTGAATCGGAATGGTGGGCATTAAAGCAGATTTGGGATAAAAAGCTTTTATACAAGGGCTTTAAGATTGTACCTTACTGTCCGCGCTGCGGTACTCCACTCAGCAGTCAGGAGGTAGCACAGGGATATAAGGACGTAAAGGAACGTTCAGCAGTAGCGAGATTTAAGGTAAAGGGTGAAGATGCCTATATTCTTGCATGGACAACAACACCTTGGACATTACCTTCAAATGTGGCTCTTTGCGTAAATCCGAATGAAAGCTATGTAAAGGTAAAGGCTGCGGACGGATATACTTACTATATGGCAGAAGCACTTCTTGATACGGTTTTAGGAAAGCTTGCAGTAAAGGCAGATCCGGAAAATGGTGTAGAAGAAAAGAAAGCCTATGAAATTTTAGAAAAATATATTGGTAAGGATTTAGAATATAAGGAATACGAGCCACTGTTTGACTGCGCAACAGATATATGCAACAGGCAGGGAAAGAAAGCATACTATGTAACCTGTGACAATTATGTAACGCTTACGGATGGTACAGGTGTAGTTCATATTGCACCTGCCTTCGGTGAAGATGATGCCAAGGTTGGTCGTAACTATGATTTACCGTTTGTTCAGCTTGTTGACGGCAAGGGTGAAATGACAAAGGAAACTCCATATGCAGGAGTATTCTGTAAGAAAGCAGACCCTATGGTGCTTACAGACCTTGAAAAGAAAGGACTTTTATATGATGCACCTAAGTTTGAGCACAGCTATCCGCACTGCTGGAGATGTGATACTCCGCTTATTTACTATGCAAGAGAGTCATGGTTTATAAAGATGACTGAGGTAAAAGACGACCTTATAAGAAATAACAATACAATTAACTGGATACCGGAGTCTATCGGTACAGGCAGATTTGGAAACTGGCTTGAAAACGTTCAGGACTGGGGTGTTTCCCGTAACCGTTACTGGGGTACTCCTATGAATATCTGGGAATGTGAATGCGGATATCAGCATGCGGTAGGAAGCCGTGAAGAATTGGTAGATATGAGTGGTGATGAAGCCGCAAAGACAGTTGAATTTCACAGACCATATATTGATGAAATTAAGATTAAATGTCCAAAATGTGGAAAGGATATGAAGAGAATTCCGGAAGTTTTGGACTGCTGGTTTGACTCAGGTGCAATGCCGTTTGCACAGCACCACTATCCTTTTGAAAATAAGGACTTATTTGAAGCACAATTTCCTGCTGACTTCATATCAGAGGCAGTTGACCAGACAAGAGGATGGTTCTATACATTACTTGCAGAGTCAACATTGCTTTTCAATAAAGCACCATATAAGAATGTTATCGTATTAGGTCATGTTCAGGATGAAAACGGTCAGAAGATGAGTAAGTCCAAGGGTAATGCAGTAGATCCGTTTGAGGCACTTAAAACTCATGGTGCAGATGCTATAAGATGGTATTTCTATATCAATTCGGCTCCATGGCTTCCAAACAGATTTCATGATAAAGCCGTAACGGAGGGGCAGAGAAAGTTTATGGGTACACTATGGAATACCTATGCTTTCTATGTACTTTACGCCAATATTGATGAGTTTAATCCAAATCAGTATGAGTTAAAATATGATGAACTGACAGTAATGGATAAATGGCTGTTATCAAAGCTTAATACGGTAGTAAAGACAGTGGATGAAAATTTAGATAATTACAGAATACCGGAAGCAGCAAGAGCATTACAGGATTTTGTAGATGAAATGAGTAACTGGTATGTTCGTCGTTCAAGAGACAGATTTTGGGCTAAGGGAATGCCACAGGATAAGATTAATGCGTATATGACACTTTATACATCATTAGTAACTATATGTAAGGCAGCAGCCCCAATGATTCCGTTTATGACAGAGGATATATATCAGAATCTTGTCAGAAATATTGACAAGGAGGCCCCAATCAGTATTCATTTATGTGACTTCCCAAAAGTAAAGGAAGAATACATTAATTCAGAGCTTGAAGCAGATATGGAAAAGGTTCTTGATATTGTAGTAATGGGCCGTGCTTGTAGAAATGCTTCAAATATTAAAAACAGACAGCCTATCGGACAGATGTATGTTAAGGCTGATTACGAGCTTAGTGATTTCTATAAGGAAATTATTGAGGATGAGCTTAATGTAAAGAAGGTAGATTTTACACAGGATATAAGGAGCTTTACATCATACAATTTCAAGCCACAGCTTAAAACAGTCGGTCCTAAGTATGGCAAGCAGCTTGGCGGTATTAAGGAATACTTATCAAAGCTTGATGGAAACGCAGCTATGGATGAGCTTAATGCAAGCGGTGTATTGAAGTTTGAAGCAGCAGGTACGCAGGTGGAGCTTACAAAGGAAGATTTACTTATTGAAATGGTACAGCAGGAGGGATATGTATCTGAAAACGGTAATAATATAACAGTTGTACTTGATACAAATCTTACGCCAGAGCTTATTGAAGAGGGTAATGTAAGAGAAGTTATCTCAAAGGTTCAGACAATGAGAAAGGAAGCTGACTTTGAAGTAATGGATAAGATTACCCTGTATATAGATAAGAATGAAACTATTGCAGATATAGTAGTTAGAAATAAGGATTATATTTTGTCAGAGATTATGGCAAATGATATTGTGACAGGCTCTGTGGATGGATATGTAAAAGAGTGGAATATTAATGGTGAAGATGTAGTTTTAGGTGTAAAGAGATAATTTATCGGCTGGGAGATTATTCTCCCGGCTAATTTATAAAATCTGAAAACAAAAAATTTAAGGAGAATATTTATATGCCAGTTTTTTCAAAAGAAAAGTTTAAAAATGAGGTAAAGGGCTATATAAAAGTAGTTTCCAGAAAAACTATTGAAGAAGCCTCTCCATTGGATATATATACAGGAGTTGCTTACGGACTTAAGGATTATATAATAGACCAGTGGATTGCTACACATAAGGAATATGAGAAAAAGGATGTAAAAACAGTATATTATTTGTCTATGGAGTTTTTAACAGGCAGAGCACTTGGTAACATTATTATAAATCTTGCAGCACGGAAAGAAATAAAAGACGCTATTGAAGAAATGGGTTTAGACCTTAATCTTATAGAGGATCAGGAACCTGATGCAGCTCTTGGTAATGGTGGTCTGGGAAGACTTGCAGCATGCTTTTTAGACTCGCTTGCTACACTTGGATATTCGGCATATGGTTGTGGTATCAGATACAGATATGGTATGTTTAAGCAGGAAATAAAAGACGGATATCAGATGGAACTTCCGGACAACTGGCTGCAGCATGGCAATCCGTTTGAAATCAAACGTGAAGAATATGCATGTGAAGTAAAATTTGGCGGATATACAAGATGGGTAAATGACAGAGATGGAAAGTCAAAGGTTGAGCTTGACGGATATCGTTCGGTAAGAGCTATTCCGTATGACTTACCAATAGTAGGCTATGGAAACAATGTTGTAAATACACTTCGTATATGGGATGCAGAGCCTATTCAGCACTTTGTATTAGATTCCTTTAACAAGGGCGATTATATAAAAGCTACAGAGGAGGAAAATCTTGCAAAAAATATAGTGGAAGTATTGTATCCTTGTGATGATCACTATGCAGGTAAGGAACTCAGACTTAAACAGCAGTATTTCTTTGTATCTGCCAGTGTACAGACGGCGATAAAAAAATATCTGGAAACACATAAGGATATAAAGAAGCTGCATGAGAAGGTGGTATTTCAGTTGAATGATACACATCCGACGATTTGTGTTGCAGAACTTATGAGATTACTAATGGATGTGTATGGTCTTTCATGGGATGAGTCCTGGGATATTACTACAAAGGCAACAGCATATACAAATCATACTATTATGGCAGAAGCACTTGAAAAATGGCCGATTGATCTGTTCTCAAATCTTCTTCCTAGGTGTTATGAAATTATAGAAGAAATCAATAGAAGATTTATAGTACAAATAAGAAAACAGTTTCCTAATGACGAGGACAGAGTCAGGAGAATGTCTATTATTGAGAATGGTCAGATTAGAATGGCTCACCTTGCAATATGTGCAGGTTATTCTGTCAATGGTGTTGCAAGGCTTCATACAGAGATTCTAAAGAAGAAAGAATTAAAGGATTTCTATGATATGATGCCGGAGAAATTTAATAATAAGACAAATGGTATTACACAGAGAAGATTCCTGCTTCATGGAAATCCATTGCTTGCAGAATGGGTCACTTCAAAAGTAGGGGATGGATGGACTACAGATCTTTCAATTATTAAAGGACTTGAGTCATTTGCAGATGATAATTTAAGTCAGCAGGAATTTATAAATATTAAATATAAGAACAAGGTAAGACTTGCAAAATATATTAAAGAGCATAATGATATAGATGTTGATCCTCATTCTATATTTGATGTACAGGTAAAACGGTTACATGAATACAAGCGTCAGCTTTTAAACATTCTTCATGTAATGTATTTATACAATAGTATTAAAGAGAATCCTAATAAACCATTTTATCCTAGAACATTTATTTTTGGTGCAAAGGCAGCAGCGGGCTATAGAAGAGCAAAGCTTACAATCAAGCTTATCAACAGTGTAGCAGATATTATTAACAATGATAGATCCATAAACGGAAAAATTAAGGTGGTATTTATAGAAAACTACTGTGTATCAAATGCCGAAATAATCTTTGCAGCAGCAGATGTCAGCGAACAGATATCTACAGCAAGTAAGGAGGCATCAGGTACAGGTAATATGAAGTTTATGCTTAATGGTGCATTAACACTTGGTACCATGGATGGTGCTAATGTGGAAATTGTAGAGGAGGTAGGCAGTGAAAATGCGTTTATCTTTGGATTATCATCAGATGAAGTCATAAACTATGAAAAAAATGGCGGCTATAATCCATATGATATTTTTAATGCCGACATGGATTTAAGAAAAGTGGTTATGCAGCTTGTAAATGGTACTTATGCACCGGATGATTCAGAGAGATTCAGAGAGCTGTATGATGCATTACTCAACGACTACTATGGCAAGCCTGACACATATTTTATTTTAAAGGACTTTGCTTCCTACGCCGAGGCACAGCGAAAAGTAGAGAAAGCATATAATGACCCTCTTAACTGGGCAAGAATGGCAATATTAAATATTGCAGGCTCAGGCAAGTTCTCATCTGACAGAACTATTGAGGAATATGCGAAGGAAATCTGGAAGCTGGAAAAGGTAAAGGTAGAGATATAATCAGATATTAATAAATAGAAGTGAAAGTTTAGAATAAGGTTAAAGCAATAATTCATATCTTCCCATAGAACTGCATATAATGGTTCTATGGGAAAACTATTTTATGAGAAAATAATAAGTAAAAAAAGCAAAATATTTAAAGCTCTGTTCATTTGTTTGGTATTACTGTGGTTACCGACTATTATTGTGATGATTTTAGGAGGAGAAAGTGATAAAAATATTTATACTGCCAAAGCAAGTGGAAAAATCGTAATTTTGGAAAATGAAAAGGAAGATAAATTAGAAGAACTTGATGTAGAGGACTTTATTCCCTGTGTAGTAGCTGCACAGCTGGATATAAATAGTGAAGAAGAGCTTTTAAAGTCATTTACTGTAATAATCCGTACATATATTAATAAGGTTATGGGAAACAGAAATGAAATTGGTACAAATGAGCTTATGCTTCCGTTTGTAACATATAGTGAAATGGAAAAAGCATGGGATACTGATTTTACGGAAAATTATAATAAATTGATGAAAGCAGTTGAAAACACTTCCATGGAGATGATTTATTATAAGGATGACCTAATAGTTCCATATTTTCATGGAATTTCCTGTGGAAATACCAGAAATGGAAATGAGGTATCAGACTTGTGTGATTTACCTTATCTTAAAAGTGTAAATTCTCAAAATGATATGCTTGATGAAAAATATCTGAGTATGAGATATTTAAGCTATGAGGAGTTTGCAAGAACAGTTTTGGATTTCAGAGATAGTGTAATTATTTCAGAAACTAATCCTCTGGAGGTAGTATCAATAGTGGAGAGGGATAGTGCAGGATATGTAAAAAACATTCAGATAGGCTCTACTCTTTTTACAGGTGATGAATTTATGAATTGCTTTTCACTAAGTTCTCCAAATTTTCAGGTGGAGGAGTATGACGGAGGAGTAAGAATTATTGTAAAAGGAAATGGTCACGGATTGGGAGTAAGCATATGCGGGGCTACTAACATGGCTATGTCAGGCAGCAGCTATAGAGAGATAATATTATACTATTATACGGATGTTGAGATAAAGTAAGATATAAATCTTCAAAACACAATGATATATAACTTCCGGTAATATCATAAATATAGTTGATACTATTTACACTTAAGTATTTACAGTAATGAATTTATACGTTTTATCAAAAGTACATAATAAAAAATACGGAAACTCTAATAATAAAAATATTGTAGGAATTAGAATTATATAATAAAATAAATTTATGGATATAGAGGAATGATGATACAATTTTAGGGAAAATTCTGTGCAGGATTTTAAAATACAAGGAGACGGTTTTATGAAGAAAAAGCTAAGAAGTTTTTTATCTATAGCATTGGCTGTTTCAATGACTATAGGTGTGGCGGGATGTGGTAAACAGACTTTGGATAATGAGGATAATACTACTACAATAAATAACGTGGTAGGTAATGATGCAGAAAATGTAAATATAGTATATGAGCCTGTTAAAGTTTCAGAGGATTTTAAGGCTGATGCGGACGAGCTTGCATTATATGAAAGTCTGTTTGACCCTGAAAGCAAAATTAAAGTGACTATAGATATTCCGGATGAAGAATTGGCAAAGCTTGAAAAAGATTATGAAAAATATAGCTCAAAAGGTTCAAAGTCACCTATATATCGAAAATGTAATATGACTATAGAAATAAACGGAGAGAAATATACTATAGAAGAAGTAGGAATCAGAATGAAGGGAAATACTTCAAGAGAAGATTTTTATTCTGTTGAAAATGGTATGCCATATGCGTTGGTGCATTTTAAATTCAGTTTTACACAAACCTTTGATAATAAATCATATTATGGTGATGATGCAAAGATATGGGAGTCAGATGCAGAGAGAACAGAAAGAAAGAATAGAACCTTTGCCACTTTAGAAGGTATTGAAATGAAGTGGAATCGTAATATAGATTCAACATATACAAGAGAAATTTACGCATACAGAATGTATCGTGATATGGGAGTACTAGCTCCGAATTGTGTGCCTAGCCAGTATGTCGTAAATGGTGATAATTGGGGAATATATAAAATATATGAACCGATAGATAAGATATTCATAAACAGATATTTTGATGAAGAAGACAGAGGTGGGGATTTATACAAGTGTACATGGGGAAGTGGTCCTGCAAATTACAAAAATACAAATGGAATAGGTATAAAGGATGAAGATAAAAACAAATTTTATACTTATGATTTAAAAACAAATAAAAAGAGTTCAGATAACGAAACATTGAAAAATCTGATAAATACTGTTTCAAAATCAAGTGTCACTGAAGAACAGATAGAAGAAGTCGTGGATGTAGACAACTGGATTAAATTTATGGCAGTAAGTTACTTTTTGGGTATGCCGGATGATATAAGAAATAATTACAATAACCATTATGTGTATTTTAGAGGAAGTGATAATAAAGCTGTATTTATAGCTTATGATTGTGAGATTTGTATGGGAATAAATGCCTGGAATCCGACAGGAGATTATATGACCTCTACAGATCCGTTTTCTTCACATGCTTATGGAGCAAATTCAAATCAGGAAAATAATCTTATTGTAAAGACGGTTACAGCTTCAGGATATTATGTAAATGAGTATAAGCAGGTGCTTAATGATATAGCAGATAGTAAGTGGATGAAATATTCAAATTTTGAGGAGCATTTTAGAAAAAACTATGTAAATTATGCAGCCAAAGTTGAGGTGAGTTTTGAACTTAAAAAAATGAATAGTGATTCTTTGCAAATGAGTGCGGATGATACTATTGAAGTAGATAATAATGTATATGGTAATGGTAATATGAGCGTAAAAGAATTTATGAATAATATGCTTGAAAATTACAAAAAATATCAATAATAAAGTTTAAAATTTGAAAATGATGTAAACATATTAAGTGCTTGAGTTTCCGTATTTTTATTTTTAGCTTCAAAAAGCTTACATCATCATAATGATGTAAGCATCTTGCACAAAAAGTTGCAGATGAAAGTTCACTTTCATCTGCAATTTTTTGTGCAAGATGTCTATGTTGCCTTTGGCAACAAGACTTTTTGAAGCTAAAAATAAAAATACGGAAACTCAAGAATAAGTGACAACGGTATAGAAAAATAAGCTTTTCTGTACCGTTGTTATTTATTTTGTTAAATTAAAGCAATAGTATAACTTTATTAAAAAGGGGAAAAATATATTCTATAAAAAGAGGCAAAGAGCCAGAATTGGAGGATTTTATGGGATATAAAAGAAAAACATTTGGTGACAAGAAAATATATGCATTATCTGCGTTAGGAGTATTTGCTGTGTGTGCAGTAGTAGGCGGAGTGTTAATCCAAAACGGAAGAGCATCGCAAAAGGAAACCAGCGGATTAGTGGCGGATATAAATGATGAGGCTGACAGCGTAGGTATTAACGATGCAAAACCTATTGAAAGTACTACGAAAGAGGTTGAGACTACTACAAAGAATATAAAAGAAAATACGACAGAAAGCACTACAGATAATAAATCAGCAAATAGTGAGGAAAATAAAAGTGAAGAAGCTACTACTACTTCTGAAATTAATAACAGTTCACAGTTACAAGAAGCAGGCCTTACAGGAAGTAATGTTAGTGGACTTGCATTTGGAAAGGAAAGTGTATTTGTATGGCCCGTAAATGGAAATATAATTATTGACTATGATATGGAGGGAGTAGTTTATCATCCTACATTAGATTTATATAAATGTTCAGATGCGGTATGTATTCAGTCTGAAGAAGGTATACCGGTATATGCAGGTGCAAATGGAACTGTTCTGGAGATCAGCAGAAATGCAGAAATCGGAAATTATGTAAAGATGAATTTAGGCAATGGATATGAGGTTACTTATGGATGTCTTAAGGATATTCAGGTATCGGGTGGACTTACAGTAAAAACAGGTGATTTAATTGGCTATGTGGCTGCACCTACAAAGTACTATAGTCTTGAAGGTGCAAATCTTTACATCAAGCTTACAGAAAATGGAACTCCTGTTGACCCGTTACAGCATTTAAATTATGAATAAAATAATCACAATAAGAAATACTAAGAATATAATATATCAAGAAAGTTAAATCTGAAAAATACGCAACATAAGGCCTCTCACACGCATGTGCGTTCAATAACTCAAAAGGTTGGTTGCTTCAGATAGAGCTTTAAGAAATATATTCTTAAAAGAAAAAGGCGTGTAAACACGCCTTACATACTACATAATAGTCAGGAAATTATACATCAATATGAAATGGCAGAAGCTGCCACCCATTACAAACAGATGAAATATCTCGTGACTTCCAAAGTTCTTGTGTCTTGAGTTGAATATAGGTAATTTCAAAGCATATATAATGCCTCCTACAGTATATACAATTCCGCCGGCAAGAAGCCATCCAAAAGCAGCTGTTGAAAGATTGTTTAGTAGCTGTGTAAATGCTAAAACACAAACCCAACCCATAGAGATATATAGTAATGAGGAAAACCATTTTGGACATGTAATCCAACAGGCTTTAATTAAAATACCAAGTATTGCAATTCCCCATACTAATATTAAAAGCGGAATGCCAACAGATGAATCCAGTACAATGAGACATACCGGAGTGTAGGTTCCTGCAATTAGTACAAATATCATCATATGGTCTATTTTTCTGAAAATTCTGTTTCCGGTTTCAGAAAGCTTAAGTGAGTGATGAAGTGTGCTGGCAGCATATAATAAAACCATACTGATTACAAATATCATAAGTGAAATAAGGTGCATAGTGCTTGCACCGTTTTTAGCCTTAATAAATAGGGGTATGGCAGAAAAACAAGCCATAAGCATTCCGATGAAATGCGTAATAGCACTTCCCGGTTCTTTTAGATTCTTAATCATATCGTATCGCCTCCTTAATGCGACAAGTAGTTTTTAAAACTATATTATATAATTCATCATACAATATATTATGGATTTGTCAAGGGATAAAATAAAATTTATTACATATTTAAAACATTGAGTTTCCGTATTTTTTATTTTTAGCTTCAAAAAGCTTACATCATCATAACGATGTAAGCATCTTGCCTTTGTCAACAAGACTTTTTGAAGCTAAAAATAAAAAATACGGAAACTCAAGATTTAACACAGGTTGACTTTTAATTTCTATTAAACTATTATTAATAGCGGATTTCTTTGATTTAAAAAAGGTAAAATAGAAATTGAAGAAAGGAAAATAAATTATGGAAGATAAAGATTTTACAAATGGAAGTATTCCTAAAAAGATGATTAAATTTATGGTTCCGATACTTGGAGCTTTGATTTTGCAGGCAATGTATGGTGCGGTAGATATTCTGGTAGTAGGCTGGTTTGGGACAAAGGCCGGTATATCCGGTGTATCTACAGGAAGTACGATTGTTAATCTTGTAGTATTTACAATTACAGGTTTATCTATGGGTATTACAGTACTTATAGGAAGATATATTGGAGAGAAAAAGAATGAAAGAGTAGGTAAGGTCATTGGGGGAGCAATTTGCATATTTGCAGTTCTGGCAGTAGTGATTTCGGTAATGATGATAGTATTTGCAAGACCTTTGGCACTGGTTATGCAGGCTCCGGAGGATGCAGTTGATTTAACAGTGACGTACGTCAGAATCTGTGGTGGCGGTGCATTATTTATAATTGCATATAATGTTATCAGCAGTATTTTCAGAGGAATGGGAAATTCAAAGCTGCCACTTATATTTGTAGCGATTGCATGTGCCGTAAATGTGATCGGTGACTTGATTTTTGTAATGGTATTTGATTTGAATGTAGTAGGTGCAGCACTTGCTACAGTACTTGCACAGGCGGTAAGCGTAGTGATATCACTTATTATTATAAAAAGGGAGAAGCTTCCGTTTTCGTTTAAAAAGTCAGATATCTGTTTCAATAAAGAGATTAAAAATTTTATATTAGTAGGACTTCCAATAGCATTTCAGGAAATTATGACACAGATTTCATTTTTGGCACTTTGTGCCTTTGTAAATAAGCTGGGTCTTGATGAATCCTCCGGATATGGCGTGGCAAATAAAATAGTAACCTTTGTAATGCTGGTCCCAAGTGCAATAATGCAGTCTATGTCTTCATTTGTGGCACAAAATGTAGGTGCAGGAAAAGAGAAACGTGCAAAGCAGAGTATGGTTACAGGTATGCTTATGGGAGCGGCTATAGGTGTCTTTATTACAGTGTTTGCATTTTTTAAGGGAGATTTATTGTCTCAGATATTTTCAAATGATACAGCAGTTATTGCAAAATCAGCGGAGTACTTAAAGGGATTTAGTCTGGAGGCAATAGTGACATGTATTTTATTCAGCTTTATAGGATATTACAACGGACATGGACAGACACTGTTTGTAATGCTACAGGGGTTGGCACAGACATTTATTGTCAGACTTCCGGTATCCTATATAATGAGTATTAAAGAAAATGCAAATCTTACGGATATAGGTATAGCAGCTCCGCTTGCTACTATATTTGGTATAATGATAAATTTAGCTTTTTTCATTATATATAATAAGAAACTGAAAAAAGGAAAAAATTCAGTTGAATTTTAATTGCAATTTGTTTAACTAATAAATGTTTAACGATAAGAAGGTAAGATAGATGTTATTTTCAAAGAAAGATTTACAAAAACTTATAGTTCCGCTTATAATTGAACAGCTGCTGGCAGTAACTGTGGGACTGGCAGACTCTATTATGGTATCAACAGCCGGAGAGGCGGCTATATCAGCAGTATCACTTGTGGATTCCGTAAATATACTTCTTATAAATGTGTTTGCTGCATTAGCAACAGGCGGTGCAGTTGTGGCAGGACAGTATCTGGGAAGCAAAGATATAGTAAAAGCTAATAAGGCTACAGAACAGTTAATGGTATTTAATGCTCTGGTTGGTCTTGTTATTATGATTATAATGTATCTTGGAACTAATTTTATTCTTAATAATGTATTTGGAAAAATTGATGCTGATGTTATGGACTTTAGCAGAAGATATATGCTTATAGTAATGGCAGCAATTCCTTTCATAGCCATATATAATAGTGGTGCGGCTGTGCTTAGGACTATGGGAAACTCCGGTCTGTCCCTTAAAGTATCTGCTACCATGAACATTATAAATATAGTAGGAAATGCGATATTAGTATATGGTTTTAAATTCAGCGTTGAGGGAGTGGCGATACCTACACTTGTATCAAGGGCGGTTGCAGCAGTTATAGTAGTTATCATTTTAAGAAATAAGGATTTAACGCTACATATTTCAAAGCCTTTTAAAATTTCCTTTGATTTTAAAATGATTAAGAAAATACTTCGTATTGGCGTACCAAGCGGAGTAGAAAACAGTATGTTTCAGCTTGGTAAAATACTGTTATTAAGTCTGGTATCTACCTTTGGAACTATTGAGATTACAGCAAATGCAGTGGGTAATACAATAGCGGCATTTGAGATTTTGCCGGGCTCGGCAATGGGGCTTGCTATGGTTACGGTCATTAGCCGATGTGTAGGTGCAGGAGATTATGAACAGGTAAAATACTATACGAAAAAGATGATGAAGCTCGCATATGTATGGATGTTGATTTTAAATATGGCAATTCTGTTTATGCTTCCTTTAATAATGAAGATATATAAGCTGTCAGATGAAACTGCGGCAGCGACTACAAATATACTTATATTACATAGCGTATGCTGTATACTTATATGGCCATTGTCCTTTACATTACCTAATGTATTAAGAGCCGCAAACGATGTAAAATATACAATGATAGTAGGTATATTCTCAATGTGGCTGTGCAGGATTATGTTTGGTGTATTTCTTGGAAAGTATATGGAGTTAAAGGCAATGGGTATATGGATTGCAATGATAATAGATTGGGTGGTAAGGTCAGCGTTTTTTGTATCAAGATATATAAGAGGCAGTTGGAAAAACAGAAAGCTGATATGACGCTAAAAATCTTGAGTTTCCGTAATTTTATTTTTAAACCTAAACCTAAAAATACGGAAACTCAAGATATATATCTTACTTTAATGCTCAAAACAAATATTTTATCTTCAAATGTATTCCTCAATTATTTAATTATATATTTACATTTTGTGATTATACTCTTGTTTAGTATTATTCTTCTACTAAAGCAGTAGAATTTGTCTTTGCTGTCTTTTCCGGGTTTTTGACAAATATAGCTTTAAATACAGTCCGGACAAATGGCTGTATAAGGAAAAGCTGACTAAAGAATGCAAACGGAAAATTAAAGCATACCAGCTTTAACCAGTTTGCAAGTAATGTAAATATATCAAAGCCTGCACTATATTGATAGTATAAAATAGCAGCAAGAAAGCTCATAGCCGGGCACATAATTCCTACAGTTGCACATATTATGGCTGTTTCAAAGAGTACGGGATGTGTTTCTATTGGATTAAATACCTTTGATGCAAGCTTGAATGATAACGGACTTCCCAATACTACCTCAAGAACATATGCTAATATAAACTCTATTAAAACAACAGCCCATATCGGTACCATATTTCCAAAAACCGAGATACCACCCATAGCATTAATTGCTTTAATAACACTGCCTTCACCTGTAATGGTCATAAACAGTGAGCCATTAATAACATAAAGACTATAAAATACATAGGCATGAACAGTGATAATTACAGTAATAAGGGCAAACATCATTCTTTGAAATTGATTCTTTGGCATAATTTCCTCCTTTTTTGCACAAAAAAACACAAGTAGCAATAAACCTTTTACTAAATGTTCCGTAATCAGATTTACGCGTTATACGCTACTTGTGTCGTTATACATTTCTTATACATTTTATTTTTCCTGCGAAGTATAACATTTTAAAATACAATTTGTCAAGAAGTTTTTGTTGCCTTAGATTTTTGTGAAAGATGGGGCTGTCGCATTTAGGAAAAGTACCACAGGATATATCAGATTTTAATATTTATCAATACTATATCTTCTATACTCAGTACTTAGTGCAACAGCCCCTTTTTGAAGCTAAAAATAAAAGATACGGAAACTCAAGAATAATAATATATTGCACTTAAAATCTCTTGATGATATAATCACTTATGGTAAACTTATAGAAATGTAGAGATATAAGGTCGGAAATCTAAGGCACTATTTTGTGCTAAGGCAGTTTGGTTGCAATCAGAGGTTTTCTTTGGTTGCTTTTTTATATAAGTGAGTTTTAAAGGATACTATTTGATGTACAATATAGTTATATAAAGAACTGTTGATGCTGACAAACATTTTAATAAATTATGGAACAATGAGAAAGACTAAAAAGGAGAATGAGGAAATGGCAACATTTACAACTGCAATCAAAAAGATATACAGTGAGGGACTGTCAAAGCATGGCTTTAAGAAAATAAAGGGAAAGCAGCCATACTTTGTAAGAACGATAGGGGATGAGATAGTACATATTATTACTTATAGAACATGCCCAACAATAATAAGAGGTCATAAGGAGTTTGCAATCTATGGAGGAATAGCAACAGTATATAGAGCATGTATAAATTTAGAAAAAGCACCTCGTGATAATGGTGGATGGTTGGATAAAATATCAGATTTTTATGTTAAATCAAATAGTTCAAATATAGATAAGGATTTGTTTCATAAAATAACGAATCTTTCATATGAAGAAGATGATGAGGAAGCTATGATTGAGAGCATAAAATACTCCTTTGAAATGACAGAAAAGTTTATAATTCCAAGATTAAATGAGGTAGTAAATATTAAGGAATGTGTTGATTTTTTTGATAAGTATAATACACCTTTGTTATACATAGATGAAAAAGATTTTGGAAAAGGGCAAAACGGATATGAATATTCTGAGGGATTATTAAATATACTTATATACACTTCTAGTGAATATGCCGAAAGAGAAATAAATGCACATGAAAAATGGAATGAAATACTTTTACATGATATGAAGATAGGAATAAATGGTTTTACAATGGAGGAATATGAGATAGATAAAGAAAAAAGAAAGCAAGGTATTGAATGTCAAATTAAAACTTTTGAAAAAATGGTTAATGATTCCAAAGAACATAAAAAGGTTATGGAAGAAATAAAGAGATGTAAAATTGCAAATATAGAAATTCTTAGAAACTATGGAATAGATATATAGATTAAGAAATTAAACCATATGGCAGAAATACTTATCAAAGTAAATATATAAGAAAGGGAAAGAATATTTTTACCTATCTGCACAAGATTAGTTATAACAGGGAATTTTTAAGAATTTCCTATTATATAAAACAATAATACTAAAAAGGAGAATGAGGAAATGGCAACATTTGCAACAGAAATCAAAAGGGTATACAGTGAGGGACTATCAAAGTATGGCTTTAAGAAAATAAAGGGTAAGCAACCATACTTTGTAAGACCGGTAGGTGATGAGATAGTACATATTATTACTTATAAAACAGAAAAATCATTTACAAGGGGATATAAAAGATTTGTAGTATATGGAGGAATAGCAACAGTATACAGGGCGCACATAAATTTAGAGAAAACACCTCGTGATAATAGTGCGTGGTTATATAATGTATACAAATTTTATAAAAGGTCAGATGCAGAGAATAAAACTCCTGATATGTATGATAAATTAACTACATTTTCATATAAAGAGGAGGATAAGGAAGCTATGATAAATAGTATAAAATACTCATTTGAAATGACAGAAAAGTTTGTAATTCCACAATTAGATAAGGTGATAAATATTAAGGAATGTGTAGATTTTTTTGATAAGTATAATACGCCTTTGTTATACATAGATGAAAAAGATTTCGGAAAAGGACAAAATGGATATGATTATATGGAGGGATTATTAAACATATTTGTGTATACTTTTGATGAGTATGCTGAAAAGAAAAGAAAGGCACATGAAAAATGGAATGAAATAATTTTAAATGATATGAAGATAGGAAGAAATGGCTTTACAATGGAGGAGTATGAGATAGATAAAGAAGAAGGAAGAAAAAGTATGGAATGTCAAATCAATACGTTTAAGAAAATGATTAATGACTCAGAAGAGCATAGGAAACTTATGGAAGAAATAGAAAGTCGAAAAGATTTTAATATAGAAATTCTCAGAAACTATGGAATAGATATATAGATTAAGAAACCGTACTATACGGAAAAGAAATTTAAAGAGTTAAGAAAGGAAAAATATATGAAAAAAAGAAAAAATACTACTATTACAAGATTTATAGCATACTTACTTACATTAGCTATATCAATATCATCCATAAATGTTACATCAGTGTTTGCAGAAGCAGAAGAAAATGATATAGTAAAAGATTTGACAGAAGAAATAAATGATTATATGGAAGAAACAGAAGAAGCTATTGAAGACTCTGCATCATTAGTAACAGCCGGTAACTGGTATGTTGCTATTAAGATTGACCATTTATCATGGAATGCATTTCATAACAGGGTGCAGGAGGCGATTTGCGAAGAATATGAAAATAAGAGTGAAGAGGTGGGAAGAGAGCTTGAAATTATATATGGCAAAAATAATAAGGAAAGCTTAAGAGGAAAAAAGGGTAGGGCAGATATATATATGAAAGCCAGAGATGCTATTTACTTATGGGAAATTAAACCATACTCATATTCTGTAGAACCCAAAAAGACTAAAGCCATAGAACAGCTTGACGAGTATGTTAAATCAAAAAGTAATTATAGATTTGGAGGATCACAAATTGCAAACGGAGTAACATATATAAATTTAATAGTTCAAAGAGATGGTTACACAGAACATGTAGAATACGAAATTACATATGAGGTTAGAGATAAAGGATTAATATTATACCGTTTTGAACGTCACGTGACAAAAAGAGAAACAAATGAGAAAACAGCTGTACAGACAGCTACTGAAACAGTTACCAACACTATTACCGAAACAGTTATAGGAGCAGGTGCTGAAGGAACAGATGATAAAAAAGAAAATGATTCTTCAAAGAAGATTGATATAAAAAAGATAGTGGCAGTATTAATAATAGAAAAAGCTTTAAAAGCAATCAACATAAAAATAAATGCAAGTCCGCAAACAAATAATACGGTATCTGCTACTATTATTTATGTATGTGAGGAGTTTGAAAGAGCAGCCACATCTAAAGAAGCAGCGGCAATTCTTTTAAGCCTTATTGCAACAGATAACGTTATGGAAGTAAATGCTGCTGAAATTGAGGGCATAGAAGATGTTGAAAAAGCAGCAAATAAGTTTATATCTCTATTAAACGATTTAGGCTGTGACATGATAATTGAACAGCTTCAGATTGCTTTACAGGACGAAGATGAAGATAAAATTAATGAATTAATAGAAATACTTAGAGGAAATGCGGGTGACTATGACAAAGCATGTAAAGCATTACCACCTTCTGACCCGCTTGTAATAGACTTGGGAGAGCCGTGCATTGACTTATATGGAATAGAAGACGGAGTATACTTTGATATGGATTGTAACGGCTTTACCGAAAAGACTGCATGGATTGGAATAGAAGACGGATTTTTGGCAATTGACCGAAACGGTAACGGAAGCATTGATGATGGCAGTGAATTATTTGGAGACCAAACTGTTTTATCAAACGGTATGATATCATTATCAGGCTTTGAGGTACTGGCCGAATCAGATACAAATCAGGATGGAACCATTGATTGTAATGATATGGCTTTTGAAGCTTTATTAGTATGGATAGATGATAATCATAACGGAAAATCAGAGTCGGGTGAATTACATACATTAAATGAATTAGGTATTATATCTTTTTATCTGAATTATCAAAAGAAAAGTACTGTTGATACCAAAACAGGAATTCGTATTTCTAATGTAGCTGATATTAAAATGAATACAGACGGTTGTATTTCAATAGTGGAAATCAGTGAGTTTTTATTCCCATCAAACAGAACGAATACATTACATGAAGGTAAGGCAACCACAGGTAATGTTCCCAATATATTTAAAGCGATTAATGGTGATGAAACGGGAAGCTTATATGAGCTTGTATTTAAATTTAATGAATCAGAGGATATAGCACGGAAGCACCATTATGTAAAGCAGATATTATATTTTATTACCGGAGCAAATGATATAGACATAAACAGTCGTGGTGGTAATATTGATGCACGCGATTTAAAGGTAATAGAAGAGTTTATGGGACATTCATTTTCGGGAGTGGGAGGTACAAATCCGAATACTTCCGCTGCCGCAATTTTAAAGGAGATGTATTGTGATATAGAAAAACAGTATTACAATATGCTTAATATGTATGCAGGTCTTGGAGTATATTTAAAAACGGTATATGAAACTGAAGACATCAACGGAGAGAAAATACTGAATATGTCACTTCTGTATGAAATAATTGACACTAAGGTATCTAATGGAGAAAATATAGACGTACTTGTTTATGATTTAGGAGCTTACTTTGCTTCTTATGATGAAATAAATGGGACAGGCTGTTATGAGGAATATGCAAATCACATTGCTTCGCTTTCTTCATATTATATGGCGATACTAAAGCTTTTAGGGTTAAGCAGTTTATATATAGGAACAGCCGGCGCCGATTCATATAGTGGAACCGGCAGTTCGGAGGGGATTTTTGGAGAAGAGGAAAATGATACATTAAATGCAGGAGGAGGAGATGATATAATTATAGGAGGACAAGGAAATGATGTATTAAACGGAGGAAGCGGTGCTGATACATATATTTTTAATATAGGGGATGGAGAGGATATAATAAATAACTATGATACAGGAAGCTGGAGGAGAGATAAAATTTTGTTTGGAGAGGGAATATCAAAAGAGGACATAAGACTTACACGTTCAGTAAATGATATGATAATAACTAATACAAAGAATGAGGAAGATGTCATAACACTGTGTAATGCGTTTAAGAGTCCATATGGCTATTATTACATAGGAAGTATAGAGTTTGCGGACGGAACTATATGGGACTTGGATATGATGAAATCAAAATGCAATACAATATATGGAACAGAGGAAAATGATACTTTAGGAGGATATAGCAGTGGATATAATTATCAGACATCAGAGGTCTATTATGGAGGTGCAGGGGATGATAATATAAGTGGAGGAAGTGGAAATGATATACTTGTAGGAGGTGCAGGAAATGATGTATTAAACGGAGGAGATGATGCAGATACATATATATTTAATATAGGAGACGGAGAGGATATAATAAATAACTATGATACAGGAAGCTGGAGGAGAGATAAAATCCTGTTTGGAGAGGGAATATTGGAAGAGGATATAAGACTTACACGATGTGGAAATGATATGATAATAGAAAACATAAAAAATGAGGGAGATGTAATAACATTATGTAATGCATTTAAGAGTCCATATGGTTATTATTATATAGGAAGTATAGAGTTTGCAGATGGAACTGTATGGGATTTAGATATGATAAAAAATAATTTCGCAGATATAAAGGGAACAGAGGAAAATGATATTTTAAGCGGATATGACAGTGGATATAACTATAAGACATCAGAAGTCTATTATGCAGGGTTAGGGGATGATACCGTAAATGCAGGTGCAGGAGATGATATTATATATGGAGAAGAAGGAAATGATACCATAAATGGTGGAAGTGGAAATGATATACTTGTAGGAGGCGTCGGAAATGATGTACTAAATGGAGGAGATGGTGCTGATACATATATTTTTAATATAGGAGATGGAACAGATACAATCAATAACTATGATACAGGAAGCTGGAGGAGAGATAAAATCATGTTTGGAGAGGGAATATTGGAAGAGGACATAAGACTTACACGTTCCGTAAATGATATGATAATAACTAATACAAAGAATGAGGGAGATGTAATAACGCTGTGTAATGCGTTTAAGAGTCAATATGGCTATTATTACATAGGAAGTATAGAGTTTGCGGACGGAACGGTATGGGATTTGGACATGATGAAAGAAAAGTGCAATACAATATATGGAACTAAAGAAAATGATACTTTAGTAGGATATAGCGGCGGATATAATTATCAGACATCAGAAGTCTATTATGGAGGTGCAGGGGAGGATACCATAAATGGAGGAAGTGGAAATGATATACTTGTAGGAGGTGCAGGAAATGATGTATTAAATGGAGGAGATGGCGCAGATACATATATTTTTAATATAGGAGATGAAACAGATATAATCAATAACTATGATACAGGAAGCTGGAGGAGAGATAAAATCCTATTTGGAGAGGGAATATCGGAAGAGGACATCATACTTACACGATGTGGAAATGACATGGTAATAACTAATACAAGGAGTGAGGGAGATGTCATAACATTATGTAATGCCTTTAAGAGTCCGTATAGTTATTATTTTATAGGAAGTATAGAGTTTGCGGATGGTATTGTGTGGGATTATACATATATGAAGGAAATTGTCAGTCTAAGTTAATATTGTATAATATTGATTTAATAATGAAAGTATTGACCAACAAGTTCTTGCAATCAGGTTGGAGGAATTTGTTGGTCAGTTTTTACATTATTGTGAATTATAATATGCAAAAACAAAATATACAAAATGCAGAAACTCAAGCAATATATAAATATGTTGACATTTGTCAAAAATCATTGTAAACTAACTAGGCAATGAGTTGCCCAGTTAGCTCAGTTGGTAGAGCAGAGGACTGAAAATCCTCGTGTCTCTGGTTCGATTCCGGAACTGGGCATTATAAAAGACTACAGAGCTTATATCTGTAGTCTTTTTTATATTATAGAAAAAAGAATATGAGTAAAAAATAAAAGAGTTGACATCACTATATCATTGTGATATAAAAACAAGTGTACTAATATAGATAATACACTATGTATTATAGTGAGAAAAGAAGGTTGAAAGAAACTTTCTACCTTGAGTTTTTTGTTTAGGTTGGAAGTGCAGGCGCTTCTGATTAAAGCATTAGGAGGCAAAAATGACTAAAAACGTATTGGAGTATCTGGAGTGGGATGCGACAGAATTATCAGATAAGATTGCCGTTATAGACGAAAATAAGCAATACAGTTATAGGGAATTATATAACCTTAGTAAAATTGTGGGAAGCGGTATTGCAAAGGAAATAAAGAAAAATACACCGGTTATGGTATTTATGGAAAAGGGAGCAGATACACTTTGCACCTTTTTTGGCATATTATATGCAGGTGGATTTTACACACTGCTAAATCCTGAGCTTCCTGAAAGCAGATTAAACAATATATATGATACGCTGGCTTCAGACGTTGTAGTGACAAGCAGGGAATTAAAGGAAAGAGCAGAGGGTATATTTAAAACTGCAAGAATTTTACTAATAGAGGAATTGCTGCAGGGAAAAGCAGAGGAGGATGAGCTTAAGGCAATACTTGCAGAAAGTATTGATACAGAGCCACTGTATATAAATTTCACCTCCGGTTCCACAGGTATTCCAAAGGGAATAGTAGTCAGTCAACGCTCGGTAATTGATTTTATTGAATATTTTACAGATATATTTAATATTACAGATAGAGATATTTTAGCTAATCAGGCTCCCTTTGACTTTGATGTTTCAGTAAAGGACATATATGGGGCATTGAAGACAGGAGCTACACTGGTCATAGTACCTAAAAGAATGTTTTCTTCACCTGTAGAGCTTATTGATTATTTATGTAATCATAATATTACAACCATGATTTGGGCAGTATCTGCTCTTTGTCTTATAAGTACATTTCATGGACTGGATTATAAAACTCCCAAGACCGTTAATAAGGTCTTATTTAGCGGAGAGGTTATGCCCAAGAAACATTTGAAGGAATGGATGAACCACTTAAAAGAGGCACAGTTTGTTAATCTGTACGGACCTACAGAAATTACCTGCAACTGCACTTATCACTTTGTTGACAGGAACAGAGAGTATAGTGAGGCGATTCCTATAGGAAAGGCATTTCCAAATGAGGATGTATTTTTGCTGGATGAGAATAATCAGAAAATATCTGATAAAGATATTATAGGAGAAATATGTGTAAGAGGTACGGCACTGGCTTTAGGATATTATAGTGCCGGAGAACAGAATGAAAAGCATTTTATTCAGAATCCCTTAAATCCCTATTATCCGGAAACCATATATTTAACGGGAGACCTTGCAAAATACAATGATGACCAGGAGCTTGTTTTCTGCGGAAGAAAGGATTTTCAGATTAAATATATGGGGCATAGAATTGAAATAGAGGAGATTGAGAGGGCAATGTCGGAAATAAACGGAGTGGAGAGCTGCTGTGTTGTTTTTGATGAAGCAAAGAGCAAACTTAAAGGTTTTTATATAGGAGCTATAGATAAAAAAGAATTATCATTAAGGATGAAAGAAACGCTTCCGGTATTTATGATACCAAGTGCATTAAGACAAATAGAGAAAATGCCTCTTACTAAAAATGGTAAGATAGACAGAAAGCTGTTAAAGGAAATGAAAGGAGGAAGCAGCTTATGAGAGAGCAGGAAATAAATAAGCTGTTGGAAAATTATGATGGAGCCTTCTACGTTTATGATATTGGAAAATTAAAGCAGAGAATCAGCTTCCTTAGAAGCAGTATGCCAAATAAGGTATCTCTTTGTTATGCAGTAAAGGCAAATACCTTTGTAATAAAGGAGATTGAGAAGGATTTAGACAGATTTGAAATATGTTCTCCGGGAGAAGCTAATATATGTAGAAAACTGGGAGTTGATACAGAAAAAATGGTAATATCGGGAGTATATAAGACGCCGTACGTTATTGAAAATATGATAAAGGATAAAGAGTTTAAAGGCATTTATACGGTAGAGTCCATGCACCAGTTTGAAATTCTGTGTAAATTCTCCGAAAAATATGGAAGAAATGTAAAAGTGCTGCTGAGACTGACGAATGACAGCCAGTTTGGTATTAACGAAGAGGATATTTTTGAAATTATTAAGAACAGAGAAAGGGTTAATAATATAGATATTTTAGGAATACAGTATTTCTCAGGTACTCAGAAGCAGTCTGTTAAAAAGCTTAAAAGAGAGCTTACTCATTTAGATGAATTTTTAAAAAGACTTGAAGCAGAGCTTTCATATACTGCAAAGGAACTTGAATATGGCACAGGCTTCCCTGTTATGTATTTTGAAGCAGACGAGTTTAATGAGGAGGAATTTTTTAAAGAGTTTTCAGAGTTGATTAATTCTATGGAGTATAGAGGAAAAATTACTTTAGAAATAGGAAGAAGTATGGTGGCAGACTGTGGGGAATATTACACAAGAATTGTGGATATGAAAACAAATAAAGGTCAGAATTATCTTCTGATTGACGGAGGTATGCACCAGCTTGTATACTATGGACAGCATATGGCAATGAAACAGCCATATTTTGCAGTATGCGGAAAGGAAAAGGACAAAAAGGACAAGCTGTGGAATATTTGCGGTTCACTTTGCTCTATGAATGATATAATTGTAAAGCAGGCTGCAATGCCGGATATAAAAATCGGAGATACGCTTGTGTTTAAAAATGTGGGAGCATATTGCAGTACAGAGGGAATTTCATTATTCTTAAGCAGAGATTTGCCGACGGTATATCTGCTTAATGAAAATAATAAAATAATTACTGTAAGAAGCAGAATCGAAACAGAGGTTTTTAATACACCAAATTATGAAAGGAAGTAATGAAAATGGAAAAGATAATAGAAATTTTAGAGGACATCAAGCCTGAGGTTGATTATGCTCAGTGCAAGGAATTAATAGACGGACATTATTTAGATTCCCTGTCAATTATCTCACTGATTGCGGAGCTGGAGGAGGAATTTGATATTACTATTCCTGCCATAGAGATTATTCCTGCTAATTTTAATTCAGTTGAAGCAATGTATGAAATGATACAGAGATTACAAGAGGAAGGTTAATATGTCACTTTCGTCACTATTATGTGCAGGTAAGGCTGCTTCCCTGACCTCCTATTTTTCTGTGGCATATTTGGGAATTTTACTGCCGGTGGCTGTTATTATTTACAGTATTTTACCACAGAGATTCAGAAGATATTTTTTACTGGTGTTAAGCTATGTGTTTTTTTGGCTGATTAGCGGTAATCTCCTTATATTCCTGATATTGTCAACCCTGTCAATTCACTATGTGGGAATATGGTTAGATGCTCTTATCAGACAGAGGGATGAAAGGGTAAAGGAGGTCAGTAAAGAGGAGCGTAAGGCACTAAAGGGGCAATATCTGAAAAAGCAAAGGCTGGTCGTGCTTTTAGCAGTAGTCATAAATTTAGGAATACTGCTTGTGCTTAAGTATACAGCGTTTTTTACAACAAATATCAATTCCCTGCTTGAGGTAATGAATATACCGGTTGTGTTGGAAATACCGGAATTTATAATGCCTATCGGCATTTCCTTTTATACTATGCAGGCAATATCATATGTTATGGATGTGTACCATGGTGTCATAAAAGCGGAATACAATCTGGGAAAGCTAGCATTATATATGAACTTTTTTCCGCAGATAGTGGAAGGCCCGATTTGCAGATATTCGGAAACAGCCGATAAATTATGGAATGTAGAGAAGATTAAGTTTGATAATCTCAAATTTGGATTACAGCGTATTCTATACGGATTAATGAAAAAGCTCGTTATTGTAGACAGACTTAATCCCCTAATAAAAGAAATATTTACCAATTATGATAAATATGAGGGAGGAGTTATACTGATAGGAGCTGTATGCTATACATGCCAGTTGTACATGGATTTTTCAGGCTCAATGGATGCAGTAATGGGAACTGCACAGATTTTCGGCATTACAATGCCTGAAAACTTCAAACAGCCATTTTTTTCGAGAAGTATTTCGGAATTTTGGAAACGTTGGCATATAACTCTTGGTGCATGGTTTAAGGATTACATATTTTATCCTGTCACTATGTCTAAGCCTATGAAAAATATTACTTCGGCAGCAAGAAAGAAAATAGGTAATCATTTCGGACCATTAATAGCAGGATCTATAGCACTTTTTTGCGTATGGATAAGCAATGGCTTGTGGCATGGCTCGGCATGGAGCTACATTTTTTTTGGAATGTATCACTTTGTCCTGATATTAGGTGGGAATATTATTGAGCCATATGTTAAAAAGCTGAGTAAGCTTCTGCATATTAATACGGAATTTTTTGCATATCGTGCTTTTCAGATGATTAGAACAGGCTTTCTTGTAGTTATCGGTGAACTGTTTTTCAGAGCCAATGGACTTAGGGCTGGACTTACAATGTTTAAGAGGATGATAACAGATTTTTCTTTTAAAATGGTATCAGAGGAATTGGTTTTAAAGCTTGGCATAGATATGTACGATGTTATTATTGTTATCATTACCGTAGCTATAGTATTTGTCATAAGTGTTTTAAGAGAAAAGGGAATTTCTGTCAGAAAAGGCATTGATAAGAAGAATATTGTTATACGCTGGGCAATTTTATATGCGTTAATAATTTTTATAGTTATATGTGGTGCATATGGAAGAGGATATATACCGATTGATCCTATGTATGCCAACTTCTAACTTATTAAGATATACTATGGCTTGTAAAAATGAGTGCCGGTAAATATATTTTAGCTGAGATAATAAAGAATTGTAAAAACTGTTTATGAAAATATAAAGGAGGAAATATGAAAACTATATATAAACAGATAATTTCAAGTGTAGCATTTATAGTTATATTATTTATACTGCTTGCAGCTGTTTCCTTTGTATTTGTGCCAAAGAATAATGCAAAGAAGGACGGAATGGAGGATGTATCTGCCAATGGTATATTGGGAGAAGAAGAAAATACTATTGATGTACTGTTTTTGGGAGACAGTGAATGCTACTGTTCAATATCGCCGCTTCAAATATTTGGTGAGTATGGTATCAGCTCTTATGTCTGTGCTACTTCGGCACAAAAGCTGTGCGATACAGAACAGTTTTTACATAAAGCCTTTGAAAATCAGAAACCAAAGCTGGTAGTGCTGGAGGTTAATGCACTTTATAGAAATGTATCGTATGAAAGTGAGGTTCTTTGTGGAATTGAAAAAGTGTTACCGATTTTCAAGTATCATAACAGATGGAAATCATTAACATCAAAGGATTTTTCCTTTGATATTAAATATACTTATAATGAAAAGAGCAAAGGATATCTTTATAGTGCTACCGTTAAGGCATCTAAAAACATAGATTATATGAAGAAGAGTGATGAGATTGAAAAAATTGCTTCCAAAAACCGGTCATATGTAAAAGATATACTGGAATTTTGCAAAGCTAATGGAGCGGAGCTTATTCTGATTAGTGCACCAAGTACGAAAAACTGGAATTATATGAAGCATAATGCTGTTTTGGAATTTGCAAAGGAGCTTAATCTTGAGTATATTGATATGAATCTTATGCCGGAGGAAGTACCTATTGACTGGGCACAGGATACAAAGGATAAAGGAGATCACTTAAACTATCATGGCGCTACGAAGGTAACATCATATATCGGAAAATATCTGGCTGATAAAAATATGTTTGAGGATCATCGTGATGAAGAAAAATATGATAGCTGGAATACAGCTTATAATGAATATATGGATAAGATAAATAAGCAGGAAAATAAGAAACAGTAAAGAATAAAAAACTACATGTTTTTTGTTTCTAATTGAAAGATTAATCTTTTCAATATATTAGCAACCTTATATAGAAAAATACAACACAAAAATGAAAAAATTTTTTTGGTATTGTTATAAAATGATTGTAAAAAATTATAGAGATATAAAATAATCAGGTTAAAAATTCTATAACATAGATGAAGCAATTTACGGATTGGAGTATTATATGGAAAAAACGAATGTTATGCGACTATTAGACCAGAAAAAGATTAAGTATATAAGTCATTATTATACTGATACTGATGCAATAAGTGGTTTAGATGTTGCAAAGGTTTTAAATCAAAATCCGAATCAGGTTTTTAAAACATTAGTAACAATAGGAAATTCTAAAAATAATTATGTTTTTTTAGTTCCTGTGAATAAAGAATTAGACTTAAAAAAAGCTGCTAAAAATGTAAATGAAAAAAATATTGAAATGATAAAATCAAAGGAACTCTTGCCTTTAACAGGTTATATACATGGAGGATGTTCACCTATAGGCATGAAAAAGCAATTTAAAGTAACAATTGATGAATCTGCCAATAATTATGAAACAATAATATTTAGTGGAGGAAAGATTGGATATCAGGTAGAAATTGCTCTAAATGACTTAAATAAAATAATAAATTTTAAAATGGCAGATATCGTAATTGGGTAAAATAAATTTCAATTTACAAAAGAGCAGGTGTATGATTAAAACAAATATAAAAAGGAAACCCGGTGATATTTATGCGAAAAATTATGATAGTTGAAGATGAGCCTACAATAAGCAGGGAATTGCAGCATTTATTAGTTAATGCAGGATATGAAACACAGATTTTAGAGGATTTTGCCAATTCCAAACAGGAAATTATAGATAGTAAATCAGATTTAATTTTATTAGATATTAATATACCGGAATTAAATGGAGAATTATTGCTTAAAGAAATCAGAAAAGAATCGAATATACCTGTAATTATGGTAACAAGCAGAGTTAACGAGATTGATGAGGTCTTATCTATTTCCTATGGGGCAGACGACTATATAACAAAACCCTACAATCCTACAATTTTACTGTTAAGAATCCAAAATATATTTAAAAGAATGGAACATAAAATAGACAATTTAAGATATAGAGATTTGGAAGTTTTTCCGGGTAGGGGTATTTTGAAAAATAACAGTGAAGAATTACAATTAACTAAAAACGAAATGATTATATTTCAGAATTTATTAAATAATATAGGAAGTATAGTTACCCGCGATGACTTAATGACAGACTTGTGGAATAACAAGGAATATATTAATGATAATGCTTTAACTGTCAATATAAGCAGATTAAGAAGTAAGCTGTCTGATTTTGGATATGAGGATGCTATTGAGACAAGAAAGGGACAAGGGTATATTTTATTATGAAATTAAGTAAGTATATTATTGACAAATCTCTATCTATTATATTAATAGGCATATCATATTTTATAATATTAATGCTATTGAATTCCTTTAAGATTCATAAATCATTAACAGTTGCCATTACTATCGTTTTTGTACTTATGCTTTTGTTGTTATTTATTATAAATTTTGTCAGAAAAAATAAGTTTTATAATGAATTAATAACAAATGTAAATTTATTGGATAAAAAATATTTGGTATTGGAAACAATAACAAATCCATCATTTTATGAAGGAGAGCTTTTATATCAGGCTCTTTATGATATAAATAAATCAATGGCTGAATGTGTAAGAGAACGGGAAAGCAGTATTGAGGATTTTAAGGAATATGTAGAAATGTGGATTCATGAAGTTAAAATTCCAATATCAAGTCTTACCTTATTATGTCATAATCATAAAGAAATTTTGGATAAATCATATTTGGAGCAGGTAAGAAAACTGGATAACTATATAGACCAAATTCTGTATTATGTCAGAAGTAATTATGCGGAGGAGGATTTTATTATTAAGGAAACATTGCTTGAAAAAGTAGTCAGTAATGTTGCGTTAAAAAATAAAGATGATTTACTGGAAAGTAAAATAGATTTTATTGTTGATTTAAAAGATTTATCTGTTTATACCGATTCAAAATGGTTGGAGTTTATTTTAAATCAGATTATTAATAATAGTATAAAATATAGAAGGAAAACTGATGATTCTTTCATAAAAATATATGCACTGGACTACAGTGATAAAACTGTGCTGTATATTTGCGACAATGGAATAGGAATACCACAAAAGGATTTGTCGCAGGTATTCAAAAAGTCTTTTACGGGAGAAAACGGCAGGACTAATACAAAATCAACAGGAATGGGTTTGTATATTGCAGATAAATTATGTAAGAAACTGGGACATAATATTGAAATTGAATCAGAAGAGGAAATTGGAACAGAAGTAAAAATAATATTTGGAAAAAATAATTTTTATAGGATGAATGTGTAAGGTTACAAAACAGTAATATTCCGTAATGTTAAACAAACGACAGTAAAGCTTTTTTCTATTAAAATGACTGATGAAGATGTCAAAAGCTGTTCTTAAAGAAAATGAACCGGCTTTGATACACTATCATTATTAATGAAAGGAGAAATATTGTGGAAAATATTTTAAAAATTGAAAATATTGAGAAATATTATGGAAACAAATCTAATTTGACAAAGGCAATTAACAATATTTCCTTTGATGTTGACAAAGGGGAGTTTGTTGCCATAATGGGTGCCAGTGGTTCCGGTAAAACAACTTTGCTTAATTGTATATCGACATTGGACAAAGTTACATCAGGACATATATATGTAGGGGGTAATGATATTACTAAATTAAAAGGAAATAATCTCAATAAATTCAGAAGAGAAGAATTAGGATTTATATTTCAGGATTTTAACCTTTTGGATACCCTAACTGCATATGAAAATATTGCACTTGCACTGTCTATTCAGAATGAAAATGTGAAGACAATTGATGAAAAAGTAAAAAAAGTAGCAGAAGATTTGAATATTGAAGATGTACTTAAAAAATATCCATATCAGATGAGTGGAGGCCAAAAGCAAAGAGTGTCAAGTGCAAGAGCAATTATCACAAATCCAAAGCTGATACTTGCTGACGAGCCGACAGGAGCTTTAGATTCCAAATCCGCTAAAATGCTATTGGAAAGATTTAACTACTTAAATGAGTGGCTTAAGGCTACTATTCTTATGGTAACACACGATGCCTTTACTGCCAGTTATGCTTCTCGTGTAATATTCATAAAGGATGGCAGGATATTTAATAATCTGAACAGAGGTCTTGATACAAGAAAGGAATTTTTTGATAAAATTATTGATGTAGTAACGATGCTTGGAGGGGATTTAAATGATGCTCTTTAAACTTTCAGTAAAAAATGTAACAAAAAGTATGAAGGATTATGCCATTTATTTTTTTACATTAATATTAGGCACTTCTATTTTTTATGTCTTTAATGCCATAGAAAGCCAAACAGTTCTCTTAGATGTTACATCATCTACTATGGATATTATAAAGCTTATGACTAATATATTATCGGGGGTAAGTGTATTTGTTTCATTCATATTAGGATTTTTAATCATATATGCAAGCAGATTTCTGATAAAAAGGCGTAATAAAGAATTTGGTATTTATATGACTCTGGGAATGGGTAAAAGAAAAATATCAATAATTTTATTTATGGAGACATTAATTATTGGAGTAATCTCCATGTTTGTAGGTATTGTTATAGGTATAGTATTATCACAATTAATGAGTGTATTCGTGTCTAATATGTTTGAGGCCGATATGACTAAGTTTGAATTTGTTTTTTCAGGCAGTGCATGTATTAAAACCTTGATATATTTTGGCATTATGTATTTGCTTGTTATGATATTTAATACTTATAATATAAGCAGATGTAAGCTGATTGATTTATTATATGCAAATAAAAAGTCAGAAACGGTACGGTTAAAAAATCCTGTAATATGTACGGCGTTATTCATAATATCCTCATGTGTGTTAGGATATGCGTACTATATTGTAACGGATGATTCTATAGGAGCTAAGGATCTTGATTATATATTTAAACCGATTATATTAGGTGTAGTTTCCACATTTTTAATTTTCTGGTCATTGTCAGGACTGCTTTTAAGGATGTTTCAAGGCAGTAAAAAATACTACTATAAAGGCTTAAACAGTTTTACCTTAAGACAGATAAGCAGTAAAATTAACACAACTGTTATATCCATGACTGTTATATGTCTGGCACTGTTCGTAACAATTTGCGTTTTATCGGCTTCTTTATGTATAAAAAACTCTATGACTGAAAATCTTGAAACATCAGCACCTGCCGACCTTGAACTTGAATTTTGTATGAACTTATCAGATGAAGATAACAGTAATACAAAAGGGCAGAAATATACCGTAAAGGAAATATTAAATGAGTTGGATTTTGATATTGATTCCTATATGGAAGAGTATATTGAAATAAATACATATTGCAGTGAAAATTTGACATTAGGCGATACTTTAGGCAGTAAATTTGATGAAATTAAAAATAAATATACATATCTTGGTTATGATGATGAAGAGAAAATCATAAAATTAAGTGATTATAACAGACTTGCAGGTATTTACGGTAAAGAGAAATTTACATTAAATGAAAATGAATATATAATAATTGCTGATTTTGATTCTATGATTGAAATAAGAAATAGAGTGCTTATGGAAAAACAGGCAATAAATGTATTTGGACATAATCTTATACCTAAATATACCGAATGTAAGGACGGCTTTATAGAAATGAGTGCTAATCATCTCAATACCGGAATTATTGTTGTTCCGGATGATGTGATAGATGAAAATTTTATATATGCTAATTATCTTATTGGCAATTACAAGGCTAAGGATAAGGACGCAAGAATAAAAACCGAAGAGGAAATTATTAACACATTGGAAAGCAATAATAAAATAAACAACTATAAGGGGTTTGAAGGCACAACCAAATTAATGATTGCACAAGCAAGTATTGGTCTTGGAGCTTTAGTTACCTTTATCGGTCTTTATTTGGGAATTGTATTTTTAATATCAAGTGCAGCAATATTAGCATTAAAAGAATTATCGGAAAGCAGTGATAACAAAGAAAGATTTAATATGTTAAGAAGGATAGGTGCAGATGAAAAGATGATAAATAAGGCATTATTTAATCAAATTGCAATTTTCTTCCTGTTTCCGTTGCTTCTTGCAATAATACATTCATTTTTTGGTATTAAATTCTGCAATATAGTATTGGAATTTTTCGGTAATAAAGGTTTATTTTCTTCTATTATAATGACTGCCGTTTTTTTGGTAATAATCTATGGAGGATATTTCCTGCTGACATATTTTTGCAGCAGAAATATCATTAAAGAAAGATAAAGAAATCAATAAAGTTATATAAAATTAAAAAGCTACCTGATTATTATCAGGTAGCTTTTTAGGAGAACATTTATGAAAAAAATATTAAGCATAATTAATTGGAGCGGTTAGAAGTCATATATTGATTAAAATCGTTTTCGCATATTGGCTTGCTAAAATAGTAGCCTTGGAACATATCACAGCCGGCATTAGATAAGAAGTCACTTTGAAGTTTATTTTCAACACCTTCGCACAAAACCTTAATATCAAGCTGTTTTGCCATACTGATAACGCAAGAAATAATAATTCTTTGATTTTTTGAAAGGTCATCATTTGATAAAAATGCCTTATCCAGCTTTAAAACATCAATAGGCAGATTATTGAGTAAGTTCAAAGATGAATATCCTGAACCAAAATCATCCATAGAAATTTTAATGCCTAAAGAGCGCATTTTGTTTACAAAAGGAAGTACGCTTTCTATACTGTTTATATAGATGCTTTCTGTTAATTCAAATTCAATATATTTTGTAGGAATTTTATATTCTCTCAATAAATTTTCAATAAAAGCCATAAGTTCATCATCCTTGAAATGAACTCGTGATATATTCATGGAAATAGGTACAACTTTAAGTCCTAAGTCCAAACGTGTTCTTATATATTTGAAAACTTCATTATAAACAAAGTAATCTAAGTCAACAACCATACCATTAGATTCAAATAGTGGTATAAACTGGTCAGGGTAGACAAATGTACCATCAGGCTTAATCCAACGAACCAATGCCTCTGCTCCGATAATTTTTCTTGTGGAACTATCTACTTTTGGTTGAAAGAATACCTTTATTTCCTGAGTTTCAATAGCCTTTGGAAATAAAGCGGATATTTCCATTTTAAAAATAATATCATTCATCATTTCATCACTGAATTGAACGCATTTGTCAGTATTGAATTTTTTTGATTCTTTTCTGGCATAGTTGGCATTGCTGATAGCGGTTTCTAAATCTTCATTAAAGGTGTCACGAAGAACATAGGCTCCGGTATTTAGCATAACACGCCTGTTTGCAAAGTAAGGCTTGATAAAATCTTCAAAATACTTATTTCTCTTATCAACTTCTTTGTAAAAATCGTCTTCGCTCATCTTACCAATATTTGCAGCTATTATGAAATTGTCCGAATATACACGGCACGTTCCTAAATAAGAAGGATGCTGGACTTTAGTAAAATCAGAATACATACGAATCAATTCATCACCACGATTATATCCGAAAGTATCATTCAGGTATTTGAAATGTCTGATATCAGAATATACAATAGCCAGTCTAAAGTCAGGATTGTTTCTGTTAGCCTCAATTATATTTTTCAAATTGGAAAAAAAGTATTCATATTTTAATAAATTAGTCAGTGAGTCATATTTTTCATTATAACTATGACAGCTTGTATCATCGTTTAATTGTTCCATATAGTTCTCCTAACATAAACAAAAAGTTCTTAATTAACAAATTCAAATATATTTAATTCTTCACGAAAATCAAAATAACATTTAGTGAAAATATTATATCACAAAATAGAGTAATTGGCTAGTAAAATATGTAAATAAGTGTTATATTCAAGAAAAAAATATATAAATGGAGTCAAATTATGAAAAAATACAATACAATAATATTTGATTTGGACGGAACTCTCTTATATACATTAGAGGATTTAAAAAATGCGGTGAATTATGCATTAAGCTATTATGGATATAAAGAGAGAACGATAGAAGAGATAAGGTGCTTTGTGGGTAATGGCATAAGGAAACTAATTGAGAGAGCGGTTCCGGAAAATACCGGTTTATCTGATGTTGATAAGGTTTTTGAGCAGTTTAAAATATATTATAATGAACACGCAACAGATAAAACCATAATATATAAAGGGGTAGAGGATATTCTTTATATACTTAAGGAAAAAGGTTATAATCTGGGAATAGTGTCGAATAAAGTTCAAAGTGCAGTAGATATATTGCATGAACGGTTTTTCAAGGATATTATAGAAATTAGTGTAGGTGATAAGGAAGGTAGTAGAAGAAAACCTGCTCCTGATTCAGTAATAGAGGTAATGCGATATTTTGATACAACCAGCTTGGAAACCTTATATATAGGAGATTCAGAGATTGACATAGAAACAGCACGAAATGCCCAAATAGACTGTATAAGTGTGAGTTGGGGTTTTAGAGATGCAGTCGATTTAATGAAATCAGGTGCGACAACTATAGTTACCACACCTGAAGAGTTGCTTGAAAAGATATTGTAAAATGTAGAAGGAAGAAGAAATTGAAAAGAACTTGTAAAAAATTTTTACATTTTATATAAAAGATATTGACAAAAAAATAACAAATATATATAATGACATTGTTAATAAATTGACAAATTATTTAGGAGGATTCTAAAATGGCAAAGAAAGAAACAAAAGTTACTTCTCCGGAAATCGTTGACAGTATGGATGCATTAGCAATCCGTTTAGGAGAAATCAGAGAAGCACAGAAGAAGTTTGCTACCTACACACAGGAGCAGGTAGATGCTATCTTTAAGGCTGCTGCTACTGCTGCAAATAAGATGAGAATTCCACTTGCTAAGATGGCAGTAGAAGAAACAGGCATGGGTATTGTTGAAGATAAGGTCATCAAGAACCACTATGCTGCAGAATATATTTATAACGCATACAAGAATACAAAGACATGTGGTGTTCTTGAAGAAGATAAAGCATATGGTATTAAGAAAATCGCTGAGCCAATTGGTGTAGTTGCTGCTGTTATTCCTACAACAAACCCAACATCAACAGCTATTTTCAAAACACTTATTTCATTAAAGACAAGAAACGGTATTATTATCAGCCCACATCCTCGTGCTAAAAAGTCTACAATTGCTGCTGCTAAGGTTGTTCTTGATGCTGCAGTAAAGGCCGGTGCTCCAGAGGGAATTATAGGATGGATTGATGTACCATCACTTGAAATGACAAACGAAATTATGAAGGAAGGAGATATTATTCTTGCAACAGGTGGTCCTGGTATGGTTAAGGCTGCTTACTCATCAGGAACTCCAGCATTAGGCGTTGGTGCAGGTAATACTCCTGTTATTATAGATGATACAGCTGATATCAAATTAGCAGTAAACTCAATCATTCACTCAAAGACATTTGATAACGGTATGATTTGTGCTTCTGAACAGTCAGTAACAGTACTTGAAAAGGTATATGATGATGTTAAAGCTGAATTTGCTGCAAGAGGCTGCTACTTCTTAAAGCCTGATGAAATCGAAAAGGTTAGAAAGACAATCCTTATCAATGGTGCGTTAAATGCTAAGATTGTTGGACAGAGTGCATTTACAATCGCTGATTTAGCAGGTGTTAAGGTTCCTGAGGCTACAAAGGTTCTTATTGGTGAAGTAGAATCAGTAGAACTTGAAGAAGAATTTGCACATGAAAAATTATCGCCGGTACTTGCTATGTACAAGGCTGAAACATTTGATGAAGCAATCACTAAGGCAGAAAGACTTGTGGCTGACGGTGGTTATGGTCATACATCTTCATTATATGTAAATGTAAATGAAAAAGAAAAGATTGAAAAGCATTACAATGCTATGAAAACCTGCCGTATTCTTATTAATACACCTTCTTCACAGGGTGGTATCGGTGACCTTTACAACTTCAAGCTTGCTCCATCATTAACACTTGGTTGTGGTTCATGGGGTGGAAACTCAGTTTCTGAAAACGTTGGAGTTAAGCATCTTATTAATGTTAAGACAGTTGCTGAAAGGAGAGAGAATATGCTCTGGTTAAGAACACCTGAAAAGGTATACTTTAAGAAAGGCTGTATGCCGGTTGCTCTTGATGAATTAAAGAATGTAATGGGTAAGAAGAGAGCATTCATCGTAACAGATTCATTCCTTTATATGAATGGTTATACAAAGCCAATTACAGATAAATTAGACGAAATGGGTATTGCATATCATACATTCTACAATGTACAGCCAGACCCAACACTTGCAAATGCACAGGAAGGTGCAAAGGTTATGACAAGCTTCCAGCCGGATTGTATCATCGCATTAGGTGGTGGTTCAGCTATGGATGCAGGTAAGATTATGTGGGTAATGTATGAACATCCTGAAGTAAACTTCCATGATATGGCTATGAGATTCTGTGATATCAGAAAGAGAGTATACACATTCCCTAAGATGGGTGAAAAGGCATATTTCATTGCTATCCCAACATCTTCAGGTACCGGTTCTGAGGTTACTCCTTTCGCAGTAATTACAGATCAGGAAACAGGTCACAAGTATCCGCTTGCTGATTATGAATTATTACCAAATATGGCAATTATTGATACAGATAATATGATGAGCCAGCCTAAGGGATTAACATCTGCTTCAGGTATTGATGCTTTAACACATGCTCTTGAAGCATATGCATCAATTATGGCTACAGATTATACAGATGGTCTTGCATTAAAGGCTATAAAGAACATTTTTGAGTATTTACCAACAGCATACGAAGAAGGTAACAATGTTGAAGCCAGAACAAAGATGGCTGATGCATCTACAATGGCCGGTTTAGCATTTGCTAATGCTTTCCTTGGTGTATGTCACTCAATGGCTCATAAGCTTGGTGCTTACCATCACTTACCACACGGTGTTGCAAACGCTTTACTTATTACAGAAATAATGAAATTCAATGCCGCTGAAGTACCTACAAAGATGGGAACATTCTCTCAGTACCAGTATCCACATACTCTTGCAAGATATGCAGAATGTGCTAAGTTCGTAGGTATCGTAGGAAAAGATGATGAAGATACATTAGATAAATTTATCAAGGCTATTGAAGAACTTAAAGCAAAGGTTGGTATTAAGAAGACAATTAAGGACTATGGCGTAGATGAGAAATACTTCTTAGAAACTCTTGATAAGATGGTAGAGGATGCATTTGACGATCAGTGTACAGGTGCTAACCCAAGATATCCACTTATGGAGGAAATCAAGGCTATATACTTAAAGGTATACTACGGAAAATAAGAATTGTATAAATTCATACAATTAAACTAAATGATAGAATCTCCAATTTATATAGATTCTTTGCCAAATGAGATTGTAAGCAGCCCACAGATTTTATATTGAGTCTGTGGGCTGCTTCATTATGTTATAGTAAGAAAGACCAATATGGAAAAAAGAAATTTTTGAGTATTGCGGTTATAATAATGTCGCTTATGTTAATTGATTATAAAAATGGCAAAGATGATAATGAGGGAAAAGAAAAATCAACTTCATGATATTTAAAGAAAAATACATGCCAAACATCCGAAAAGCAATAGAAGGTCAGCACCCAGTGCAATATATTTTCCCAAGAGTCTGTAATATTTTGATTGCTGTGATAAAAATGTAAAAATAAAGCAACCAAATAGAAAAAATGTTAAGGCGATATACAAATACATTGAAAAATGCTTAAATATCAAAAGTAAGCATAACAAAGTAACAGTAAGTATTAGTTGGATAAATGATAATATAATACCTGCAAATTTTTCTTTTAATGCGTTGTTTTTCATGTTTTGTGAATCTCCAAGTTATATTTGTTACATTAAAACCAAAATGAGTTTTCGTAAAACGGTTCAATAAATTCAATGCTCAATTTATATTATATATAGAAATATAGTACTTTATTACTAGTTTCATTATAAACTATAGCAGTGAAAAAACCAAGGTATAAATTATTAAGTTTTTGTATTTTTTATTTTAATATGTCTTTGTTGCCTCCGACAACAAGACCTTTTGAACTAAAAAGTGAAAATGGGAAAACTTAAGTTAAACAGAAAACAATAGTCAAACAGTCATTTTTTTGATATACTATACAAAATTATGTAAAATTTAGGAGGTCATATTATGTGGGCATATGAAAGTGTATTTTATCAAATTTATCCTTTGGGATTTTGCGGTGCACCCTTTGAAAATGATGGTGTATTAGAGCATAGAATTAATAAAGTGATTGATTGGATTCCTCACATCAAAGATATAGGTGCAAATGCTATTTATTTTTCACCAATATTTGAATCTGATACACACGGATATAATACAAGGGATTATAAAAAGATTGATGTCAGACTTGGAACTAATGATGATTTTAAAGAAGTGGTAAAAAAGCTTCACGATAATGATATAAAAGTTGTTTTAGATGGTGTATTTAATCATGTGGGACGTGGTTTTTTTGCTTTTCAGGATGTACTTAAAAACAGAGAAAATTCTCCATACAAGGATTGGTTCAGAATTAATTTTGGTGGAAATTCAAACTACAATGACGGACTTTGGTATGAAGGCTGGGAAGGCAACTACGATTTAGTAAAGCTGAATTTAAGAAATTCTGAGGTTGTAGAGCATATTATAGATGCAGTACGTTTTTGGGTAGATGAGTTTGATATTGATGGACTTAGGTTAGATGTGGCATATTGTCTGGATAAAGACTTTATTAGAAGACTTAGATGGGAAACTGAGCAGATGAAGGACGAGTTTGTACTTATAGGTGAACTCCTTCATGGTGACTATAATCAGTTTGTAACGGATGACATGCTTCACAGTTGTACAAATTATGAGTGTTACAAGGGATTATTCTCGAGCTTTAACAGCATGAATATGTTTGAGATAAACCATTCACTTCAAAGACAGTTTGGTAATGATTCATGGTGCATTTACAGAGGAAAGCATCTTTTAAGCTTTGTAGATAATCATGATGTTTCAAGAGTGGCATCTATTCTTTCAAATGAAAACCATTTGCCGCTAATATACGGACTTCTTTTTACAATGCCGGGTATACCTTGTGTGTATTATGGAAGTGAATGGGGGGCAAAGGGAGAGAAAAAGGATGGAGACCCTGGACTTAGATTATCATATGATAAGCCGGAGTTTAACAGTCTTTCTGAGCTTATTAAAAAACTTTCCGAAATTAAGAAAAACAGCAGAGCATTAAATTACGGAAGCTTTAAATCAGCTCATCTGACCAATAAACAGTGTGTAATAGAGCGATACGCAGATGGAGAGAGAATATTAGCCTGCATAAATGCGGATGAAAACGGATATACAGCACATTTTGACGCAGGAAGTGCAAGCGGAACAGATCTCCTTACAGGAAAGACGGTAAGCTTTGAAGGCGGACTGGAAATGCCACCATATTCATTGTATGTAATTAAAATGTAGTAAAGGAAATATTCAATATGCCGGATAACAGTATGGATGAAAAAAAATCATTTTTTGGATTATCAGGAAGTGCTTTGAAAATATTGGCAATAATTACCATGCTTATAGACCATATTGGAGCATTTGTTGTATATCCCTATCTTACAGGGAATAATGTGTCTAACTATGAAGAAGTATTTAATCTTTATTACATAATGAGAATAATGGGACGTGTTGCATTTCCTATATTTGTATTTTTATTAGTAGAAGGAATAAAGCATACTAAGGATATAAGAAAATATATTTTAAGAATGTTTATATTTGCCATGATTTCCGAAGTGCCATTTGTACTGGCTGCTGAAAAAGAAATAAAAGGCATTACCATGACAAATGTATTTTTTACACTTACAACCGGTCTTATTATATGTGCGATTATAGAGAAGCTTTTAGACTACAAAAAACTGTCGCATGTAGTTATATGTGCATTATCAGTATTTATTGGGGGAGTTTTTGTAAGAGTAATGGATACTGATTATGGTATATATGGAGTGTTTGCAGTTTTAGCAGGATATATTATTAGCAGGTTTACAAATAATATAAAGGAAAGATATTCATATATAGCAACTATTTCAGGGATTTGTCTGGTACTGATATGCATCGGAGGATTGGAAATTTTTGCTGTGTTGTCTATATTGCCAATATGCTTTTATAACGGAAGCCGTGGAATAAAGCTAAAGTATGTTTTCTATGGATTTTATCCGGTACATCTTCTGGTGTTGACACTGGTTAGAATAGCAATGAGTTGAGAAGCAACTCATTGCTTTAAAAATTCCATTGTTTATTTTTAAATTTATGTTAAACTTATAAAGAGTATTTGTATTAAAATATGTTTTGATGATAATATTGTAAAGGAAGCAAAACTATTCTAAAATTATGTATTATGGAGGTCAATATGTCGAAAGTAGCGATAATGACAGATAGTAATAGTGGTATCACACAGTTAGAAGGAAAAGAATTAGGAATATATGTATTACCAATGCCATTTATCATAGATGGAGAAACATATTTTGAGGATATTAGTCTTTCACAGGAAGAATTTTATATTAAATTAAAAGAAGATACAGATATTTCGACTACACAGCCTACACCGGGCAATGTTATGGATATGTGGCATGAAATACTGGAAACATATGATGAGATAGTATATATTCCAATGTCCAGCGGACTTAGCGGATCATGTCATACAGCTATTATGCTTGCACAGGAGGATGACTTTGACGGAAAAGTGTTTGTAGTTGATAATCAAAGGATTTCCGTTACCATGAAGCAGTCAGTGTTTGATGCAAAATATATGGCGAATCAGGGTATGAACGCTAAAGAAATTCACGATGTTCTCATGGAAATGAAAATGGAATCAAGTATTTATATTATGGTAGATACCCTTAAATACCTAAAGAAGGGTGGTCGTATTACACCGGCTGCTGCAGCACTTGGTACACTTCTGAAATTAAAGCCTGTGCTTCAGATTCAGGGTGAAAAGCTTGATGCTTTTGCAAAGGCAAGAACGGTAAATAATGCTAAGACAATAATGATAAATGCAATTAAATCAGATATTGAAAACAGATTCGGAAATGACATCAGTAATGTGTGGATACATATGGCACATACGGATAATGTTGAGGAGATTTTAAAGTTTAAGGAAGAAGTTTTAAAAGCTTTTCCGGGATATCCAAAGGATAATATTATCATTGATCCATTGTCACTTAGTGTTTCCTGCCATATTGGTCCGGGAGCATTGGCAGTAACAGTTACAAAAAAATATAGTAAGTAAATAATATAAATTGTCACCATGATATAAGTATGGTGGCAATTTTTATAATAAAAGGAAAAGTGATACAACAGCAATCTGCCCACAACTTTCAGTGTATATGAAAGAAATAGAAAATGAAAGGATTACAAAATGATAGATAAAAAATATTATAATGAAATAAAAGAATATTGTTCCGAACACATTGAGGAATACAAAACATTAATAAAGAAAATAACATCTATTCCGGCACCGTCACATAAAGAGGAGCGTAGAGAGAAGTATTTATTAGGTTTGCTTAGTGAAATGGGGATAAAATCACATAGTGATATTGCAAAAAATATAGTAATAGATGAATTTTACACGGGAGAAGATACTCATCTGTATATGGCTCATATAGATACAGTGTTTCCGGATGAGAAGGAAATTAAAGTCATAGAGGAGGAGGGGAAAATTAAGGCTCCGGGAGTAGGGGATGATACTGCGAATGTAGCAGCTCTTATTATGACATTAGGATTTATTAAAAAAAATGATATAAAGCCTGACAGAAGTCTTCTTTTTGTACTGGATTCCTGTGAAGAGGGACTTGGAAATCTTAAAGGATGTAAACAGATTTTTTGTGATTATGGAGAAAATATTACACAGACTATATCCTTTGATTTAGGCTATGATAGGATAGTAAATAAGGCTGTAGGCTCATGCAGATATGAAATTGGCATTAAAACAGAGGGAGGACATTCCTTTAATAAGTTTGGAAATAAAAATGCCATTGAATATATTTCAAAATTAGTGACGGAAATATATAGTGTTGACGTGAGGAATATGACAGGAAAAAACACTTATAATGTAGGTCTTATAAATGGAGGAACATCAGTAAATACCATAGCAGAGGAGGCAGGTATGCTGTTTGAGTATCGCTCCGACAGTGATGAGGGATTAAAAACGCTTAAGAATACTTTTGAAAATCTGTTTTATGAATTTAAGAATAAAAATCATGATATTGAATTTAAAATGGAATTATTAGGTGAAAGACCTTCAGAAAGGAATGTAGATGAAACCTCACAGGAAAAGCTTACCTGTATGGGAAAAGAGATTATAGAGCTTGTAACAGGAAAAAATGCAGAAAGCTGTTCAGGTTCAACAGATTGTAATATTCCGTTATCTAGGGGAATACCTGCTATATGCTATGGTACACATATCGGTGCAGGATATCATACAAGAGATGAATATATTGAGATTTCATCGCTTAAGGATGGACTTGTGATTGCCATGCTTACAGTATTGCAGGAGTTTAAAAACAACGGAGCTGTATGAAGCAATGTCCATTATTTGATTTATTTAATTAAGGCAATGTGTTATAATAAACCATAAAATCACAACTTGTACTTATCTTTGTTATCATAACTATGGTGTTCAGAATAGTAACATACATATTGGTATCAGGGTCAGTCAAATATTTGAAAAGAATTGCAAATCATATACAAAAAGGGAAGATATATACAATATCGGCTATTATGATGTTTAAATTACAAAATGAAATAAGTAAAGTTCAGGGAAGATAATATGAAAATTTTATTAGTTGCAATAAATGCCAAATACATACATTCAAACCTTGCAGTATACAGCCTGAAAGCATTTTCAAAAAGAAGTGATGAGGAAGTATCTGTTTGTGAATTTACAATTAACAATTTAATAGATGAAATATTAGATGAGATATATTTGAAAAAGCCGGATATTCTGGCTTTTTCGTGCTATATATGGAATATAGAATATGTGCGAAAGCTGATTACAGAGGTAAAAAAGATGCTTCCTAAGGTAAGGATATGGTTGGGAGGTCCGGAGGCATATTACAACAGTAAAGCTTTGCTTAATGAGTGTAAGGAAATAGACATTATAATAAAGGGAGAGGGGGAAATTACATTTAAGGAGTTATGTGAATTTTATATTGAAAATGAAAAGTATATTCTGGGTATAAATCATACAGAAAATGAAAGTATTTGCGTATCAGATGAAAATGACAGAATATTAAATGAAAGGGATTATAAATTAAATAATGATATTGAGGATAGGCACTTAGAAAATGTTTTAGGTATAGATTTTAGAAGTCGGGCAGGAGAAATTATTGAAAATTTACATAGAGAACCTGTGGATATGTCGGTTATTCCGTTTCCATACGATAATATAGATGACTTTAATAATAAGATTATATATTATGAAAGCAGCAGAGGCTGTCCTTTTTCATGCAGCTACTGTTTATCATCGGTAGAAAAGAAGCTGCGATTTAGAGATATGGAGTCCGTAAAAGAAGAACTCAAATTTTTTCTTGATAATAAAGTAAAACAGGTTAAATTTGTAGACAGGACCTTTAATTGTAATAGAAATCACGCTTTGGATATATGGAATTTTATATGTGAAAATGACAATGGTATTACAAATTTTCATTTTGAAATTGCAGCCGATTTGATTGATGAAGAAGAACTGTTACTTATAAGCAAAATGAGACCGGGGCTTATTCAGCTGGAGATTGGCGTGCAGTCTACGAATAATGAAACTATAAGGGAAATACACCGTACTATGAAGCTGGACCGACTTAGATATATAGTAGATAAGATTAATTCCTTTAAGAATGTTCATCAGCATCTTGACTTAATTGCAGGATTGCCATGTGAAAATTTAGACAGCTTTAAAAATTCCTTTAATGAAGTTTATGCGATGAAGCCTAAAGAATTACAGCTGGGCTTTTTAAAGGTTCTTAAAGGCTCATATATGTACGAAAACAGGAACAAATATGGAATTATATACAAATCATATCCGCCGTATGAGGTTATTTCCACTAAATGGATGTCATATGAGGATATATTATTGTTAAAAGGTGTAGAGGAAATGGTGGAGGAGTATTATAATAGCGGTCAGTTTACATTAGCCTTAAATTATCTTCAGAAATACTTTGAAACACCGTTTAAGTTGTTTTATGAACTTAGCAGATATTATGAAGAACATTTTGATAAATCGGCTAAACATTCCCGTATTACCAGATATAAGATACTTATAGATTTTATGAAGAAGCTTGTTTTAGGTAAAGAAGAATATAATAATGAGTTATATAATAATATAAATCAGGTAAGTGACAGGAATAACATTATATGCAATTTGAAAATGCTGTTGACCTTTGATATATATTTGCGTGAAAATGCAAAGTCAAGACCTGATTTTGCAAATGATAACAGTATATACAGGGAGGAAATAAAATGTATAGCCAAAACTTATGGGTTAAAAAGAGAAGAACATATAGAGGTGTTGACCTGGGAGGAATATAATATACTTGATTTAGAATTATTTTCTAATGCAGAATTTATGGAAACCAATGTAGAAAATGATATAATAGAAAATACATCAGATAAGAAAAATACAAAAAAATATTTTATTGTATTTGATTATGACTACAGGGATCCAATAACAAACCAGTGTAAAATTAAGATATTAAATATTTAGAATGAAGATTTTAAATATCCAAGGAACGAGTGGGCAAGTCCACACAGTTTGCAGAGTGCGAATTATATAATACAAATGATAATGCTGCAATAAATTATAATATATCAGATAAAATGTTATAACACCAATTTTAGGAAGGAAATACTATGGCTAAAAGAAATGTAAAAAAGGTACTGGAGCTTTTAGATGAACATTATACAACTGAATATAAGTGTTATCTGAATCATGAAAACGCGTGGCAGCTTTTAATAGCTACAATGCTTAGTGCACAGTGTACGGATGCCAGAGTGAATATGGTAACAAAGGATTTATTTAAGAAATATCAAACCTTGGAAAGCTTTGCTAATGCAGATTTAAAAGAGCTTGAACAGGATATAAAATCAACCGGCTTCTACCACAATAAGGCAAAAAATATTATTGGATGTACTAAAAAGCTTGTAGCGGAGTTTGGCGGAGAAGTACCAAGGGAGCTGGAAAAGCTTACCTCACTGGCAGGAGTCGGAAGAAAAACTGCCAATGTAATAAGAGGTAATATATATAATGATCCGAGTATAGTGGTGGATACTCATGTAAAAAGAATTTCAAAAAAGCTGGGCTTTACCAAAGAGGAGGATCCGGAAAAAATTGAATATGATTTAATGAAGGTGCTGCCAAAGGATCATTGGATTTTATTTAATATACAGATAATTACTCATGGAAGAAGCATCTGCCCTGCAAGAAATCCTAAATGTGACGAATGTTTTTTATATGAGTACTGTCCGGGACATGATAAAAGATAGAAAATACAGGAAAGGATCAGAATGTTAAAGGATTATGTAGCAGTAGATTTGGAAACTACAGGGCTTAGTGCAAAAGAGGATAAAATAATTGAAATAGGTGCCATTAAAATAATAGACGGCAGGGAAGCAGAGGTTTTTGAAAGCTTTGTAAATCCTGCAAGGCTTATCAGCTATAAGATTACACAGGTAACAGGTATTAATGATGAGATGGTAAAGGATGCACCATATATAGAGGAACTGATAGAGGAACTTCTTGAATTTATTGGAGATTTGCCACTACTGGGTCATAATCTGATGTTTGATTATAGCTTTGTGAAACGGGCAGCAGTCAATTCCAGACTGGATTTTGAAAAGCAGGGCATAGATACTCTGAAGCTTGCAAGGAAATATTTAACTGAATTGGAAAGCAAAAGGCTTGATTATCTGTGTAAATATTTTGGAATAGAGGATGAAAATCATCATAGAGCATTGAATGATGCAAGAGCTGCCTACAGACTATACGAGGTACTTTGTGATAAATATGGTGCAGGAAAAGAAAATATATATGATTTAAACTATAGTGTAAAAAGGGAAACGCCCATAACACCAAGGCAGGTTACATATCTAAAGGACCTTATAAAGAAGCATAATATTGAGGCAGACTATGATGTAGAGAGGCTTACAAAAAATGAAGCCTCCAGAAAAATAGATAATATACTGGCTACATATGGAAGATGGTAGTGTAAAACAAAAGGCAGATATAGGAATATAAAATTAATTCAACTGTTTTGTATTTCTTTTAAAACTTTTATAATAGATGATTTCATCATAGAATCTAATTTATCTGCTGCCTCAAGCAGGTTATTTATCTTTTCTCTTTCACCGGCTGCTACATAAAGGTTTGCTAAATGCTTGTAATTGATACTTATATCTGTTAAACTATCAATGCCAAATTCAAAAACCGTTATGGCAGCAGAAGTATTACCAAGCTCCATAAGCTTAGTACCATAATCTGCAATGGTTTTAACCATTAATGTATAGTTATCATCATAGGAAGTGACTTCGTTCAGGTTGGCTACTCCATACTGTACCTTTATATCAGTAGAGGTTTTACCTGTGAGATTTAAGATGCGCTTATCCATAAGCTGTTTTAGCGTATCGCTATAAGCTACAAGGTCATCATCCTCAGGGTGATTTTGCCATAAATTATTTATAAGCAAATTTTCATTAATTGTGATATAATCTACCTTATCTAAGGGTTGTTTACGAACACTATTGGCATCGGCTTCCTTTTGCCAGAAGTCATCTGAAGCCTTTTTGTTTTTTTTATCGGCTTTGTTTCGTTCGTAGGCCTGCCATAAGACAAAGATTAAAAATAAACCGAAGAGTGGATAATAAAATCTCATTTTGTTGTCCTTTCAAGCATCTAATCACAAATGTGATAGAAGGAGTTAGTATGTTTAATATCTATAACAAGAAATCTCGTAAAAAACTTACTGCTATAGTAGCAATAGTTTTAGTATTAGCTATGGTTGTACCACTTGTGCTTTCTTATCTTATATAGTAATATATAGAATTACTATATTAAATAATAAAATAAAAACCGTTTATTGTAAAGAAGATGATTTCATGAAGCCCGGTAAAGTATCAGAGTCCATACTGAAAAGAGCAGTTATAAAGCAGTTATCAACTAAGAATAAAAATGTAAAAAATAGTGCGGCAATCGGAAATGATGCAGCACTATTTGTTGTGCCTGAGGATAGTATGATACTTACATCTACCGAAACCATAGTAGAGGATTACAAATACCAAAAGGGCAGAGCATTATATAGAGCATCAAATAATATACTGGCAGGTGGTGGAACTCCGCTTACTGCATCAGTATCCGTTACGCTTCCGGTATCAGCAGTAGAAGCAGATTTAAGGGCATTGTTTAAGGAATATGTGGATGTGTCCAAGTCTTTAGGAATTGCAATTACAGGCGGTCATACAGAGATATCGGAGGCTGTGGTTTTGCCTGTGGTTACCGTAACAGTTACAGGCAGTACAGACAGGGATTTATCTTTAAAGAATATTAGGGAAAATCAGGACATAGTCTTAAGTAAGGCGGTAGGTCTTGAAGGTTCATTCTTATTAGCTTCAAAGCAAATGGAGTTTTTTAAAACCAGATTTTCTGACAGCTATATAGAGAAAAGTCTGGAATATATTAACGATATATCTATATACAATGAGGCTGCAGTCGCCATTAAGCATGGAGTAACGGCCATGCATGATTTATCAGAAAACGGGATATTCGGAGGTCTGTGGGAAGTCGGAGAAGCAGGAAAATGTGGTCTGTCAGTAAATATTAAGGATATAAATATTCATCAGGAAACTGTTGAGATTTGTGAATATTTTGATATAAATCCATACAAAATTCCGTCTGCCGGAGCATTGCTTATGATTACCGATAATGGAAATAAATTAGTGGCTGCACTAAAAGAATCAGGAATAGAGAGTGCAGTCATCGGAAAGATTACAGCAGGAAATGACAGAGTAATCATCAATGAAGATGAAACCAGATTTTTAGAACCGCCAAGACTTCAAAAGCAGTTTTAAATAAGCATAAGTATAATAGTAGATAGATTATAAAATTTATATCTGACGAATAAAAGAAAGGAAAATAAATATGTTTGAAATTAATGAAATTAGAAAAGCCATATTAGCGGTTATTGAAAAAAACAGCAGAATTGATTTAAAGGAATTGTCTGTATTGCTTGGTACTTCAGAAATAGAAGTAGCGAATACCATAGCAGATATGGAAAAGGAAAATATTATATGCGGATACCATACAATGATTAATTGGGAAAATACTACTGAAGAAAAGGTTACAGCCATGATTGAGGTAATGGTTACCCCTCAAAGAGGTATCGGATTTGACAAAATAGCTGAAAGAATTTACAACTTCAGTGAAGTACAGTCTGTGTATCTGATGTCAGGCGGCTTTGATTTTATGGTTATTCTGGAGGAAAAAACCATGAAATCAGTTTCACAGTTTATCTCTGAAAAGCTTTCTCCGATAGAGGCCATAAGAGGAACCGCCACACATTTTGTTCTTAAAAAATATAAGGAGCACGGTACGGTACTTAATGAACAGAAAACAGATGAAAGGATGCTGGTGACACCATGAGAAACCCATTATCAGATGTAGTAATAGATATTAAACCCTCAGGAATCAGAAAATTTTTTGACATAGTAAGTGAAATGAAGGATGCCATATCCTTAGGCGTAGGCGAGCCGGATTTTGATACACCATGGCATATCAGGGAGGAGGGTATTTATTCTTTAGAAAGAGGAAGAACCTTTTATACATCAAATGCAGGCTTAAAGGAGCTAAAGCAGGAGATTTGTAATTATTTAGACAGAAGATTTAATTTAAAGTATGATTATAATAAAGAAGTACTTGTAACAGTCGGTGGCAGTGAGGCTATTGATGCAGCACTCAGAGCCATGGTAAATCCGGGTGATGAAGTGCTTATCCCACAGCCAAGCTATGTTTCGTATCTTCCATGCGTTCAGCTTACATATGGAAAGCCGGTTATTATTGAACTTAAAGAAGAAAATGATTTTAAGCTTACTCCGCAGGAACTTTTAGATAATATTACCGACAAGACAAAAATACTTATATTACCTTTCCCTAACAATCCGACAGGAGCAATCTTGGAAAGGGAGATATTAGAGGAACTGGCAAAAATCTGTGTTGAAAAGGATATATTTGTTATATCCGATGAGATATATTCGGAGCTTTCATATAATGGCAGACACGTTTCCATAGCAGAAATTGACGGTATGAAAGAAAGAACGATAGTGATTAACGGTTTTTCAAAATCATATGCCATGACAGGCTGGAGACTGGGATATGCCTGTGGTCCTGAAAATATTATAAGCCAAATGACAAAAATTCATCAGTTTGCAATTATGTGTGCACCAACTACCAGTCAGTATGCTGCCGTAGAAGCATTAAGAAACGGTGATGCAGATGTGGAAGCTATGTGTCAGGCATACAACCAGAGAAGAAGATTTTTAATGAATGCCTTTAAGGAAATGGGACTTGACTGTTTTGAACCGTTTGGTGCATTTTATGTATTTCCGAGTATTAAAAAGTTTGGATTAACATCAGATGAATTTGCCAATAAATTACTACAGGAGGAAAAGATAGCAGTAGTTCCCGGTACGGCATTTGGAGACTGTGGGGAGGGCTTCCTTCGTATTTCATATGCATATTCGTTGGAGAATCTTAAAACCGCTCTTGAAAGAATTGAAAGATTTATTAAGAGATTAGAAAATGATAAATAATAATTAACAATTAACGAAATAATAGTTTAGGTGATACATATGCTCAATATAGTTTTATACGAGCCGGAAATACCTGCTAATACAGGTAATATTGGCAGAACCTGCTGTGCTACAGGCACAAGACTTCACCTGATTGGTCCGTTAGGCTTCAGCCTGAGTGAAAAGGCACTGAAAAGGGCAGGTATGGATTATTGGAAAGACCTTGATGTGACAGTTTATGATGATTATAAGGATTTTCAGGAAAAAAATCCGAACGCAAAAATATACTATGCAACTACTAAGGCTCCAAATGTATATTCACAGGTAAATTATGAGCCCGATTGTTATATAATGTTTGGGAAAGAAAGTGCAGGTATTCCGGAAAATATTTTAGTGAATAATCAGGAAACCTGTGTCAGAATACCTATGAATCAGGAAATCCGTTCCTTAAACCTTTCCAATTCCGTTGCCATAGTGCTATATGAAGCACTAAGACAAAATGAATTTACGGGAATGGAAATGGAAGGACACTTAAGAGGATATGATTGGAAGTGAGTTTTTCTTTGATTTTTGCAGTGTAAATATAAACTCAGAACCAACACCTTCTGTTGAAATAACATTTATATTTTCATTATGACTGGTAATTACCTCTTTAACGATAGACAGGCCCAGACCGGAGCCTGTCTTGTCTTTTCCTCTGGAAATATCTGACTTATAAAATCTGTCCCATATTTTATTTATAGAATCCTTTGAGATTCCGATACCATTGTCCTTGATGGAAATAAATATTTTTTCGTTTTTATCGAGAACGCTTACATATATGGTGGAATTGCTATGACTGAATTTGATTGCATTGTCGATAAGATTGTAAAGCACCTGCTGAATTTTAATCTGGTCAGCATTTACTGCATAGGACTTTGCTCCGTAGGTCACATCCATGGTGATTTTCTTTTTGCTGCACTGTCCCTCAAAGGAGAGAATAGTATCCCTCACTACGGAGATTATGTCAAAATCAATAATATCCAAGGCCTGTCCGGAGTTGTTCCAGGTATTTAAAGTAAGCAGTGATGATGTAAGGGAATTTAATCTCTCAGCTTCTGATAAAACTATATTTAAGTATTTGTCATACATTTCGGGTGGAATGGTTCCGTCCAGCATAGCTTCTAAATATCCCTTTATGGAGGTAAGTGGTGACCTGAAATCGTGGGAGCAGTTAGCTATAAATTTCTTTTGTTTATCATCTATACTTTTAATCTCATTTGCCATAAAATTTACATTAGATGCAAGTACACCGATTTCGTTATGAGATTTAATCTTAAGACCATCATAATCAAAATTACCTTTAGAATATTCTCTTGTAGCCGTGGTAATCTTTTTTATAGGTATGTAAGTAGTAAAAGCAAATATTAAAATTACGCATAAGGATAAAACCAGGATAACAGTAGAAATGATATAAATGTAGTTCATGGTATTAGTGGTGGAAATATCTGCATAAGACGCATTTTTATTTACAATCACATATCCATATGTTTTAAAATTGTTAATAATAGGCGCAGCAGAACTGATATAAGGACTTGAAAGAAGTCCGTTAAAATCACCTAATACATAATATGAATCCTTAAAATATTCTCCAATATCTTCAATGTAAAGTGTTATGAAGTAGTTTTCTGAAGTACATGCTATCCTGCCTGTATCGTCAATAATCCAAATTGTAGAGTCGGAAGAAAAAGCAATAGTAGATAATTCATCCATATAGCTTGTACCCTCGTTTGATACATCATACTTGTATTTTCCATACCTTTGTGAAAGAGAATAGGCTTCCTTATAAATACTCTGACCCAACTCATCCTTATGATAATTATATACTAACGGTTCAATAATAAAATTAATACCTAAAATTATCAATATGGCAAATATCATATAGCCGACAATATATTTAAAATAAATTGAGTGTTTCATAGATAAATCCTTCTATCTGGTTTCAAATTTGTAGCCAATACCCCATACGGACGAAAGCGCCCAGCGTTTATGGTCATTTATTTTTTCACGTATTCTTTTAATATGTACGTCTACTGTTCTGGTATCACCTATGTAATCATAACCCCAGATGTGTTCAAGCAACTGTTCTCTTGTAAATACCTGATTAGGTGAGGAGGCCAGAAAGTAGAGCAGTTCAATTTCTTTAGGCGGCATTTTAATGGAGGTACCCATATAAATTACAGAGTAATTAGTTTTATTAATAATAAGATCATCAAATTCTACCAAATCCTGCTTTGTATCTTCAGTCTTTGACTGTGATACCATAGTACGTCTAAGAACTGCCTTTACTCTGGCAACTAACTCTTTTGTATCAAAAGGCTTTATAATATAATCGTCTGCACCCAGCTCCAGTCCTAATACCTTGTCAAAAACTTCACCTTTGGCAGAGAGCATAATAATTGGTGTCTGATGGTCCTTTCTGATTTCTCTTAAAACCTGATAACCATCCATTCCGGGAAGCATCAGGTCTAAAAGAATAAGACTGGGACCAAAGGATTTCATGGCAAGCAGTGCAGATTCACCATCTTCCACGCACTTTACCTCAAAGCATTCCTTGGTCAGGTATAAATTGATAAGCTCTGAAATATTTGTATCATCATCTACTATTAAAATTTTTTGTCTGTTTAACATAAGTTACCTCTATTTAAATTCTACAATGGTTACACCGGTATCACCTTCGCCAAAGACACCAAGTCTGTATGATTTTACATATTTTTGACGTTTCAGATGAGTGTGGACTGCATTTTTAAGAGCACCTGTGCCACGACCGTGTACTACTCTTACCATACTGAGGTGTGCAAGATATGCATCATCCAGATATTTATCTAAAACAGGAATTGCCTCATCGGTAGTCATTCCAATGAGATTTATCTCCGGCGAAACAGATAAAGATTTACTCATTTTTATTTTTCCCTGATTTGATTTGTTAGGCTTTCCGCTTGTAGCATCAGTCTCTTCTATAATTTCCAAATCGCTTATATTTACCTGGGATTTTAGGATACCCATCTGAACAAATAAATCGCCTTTCGCATTTGGAAGTGTGGAAACAGTACCTTTTAAGTTCAGACTGATAACTCTGACTAAAGTTCCAAGAGTAAAGTCTTTGGCTTTATATTCTTTTTTTGACGTTTTCTTTCCTTTGAGAATAAGCTTCTTTTCGGTATCGCTCATCTTTTGGCGAAGTTTATTTCTGGCATTTTCCATATCACGGACATTACCGTTTTTGGAAAGCCGGTTCATTTCTTTTATAGTTTCATCTGCCTGTGACTTAGCTTCCTGCAAAATCTGCATAGCTTCTTCATTAGCAGACCTTAAAATGCTTTCCTTTCTGTCATCAAGATGTTCAGATTTTTTCTCAAGCTCACTTTTTAATTCTTCTATTTCTTTTTTGTATACGGCAATTTCAGCCTGTTCTCTTTCAAGCTCTGCTTTACTGTTATTCAAATCTGCAATAACATCTTCAAAGGATTTGCTTTCATCATTTAGCCGGTCCTTTGCGTCCTCGATAATATATTCAGGAAGTCCCAGTTTTTTTGAAATAGCGAAAGCATTACTTTTTCCGGGGATACCTATCAGAAGTCTGTAGGTAGGACTAAGAGTTTCTAATGAAAATTCGCAGCTGGCATTTTCTACTCCCTTTGTGGAAAGGGCAAAAACCTTTAATTCACTATAATGGGTGGTGGACATTGTACGAACCTGCATATTGTGAAGGAAGGTAAGTATACTGATAGCTAATGCAGCACCTTCTACAGGGTCAGTACCTGCACATAATTCATCAAATAAAACAAGACTGTTTTTATCTGCATGCTCAAGAATATAAATAATATTCTTCATATGAGATGAAAAGGTGCTAAGATTTTGCTCAATACTCTGTTCATCGCCAATGTCTGCATATACTTCGTTAAATACCGAAAGAGTAGAGCCGTTATCAGCAGGAATATGAAGACCTGCCTGCCCCATAAGTGTAAGCAAACCCACGGTTTTAAGGGAAACTGTCTTACCGCCTGTATTTGGACCTGTAATAATAAGCAAATCATAGTCAGTACCCAAAGGAATATTTGTAGGGACTACCTTGCTCTGATCTAAAAGAGGGTGTCTTGCACACTTTAAATTGATAATACCTTCATTGTTAAAAACAGGCTCATTACATTTAAGTGCTTTTGAGTATGCAGCTCTGGCAAATATATAATCAAGTTCATTTAAAAGCCTGAAATTCTGTTCAATCTGTACCACAAAGGCAGCTGCCTCGTTGCTGAGAGTGGCAAGTATTTTTTCTATTTCGTCATTTTCCTTAATGTCCAGTTCCCTAAGCTCATTATTTAAGTTTACAACACTCATAGGCTCAATAAAGAGAGTTGAGCCTGTAGAAGACTGGTCATGTACCATACCGGAAATCATAGACTTGCTGTCTGCCTTTACCGGAAGACAATATCTCCCGTTTCTCATAGTAATAATACCGTCCTGAAGATAGGAACGCATGGAGTTTACAAGAGAATTAAGCTGTGAGTGGATTTTATTATTGGTATTTTTCTTTTGTCTTCTTATGGAAAGCAGAGTGCTGCTTGCATCATCGGCAATTTCTTCCTCAGATATAATGCAGCGTTTAATTTCATTGTTAAGATTTGAAAGTGGCTCTAAAAGTAAAAACATATTACTAAGTGAATCACCATCATTTTCTTCTGTATCATCACCTCTTGAGTAAGTCTTTATACGAAGAGTGACATTCAGTACAGAACTGATATCCAAAAGCTCCTTTGCAGAAAGAGAACTGCCGACCTCCAGTCTTTTAAGAGCGGCACGAATATCTCTGTTGCCTGAAAATGAAACAGAACCGTTTTGCCACAGCCTCTGTAAGCCGTCAGAGGTTTCCTGCTGTAGTTTACGAATGCTGTCTATATCTGAAAGAGGTAATGTACTTTGACAAAGCTCTCTGCCTAAAGGACAGGTAGCATACTCTGTAAGCTGTTCAATAATTTTATTAAACTCAAGAGTTTTTAATACCTTTTTATTCATAATGCTGCTCCAATCTATATAAAATGTAGTTTTCTTGAAATTCCGAATTTTAATTCGGTAAATTGTAAAGCTTACGGTTAAAAATACTAAAGTTCAATCTTCATGAGCCTCAAAATAAAAAATATGTAATCTCAATAACAGTCTTTTATTTGCAAATGCTCATATTTTACATTATAATATACTGTACCTTATAAATTCAAGTAGCAGAAGATTTTATATTATATTCTGCAGTTATTATTAATGCTCATGGAAAACGGACTAAAATATTTATTTTGACTGACTATAGGAATGTGCCGGGCAGGGATTGTGAAAAGTAATATTTTGTATTTGTAAAAGGAGTTTATGTCAGGATGTTTGATTGAAAATGTGAATAAGATTTTGTGTAATATTATTATGTATTATATATGGTGATAGAATGGAAAAAAATACAAATAGTGAAATTGAAAATAAAATAGACAATGATGAGGTGCAAAATGGTACGGAGTATCGTTTTGTCAGAGAAACTATTATTGATAAAAAGACCAGATTTAAAAGAGGCTTACTTAAGGTTATAGCTAATTTTATACTTATTTTGGTAGTATGTGTGGTTACATGTTTTATATTTATTAACTTTATAAATAGCAGGGAAAAACATAAGGATGAACAGATAGCCTCTGATACAGGTAATGAAAATAAAAATACTACTATTGAAGGCAATAGCGGGAACGAAGATACAGGCAGCAAATCTACAGATGATAAAACAGGAGAAGCTACTACCAAAAAAGATGAAGTAGAAACTACATCAGAATTTACAGAGGAAGAAAAAATTGAGAAAGCAATAGCTAACAGTATCATTGTGTTTAAAGGCTATAATGATGGCAATGTAAATACATTTGCAGGTGTGGTTTTATCAAAGAGCGGTGCTATAGTGGCTGTTACAAGCATACATAATGTATTGGAAGCAGAAACTATATCCGGTGAAGTTGGAGGATTAGTAGATATTCCTACAAATGTAATAGCAAAAGATGACGAGCTTCAGATTGCTTTTATAAAAATCAATAAGGATGATATAGAAGATAGAGAAATTATTGAAAAAATAACTGTACCAACAATAAGTAATGTAACGGCTACGGAAATAGGTACAAATATAAAGTTTTGCGGATGGATAGAAAATTCAGGGATGACACTGCTTAACGGAAAGGTTTTAAGTCAGGGTATTACAGAAAATATTACGGATATTTCATACAACAAATATATGATAGATGTTTCTGTTTCAAATATTACAGATGGTTTTGTGTTTGATGGTTCAGGAAACTTTATAGCTATGTCAGTACTGAATGAAAATGAAGCAGGAAAAATGAATGTAATAGATTTAAACGGATTTAAAACGGAATTGTACTCTGTCATTAATAGAGGATATGCTACAAGACTTGGAATTATTGGACAAAAGGTTACAATGGAAATAGAAAATCTGGTAGGAGAAGAGCTGCCGGACGGAATGTATGTAACTGAAGTAAAAATGGATTCACCTGCTTACAAGGCGGGTATTATGGTGGGGGATATTATTTATAAGATTAATACTACATCAGTCGAAAATTTAACAGATATAAGAAAGTATTTGGATAGTAAACAAAAGGGTGATGTGGTTACGGTTTATCTATATAGAAATATGGGAACACGATACAATACATATACAATACCTGTTGAACTGGATGAAAGGAAATAGATTATGAAATATATTGAAACACTTAGAGAAGGTGAAAAGGTAGCAGACATTTATTTTTGTAAGTCTAAAACTGCTGCCACTACTAAAAACGGAAAACCTTACGATTCTGTAATACTGCAGGATAAGACCGGCATAATTGATGCTAAGATATGGGATCCTAATTCATTGGGAATAGATGATTTTGAAGCAATGGATTATGTAGATATAGTAGGAGAGGTTACTATGTTTAATGGGGCAAAGCAGCTTAATGTAAAAAGAGCGAGAAAAGCTAAGGAAGGAGAATATGACGAGGGGGAATATCTTCCTGTATCAGAAAAAAATATTGATGGAATGTATAAGGAATTGTTAGAGTTTATTTCTTCAATTAACAATACATATCTTAAAAAACTATTAGAGCAATTTTTTATAGAGGATAAGGAATTTGCCAACAGCTTTAAAAAGAACTCAGCAGCAAAAAGTGTTCATCACAGTTTTATAGGCGGACTTTTAGAGCATACTCTTTCAGTTACAAAACTTTGTAACGAATACACAAAGCTATACCCTTTACTTAATAGGGATTTACTGTTATCAGCAGCCATGTTTCATGATATAGGAAAAACACATGAGCTTTCAAAATTCCCGAATAACGATTATACAGATGAAGGACAGCTGTTGGGTCATATTGTTATTGGATATCAGATGGTAAGTGAGGGAATTTCAAAGCTTGACGGATTTCCGGAAAAGTTAGGAAATGAATTGAAGCATTGTATTTTATCACATCACGGTGAACTCGAATACGGCTCGCCTAAAAAGCCGGCGATTATCGAGGCTGTAGCGCTTAACTTTGCTGATAATACAGATGCAAAGCTGGAAACCATGAAGGAAATACTGTTGAACGGCAATCCACAGGAGGGGCAGGAATGGCTGGGATATAACAGATTTATGGACAGTAATATCAGAAGAACGGGTAAGTAATGAAACGGGATTCTGAAATCAAAATTTTAATTGGATGTACAGAAGAAGAAAAGAAACTGATATATTAAACTCATAATGAAACACAGTATATGAAGGGCATAATGATAAGACGATAAAATTGCTGCTTATAGGGTTGTTGCTCATATTGTTTAAAAAATAAAAAGTTTATAGATATTCAGTAAGTGGTTGGAAAAGTGCAGTGTATACACTTTTTAGAAAAAGGAGTTAATACTTAGATAAGTAAAGGTTTGGATAAAAAAGAAGCGGAAAATAAAAAGTGAATAGGTAAAAGATAAAATAAAAAACGATAAATAAAAAGCAGATAAGTAAAATTTTAAAATAAAGGTTTAGTAAATAAAAAGAGTAAGTAAAAAAGTGAGCAGAATAGAATGAAATTTTCTAAAAATGATATTATAGAAGTAAAAATTGAAGATATTGGTGTAAATGGTGAAGGTATTGGCAAGGCAGACGGATTTCCGATTTTTGTAAAGGATGCCATTGTATCTGATTATGCCAGAGTAAGAATAACAAAGTCTGCAAATACATATGCGTATGCAAGACTGGAAGAAATCCTTGAGCCATCACCGCTTAGAGTTACACCAAAGTGTCCTGTGGCAAAAGCCTGCGGAGGTTGCCAGATTCAGGAAATGGACTATAAGGCACAGCTTGCTTTTAAGAAAAATAAAGTAAAGAATAATATTGAAAGAATAGCAAAGATTACAGATTTTGAAATAGAAGATACTATAGGAATGGACGAGCCTTACTACTATAGAAATAAGGCGCAGTATCCTGTAGGTGAGGACAAAGACGGCAATATCATCATGGGTTTTTATGCCGGAAGAACTCACTCAATTATTCCTTGTGAGGATTGCATTATTGGTGATGCAGTTAATGGTGATATCCTAAGGATTATAAAATCATTTATGAAAGAGTTTGCCGTCAGACCCTACAATGAGCAGACCGGCAAGGGACTTATACGGCACATATTGATTCGCAAAGGCTTTAAAACGGGCGAGATTATGGTATGTATAGTCATAAATGGAACAAAGCTTAATCATGCAGAGATTTTAGTTGAGAGGCTAAAACAGATAAATGGAATGACGAGTATATCTTTAAACGTAAATAAAGAAAATACAAATGTCATATTGGGTAATAAGGTAATAAATCTTTATGGTGAAGGCTATATTACCGATTATATAGGCTTGGTAAAATTCCATATCTCACCTCTTTCTTTTTATCAGGTCAATCCGGTACAAACTCATATTTTATATGGAAAGGTACTGGAATTTGCAGGTCTTACAGGCAAGGAAACAGTATGGGATCTGTATTGCGGAGTCGGCACCATTTCCCTTTTTTTAGCAAAGCTTGCTAAGGAAGTGTATGGGGTTGAAATAATTCCGGAGGCTATAGAGGATGCAAGAAATAATGCAAGAATAAATAACATAAGCAATGCCTCGTTTTTTGTCGGAAAGGCAGAAGAGGTGCTGCCTGAGTATTATGAAAAGCAACATCATAACGGAAACTATGCAACTGCCGACGTGATAGTGGTAGACCCGCCACGAAAGGGCTGTGATGAAAGACTTCTTGCAACAGTAGTAAAGATGCAGCCTAAGAAAATTGTGTATGTGAGCTGTGATTCGGCGACACTGGCGAGAGATTTGAAGTTTTTGGTGGAGAATGGGTATGAGGTGGGGAGAGTGCAGCCGGTGGATATGTTTCCGCATACTACTCATGTGGAGACGGTTGTAATGCTTTCCCACAAAAAACTGACAGTATAATCAACGTAAAAGTGGAATTTGGCTAGGGTGAGGGCAAAGCGCCGCTTGATAATATCGCTAAGAGAACCGAAGCGTACAAGATAAAAGAGAGAGTTACCTACAAGATGATTAAGGAGTACATAGAAATGATGTATGACTTCAAAGTACATACCGCATATATCGCAGAGATAAAGAGGGATTTAGGATTTTCGATATATGATATTCCAAATGCCGTAGAGGAATTGAAACAGCCGAGGAAACATCCGATAGCAGAGAAAGTAGAAGCGATAAAGGATGCTTTGAAACATTTTGAGATATTAGGAGGTTGAAATATGGAAAATATTACAGAAGTGAAAGATATTATTCAATTTATTTTACGAACAGATGAAATAGAACGTGATGCAAGTATTGGTTCGGATATAAGTATTCCCATATATGATATTTCATCTGAAGAATTTCTGGATTTTGCGGAAAATGCAATTGCATCTGAAACAAAAGAAGGAATTGTAAATGCTGTTTCGAATTTAAAAAGAGCATTAGATTGTGAAATGGATATGTTTTTTGAATGCATTAACTTAAAAAGAATTTTTGATAAAAAAAATTTGAAGTTTGAGAAGAAGACCCAATTTTTATCTAGCATAGGATTATTTCCTATTCAGACTATTAATAAATTGAATTTGATGAGAAATAAATTGGAACATGAATACAAGACGCCAGAAATATCTGATTTACATACATATTACGAATTGGTATGGAGTGTAGTAAAAATAGTGGATTTGCACCTTGAACTATTATATACAAATGGTGAAATAAATTTAGAACTTCATAGTGAAAACAATAAGTACTATTTTACAATGAAGCACGATATAAAAGAATGCGGATTCAAATTTGAAATTAAAGATTGGACTAAAGGAAAAGAAAAAAAACAAATACAGTTATGTGTTAATTTGAGAGATCAAAATGATGAGTGTGATTTTATAAACGCATTTAACATTTATTTGTTATCTATACAATACTTTGATTATGGAAATCTTAATTTATATAAGAAAAAAGTAAAGAAATTGATAGAAACAGAAATTGTATAGATGTTTGTGACGTAATAAATGTGTAGTTTATGAGGAGAATTTTAAGTGAATCATAAGTTTTATAATGAAATCAAAGACATCTTAACTATGTCAGTAAATAAAGTTTATCAAACCACTAATTTAATTTCGCAATTTTAGAAGCATACTGGAATATTGGAAAATATGCGGCAGTTTTATTTGAATTTTCTAATGGCTATGTACTGCATAGCGGATTGAGATTTAACACATCAGAATTTTGGTATAATAAAGATATATGTTCATTATTATGAGTAAGTGCTAATGAACGAAGGAAACAATTTATGACATTATAGGAAGCTGACGAAAAGTGGATTCTCGTACACCGCATGATTAACTATTAATGCTATTATGGTGGTATTCCCGGTGCAGAAAAGAAAAGGACAGTTTGGCTCATTCCTAAAGATGCTTAAAAGCCGATAGACGGTCGTAGAAAAAAGGCATAAATTGATGGCAAAAAACTGAAAGGATGACAAAAAATGATATATGATTGTTTGATTATAGACGACGAAAAGCTGCTTGCGGACAGCACAGCAGAGTATTTCAATCTATTTGGTGTTAAAACAGCGATTGCGTATAGTGTTTCAGATTGCAGGGATTTTTTCAAAGAGAATTCAGCGGAACTGCTTTTACTGGATATAAACCTCGGTGATGGCAGCGGTTTTGAATTGTGTAAAGAGCTTCGGGAAAACACTGAAATTCCCATTCTGTTTATCTCAGCGCGAACGAGTGATGATGATAAGATTATTGCCCTCAGTATCGGCGGTGATGATTATATTCAAAAGCCTTATTCTCTCAGTGTTTTATTGGCAAAGGTCAAGGTGGTGCTGAAACGATATGGAAGCAAGGAGACGGTGAAGTACACTGACGGGCGTTTAACCGTAGATTTTAATGCAAGACAGGTTTTTATTGATGGAACCTCCGTAAAACTGACATCGCTTGAATTCAAGCTTTTGGCTTATCTGATACAAAATGCGGGACGGATGATTTCAAAACAGGAACTTTTTGAAAAGGTCTGGGAGGACAAATTTACAGGTGATGGAACGCTGAATGTACATATTCGTAAAATACGCGAAGCGATTGAAGAAGAACCGGGTAATCCTGAATATATTATCACAGTTTGGGGTGACGGCTACAAGTTTATAGGGAGGAATCAATGAAAAATCGTATATTTTTAGGAGGACTGTTTATTATCTTTCTGATTGAAATTACCGCCCTTATATTGTTTACATTTCAAAAGGAAGAAAAATTACAGGATACAGTGGCAGTCAATGAAGCCGTACAAACAATACAAAGAGATTGGGATTCTTTTGAAGGTCATATCAATCATACCTCTCTGGATTATGTTGTTCTTGATTCAGACGGAACAGTTCTGTACAAAACAAAATCGGGCTTGAGCGAAAGCATAAACGAAGCAATTAATCATAAAGATATTATTCTGGATATTGAAGTTGACGGATTGATTGTCGGCAAGCTCATTGTTTACAACAGTGACGTGCTGATTTTTCAATCTGAAAAGCAGACCGTCATTTTTTCTGTCATAGTGGCAATGCTTATACAGTGTAGTATTTGTGCAGTGTATTTTTTCTATATGCGATACACAATAATAAAGCCATTTCATAAGCTGAAAGGATTTGCAGAGCGTATTGCAGGAGGCAATCTGGATATTCCGTTAAAAATGGATCGGCAAAATTTATTCGGGGCATTTACTGAGAGCTTCGATATTATGCGTTCTGAATTAAAAAAGGCGAAAATGGCCGAGGCAAGAGCAAATGCAAGCAAAAAGGAATTGGTGGCAAAGCTGTCGCATGATATTAAGACACCGGTTGCAAGTATCAAGGCGGCTTCTGAGGTAGGCGCTGCTTTGTCATCAGATGAAAAAAGCAGGGAAAACTATGAGCAGATTATCCGAAAAGCAGACCAAATTAACACATTGGTTACAAATCTGTTTTCTGCCACATTGGAGGAACTTCAAGAACTTTCTGTAACACCATCAGATTTGAAAAGTGAGGAACTGCGTGATTTACTTGAAAATGCCGATTATCTGCATCGTGCTGTGATACCGTCTATTCCTGATTGCCTGCTATTTGCGGACAGGCTTCGTTTGCAGCAGGTATTTGATAATATCTTTGCCAATTCCTATAAATATGCTGATACAAAAATACATGTAACAATATGTACAGAGGAGAAGTATCTGACTGTCAGTATTGAAGATTACGGTGGTGGTATCGACGAGTCAGAACTGCCGCTTCTGAAAGAAAAATTCAAGCGTGGCAGCAACACAAGAAACATTGAAGGCGCAGGACTGGGACTATATATTTCTGAGTATTGTATGAATAAAATGCAGGGAAGACTTGACATTGAAAACGGTTTAACAGGACTTAGAGTGACTATTCGGCTCGCTTTCAGCAGAGCGATTTAAGGGATATTTAAGAATTGCATAAAGACAGTTAAGAATTGAAAAATTACAATAGAACGTGTAAAAAGGAGGATTCCATATGAAAGAAATCTTGTTAAAGACCGAAAAACTAAGTAAATCCTTTTCAAACGGTGGTACTATGCAGCACGTTCTGAAAAATATTGATTTAAAGCTCTACAAAGGCGATTTTACCGTTATTATGGGAGCAAGTGGCGCAGGAAAATCCACGCTGTTATATGCTCTTTCGGGAATGGACACACCTACGCTCGGAACGATTACATTCGGGGATAAAGTAATATCAAATCTGTCACAGGACGGGCTTGCGGTATTCCGCCGCAATCACTGCGGATTTGTATTTCAACAAATCTACCTGATTGACGGAATGAGTGTGATGGATAATGTGCTTTCTGCAGGGCTGCTTGTCAAAAAAGACAAAAAAGCACTCGTTCAGCGTGCCAAAGAATTGTTTACGGCAGTAGATATTTACAAAGAATCGTATAAAAAATTTCCAACGCAGATTTCAGGAGGCGAAGCGCAGCGTGTAGGAATTGTCCGTGCGCTTATAAACAGTCCCGAAATCCTGTTTGCCGACGAGCCGACAGGTGCGCTGAATTCCAAAACAGGACTTGATGTTCTTGACACGCTTACGAAATTTAACGAACAAGGTCAAAGCGTGGTTATGGTAACGCATGATATGCGTTCTGCCCGTCGAGGCAATCGTATTCTGTACTTGAAAGATGGTGTGATTTTAGGCGAATGCGACTTGGGTAAGTATTCACACGGCGATATGGCAAGGCATGAAAAACTTTCTGCGTTTTTGAAAGATATGGGGTGGTAATATGAGAAAATGTTTTCTAATTGTCCGCTCTAATATCCGAAAGGCAAAAGGCCAGACCGCTTCGATTATCGTTCTGATTTTGATTGCCGCTTTAATGCTCAATCTTTGGCTTATGTTATCAATGGACTACAAAGCCAACTTTGACAGATACCACGATAAATTTCATGCCGAACACGTTACTTTATCAGTAGATGGAGACACAGACGAAGTTCAAAGCTTTTTATCGAAAACTATTGAAAGCGACAGCCGTACCGCAGCGTTCCGATTGGATCACTGTATGCACATGACAGGCTCATTTACGTACAACGGCGGTAAGATGCAATGTTGGTTTGTCTTTTTGGATAAGCAAACAGCTTTAACTCGTTCTATTGGCAGAATCGAAATTGTAGAGGAGGGCACGTTTACAAGCGGCGTATATCTGCCTATGATCTATAAAACAAGCGATATTACAGTAGGAAATCAAATCGAAATTTCGATTGGCAGCAATATGGTTACCTACACGGTTTGCGGTTTTTTCAACAGTATAATGTTGGGATCGAACAATTGCGCTTTGACAGAAATTGTTCTTACGGAAGATAAGTATATAGAGCTTGAAACTAGCGGTTATGCGCCATATGCAACACTGTGTTCGGTGCGTCTGAACGATAAGTCAGAAAATCTAAACTATGAAGCGGAACTGAAAAGCACGGTTTCAGAGCAGTATCCTAACATTCTCATGGTAAGTAATTGCTATGATAATGTTACGCAAGCCCGATACATTTCACAAATGATATGTTCGGGAATTATAGCGGCTATGGCGTTCTTTGTACTCTTAATTGCGCTTGTAGTGATAGTCTCGAATATTATCAATTATATGCAGGTCAATATGAAAAATCTTGGTGCACTTAAAGCTGTAGGTTATACATCAAAGCAGTTGATCTATTCACTACTATTTCAGTTTTTAAGCCTGACTTTCATAGCAGCATTGGTCGGAGCAGGACTTTCTTATTTCCTCTTCCCTACAGTCAATACAATGATGATTGCACAGACAGGTATCCCATACACAATGCACTTTTTACCACTGCCGCTTGTGATTTCACTCGCAGTGTTGGGAGGCACAGTTGCGCTTGCTGTATGGTTTTCGTCACGCAAAATCAAAAAGATAGAACCTATTGTGGCACTTCGCTCAGGCATTCAAACACACAATTTTAAACGAAATCATATTCCGCTTGAAAAGACGAAATCACCGCTGAATTTTGCGCTTGCTTTTAAAACCACGCTTTCGGGAATTAAATATAACATAACTGTCTGTATTACAATGCTTGTTCTTTCGCTTGTTGTCGTTTTTTCCGGGCTGATGATTGAAAATGTTATAACCAATATGACGCCATTTTTGAATCTGATTGTCGGAGAGACAGCGGACAGTTGTATCAATGTGCAAGTCGAAACGGAAGACAATTTTTTACGGGAAATGAATGCGGACATCCGTGTAGAAAAGGTTTACCTGTATAACTCTTTGAATGTATCGCATGTTGGTGGTGTAGAGCTTATGGCAATGCTCTGTGATGACTTTTCAAAGATAAATAATCAGAATGTTGTATTCGATGGAAGATTCCCGAGATATGATAACGAAATTGCAATCGCTGCAAAATATGCAAAAGAAAACGGATTGAAGATCGGAGACGAAATAGAAATAACCGCAAACGGAAAACAGGAAAAATACCTTATTACAGGGTTCACACAAATCTCCAACAATCTTGGCAAAGACTGTCTGCTTACCAGAGCCGGTTATGAACGGTTAGGAACACTCACGAATACAAGTTATTACATCAATCTTGTCGATGAAACCGACATTGATGAGTTTAATCTGGAGATGAAAGAAAAATTTGATGATAGCATAAATACAACGATAAATGTAGATGCAACGATGAAAGGTGCGGCAAGCGTATACATCTCACTTATGACAATTATTGTGATAGCTATATTTGCATTTTCAGCTATTATCATTGTTTTTGTATTGTATCTGCTTGTACGTACGATGCTGAATAATAAAAATCGTGATTATGGTATTATGAAAGCACTTGGTTTTACGACTGGTCAGCTTATTCTTCAAACGGCTCTGTCGTTTATGCCCACAACAATTTTATCTACTGGAATTGGACTTATTGTATGTAGCTTAATTATTAATCCATTAACCGCATTATTTTTAAGCAGTATCGGAATTGTAAAATGCACATTTGCACTCCCTGTCGGGTTTATCGTGATTGCGGGTATCGGACTTATATTATTCGCTTTTGCGATGGCATGTCTGTTATCTTTGAAAATCAGAAAAATTACTCCTAGAGCATTGCTTTCGGAAGAATAAAAGGTGTGATTTATTGTGAAAATAGCAGAATGAATATGCTACTGCTTGCAGGAATAAACAATGGTGCAAATATCAATCCCATAGTTTAGTTGATGGTCAAAAAATAGTATGTTTTTCGATTGATGTCTTGAAATATTGACGCTATAATATAGCTGGAACCTTGGGACAATGGAAAAATTTGTACCCAAGGTGTAGCTTTTGAAAAGCGTACTGATATAATAAATTGGTAACACTTCGTTCGGATAATTATGATATAATAAAAGCGTGCCGAAGGAAAGTATTATAATGTTGCTTTATCCCACGTAGCTAAGAAACTTGTAAGAACAATCTACGCAATGGAAAAATCAGTACAAGCATACATACCAGCGGCTTAACTGATTTCTGTAAATATCTCTTTTTAGAGTGCCAGCAATGTCCTCCATTCGGGAACCAACGTGGTTTGAATTTCTCGGCATATCGAAATGGTGGAAGTGCATCTGGTAGAAAGGCCATTCAAGGATGCAATCTGCTGGGCCTTTGAGGCGTTTCGCTCATCAAGGTAGATTTAAGATAATCTGCGAAAAATTTAAAAACATTATTGGAGAAAAGTAAAATGGAAATCAGATATGTAGAAAAAAATGATAAAGAGTTTTGGTTTAGGTTGGATAGACATTTATCACAAGTAGAATTTGAAAAGAAAATTAGAGATAAGATGGGGTATATATTATTGGAGAATGATAAACCGATTGCTTTGCTGAGATATAATTTATTTTGGGATAACACACCATTTTGCACGATGCTTTTTGTGGATTGGGAGAATCAGGGAAAGGGATATGGAAAAGCACTAATGTCATTTTGGGAAAAGGATATGAAAGAGGCTGGATATGGAATGATAATGACTTCGACGCAAGTCGATGAAGAGGCACAACATTTTTATAGAAAATTAGGATATAAGGATGCAGGTGCAGTGGTTATTAATATTCCCAAATATGAACAACCTATGGAAATGATAATGATAAAAGAAATTTAAGATAAAAAATATAACAGAAATTCTAATAAATAATTACAAAATTGTCTTACTGGGAGTGTGAATCAAAAGTTAGCGAAATGACCGGACAGACCATAAGTGCAATGGAAGTATGGGATGTAATTCAGGCATTGAGGGAGAAAGTCTGTGAAGAATAAAAGGAACTTGTAGAAGAAGATAAAAGAGAACAGATATTAAACGCAGATGATGCCCTGTAGATAAAGAAGGTAAGGGAAAAATACATAAACAGGAAGCTGTCCGTTACATTATGGAGTTACTGGAGGAAGAAAATACAGGTGAAGAAGAGAATGAAGATAAAAAGGGGAATATCTCTTTAGAGGGTATGAATAATAAGGCATATATGAATCTGGATGAAATACTTGTATTTTAAATAAAACAACATTAAAAAACATGCTTGACATTATTTTCCAAATTATATATAATCATATTAACAAGTTAGCGAATAAGCAGAAATGCTAAAACAATAACACAACGAAAAATACAAAAGAGAAAACTAAAATTAAGAAAGAAGAAAAAAGGTGAACATTATGACATATGCGAATTTTGGAGATATGATAAGCAGGAAGAGAGTTGAAAAACAGATTACACTAAGGAAAATGGCTGATATGCTTGGTGTATCAGCTCCTTTTTTAACTGATGTAGAAAAAGACAGACGCAACCCTTTCGATATGGAGAAACTTACCCAGCTCGCTGATATTTTAGATTTAACACGGGAAGAAAATGCACAGATGCTTGACTTGGCAGGAAAAAAACGTAATGCAGTTGCACCGGATTTACCGGAATATATCATGGAAAGAGATTATGTCAGTGCTGCTTTGCGTACAGCGAGAGACTTGGATGCCGGCGAAGAAGAATGGATGGAGTTTGTGGCAGAATTGAGAAAGCGAAAGGGGTGAGAGCCTATATATGTACAGACCAGATATAAAACGGAAAAAATCCGGCACTCCGGTACTTAGCAGAAGAGAAATTGATATAATTGGAGAAGAGCTAGTCAGGGATTTTAATCCTGAGGCATTAAAAACACCGCAGGAAATAGATATTGACTTATTTGTTCAGGATTATCTTCGTATGGAACAGGACTTTCAGTATCTTTCACATTGCGGGGTATATTTGGGAATGACGATATTTAATGATACGGATAAAGTACCTGTTTATGACCCCATACAGCAAAAGGCAGATTATATCAGTGCAAAGGCACATACTGTAATTATAGATAAGACTTTGCTGACAGAGAATCAGGAACATAGATATCGTTTTACAATGGGGCATGAGGCAAGTCATGAATTCCTACATAAAGAATATTTTTCCTGTGATACAAGCCAGATGACACTTTTTGATATATTTCCGGAAAGCATGATACAATGCAGGGTTGACACAAAGAAGTACAATTCCAAGCAATCTGTCACATGGACAGATAGGGATTGGATGGAGTGGCAGGCAAATGCACTTTCATCTGCAATTCTTATGCCCAAGAGTGCAGTTTACGAGGTAGTACGAAAAGCAGATACGAGAGAAATCCCGGATAATCTGATTGCGTACTATAAAGCAGTCAGGGTGGCAGATGTCTTTAATGTTTCAAATGAGGCTGCCATGTACAGATTAAAGGAACTGGAAATTGTAGATTCAGATTTGCAGTTTGATTCACAAAGTATAGATTTTATGACATCATTGGAGTTACAGTAATGCCAATAGTTTACTATACGGGTTTCATAGGAAGCCCGTAAAAAAATACCATTAGTGTTATCAAGTTAGCTAACAAGTTATATGTAAATAAAATAAAGTATGGAGGAAAGATAATATATGAAGAAAAAGTTATTATGTCCACAATGCGGTGGCAGGTTGATTGATACGGAAGGTACTGTAAAATCAGAAACAAGGGCTATTGATTTTAGATATGATAATAGTATGGGAAAATGGATACCGGATTATTATCTGAAATGTTGGAAATGTAAAGCAAATATAGGAATACGGAAGGTAGTGTAATACTCTGTACAGAGCACGATGCGATTATGACATACGAGCCTGACAAGTAGCTTATTTAAGTTATTTGTCAGGCTCATTTTTTATGTCAGGAAACGGTTTTACGTTTTAGTGACAAGAGTGTCAAAAGAAATTTTATTAAAAATATTAAAGTGTTCATTAGCTGAACAGTTTGAATTTTAAAATATAACCATCGAAAGCGGAAGGAGGTGTGGGAGCGGTGCAGACAGCAAATGAAAGACGGGAAGCTATAAGAAATTATCTCTCGGATGTCAGATTTACAACCTTACAAAATCTGATGAACGAGTTTGGAGTCAGCAAAAGCACTGTTCGCAGGGATATAGATATCCTTACGGAAACCACACCTCTTGAAACAATTCAGGGAAATGGCGGAGGTATACGGGTAGCTGATGGATGGTGCGTAAGCCGTAGATACCTGACTGATAAGCAGGAAGCTTTGCTTAAGAGAATATCAGCCGGACTGCAGACGGAGGATATAAAAGTTATGGAAAGCATTCTTGTTGCTTTCGGTAAACCGAAAATACAGGCTTAGAGCTGATGAAAGTGAGGATTTATTATGATTAACAAAAAGAAAACAAAAGTGGTATTTGGATGTTCGCCATATCGCGGAAAGATTAACAGGAATATATGGAAGGCGAGAAAGTATGCCAGATTTATATCTTTATGCGGATACAGTCCGGTAATGCCACAGCTGTCATTTCCACAGTTTTTGGATGACTATGATCCTGAGGAGAGAATCAGGAGTATTGAATTTGCCATTGCTCAAATGGAGCGTTGTGATGAGATGTGGATATTCGGAACAAATATCAGTAAAGGTATGCAGTATGAAATTGAAAAGGCAAAGGACATGAATATTGCAGTACGTCTTTTTGATAAGGACTGTAAGGTAATTAATCCTGAAACATTAATGATTGATGACCGTGTAACTGATGAGTTTCGTGAGATTATTGACGGTTTAAGGTTTGCATAGAAGGTTTCAAAATATCTTCTTAAATTTCTAAAAATAAAAAGAAAGGTTGTGTAAAAATGCCAAAAATTAATGGAACTTATGTTTCGTTACATAAACAGACAGGTAGGTTCCCATATCCTTATTACAAGGGCGGACTGGAGTTTAAGAATAATGAATACTATGATTTTTTAATTAAAAATTACTTTGATGACAGTCCTGAAAGCTATGAAATTAAAGGTCTGGCTAAAACAGCAGGTCCAAATGAAATAAAAGAATACATAGCAGAGATTGAAACAAAATTTAAGGATAAAATCCCTGAAAAATCCCTGATGTTTACTGAGAGCAACAGTGCACATCATATGACATATTTTTATGTCAAAGAACTGGCAGGACGATTGGGAGAGGGTGAAAAACTCCTCATAATTAACTTTGACCAGCATAAGGATTATGGCAGTCCTAATGGAAAATTTTTCTGTGGAAGCTGGGGCAGCTATATTTCTTCAGCAATAGGATGTGATTATGTTGTTGTGGGAGCAGGTAAAAACGGAGGTATAATTTCAATAAAGTCTGACGGAACTGAACGGGAGTATCCTGTGGAAGAGTTGGATAACTGTCTTAGGGAAAGACATAGTGACTGTGAAAAAATATATGTAACAGTCGATATGGATATTCTGACAAACAGTATAAGTCTAAAGAGAACCAACTGGGGCAGAGGGAAAATGCCGCCGTTATGTTTAAGAAATATCTTAGAAACCCTGCCTGCTGAGAAAATAATCTCAGCAGATATTACCGGATTCCCACCTGTAAACAGCCAGAAACTTGATAATAATTTGGAGCTTCTTAACTCATATGTTGATGATATCAGGGTTATAGCAGAATTACTTTACTCACTTATGGGAATAGCTCCATATGTTTAAAATGAAAAAAGGAGGTTTTAAATTATGCCATCAGTAATACCATATGATCCTTCAATAGCTTTGGGTAATATTGTTGACCCTCAAAAGTTGGAGGTTCTTAGAAAAATAAGTGAAAAAGAGGCACCTGTTGATATAGCGGAAAACAGAATGAACGAGCTTATAGCTTTTAAAAACAGTATAGATGGTACTATACGGGAGCTTGGCAGTATGAATGTAGATACGAATGAACTGTATAAGAAGAGTAAGGACATTGGTAAACAGATAGAGCAGGCTGCACTGGATTATGCAGATAAAAAGCTCAATGCAAAAACTGAAATTCTTGAAATAAAGTCTGCTCCTGTTGTGAGTTCATCCTGGGAAAGTCCTCTTGACTATAACCGGACGGAAATTAAAAAAATGCCATTGTCAGCTGATTCAATGAATATGAATGTTCAGTATTTTTCCTGTGACGAAAGCTCACAGAGTGCAAAAACCCAAAGTAATAACATACAGTCATTTATAAGCGGTGAATTTAAATTTTTGGGGACTGAGTTTTCTGAACAGGCGAGCAAGGCGGCAGCAAGTCAGATTAACAGTCAGTACTCAAGACATGATATAAGCGGTACACTTGTAATAGCAGTAAGCTGTACCCATAAGGATGCAGCCCTTTTAGCACCATGTGTGATAGATGTTGATAAGGCAATCCGTGTATGGAATTCAATGTATGCTGAGGATATGATAAAGACAGACAGTCCAAGCAATATCATTAGTATTGCTGCCGAAGAGGGAACACCGGATGAAAAGGCGATGACTATAGTTTCTGGAGCAACCTACGGCTCCTGTTTTGTAGGAATGGTACATATTCTTAACAACAATGTTACCAGATCATCCGAAGATATAAGTTCTGTCGCAGACAGTATACAGGCTCAGTGTAAGACAGCCGGATGGTTTGCGGATATATCGGGAGGCTTTGGTTTAAGCCATCAGTTTGCAAATGATGTTAAAAGTCTGTTCAGTAATCAGAATATTGACTCACACTGCACAATTACTACAAAGGGTTCTATTCCGTCAATAAAGGCCAACAATGTCAAAATGGCAGTAAAGGAATTTACAAAATTTGACGGTGAATCGGCAATGGAAAAGATTTCGGCTCTTCAGAATGCTACTGCATCTGAAAAAGATTCAGTGGATAAGGCAGCTGAAAATGCAAGAAGGGGAGAGCAGATGACCTCTCTTCACAATGCACAGATTAAAGGTGTGCTTACCGGACTTAGTGAAATTGACGATGGAAGCAACAAGATTTTGGATATCAATTCAATGATGACCGCACTTGAGGATTACATTGATAAGGCATTAAAGGGAGAACTTGGAGTACCTGTAAATTACTATCTTAAGCCAATTACCAAATCACAGCTTGCACAGATGTGGGTAAATAAATATTTCCCAAATAAATTCCTTAAGGTTTCAAGTGCAGAAGGTGAGGAAAAGTAAGGAAAATAATGAGAGGTAAGGATGGTATTTGAATTTTATACCGTACGGCAGAGTACAACGATAGTTGTACTCTGTTTTTGATAATTATATAATATAAATTTGAAAGCAGGTGAACAGATGACATACCTCAGAATATGGAATATGTAGAGTTGAACGACGTGTATTTTAATCAAAATACGGTAGATAAATTAGATGAGTATGCGAAAGTAATTGTAGAGCATATTGATGAAACTAAATTGATTGGAAAGTATGAGATTGAGTCTAAGTTTAATGGTGCAACTTTGAATGTTGATTGTTTATCTACCGGATGTAAGACGGTTTTTAATGTATTGTATTTTCCTTAATAGACGATTATAAAGAGTTAAAGGAGTGTTGGGAAAATGAATAATAAACAGAAATGCAAAAGTTCAAATCTTAAGGTGCCTTGGCAAATAAAAGTATACAAATTGATATATTATAAAATACCATAAATAACAGGAGACAGGATAATACATATGAGCAAATCCATGAAAAATGATTTATGCAAAGTAAATTATAGTGCATATTATGAAGTTTAAGACATTAACGATAAAATGATTCTGCCAGCATTGTTCGGTGGCTTTTGTGGCTCAATAAATAATTTAGCATATATGTCTTTTAATGATATCACGTATGCTGTCAAACAGATATGGCTTTAGCTCGTCTATGCTTACCGGTTCGGAATATAGAATAGCGCTGTAACAGGTGGAACTGATTAATTCAATTATCATAAAAAGCATAATCTCCGGGTCTTTAAATTTGTAATCCTCTCTATTTAATAATCGTGTATAAATTATATTATAAAAATCAATCTCATTATCATCTGAAGGATTAATCAGAGAGGTTTTGAATATTCCCCAGCTGAGATTTTTTGATATGAAGTTAAGAAGTGATTTGTTTTCGCAAAACTGGTTAAGTATATTATCAGTCAGAAATATAATTTCATCAAATATGTCCATAGTACCGGCTTTTTGCAGTTCCATATCTGCTTTACGAAAAAGCTGGCTTGCTTTGTGTGCAATCAGCATATTTCTTATATCATATTTATCTTTAAAGTAAAGGTAGAAAGTACCCTTTGCAACTCCTGATTTTTCTACAATATCTGAAATTGAAGTCTTATTGATTCCTTTTGAAGTGAATAGTGAAAATGCAGATTCCAAAAGAGAATCTCTTTTTTGCTTTTTGTTCAGTTCCAGTTTGCTCATGTGCATTTTCCTTCTTTCATAAATGTGATAATTGTTTATTGGTACAGTAGGATTATTACGTCAAAACCATTTGTAGCGGTTTTAATATTTTGCCGACATCGTGTCGTCAAATTATCTCTTTTAATATTATAAGTAAATATTCCGTTAATAGTCAACCAAGAAAAAATTTCAAAATAGGTATTGACCAATGGTCATTTTAGTGTTATACATTATGTCGTAATAATGACCGATGGTCAATATTTATATTAGTAATCTTAAAAAGGAGTGAAACTATGCTTAAGCTTGGAAAGAAAATTGTTAAATTCAAAACAGTAATTCTGATAATGAGCTTTCTGCTATTAATACCGTCTGCGATTGTATATCTGAATACAAGAATTAACTATGATATACTTTCATATCTTCCGGACAATATTGATACAATGAAGGGTCAGGAGATTCTTACAGAGGAATTTGGAACAGGAGCATTTTCAGTTTGTGTTATTGAGGGAATGGATGCAAAGGGAGTTGAAAAGCTTGAGGCGCAGATTAAAGAGGTTGAGCATGTAAACCGTGTTGCATGGTATGGCTCAATCGCAGATTTATCAGTTCCGGTGGAAGTTTTTCCCGAGGAAGTGAGGAATGCGTTTAAGAATGAAGAAAAAAACAGCACATTACTGGTGATAACCTTTGATACTTCAACATCAGCAGATGAGACACTTAATGCAGTTGAAGAAATAAGAAATCTTACAAAGGGACAATGTCTACAGAGCGGAATGTCATCTACAATTGCAGATATTAAAAACATCTGTAATACAGAGGCTATAGCATATGTGGCACTGGCAGCAGGATTATCTGCAGTTGTGTTAGCAATTACAATGGATTCGTTCCTTATTCCGGTTTTCTTTTTATTAAGTATAGGAATGGCAATTATATATAATCTGGGAACAAACTTTATAGCCGGAGAGATATCATTTATTACACAGGCATTGGCAGCAGTATTACAGCTTGCAGTTACCCTTGATTATTCAATATTTCTGTGGCATTGCTATCAGGAATACAGGGAAAAATATCCCGATGAAAAGGAAAGGGCAATGGCACATGCAATTTCCAATACAATCACATCAGTTGTGGGAAGTTCAATTACTACAGTTGCCGGATTTGTGGCAATGTGCTTTATGACATTTACTCTTGGACTTGACCTTGGTATCGTTATGGCAAAAGGAGTTATATTTGGTGTTATCGGATGTGTAACTATATTGCCATCCATGATTTTGACCTTTGATAAAGCAATTCAGAAGACAAAACATAAAGCGTTAATACCGGACCTTGGTATAATAGCAAAGTTTGTAACAAATAAGTTTGTAATATTTATTGTACTGTTTGCAGTAATAATGATTCCTGCTGTATATGGATATAATCATACATCCGTATATTATGACCTTGCAGGAACACTTCCGGAGGAACTGGAAAGCGTATTGGCAAATAATAAGCTGGAAGAAGATTTTTCCATGGGTGCAGCTCATATGATATTGGCAGACAGTAATCTTTCTTCTAAAGATACATCAGCAATGTTAAATGAGATAAACAATCTGGAGGGAGTCAGAATAGCAGTAGGACTTGACAATATTATAGGACCGGCAATTCCCGGGGAGGTTATTCCTAATACGTATAAAGAAATTCTTGATAATGGTAAATATAAGTTGATTCTGGTTGCATCAGAGTATAAAACTGCCTCAGATGAAGTAAATAATCAGATTGACAAAATCGGGATAATTATTAATAAATACGATAAAAGTGCAATGTTAATTGGAGAAGCACCTTGTACAAAGGATTTGATTAATATTACGGATAAGGATTTTAAGACTGTTAATTCAGTTTCCATTCTGCTGATTTTTATCATTATTGCCATTGTATGTAAATCAATTTCTCTTCCGGTAATATTGGTAGCAGCTATTGAATCGGCAATCATAATTAACATGGGTATTCCTGCATTTACAAAGACTACACTTCCGTTTATTGCTTCAATTGTAATCGGAACAATACAACTGGGTGCAACCGTAGACTATGCCATATTAATGACAAACAAATATAAAAAATCACGACACAATGGTGCGGAAAAGAAAGAGGCAGTGCAAAGCGCATTGGGAAACTCTCTTCAGTCTGTATTTGTCAGTGCATTGAGTTTCTTTGCAGCTACATTTGGGGTAGGAATGTATTCGAGCATTGATATGATCAGCGCCCTGTGTGTTCTGCTTGCAAGAGGTGCGATTGTAAGTTTCCTTATTGTTGCATTTGTATTACCGGCATTGTTTATGATATTTGACAAGGTAATTGTTCATACAAGTATGGGATTTTTACCGGAGAGACTTAAAAGTAAAAATGATGTAAATGTATATCAGTAGTAAATATAAAGTAAAAATAATGTAAATATGTATCAATAGTAAATATAAAGTAAAAATAATGTAAATACAAATCAGTAAAGAATAAAAATGAAAAGAATAAAAAAGGAGATATTTTTATGAGCAAGAAATTAAAAAAAATTGTGTCAGCAGTATTGGCTGTTACAGTCATATCTGCAACCGTTGCTTATTCAATGGTAAATTCAAATGAAAAGACAGCATTAGCAGATACTACTGAAACAAAGAAGACAATAGAAAATACAATTAATGAAAATGTTAAATTTACATCAACAGGTAATGATAAGGAAGAAACCGTTTATGTATTATCAGATGCAAATGGTAATGTGACGAAAACTATTGTAAGTGACTGGCTAAAAAACAAGGAGGGAAGCGATAAAATAGAGGATAAATCCGATTTGAAAAATATAGAGAATGTTAAATCTGACGCATCCTTTACTGTAGGCGCAAATAATACAATCGTTTGGGATGCAAAGGGAGAAGATATCTATTATCAGGGAGAAACAGATAAAAAACTTCCTGTTGATGTGAAGATAACATATCTTTTAGACGGTAAAGAAATGTCTGCAAACGAAATTGCAGGTAAGAGTGGAAAAGTAACAATAAGATTTGATTATATAAACAATGAAGTAAAAGAAGTTGTTGCAGGCGGAGTAAGCCAAAAGATGTATGTACCGTTTACAATGATTTCAGGAATGATTTTAGACGGAGATAAATTTTCAAATGTTGAGATTAATTCAGGTAAGGTAATATCGGACGGAGATAAATTTATAGTTGTAGGTCTGGCATTTCCGGGAATGGAGGAAAATCTGAATCTGGGTAGTATATTAAATAAAGAAGCAGATGCAGAATTAAGTTTTCCAAATAAGCTTGAGATAACAGCAGATGTAGAAGATTTTTCACTGGCATTAACTCTTACAATGGGCAGTGCTGATTTAATTTCGCAGATAAATGTAGGTAATATGGATTCTCTTGATGATTTGAAGGAGGTTGTTAATTCACTTATAAGTGCAACTTATGAACTACAGTCAGGAACAGAACAGTTAAATACAGGTTTATTTGAACTTAAAACCAGCTTTGAAGCATATGCAGACGGTGTTATAACATTAACCTCAGGAGTGGCAAAAATATATGATGGTGTTGGTCAGTTAAATGATAAGGTAGCAGCAATTCCAAATGGTCTTTTAAGTGTACTGAACGGTATTGATTCAATTAATGAAAATCTTAGTGGTGAAAATGGTGCTGTTGCAGGAGCAGAAAAATTAGCAGACGGTGTAGAGGAGCTTGGCACACAACTTACGGCGATGGTTTTATCAATTAACAATTCTATTGCAGAAAATAATACAAAAATGCAGGGAATACAGTCAATTCTTACAACGGGTTTAAATCCTCAGACGGGGACAGCATTAACTGCTTCGGAAATAGCATATTATCAGGCAGCATTACAGCAGTTACAGGGTGCAAATACAGCTTTAAACTCAGTTCTTGAGGGAATTAATCCGGAGGAAATGTCAAAGAATCTTGTTGCTTTATCAGATGGTGCAAATACACTGTCACAGGGAATTCAGACCTTATATGGTGCAATTAATACACAGCTGCGTCCGGGAGTTAACGAACTCTATCAGGGAGGACTTCTTCTTCAAAGCTCGGTTAACCAGCTGTATAGTGGAACAGAAACAGCAGTAGTGGGCGGAAATAAATTAAATTCAGCAACAACACAGGTGACAGAGGGAATCGGTTCGCTTTATGAGGGTTCAGTTCAGCTTGATAACGGAATGGCACAGTTTAAGGACGAAGCAATAGATAAAATATCAGATTTTATAGAGGGAGATTTTACTGAAATTGCAGAAAGAATAAAGGCTACTATATCACTTGCAAATGATTATACAATTTATTCAATGGCAGGAGATGGAAAGAGTACAAGTGTTAAATTTATCTATGAAACAGAGGGAATAAGTAGTAAGTAGTTTTGCAACATTCTTTTTATAATTATTTAAAGAGTATTCTGTTACGAACATAAGTATATTTGCGCTTTAAAAGAGATGGTAAAATATATATTGACAAAATCTATTATCAATTAAAGAAAAAATGAATTACACAAAACATATCACCTCTGATATAGTATGGGAAAAGATATTTAGCATACTAAAATAATAGGATTTTTCAATGTAATATATCTGTTAAAAACAAAAGCAGGTTTTAATATTTTTGAAAAATATTCGTATGAAATAGCAAATAATAATTACAGATTATCAGGCTATCAGGAGGATATGTTATGTCAAGAGGAATTGAAACGAAGTGTTTGCATTTGGAGGAGGATGAGGGGCTTAACAATAATTATGGAGCAATCAGTTATCCAATCTATCAGACGGCGACATATGCACATTTGGGTGTGGGTAAAAGTACGGGATATGATTACAGCAGATTACAGAATCCTACCAGAGAGCATTTGGAAAAAGTAGTGGCGACACTGGAAAACGGAGTAGATGCATTGGCAGTTTCAACAGGTATGGCGGCTATTACTTTAATGATGGAACTGTTTCATCCGGGAGATAATCTTATTGTTGATGCAGACCTTTATGGAGGAAGTATCAGGCTTTTTAGCAATGTATCCAGGAAAAACGGAATAACATTTTCTGCCATTGACTGTTACAGGGAAGATATAGAGAGTTATATTAATGAAAAAACTAAAGCTATATATATTGAGACCCCAACCAATCCAATGATGAATGTAACAGATATAGAAGAACTTTCAAAGATAGCAGAAAAATATAATTTATTGCTTATTGTGGACAATACTTTTCTTTCACCATATTTTCAGAATCCGTTGGATTTGGGAGCAGATATTGTTGTACATAGCGGAACTAAGTATCTTGGTGGACATAATGATACACTTGCCGGTTTTTTAGTTACAAACAGGGAGGATATAAGTGAGAAACTCAGATTTTTAATTAAGACCACAGGCTCAGGACTTGCACCGTTTGACAGCTGGTTAATTCTTCGTGGAATTAAAACATTGGGTATCCGTATGGAGAAAGCACAGAAAAACGCAATAGAGCTTGCAAACTGGCTAAAGAAGAAAAGTGCCGTGAAAAAGGTAATTTATCCGGGACTTCCGGAACATCCCGGACATGAAATTATGAAAAAGCAGGCAAGGGGATTTGGAGCAATGCTTACATTCCGGCTTGAAAGCAGGGAATATGCATTGGCAATTCTGGAGAAAGTCCGCATGATTAAGTTTGCGGAAAGTCTTGGAGGAGTTGAAACACTTATTACTTATCCGACAACACAGACACATGCAGATGTTCCGGCAGAAATTCGCAAAAGAAACGGAATCACGGATGCAACATTAAGGCTTTCTGTGGGAATTGAAGATGTAAAGGATTTAATTGATGAACTGGATAAAGTTTTTAATGAAATAGAAGGTGAATTACATGGCTGAGAGAAATCTTGATTTTGATAAAGTAATAAATAGAAAGAATACGAGAAGTCTTAAGTATGATTTTGCAAAGAAACGTGGTATGCCGGAGGAGGTATTACCGTTGTGGGTGGCTGATATGGATTTTGTGACATCCTCCTACATAGAGGATGCTCTTATAGAAAGGGCGAAACACGGTATATTCGGATACAGCGAAGTGCAGACACCATATTTTGAAATAGTAAGAGACTGGCTTAAGAAGCATCACGGCTGGGAGGTAAATGAAAGATGGCTGATAAAAACACCGGGAATTGTATTTGCGTTGGCAATGGCAGTAAAGGCATATACAGAGCCGGGTGATGGCGTGTTGATTCAGCTGCCTGTATATTATCCGTTTTCAGAGGTTATTGAGGATAATGGAAGAAAAGTTGTAAGTAATACATTATATCTGGGAGAGGATAATTTATACCATATTGATTTTGAAGACTTTGAAAAAAAGATAGTTGAAGAAAAGATTAAACTGTTTTTATTATGTAATCCACATAATCCTGTTGGAAGAGTCTGGAGGGAGGAGGAACTGATAAAGCTTGGAGATATATGTGTGAAGCATAATGTCATTGTTGTCAGTGATGAAATTCATCAGGATTTTGTATTTAAAGTTAAGCACACTGTATTTGCAAATCTAAAAAAGGAATATGAGAATATAAGTATTACATGTACCTCACCAAGTAAAACCTTTAATCTTGCCAGTATGATGATATCTAATATATTTATTCCTAATCAGCAGATAAGACGTAAATTCAGAAAGGAATTAGATGCTGCGGGAATAAGCCAGTTAAGTGTACTGGGACTTGTTGCATGTGAAGCTGCATACAGTAAGGGTGAAGAATGGTATCAGGCAATGCTTTCGTATGTTGCAGATAATATAGAATTTACAAGAAAATTTGTGGAAGAAAATCTGCATGGTGTGGATATGATTGAACATGAGGGAACGTATTTGGTATGGCTTGATTTTAGAAAAACAGGTTTAAGTGCGGATGAGCTTGAGAAGTTAATTATACACAAGGCAAAGCTTTGGCTTGACAGTGGAAAAATATTTGGAGAAAGCGGAATAGGATTTCAACGTATTAATGTAGCATGTCCAAGAGTGGTTTTGGAGGAGGCACTGATAAGAATTAAAGAGGCACTAAAATAAAAATCCGATAATAGGAACTGTTTACAATATACTATTATACAAAATACTTGAAGACAGATAAACGCAGATACACAAATAGAGTTTCCGTATTTTTTATTTTTAGTTTCAAAAAGTCTTGTTGCCAAAGGCAACATAGACATCTTGCACAAAAAGTTGCAGATAAAAGTGAACTTTCATATGCAACTTTTTGCGCAAGATGCATACATCATTATGATGATGTATGCTTTTTGAAACTAAAAATAAAAAATACGGAAACTCAAGAGATACACAAGGAATATGATGACAAAACAAATATTAAAATTTATGGAGGTATTATTATGAGTCAGATTAAAGAAAGTGCATTAGAATTAATTGGAGGAACTCCGTTACTTAAAGTGAATGGATATGCTAAGAAGGTCGGTATTACAAATGCTACTATTCTTGCAAAACTGGAATATTTAAATCCGGCAGGTTCCGTAAAGGATCGTATTGCATTAGCAATGATTGAAGATGCAGAAAAGAAAGGTCTTTTAAAAGAAGGAGCGACAATTATTGAGCCTACAAGCGGTAATACGGGAATTGGTTTGGCAGCAGTTGCGGCAGCAAAGGGATATAGGGCAATCCTTACATTGCCGGATACGATGAGCGTTGAAAGAAGAAATCTTCTAAAGGCATATGGTGCAGAGCTTGTGCTTACAGAAGGAGCAAAGGGAATGAAAGGAGCTATTGCAAAGGCAGAAGAACTTTCTAAAGAAATTCCGGGGGCAATTATCTTAGGTCAGTTTGTAAACTCTGCTAATCCGGCAGTACATAAAGCAACAACAGGTCCTGAAATATGGGAACAGACAGACGGAAAGGTTGATATTTTTGTTGCAGGTGTAGGAACAGGCGGAACAATCACAGGTGTTGGAGAGTATTTAAAAGAAAAGAATCCGAATGTAAAAATAGTGGCAGTTGAGCCGGCAGGAAGTCCGGTATTGTCAACAGGAACCCCGGGTGCACATAAAATTCAGGGAATTGGAGCAGGTTTTGTTCCGGATGTGCTTAATACAAAAATATATGATGAAATTATTACAATAGAGAATGAAGATGCATTTGCAGAAGGTAAATCATTTGCAGTCAGTGAAGGGATTCTTGTAGGAATATCTTCAGGTGCAGCACTTAAGGCAGCCACAATACTTGCAAACAGACCTGAAAATAAGGATAAAAACATTGTAGTGTTACTTCCCGACTCAGGAGACAGATACCTGTCTACACCTTTATTCGGCAATAATTAATAATATATAGTTAAGAGAAGGAAAAATATGTGTTCAAAAGACCGGAGATTTTGTTATAAAATTAATAAAATCTCCGGTCTTTCAATAATCTGATACTGTAGTAAGGCTTCTATATATAATATGGAGCGGTAAAAATGATTTTAACAGCTTGGGATTTGCGACAGGCTTTATGTATTGCCATAAAGGAAAAATGCAGGTAAATTAAGACATCTAACCAAAGCTGAGTGCTATCATCAGAGCCAGGCAGGCAATACCGATGATTCCAAAAAATAATGAAAAGAGAAAACTTGATTTTTCATCCTCCTGACATACTGCGTCACCTGTCTGAGGATTTACAAGGATATGTACCATTCTGCCTATAGTGCTGTACTTTTTTCCGCTTGAGCCTAAAGGACCGCAAAATCTTTTTTTCTCTCCTCCCCAATCGTATTCATAGATGGGTGTGTAGATTGATTGAGACCGATGGTTATGTGTACTTTTACTTATTTTATAATCCACTTGTATGCCCGTAAGAGAAATCATATTATGCAAATTTTGTTCCATTTTGTGCTTTTTAAAGATACCAAAAACTCCGACTGCAATAAAAGCTATGCTGAGAATATAACCCAAAATATAAGGAGAATCTATCCCTGTTTCGGCTCTTCCGGTATTATATATACATATTTCTACTGCTATAGTTCCTATAAAGATAATCAAAACGGCAAAAAACAGAAAAAAAAATTTTTTGTTTTTGTTCTGTGCTTCAGGTGATACTTCTTCCATCAGCACTCCTTTTTTTTCCAGATAACGGCAGCGAATCACATCGTCCGGTATATATTCTTTTTTGCTCTGAAATGCTTTGACAATCGTCTCTCCATTTGAATCGTAAAAATCTGCCGTTACTTCATAAATAGTGTCTGTACTGTGCTTTATAATCTTTTGTTCACAGGAAATTACCCTTGCATACACCGGTCTGGCTTTTTTGTAGGACTGTGACAGTACGGCTATCAGAATGCAGATTACAGCGAGAAAATACAATACGAATCCCTCTAAAATAATAATAACGAATACCATTTCTTTTCTTCCTCCATGTCAAATTATATTTTTACAGAGCTTATTCAAATCTGGAGGTTCCCCACCAGTCAGGTATAAGCTCATTTAATGTAATTGTCTTTCTTGTTTCTAAATCCAAAAGAATTTCAATATCACCACTATTTTTATCAAGCTGCATCATATATTCTCTACAGGCTCCACATGGAGAGCCTACTTTCCCGTCAGGTCCTATGGCTACTACCTTTGCAATCCGACTCTCGCCGTTCGTAATCATATTTGCAATGGCATTTCGTTCACCACACATTCCCAAGGTAGATGCTGTATCAATACATACTCCGGTATAAATATTCCCCGACTTTGACATAATTGCAGCACCTACCCCACCTGCCTCAATAAACGGAGAAATTTCTCTCGGATTAATTACATTCTTTGCTGCGGTATATAGTCGTTCCCAATCGTCAGGGGGCTGCTTTTCTATTCTATCATCTGTTACAATATGGCAGACTCCTGTATGTTCCTTACTTAAATAATCTTTTAAGAATGTAGGGAAAGCCATAGCCTTATCCAATTCATCTAATGGCACCCAGTGCATTAACTCCTTATCGCCAAAGGCACTTATACTGTTGCTGTTTAATTTGCGTGTTCCTCTTGGCTTCATCATGTAATAAAAGCTCAGCTCATGGCATTCAAGTCCATTAAGAGTTCCGGTATTATCATTAAAAAAATTCTCATGTATTACCGCAAGATAATCAATCTCATAATGAACGCCTGTCTCTTCATATACCTCACGAAGAACAGCATCCTCGGCAGTTTCTCCCATATGAACTCCACCACCGATGGAGTAATAATAATCATCCCGTTGGTTGCTGGCAAAAAGGGCACAGCCATCTTCTATAATAATTGCAGCAGCCCGATACCGAAACCAGTTATTTTCTCTGGTAAATCCGCAATCGTACATTTTATCTTTCTCCTTCAAAAAAATAGCTAACCAAATCAGGTTTTATCATGTTCAAACTTAATGATAACAGAATACAGTAAAATTATGATTTTTCGTTTTATGTAAATGACTAATGAATTTATAACTTTTATTTCGAATCCGGTTGTTGTCCGTCATGGGCATTCCACCGGCATTCGAGCATTTGCATATTCGTAAATGTTGCTTTGAAAGAAGATTCCTCCGGTGAGCAGGCATATATACCAAATTGAATTGTACCATCACCTTTCTGCATATGGCAAATTCGCATCTGCTTAAAATTTATTCCATCTGTGGAACATTCAATACAATAATCATCTTCCCGACGGCTAAAACGATACCACATGGATTTTACGGAAGCATCAATAACCGTGGTAGCCCAATCAGAATATCCTCCATTTGTTACAACGCTACCTAGGTGCTGATATTCTTCATTTTCATATTCAACTGATGCTTTTAACCAGTTTTCACTATCAAGATACATCACAATACCGCATTGGTCAAATCTATGGCAGCTCTCTATAAATTCTGTTTTTACAACAAAACTGAAATACTTTTCTTCTGTTTCCATTTGAAACACAGGAGCATTGTCATTTTGAAAATGATAATATGTTCTTTGCCATAAATCAGTATATGGTTTTGTGATAATTTCAACCCTATTGCTTTCAATTTTATAATCCTGCGGTTGTCTTGTCCATTTGAACTCTGTTATATTCATAATCTGTTTCCTCCAACTCATGATTTTTCTGCTTATTAAGCTGTAAAATAAACTTATATTTTTTAAATAAAACCTTATATTAATTCTGCTTTATGTTTTTCAATATATCCACATAAAAATTCTCATAGTATGCTTCGGTACATTCACGGATTGTCTGAAAATGCCAATTCCGATTTCGCCCCTATTATGTATTCTCATTAAAACTTGATATAATTCTTATATGTCAATCTGTTTAATCCTCTGATTTCAAATTTTCTGCTACTATTAATTATATATTAATTAAGAAATTATAACAATAAACATTTGTACCGGAAAATTCATACTGTTTAATAACAGACCATTGTGTGGTATAATAACACCGAGTTGTTTACAACTCGGTGTGCCGAGTGCATAAAATCTCCGATTTTATCCACGAGGCCGTAGT
>CAMWKO010000006.1 GCA_947174885.1 uncultured Clostridia bacterium
TGTTGTTTTAGCGACAGCTTATTTATAATACCACTTCGCTTTTTCTTTGTCAACAGCTTTTTTAAATTTTTGTCGTATTTTGACGCCAGTCAAAATATTTCAAATCGCAGATTAAAATCTGCTAACGGAGAGGGTGGGATTCGAACCCACGCGCCCTTGCGGACAAACGGTTTTCAAGACCGCCTCGTTATGACCACTTCGATACCTCTCCAGAGGTTATTTAATTTTTCTGCGATAACACTTTCATGTCAGCGCAAGAAATATAATATCATCATTCTATTTTAATGTCAACACTTTTTTTATTTTTTTTATTTCAGTGCCAAAATCCTTTATTTTATCAGTGTTTCACCTATTATTAAATCTTCCGGAGTTGTTATTTTTATATTTGTATAACTCCCTTCAAGCAATTTAATTTTAATATCAGATACTGTTTCTACAACCATACTGTCATCTGTCATGTTTTTAATATTGTCATCTATTATTTTATCATAGCTGGATTTTAATATTTTGAACTGGAATGCCTGTGGCGTCTGTATCTGCCATACATTACTTCTGTCAGGTGTACTCTCGACATAATTGTTATCAGTTGATAGCTTTATGGTATCCTTAGCCTTTACACCTAATACACACGCCTTTTCTTTAATCACTTCTTCTATTATTATGTTAATATCTGATACACTAATAAACGGTCTTGCACCATCATGCACTAAAACATATGTGTTATCTAATGAAACCTCCGACATCATTCTATCAATATAAACCAATGCATTGTATACGGAATTATATCTCTCATTTCCTCCCTCTACTATGGCCTTAACTTTTTTTATATTATATTTATTAACAATTCCATGTTGTACAAACTCTTTATCTCCACTCCCTACTACTAATATTATTTCATCAATATTGCTTTTCTCAAAGCTTTCTAAAGCGTAAGAAAGAATAGGTCTATTCTTTAGCATTAAATACTGCTTGCTAACCGTAGTACCCATCCTTTTTCCTTTTCCACCTGATAAAACAATAGCTATTGTTTTATTTTTCATATTCTTTCTCCTAGCTTAAGGTTTGGTATAGCATTTAAATCCAAACCATGCCTTGTTCCGTTTATATACTCATAATACGCTGCAACACCTATCATAGCTGCATTGTCTGTACAAAAAACTGGTGATGGATAATAAAATTCAATATTTCTATCTACTGACATTTTTGAAAAAGCTTCTCTTATAGCTGAATTTGAAGCTACTCCTCCTGCTATGGCTAATTTATTACATGAATACTGCTTACATGCATTAAATGCCCTGCCTGTAAGAGAGTCTACAACTGCACTTTGAAATGATGCCGCTATATCAGCGGGCACAATTTCTATATTTTTCATTTCGCACATATTAATATGATTTAAAACAGCAGATTTCAACCCACTAAAGCTAAAATCAAAGGGTGCTCCTTCTACAGCTGCTCTTGGAAATTCAATAGCTTTAGGATTTCCCTCTTTTGATAATTTGTCAATTTTAGGACCACCCGGATAGCCTAAGCCTATTGCTCTTGCTACCTTATCAAAGGCTTCCCCTGCCGCATCATCTCTGGTTCTTCCTATCACCTCATATTTTCCATAATCCTTCACAATCACTAAATGAGTATGACCACCGGAAACTACCATACATATAAACGGAGGTTCCAATTCTTTATTCTCTATATAGTTTGCGCTAATATGTCCTTCTATATGATGCACACCAACTAATGGTTTATTTGATGCATATGCTAAAGCCTTGGCCGCCGATACTCCTACAAGTAATGCACCTACCAGTCCCGGTCCATATGTTACACCTATGGCATCTATATCCTCCAACGATGCTTTTGCCATATCTAAAGCCTGGGTTATAACCTGATTTATCTTTTCGATATGCTTTCTTGATGCAATTTCAGGTACAACACCACCATATAAAGTATGTAAATCTATTTGTGATGAAATAACGTTCGACAAAACTTCCCTGCCGTTCTTTACTACTGCTGCAGCTGTTTCATCACATGAAGTCTCAATAGCCAGTATAAGTATATCTTTTTTTGATTTATCTATATTACTGTCCATTTGATTATTCTCTATATTATTATCCATTTTTGTCTCCTAATACTTTAATCAGAAGTGCTTACACTAATTCCGGATTGTTTTATATATAGATATTTTCTCAAAAATATTTTCTATTTTATAAAATTAGTCATCATCTTCTTCATACAATTTCCAACCAAGGATCTTCCATCTGTCATTACTATCCTTTCTAAGGACATATGTTTCCGTGGTTTTCTCTGTCCCCTTATCTGTTTTTAAATAATATATACAATTTATGGAAGCATACTTTTCTCCTTCTACAGTTGAATAAATAACATCAGAGGATTTGTCGATTATAATTCTTGAAATTGTTCTGCCTTCTTCCATATATTGATCAATTTCAGTTAACAGCTCGCTGTAATACTCATCAAAAGAATTATTTGAAACCAATTCATCATCAAAAATAGCTGTAGCCATATACGCTAATTTAACCAGCTCTTCCGAAGTCAAGTCTTCATTGTAATAGCACATCTGTATTCTTGTATACAGATTAACTACCTCTCTTACGGTAATCGGATAACCTGATTCCAAATCTTTTGTAAGCAGCTTATCAATCTCTCTTACTTCCGTATTGTCAGTACCATCCTCTTTTTTTGACGCAGCCATAGAATTTGAAAAATGATAATATAGCACTACGGCTAATATACATAACACTGATATAACTATAAGAAACTTTAACCTGCTTTTCATTTTACCTCTCTATTCTTCACTAAAAGTAATTGATAAACTTCTCCCATCCTTTGCAGCTATGGAATTAGGAAAAATTTCTCTTACCTCTTTTATATATTCTTCTGGTTTTACCAAAGATGGACTATAGTGAGTTAGCCACATTTCATTAACCTCGGCTTTTGCAGCTAAATCTGCTGCTTCATAAAAAGTCATATGTTTGTATTCTTTGGCTTTTTTTAGTTTATCCTTTTCACCATACATACCCTCACATATAAACAAATCAGCTTCCTTTGCCATTTCTGCAATAACGGGCACCGGGCGGGTATCTGTACAATAAGTTACCTTTATTCCTTTTCTATTCTCTCCCAAAACCATATCAGGTGTAAAGGTTTTATCACCTATTGTAATAATCTCCCCCTTTTGAAGCTTACTCCAACACTCCTTAGGTATTTCCCAAGCTATTGCTTTATCTACCTGAAATCTTCCTTTTCTGCTAATCTTTATATTGTATCCATAGCACAAAACATTATGATTAACCTTAAAGGCTTCAATCTCATATCCATTTATATTTACTTTTTCTATATCGGAATTTAATTCAATAAAATTAATTTTAAATGGAAGCTCCGGTGCTATTACTCTCAGAGAATTAACTACTCTTTCAAGACCTTTTGGTCCTATCATAGTCACCGGCTTTGTTCTATCTGCATTCCCCATACTAAGGAGCAATCCCGGTAATCCACTAATATGATCTGCATGATAATGAGTGAAACATATAGTATCAATAGTATAAAAGCTCCATCCACATTCTTTTATGGCAAGCTGGGTTCCTTCCCCACAATCAATAAGTAAGCTGCTGCCGTTATACCTTGTCATAAGAGAGGTAAGCCATCTTTTTGGCAATGGCATCATTCCGCCTGTTCCCAATAAGCATAAATCTAACATTCATTATCCTCACATATTTATTTACTTATTAGTTTACATTAACTCCGTCCTTTTTTCAATATCTACTGGAATTTTTAGATTTTTAATTAAATTATCATAACATTCTTCGCATAAATCTAATGAATGAATTTCACCATCTTTATTTGAAAAATAGTTCCATTCGTAATCAATAAGTAAAGCCCCCTCTGTTAATATACCCTTGTTAATTTCCAGTTCCTTTCCACACATATTACATTTAACATATTGGAGCTTTTTTTCTTTTCCTTTAATGTACTTTTTCATATTAATCTCCTTGTTTAATAATATTTTTACCCTATAAATTTTACAATATAATATATCAAATAAATAGTGGCAATTAATTGTAATTCTTGAGTTTTCGTATTTTTTTATTCTGCCAGTTCCTTTTTCATTATAATTGCATCCTCAATCGGCTTTTCGTAAAAATTTTTTCTTTCTCCAATATGTATAAAACCGGCTCTTTCATATAACCTTACGGCTGTTGCATTTGATTTTCTTACCTCCAGCATAATACTGGTTATTTTCTGTTTTCTGCACTCACAAAACAGGTATTCTAAAAGTTTAATACCTATCCCCTGATTTCTGTATTTACCCAATACTGCAATATTTGTAATATCACCCTCTTCAAAGGTTTTGTACATTCCTACATATCCAACTATCTTTTCATCCTGTACAGCCTTAATAAAAACAGAATAATCCTTTTCAATTGATTCTATCAGAGAAGCTTCCGACCACGGCATAGAAAAACATTCTTTTTCAAGCAATGATATCTGATATGCATCGGATTTATCTGCATATGAAATAACTAATTCTTTTTCTTCCATAATATGATTTACATTTCCCATATTTTTACTTTCTTTTAAATTCTATATTCTAATTTCTATTTTGTGAATCTAAGTTTAAGTATCCTGCAATTTATTTTATTGTATAATCTTTTGCATATTATGTTTTTCTTCTAATTCTCGCTCTGCCTGTGATTTTCTAAGATAATCCGGCTGATGTTCATTAGCACTCACTGTTTTTTTCTCAATATAGTACTGTTCTGAAAGCGCTGCTATCGAAGCTGCTCTTTGCATGTTCATATGAACAGGTGCAAACTCATATGGTACTTTTATATTATGACTTATTGTTTCCCTATATGTATCCACACCATCACCTAAAAATACAACCGGCAAATCTTTTTCATTTAATATTTCTATTAGTGTATTAATATCCTCCTGATACTGCGGAATATCGGCTACAAGTCTGTTATCTTCAAAATGATATATTCCCGTATACACTTGGTTTCTTCTTGCATCCATAATAGGACATACAAGTTTTGAAGAACCGTACATATTATATGCCAGACCATCTATAGTAGGTATATGAATAATAGGTTTATTAATCACAAGTGCAAGTCCCTTTGCAGTAGCACTTCCTATTCTAAGTCCCGTAAAGGAGCCCGGACCTCCTGATACGGCTATTGCATCAAGTGTGTTTATATCTGTTTCTGACATTTTCATTATTTCGTCAATCATCGGAAGTAATGTTTGTGAATGAGTCTTTTTATGATTTACAGAGTATTCAGCCAATAACTTTTCATCTTCTACTAATGCAACTGTAGCCACAACGGAAGAACTATCTATTGCTAATATTTTCATACTGATTTTCCTCCACGGTTATCTTTCTATAATCAAAACCTTTTTCTAAATTCTTTTCTATTGTGATATTAATAACATTTTCTGGTAAAATCTGTTTTATAATACCTGCCCATTCTATAAAACACACACCATCACCAAAAAAATAATCCTCATATCCAATCTCATCCATCTCTGATATATCACCTATTCTGTATACATCAAAATGATAAAGAGGTAATCTTCCCTCCACATATTCCTGTACTATTGTAAATGTAGGACTGTTAACAGGCTCATCTATACCTAATCCACAGGCAAAACCTTTTGTAAAAACAGTCTTGCCTACGCCTAAATCCCCATTTAGGCATATTATCATACCTTTAACTGCTTCCTCTCCCATTTTTTTTCCTATCTCGAAGGTTTCTGATTCCGAAAAAGTTTCTATTATTTTCATACATTTTTACCTCATAATACTTCGACCAAAAGTGTTTGTTCCTCTTAACAGTTACCTAAAAATTATCCGGCATTTACTTTACAGTAATCTCTCTAGCATTTTTTGCATTATCCGATATAAGTTTTTTAAGATTTTCAAGATTTTCTCCTATACAGCTCTTAGGAAGAATAAATGCTCTATATCTGTTAATATATATAATAACGCTTAACCGCGTTGAAATCACCTTAAGAATATCTGCATATGATTGTGATACCGATTCTTCATCCATCGAAATGGTAAATTCTCTGTCATTAAATTCATATACAAGTGGCTTATTTATTGAACCGCTGTTTTTTACCTGCGTACACGATTTTATATAAAGCATTATCGGTTGGACAACTATAAAAAGTACCCCTACAAAAAGTAATGCTATTTTATAGGCATTATTTATCTTATCATTGTTTATGTTTGCAAAAAATAATACCAGTGCTCCTATGCTGATAATCACTCCGCAAACTCCTCCAAGGCTATAATAATTATGTCGCAGCATAAAATTAAACATTTCCTTTTTTGTTAATTTTGCTTCTATTTTTACCACGAGTGTACCTCCGAATATTTTGTACTTGAGTTCTCATATTTTCATTTTAAGTTTCATTAATTCTAAAATAAAAATATAGTGCTTCAATTTTTTATGAGTATATCAAATATATCCGAAAAGTGCAATTAAATACTCCCCGTTACCAATTGTATAATCATATACACTGATACGCTTTATACAATGGATAACGAAGAGTTTCAATTCAATATCCTTATATAATATAATTTCTGAATTTCCTAATATATATTTCCTAATCTGTCTTAATAATTGTTCTTATACCCTTTGTAATAGGTTTATAAATAAAAAATACTACCAATGATACCAAAACACCTTTTAAAATATTAACCGGTACAACCGCAAGCACAATAAACGTAAACATATCTGTTATAGCAGGATTTACTGCTGTTCCTAACTTTATAATTTCCGACACAGGTACTCCTCCAAAGAGATATGCAAAAGCCGGTAATAGTATGAACGCATTTATGAAACAGCCTGCAATCGTCATAACAAGTGTACCTGTACCCATACCTATAACTGCACTCTTTCTTGTCTTTTTAATTTTATAGATAACAGATGCCGGTAATACAAATGTAATGCCCACTGCAAGATTTGCAAATTCACCTACAAATGCTGTAGAAGTAGGCTTGATTATCAGTTTGATAAGTATCTTTAAAACTTCTGTAATTATGCCCTCAATCGGTCCCAACAAAAAACTTGCAATCAGTACCGGCACTTCGCTGAAATCAAGTTTATATGCCTCCGGTGGCGCAAAGAAAAACGGGATTTCTAAATACATAAGGACTGCTGCCAATGCCGAAAAAATTCCAACTAGGGTAATTCTTTGTGTTTTTGAAATGTTTATTTTCTTTTTTTCTGTCGATTTTGAAATGCTTATTTTCTTTTTTTCTATCATTTCGCTGCTCCTTTTCTTTAAAACCCCGGAGCAATGATAAAATAATGACTGGTATCCTAGCGATTCGCTAATAGTTATGCCTAATGCACAAGTTATAACAGATAACCATATCAAATCTTCTCTCATCCAGACTTTACTGTCGGTTTTGGAATTTCACCAAATCATGCTTTCGCTCGCAGACTATACTGCCGGTAGGGAGTTTCACCCTGCCCCGAAGAATTTAATATAATTTTTTTGATACTATATACTATAATAATATGCTTCCTATTTGTCAAGTTTCATTGTAAGTGCAATTCTTTTTTTAGGAACATCCACGCTTAAAACCTTTACATCTACAATGTCACCTACACTTACCGCCTCAAGCGGATGTTTAATATATTTATCAGTCATTTGTGAAATATGCACAAGACCGTCCTGATGTACACCTATATCTACAAATGCCCCAAAGTCAATAACATTTCTTACTGTACCCTTTAATACCATACCCTCTTTTAAATCCTTCATTTCTAATACATCTGATTTTAAAATAGGCTTTGGCATTTCATCTCTTGGATCTCTTGCAGGCTTTTCAAGTTCCTTTACTATATCTCTCAGTGTAATCTCTCCTATATTTAATTCATGTGAAAGCCTCCCATAATCCTTTACCATTAGACTAAGTCCAATGAGCTTATTTTCCTTTATTGCATCTAACCCAAATCCCAGACTTTCCAATAATTTTCCGGCAGCTTCATAGCTTTCAGGATGTACACTTGTCTTATCAAGAGGGTTGTCTCCGTCAGTAATTCTCATAAATCCTGCACACTGCTCATATGCTTTAGGTCCTAGCTTTGCTACCTTTAGCAGTTGCTTTCTGTTTGTAAATTTCCCGTTTTCCTCCCTATACTGAACTATATTTTTAGCTATAGTCTTTGTAATACCTGAAATGTATTCCAATAAGCTATAGGATGCTGTATTTAAATCTACACCTACCTTATTAACACAGTCTTCTACTACCTTTTCAAGTGCATCACCTAATTTTTTCTGGTTCATATCATGCTGGTACTGACCCACACCTATTGATTTTGGGTCAATTTTAACAAGCTCTGCCAGCGGGTCTTGTACACGTCTTGCTATAGATGTAGCACTTCTTTGAGCTACATCAAAATCCGGAAATTCCTCTGTTGCTAATTTGCTGGCAGAATATACAGAAGCTCCCGCTTCATTTGTAATAATATACTGCACATTATCATCTATCTCTTTTATAAGTTCAACGATTACCTGCTCTGATTCTCTTGAAGCAGTTCCATTACCTACTGAAATAAGTGTAATATTATATTTCTTTATTAGCTTTTTAACGGTATTTTTAGCTTCCTCAAGCTTAAACTGCGGAGCTGTCGGGTAAATAACTGCTGTATCAAGAACTTTTCCTGTAGCATCTACTACCGCCAGCTTACAGCCCGTTCTAAATGCCGGATCCCATCCCAGGACTACCTGATTTGAGATAGGAGGCTGCATTAAAAGCTGCTCAAGATTTTTTCCAAATACCTTTATGGCACCATCCTCTGCCTTTTCTGTCAAATCACTCCTGATTTCTCTCTCAATGGCGGGTGCAATCAGTCTTTTATAGGAATCCTCAATAGTATCCTTTATAACTGATGTAGTGCTTTCATTATCCCTTGTAATTATTTTCTTCTCTAAATATTTCAATATTTTATCTTCCGGTGCATCTATTTTAACAGTTAAGAATTTTTCATTTTCACCCCTGTTAATCGCTAAAATTCTATGTCCTACAATTTTATTAATTGGCTCTTCAAAATTGTAGTACATTTCATATACAGACTCTGCCTCTTCATCCTTTGCTACCGATATAAGCTTACCCTCTGTAAATGTTATCTTTCTTATATAAGTTCTGTATTCTGCTTCATCTGATATACTCTCTGCAATAATATCCTTCGCACCTGCAATAGCATCCTCTACTGTGTTTACCTCCTTTTCAGGATTAATGTATTCTTCTGCTTCTTCTTCAAGAGACTTATTTGTCATTTGCAATGTAATAATATTAGCAAGCGGTTCTAAGCCTTTTTCCTTTGCTATTATAGCTCTGGTCCTTCTCTTTTGCTTATATGGTCTGTATAAATCTTCTACTAAAACTAAGGTCTCTGCCGCTTCAATATCCTTTTTCAGTTCTTCTGTAAGCTTTCCCTGTTCTTCTATTGATGCTATAACAGACTGTTTCCTTTCTTCCAGATTTCTCAAATATTTCAATCTGTCATCTAAATTTCTAAGCACTTCATCATTTAAAGAGCCTGTAACTTCCTTTCTATACCTGGCAATAAACGGAATCGTATTACCTTCATCTATAAGCTTTACGGTAGCATCTACCTGACTTAATTTAATATTCAATTCTTCACTAATCTTTTTAATGATATCCATTTTAATTAATCCTTTCATTTTATAAATTTGTATAGGCAATATTCTGCTTGATAATACAAATTCTAACATAGCACTATTTAACCGGCTGTTTTATAGTAATGCTTATATAACATTTTAATTTTAGTTAAATGCTTAGTATATTGTAACAGAAAGATTAAAAAAAGTAATTATTTTTTTTAAATCTCTTGTAAAGTAGTATTTAATACTATATAATGTATTCACAATAACTAACCTATAAGTTTGGTTATTTTTAATTATAAACCTTAAACAATAAAATGATAAAACTCAAGAGACTTAGTGTAATAGACAATATTGGAGCTTACTATGGATATAAAAAAAATTATTGAAGAAACAATGAACAATATATTCCTTATTGAACAGGAGGATATCCCAAATATAGATTTATACATGGACCAGGTCACCACCTTTATGGAAAATCATCTGAAAAATCATAAGCGTAATGATGAGGATAAAATTCTTACTAAAACAATGATTAATAACTATGCCAAAAATGATTTACTTCCTTCCCCTGAAAAAAAGAGATATACAAAAGAACATATGCTCCTGCTTACTCTTATATACTATTTTAAAAGTGTTATGTCTATAAATGACATCAAAAAACTACTTGCTCCTATTAGCGATACTTATTTCCAGGGAAATAACGGAAAGGACTTATCTTATATATACAAAGAGCTTATAGAAATGGAAAATCCATTAAAAGAATATTCTCTTAATGATATGAATGAAAAACTAAAGGTAGCTATAGAGTCTTACAAGGGTGCAACAAAAAACGAAGCTAATTACCTTCATCTATTCGCTTTTGTCAGTTTACTATCCTTTGATGTGTATATGAAAAAACAGGTTATTGAAGCCATTATTGATAATTTGGACACACCACTTTCAAAAGAAGAAAAAGAAAAGGCCATGAAAAAAGCTAAAGAAGATAAGGAAAAAGCTATGAAAAAAGCTGAAGCTGAAAAGGTCAGAAAATCAAAATCCGAAAAGTCTAAAATATAAAAATCTTGTACAAAAATTTTATTTCTTATAAAATTTTTGTACAAGATTTTTATATTATTTTAATGCTATAAATTTTATAAATCTAACATAAGTTTATACAATTAAATAAACAGTATAATTACTTATTTTCCTCTCTGTTTCTTTTGATACGCTCAAATACCATATCATATCCATCATTTCCATAATTGAGTGAACGATTTACTCTGCTGATTGTAGCTGTTGAAGCACCCGTTTTTTCAGATATTTCGATATATGTGTTGCTATTTCTAAGCATCTGTGCAACTTCATATCTCTGTGCTATTGATAAAAGTTCATTTACAGTACATATATCCTCAAAAAACTGATAACATTCTTCTTTATTTTCTAATGTCAATATAGCTTCAAAAAGATGCTCAACTTCTTCAGTTCTGATTTTTTTTGTCATACCTAATACCTTTCCACGTTTATATTATAGCGTTATAATATCCTTTATACCATTTTATCCTTCTCATATAAGATATTTGAATATTCTAAATCAGATATTACAATAACCACTAATGTGTCGCACTAATATTGTAAGCTTTTAATATTTTAACACACTAAAGTGAAAATGTCCATATATGAAAACTTATTGAATTTCCGTATTTTTTATTTTTAGGTTTAAAAAGTTATGTTGCCTGTGGCAACATATACATCCTGCACAAAAATTGCAGATGAAAGTAAACTTTAATCTACGATTTTTGTGCAGGATGCTTACATTATTATACTGATGTAAGCTTTTTAAACCTAAAAATAAAAAATGGGGAAACTCAAGATGAAAACTTATAAAACTCTAAATCAGTTTTAAAATTAAATTATTCAGTTCTGATGTAGTGCCTACTATATAAGTAGCTCCTGCTTCCTTTAATTCTTCACCTACTGAATATCCATATTTTACACCAATACTTTCAATATTCATATTATTAGCACCTACTATATCATGCAATCTGTCACCTATCATAACTACTTCACTATACATGTCTTTTGAAATATTCATTCTGCTAAACGCTTCCTGCAAAACTTCTGTTTTATCAGACCTGTTTCCATTCATCATACTGCCTGTAACACAATCAAAATATTCGTATATATTGTAATGCTTTAGTAACTCTATTGCAAATTCTTCCGGTTTTGATGTAGCTAATCCTACCATTCCACCATTTTCTTTTATATTCCTAATTACCTCCTCTATACCACTGTACAAATTACATTCAAAAATACCTATATCCGAATATCTTTCTCTATATTTTGCTACTGCCTTAAATGAATCTTCTTCACTAAAATTGTAGTAAATCTGATATGACTTATGTAATGGAGGACCTATAAAACATTCTAAATTATCAAGCTCCGGTTCATCTATTCCAAAGAATTTTAATGAGTATTGGACACATTTTGTAATTCCCTCTTTAGGATCTGTTATAGTTCCATCCAAATCAAATAAAAATATTTTCTTCATTATAATATATATTTCCTTTCTCACTTTATTGGTATTTTTCCGGAAAAGCACTGATTTATAATAAGAACCTTTAAAACTTTAATCCTGTTATATAAAAGCAGAGTGAAATTCATACGAATTCCACTCTGTATGTATTAACATATATTTTAGTTAAATGGATTATAATAATAGTCAAATAAATCTTCGTATTCTGATTCTATCGCACTATTTATCTGACAGTTATATCCGCATATAGTAACAGTTGGCAAAATACCATAAATCATAGCAAATACACCAAGTACAAATCCAACAACTGCAATCTTGTTTACGTTTTTATCAGTCTTATACTCTTTTAATTTAAGAATTGCTATTACTGCACCTGCTATTGCAAATAAAATACCAAAAATAGTAACAATAAATACCGGTGATGTTGAGACTGTTCCTACTGTAGCCTTAGATGCACTACAGGTACAAGTAAGTATTGTTCCAATAAATACAAGAAACATACCAATACCCGATAATAAAAGAGATATAATCGGCAGCATATCTGCATCTATCTTATTAGATGTATTATTTCCCGTCATCTGATTATTTGAGAACGGATCAAACTGTGTCTGTTGTGGCTGAACCGGTTGCTGTGGTTGTGCCTGAATTGGCTGCTGTGGCTGCGCCTGAATCGGCTGCTGTGCTTGAATTGGCTGTCCTTGGTTAAAATTATTATCCATAATTTTCCTCCTAAAATAATACTGGTGACACTTTATCACAATAATATGAATATATCATAATATATAATAAATATCAAGTTTTCATATCTTGAGTTTCCGTATTTTTTATCTTTAGCTTCAAAAAGTCTTGTTGCCAAAGGCAACATAGACATCTTTTACAAAAAGTTGCAGATGAAAATGAACTTTCATCTGCAATTTTTTGTGCAAGATGCTTACATCGTTATGATGATGTAAGCTTTTTGAAACTAAAAATAAAAAATACGGAAACACAAGTTCATATATGTAGAATTTCCGCATTTTTTACTTTTGAATTCATGAACTGCAAAATAAAAAATGCGGAAACTTTATTTCTTATATTTGTTAAAGTATTGTATTTATGCTTCTACTCTTATTCTCTGCTTGATATCTGAAACCTTTTGAGCTGCTGCTTCGTAATCTGCTTCTGTTATAATCTCTGTCACAAATGCAAATTCATCATTCACATCATCCAGCTTCACTATTGTAACCTTTCCAAATGCTGCTTCAACTTCTGCTAATTTTTCAGCCTCATTACCTGCAACTCGTACAAAGAATTTACACTTATTGGATTTAATATCCTCTAATTCAAGTTTCTCACTACTCCAAATAGACATTATATGTCTGTTTAAATGTTTTGCTTCATCAACAATATCTGCGACCACTGCCGATGCTGTTGGATATTTTCCTGCTCCACTACCATAGAACATTATATCTCCAATCACCTCACCGTTTACAAGAATAGCATTTAATACATCGTTTACACAATATAACGGACTATCTGTACTAATCATAAATGGAGCAACCATTGCATAACACTTTCCATCTACCTTCTTGCTTTTTCCAAATAACTTAATAGATAATCCTAACTTTCCAGCATATTTAAAATCAACATCTGTAATCTTTGTAATTCCTTCAGTATAAATATCTTCAAAATTAACATGAAGTCCATATGCCAATGAAGAAAGTATAGCTATCTTTCTACAGGCATCATATCCCTCTACATCAGCTGTAGGATCCTTTTCGGCATAGCCTAGTTCCTGTGCTTCTTTTAATACTGTATCAAATGCTAAACCCTCTTTGTCCATTTTAGTAAGGATAAAATTAGTTGTACCATTTAAAATTCCTGTAATTTCTGTAATTTCATCTGCTGTTAAAGACTGATTCAGCGGTCTGATAATCGGAATACCGCCACCAACACTTGCTTCAAAGAGGAAGTTTTTATTTTTCTGCTTTGCCAAAGCTAATAATTCCGGACCATACTTAGCTACTAATTCCTTATTTGAAGTACAATAGTTTTTACCTGCTTCTAAAGTACGTACTGCAAAAGTGTGTGCAGGCTCTAAACCACCCATTGCTTCAGCAATAATATCAACCTCCGGGTCATTTATAATAACTTCAAAATCATGGACTAATACTTCATTTACCGGATCATTTGGAAATTCTCTTAAGTCTAACACATACTTAACTCTAATATCGTCTCCAACCTTTTTTGAAATACTTTCATTATTTTTTACAAGTACATCATATATACCTGATCCAACTGTACCATAACCTAAAACTGCAACGTTTATCATTTTGATTTCCTCCAAGTATTATCTGCTTTTTAATGCAGACTGTAATTTTATTTGCATTAGCTGTTCAGCTAAAAGCTTCTGTAATTTTCCGGCTATATACATTTGTACAACTATTCTCTAGCCAAAACCTTAACATAATATACACCCTCCTGCCTCTCCAAATCACTTATAAGATCTGAAATTTCACCCTCTGATGGAATTTCGACACTTAATGTTAACGAAGCCATACCGTTAATCGGAATTGTCTGATGAATTGTCAGTATATTTGCTTTTGAATCAGCTATAATTCTAAGAAGCTTAGATAACTGTCCCGGCTTATCATTCATCTGTAGTACAAACGTAATAGTTTTACCTTTAACATCGTCCCTAAACGGAAATATATCATCTTTGTATTTGTAAAACGAACTTCTACCAAGTCCTACTGTTTCTGTAGCTTCCTGAATAGTAATATTCTTATCCATTTCAAGTAGTTTTTTAGCCTCAACTACCTTTAAAAGTACCTCTGGAACTGCTTTTTTTTTGATAAGATAATATTGATTGTTATCATTCATAGACAATCTCCTTGTGTGCGTGTAGCAAGTACAAGTGTATTCACTAGAGAGAATATTACCACAATCCTCTATTATTATCAACCTTTTTTGCTTTAATTAATTAGGTAAATCTCCCTACACAAGCAACGGCTGGCAGTTTTGTCACATCACAATACAATATCTAACCTCATGTCAATCAGAAAATATACATAACATATTTGTCCGGCTGGTGGTTTGAAGAAATGCCCAATTTAAAACATCACTATCTATCAGACACAATATCCGATAAATAGTGATGTTTTATAACTGACATATAAGCCTGTTCTACTTATGTGCCTCAATAAGCCCTTCTATACCACTCTTTTCATCATCATTAAGAAGCATATTAATGTTTATCATAATAATTAATCTTCCATTAGCATTGATTACTTTTTCAACATATCTGGTATCTTTAGAAATAACTATTTTAGGTGTTTCATATACCGAACTGTCATCAGCCTGATATATTTCACCAACTCCATCCACTTCAAGTGCTAATGGCATTTCACCAATTCTTACAATTATAAATTGTCCCTCTCCGGTAGAATCTTCCATACCAAACTTCTTTCGTAAGCTGTAGATTGGAATAATTTCACCTCTTAAATTAATCATGCCCTTGATATAGCTGGCAGTATTTGGTACTGAAACTATTTCCTGCTCTCTTTCAATTCCCTGCACCAAACTAATATCAATACCATAATACTGACTCCCCAAATTGCATACTACTGCTTTAAATTCCATACCTTTTCCTCCTATTCTTGTCTATTTAAACTTTTCCATTTTAAGTATGCATTTATAAATGGATTTATATTTCCATCCAGTACACTTTGGACATTTCCAACTTCTTCATTGGTTCTATGATCCTTTACTAATGTGTATGGTTGCATTACATAGGAACGAATCTGACTTCCCCAACCATTATCCTTTACTTCTCCACGAATATCTGATACTTTCTCGGCATTTTCCTGTTGTTTTAAAAGATACAGCTTTGATTTCAACATTTTCATGGCTTTATCTTTATTGCTGTGCTGAGAACGCTCGTTCTGGCATTGCACCACAATGCCTGTCGGTAAATGCGTAATTCTAACCGCTGATGAGGTTTTGTTAATATGCTGTCCACCGGCTCCGCTGGAGCGATAGGTATCTATCTTCAAATCATCCTCATTTATGTCTATATCAATATCTTCTTCTATATCAGGCATAACATCGCAGGATACAAAGGAGGTCTGTCTCTTTCCCGCTGCATTGAACGGTGATATTCTGACCAGTCTGTGAACTCCTCTTTCTGATTTTAAATATCCGTATGCATTTTCACCGTTAATCTGTATTGTAACGGACTTATATCCTGTTTCCTCACCATCCAGAAAATCAAGTATTTCATAGGAAAAACCTTTGCTGTCTGCCCATCTTGAATACATTCTAAAAAGCATATTTGCCCAGTCACACGATTCCGTTCCTCCCGCTCCTGCATGTAATGTCAATATGGCGTTTTCTCTGTCATATTCTTCGCTAAGTAACGTAGAAACACGCATCTCATCATAGGCACTTATAAATAAGTCAACAGCTTCTTTTACCTCCGGAATCATAAGCTCGTCATTTTCCTCATATCCCATTTCAAGTAAGGTTTCCGCATCTTCATACAATGTATTAAGTTTTTTAATACCCTCTATACTGCTCTTTAAACCTTTTAATTCCGAAATAATCTCCTGTGACTTTTTGGAATCCTCCCAGAAATCGGAGGCCTCCATAAGTTTTTCTATTTCTTTAATTCTTAAAGCCTTATTATCGAGGTCAAAGTGAATCCCTCAATTCATTCAATGGTGTTTTATATCCACCCAGCTTGAGCTTGTACTGATCTAATTCAACCACTAAAATCACCTGCCTTATGATTTTTATATTAATCTGCTGCAAACCTGTTTAGGTATACAACTTATACCTTCTGCTTTATCATACGGACATTTTAACCATCTTCTTAATGTTAAAGTATGTTATCTGCGTCCGCAACACTGCTTATATTTTAATCCACTGCCGCAAGGACATGGAGCATTTGGGTATATCTTCTTTTCATCACGTTTTACAGGTCCTTTAGCTAAGGATTCGTCCTTATTTGTACCTGTTACCTTAGCAACTTCCTCTCTCTCCACCTTTTGTTCAACTCTGATATGCATTAATGCCCTGACTGTATCTTCTTTAATACCGGCTGTCATTTCATCAAACATATCGAATCCGCTTACTCTGTATTCAACAAGCGGGTCCTTTTGACCATATGCCTGTAAACCGATGCCCTGACGAAGCTGGTCCATATCATCAATATGATCCATCCATTTTCTGTCTATAACCTTAAGCAGTATAACTCTTTCAACTTCCCTAAGCTGTTCTATCTCCGAAAACTCCACTTCCTTAGCTTCATAAAGCTTTGTAGCCTCTTCCTTTAACCTCTGCTTAAGTTCATCCTTCTTCATACCCTTTTCCAGTTCTTCCATATCCGGAACAAGATTTTCATAAGGTATGATTGGCAACAACAGTTCTGAAAGCTCTGTAAAATCCCATTCGGTAGCCGGTGTCTCATCAGAAATGCACATATCCACCTTACTTTCTACCGTATCTGCAATCATGGCATAAATAGAATCCCTCATATTTTCACCATTTAGAACTCTTAGTCTTTCTTTATAAATAATTTCTCTCTGGTCATTCATAACCTGATCGTATTCAAGAAGATTCTTTCTGATACCATAGTTGTTATTTTCAATCTTCTTCTGTGCCTTTTCAATAGCACCGGTAAGCAGTTTATGCTCAATTCTGTCATCTTCACCAATACCGGCAGCATTAAATACGGCTACCATCTTTTCTGAAGCAAATAATCTCATTAATTCATCCTCAAGTGAAATGAAAAATCTTGATTCACCCGGGTCACCCTGTCTTCCTGCTCTACCTCTAAGCTGATTATCAATACGTCTTGATTCATGTCTTTCTGTACCGATAATTTTCAGACCACCTGCTGCTTTAGCTTCGTCATCCAGCTTAATATCAGTACCACGACCTGCCATATTTGTAGCAATGGTAACATTACCATGAATACCTGCCTCAGCTACAATTTCAGCTTCCATTTCATGATATTTAGCATTTAATACTCTATGCTTAATACCTCTCTTTGTTAACAGCCTGCTGATTTCTTCAGATGAATCAATATTTATGGTACCTACCAATACCGGCTGTCCCTTTGCCTGACTTTCAGCAACCTCTTCAACTACAGCATTCAGCTTTCCTTTCTTTGTCTTGTATACCGCATCCTGATAGTCAATACGTGCTATCGGCTTGTTTGTAGGCACCGTAACAACGTCCATCCCATATATATTTCTAAATTCCTGCTCTTCTGTTAAAGCCGTACCTGTCATACCACACTTCTTATTATACTTGTTGAAGAAGTTCTGGAATGTAATTGTAGCAAGTGTTTTGCTTTCTCTTTTAATCTTAACATGCTCTTTTGCTTCAATCGCCTGATGTAAACCATCAGAAAATCTTCTGCCGGGCATAATACGTCCTGTAAATCCGTCTACAATAAGAACCTGATCATCCTTTACAACATAATCCTGATCCTTAAACATTAAATTATGTGCTCTCAAGGCTAATATAATATTATGCTGAATTTCAAGATTTTCCGGGTCAGCAAGATTTTCAATTCTAAAGAATTGTTCAACCTTTTTAACACCCTCCTCTGTAAGATTAACAACCTTGTCCTTTTCATTTACAATAAAGTCGCCATCCTCTGTCTTTTCTTCCTTCATAATATAGTCCATCTTGGACATTTCCTTTTCAGTACCACGTTTTAACTGTCTGGCAAGTACATCACAGGCTTCATACAGCTTTGTGGATTTTCCACTCTGACCTGAAATAATAAGAGGTGTTCTGGCTTCATCAATAAGAACCGAGTCAACCTCATCCACTATTGCAAAATGTAAATCCCTCTGAACTAGCTTTTCTTTATATATAACCATATTATCCCTCAGATAATCAAAGCCTAATTCATTATTTGTGATGTATGTAATATCACATGAGTACGCAGCACGTCTCTCCTCAGAGTCCATAGAATTAAGTACGCATCCAACAGTAAGCCCCAAAAACTGATGTACCTGTCCCATCCACTCAGCATCACGCTTTGCAAGATAATCATTTACTGTAACTACATGTACACCTTTTCCCTCTAAAGCATTTAAATATGCCGGTAAAAGACAGGTCTGAGTTTTACCTTCACCTGTTCTCATTTCAGCAATACGTCCCTGATGTAATATAATACCACCAATTAACTGAACTCTGTAATGCTCTGTATTTAAAACTCTTCTTGCCGCTTCTCTGACAAGAGCATATGCTTCCGGTAAAATATCATCCAAGGTTTCACCATTTGAAAGTCTGTCTTTAAATTCAGAGGTCTTTTCCTTCATCTCTGAATCTGATAACTTTCCCATATCTTCTCTATATGATTCAATTTTATCTACAATAGAACTGATTCTCTTTATTTCTCTCTCACTGTGTGTTCCAATTAATTTAGTAATTAATCCCATAATATGTCTCCTAATTCATAATAAACTAATCTAATCTATTGTACCACTTTGTCTTTTTTCTGTAAAGCAACAATACTTTTTTAGAGTTTTTTGTATTTTCATTTTCAGGTTCAATATTTTTATTTTACATATAAAAAGAGGTATCTATAAAGATACCTCTTTAGCTTTAAATTTTAATATTCCGGCTCAATGAGACCATATGTGTTTCCTTTGCGCTTATATACAACATTAATCTCATCTGTTTCAGAATTGTTGAATACATAAAAATTATGTCCTAATAATTCCATCTGCAAGCAGGCTTCCTCCGGATCCATAGGCTTAATTGCAAATCTTTTGCTTTTTTCAATTCTAATTGCATCATCCTCATCATAGTCTTTTTCAACATATGCCTGTGAAAAGCTTTCAGCATTGTGCTTCTTTTCAACAATCTTCTTTTTATACTTCTTTAACTGTCTTTCGATTACTTCTTCTACCAAATCAATAGAAACATACATATCACTGCTTACTTCCTCAGCTCTGACAACACCTCCCTTGATTGGAATTGTAACTTCTATTTTCTGACGTTCTTTTTCAACACTAAAAGTTACATGAATCTCCGTATCCTCCTGGAAATACTTTTCCAATTTTCCAATCTTGTCATAAACAGCTGTCTTTAAACCTTCTGTAACATCGATATTTCTTCCTGTAATAATGTATTGCATGATGTTCCACTCCTTTTTATAAGAAAATCTTAAAGAATCAGGATTTAATTTTTTTACCCCACTTTCACGTTCATTTGACTCTTTAACTATAATCTATTATATCATATTATTGCTTTTTTTCAAGAAATTACTTAATAAAATAGTTAATCATGTCCGGTTTTTTTTAATGATTTTCTATCCGTTCAAATATATTTTTGTCAACACTTTTATTACAGCTTTTTCATATTTTTATATATTTAACAAAACAGATGTTTGCTATTTTTTTAACATACTATACTGTAAATTCATGTGGAAAATGTGGATAAGTTGGTGGAATTATCGTTTTTTCAATAAACTAAAATCATAAAATGTGGATAACTTCCTATTATTTTTCCACATTTTCATTTTGATAACGATATTCTCTACCAGTTTTTCAATACTTTTTTGGTTAGTTTTCACAAAAATAATTTTATTTTTTAGCTTGTTTTACCTTGTATCGTTGCTCTCGGGAATAACTATTTTCTTTATTTTTTGTTCATTCATAGTGAAACATTTTTGTCTACAAGAAATTTTTAAATATTTAGAGTTTCCGTATTTTTTATTTTTAGCTTCAAAAAGCTTACATCATCATAACGATGTAAGCATCCTGCCTTTGGCAACAAGACTTTTTGAAGCTAAAAATAAAAAATACGAAAACTCAAGTTAAATATTACTGGTAAATTATTTCTATTTATTTTAATATAGATATAATCAATCAAAGGAGGTATTTTAATGTATGCACTTATAACAGGAGCTTCAAGAGGTATAGGCCGTTCTCTGGCTTACGAGCTTGCCGGTCACAATATAAACCTGGTTCTTATATGCAAGAAAAATATAGAAGCCTTAAACTCTGTTTCACTTGAATTGAGCAACAGCGGAATTGTATGCCATGCTTTCAAATGTGATGTAAGTAATCCCAATGATGTAGATTTACTATGGCAAAATATAGCTAATCTAAATATAAATATAGATTTTCTTATTAATAATGCTGCCTACTCATATGTAGGACTTTTACAGGATATGTCTCTCGAGAGTTGGAATAAAACAATAAACACAAATTTAAGTTCTCTTTTTTATATGTGCAAAAATGCAATCCCAAATATGCTTAAACACAAATCCGGTAAGATTATCAATATATCTTCTGTATGGGGGCAGTACGGTGCTGCTATGGAGGTAGCTTATTCAGCCTCAAAGGGCGGTATAATTTCATTTACCAAGGCTCTTGCAAAAGAACTGGCGCCAAGCAATATACAGGTAAATTCGGTCTCATTTGGTGCTATTGATACAGATATGAACAGCCATCTCTCCCCTGAAGATAAACAGGCTCTGTGTGATGAAATACCCGCCTGCAGACTTGGTTCCCCTGACGAAGCTGCAAATCTTATATACAACTTGCTAAATAGTGGCGAATATCTGACCGGTGCCAATATAACTATGGATGGTGCATGGTTTTAAGGAGTCAAATTTGCTTTACTTTGGATCGTTACTTACAGGAATAAAAAGAAGGTCTTGCTGTCATTCAGCACGACCTTCTTTTTATAGCAATAGAATTTTAATTACATTCTATATTGTTTAGCTTTTATATTTATATACCGCTTATCTAACCCTTAACTGCACCTGCTACAACACCTTCAATAATGAATTTCTGGCAAAATGCGTAAAAGATAATAATAGGCAGAATGGATAAAACTAAAAGACCCATCATTATACCCATATCAAAACTACCATGTGATCCCAACAAATACTGAACTCTAACAGGAATTGTCTTATATTCGCTTGTTAATCCGACTACCAGATATGGAAGCAGGTAGTCATTCCAAATCCACATAGCATTAAGTATAGCAACTGTAACAGCTGTTGGCTTTAGAATCGGAAATACCACTCTGAAAAATGTCTGTAAAGGATTACATCCGTCAATCATCGCAGCTTCTTCTATCTCCAAAGGAACGGATTTTACAAAACCTGAGAACATAAATACCGACAAACCTGCACCAAATCCTAAGTATAAAATAATCATACCTATAGGATTTCTCATTTTTAATGTATCAGCTAAGCTTGTCATTGTAAACATTACCATTTGAAATGGTACAATCATAGAGAAAACAAAAGCATAATATAAAACTGACGATACTTTTGATTTTACTCTTGTAATCCAGTATGCTGTCATTGATGTACCAAGTAAAATGAGCAATACCGAACCTACTGTAATAACCAGCGACCACTTCATCGCCGTAAAGAAACCTGTCTGTTCTATACCATCAATATAGTTTTGAATTCCTACAAAGTTTTCACTGCTTAAAAATGCAAACGGCTCATTTGCTATAAACAATTTTCCTTTAAATGAATTAAGAAGTACGAAAGCTATTGGAAATAAAAAAGCAACAGCAAGTATTAATAACACTATAAAAATAATTATATTTCTAATTTTATTTTTTGTTTCCATTATTGCTCAACCTCCTTCTTTCTTGTAAAGAATAACTGTGTCAATGCAATAAGCGCTACTACTATAAAGAATACAACAGCCTTCGCCTGACCTATACCCTTAGTGTTTGTAGAACCATAAAATGTCTGATAAATATCTAATGCTAACATAGAAGTCTTTCGCATTGGTGCACCGGCAGTAAGTGAAAGGTTTTGGTCAAATAACTTAAAACAGTTTGATAATGATAAGAACATACATATTGTAATAGAAGGCATTACCATTGGAATAGTAATCTTTCTAAGTTTCTGCCACCATGTAGCACCGTCAATATCTGCTGCTTCTTTTACATCTGTAGGAACATTCTGTAGTCCTGCAATATAAATAATCATCATATAACCAATTAACTGCCAAGACATCAATATAATAAGTCCCCAGAAACCATACTTTGCATCGTTTACCAATGTAGTACCATATTCTTTAAGAATAGCATTGAAAATTGAATTCCATATGTAACCTAATACGATACCACCAATAAGATTTGGCATAAAGAATATAGTTCTAAAAAAGTTTGTTCCTTTTACTTTACGTGTAAGTAATAACGCTAATGAAAATGCTATAACATTTATAATAATAACCGCTACTATTGCAAATATTACAGTAAATTTAAAAGCGTTTAAGAAATTTTCGTTTTTAAATGCTTCGATATAATTGTCAAATCCTACAAAGGTAGCTTTCTTAATAGTTTTAAACTTGCAAAAAGATAGATAAATACCCCATATAAATGGAATAACAAAAGCTAATAAGAATGCAATAAGTGTAGGAAGTACAAATATAGGGAAATATTTTTTTGTCGTTTTTTGCATATATTACTCCTATTTTCTTAAAAAATGCTTCGCAAGTATTACCCGCGAAGCATTGTGTTTAAATCTTTCTTATACTATTTATTTGCTGCCCATTCAGAAGCCCATTTTTCTACTACTAATTTCTTAACATCATCCCATGTACTTGTACCAATAGCATACTGAAGTAAGATTGCTCCGAAATCATCTTTGAATGTCTGGCTTGGGAATGTTGTAAAGTTCCAAGAAACACTTGTCTTAGATGAATCATTTAAGTATCTAAGTACTTCCTGTGCTAATGGATCCTGTGGTGCTTCCTCTGTTGTAAATGTTGTAAATGGTGCAATAAAGCCTAAATCATTTGTAACTGCGGCTTTACCCTTTTCTGAAGAGAATACCCATTTTACAAAGTCAATAGTTGCTTTAATATCAGCTTCACTAGCCTCTTTGTTTACGCAGAAGAAGTTTTCTGTACCTGTACAAAGACCCTGTGATTCTTCTCCTGAAACACCTGTGTAGATAGGAAGGAACTTAACATCTTCTTCCTTAACTACATTACCTGCTGTTTTGTTGATATCGCCCCATCCCCAGTTACCATTCTGAATCATAGCAACCTGACCTAAAGCAAACTCTGCCATTGAATCAGTAACTGTCTTAGAACCAACTAATGAAGGCTCTGTACAAGAATTGTTGAGATATAAATCTAATATATTCTTGTAATTATCTCCGTATGTAAATTTAATTTCCTCCATACAAGATGTATTGTTATCTTTGTATTCATAGTAAATTGGAAGATTTGCAAGATGTGTCTGCCATCTCCAGTCTTCTCCACCTTTAAGTGATGTAGAACCGAATACACCATCAATTCCCAATTCATCTTTTCTAGCCTGCATATCTTCAACTACTTCTTTTAACTTGGCAAAGTTGTTAATTTCATCCATGCTAGATGCCTTTGCGCCATCTAATGCAAAGTACTTATTCATAATTGAATTATTGTAAATGATACCATATCCTTCTACTACATAAGGAATACCATATACGCCACCATCATCTCCTGTAATTGCAAGTGATTTATCTGATAACCAGTTGTAAAGATCTGTATCCTTTAAATCATAACAATATTCTTTCCAATTTTCATATCCGACAGGACCATTAATTTGGAATAATGTTGGTGCTGCACTACCGTCAATCTCAGCAGCAAGTGTTGCTTCATACTGATTGTTAGCTGCAGTAACAACTTTAACTTCTACACCGGTCTCATCTGTGTATGCCTTAGCAAGTGCCTGCCAAGCATCATTTGCTTCCGGTTTAAAGTTTAAGTAATAAACACTACCTTTTGCTTCTTCGCCATCCTTTCCACTTGAACTGTCATCGCCACAACCTGTTAAAGCAAGAGATGCTAACATTGTTGAAGCTAAACCAACTGATAAAAGCTTTCTAATTTTCATCTTTTTATCGTTCCTCCTCTGATAAGAATTTTTCGTTTCGGGAAACTTTTCTTTTTCGGAAACGTTTCCGCTGATAAAAATATATTATCACATATTTAAAATTATTACAAGTTTTTTATAACATTTTGCATATATTCATAAATATTCTATTTGTTTTTTGTTAAACTTGCACAAATTTTAAATGTTTCTGCTAGGATATAATGAATTTTTAAATTTTTATACTATTTTTCATTACTAAAATATATTCCATCTTATAAATTTTTATTAATACATTACAAACTTTTTTAATTTTTTAGTAAAAAATTATTTCCTATTCTGATTTTTGCACCCCAAATATAGTGTTTTTACACTTCTTATGTAATTTTGTGTTTACAGACAGAATATTTTTATAATATGGAATTCAGAGTAAATTACTGTTATATAAAAACTGCCCAACCGCATATTTGAAAGGTTGGACAGTTTAATATTAATCAAAAAATACAATCAGAAAACTTTATCTCTGTTTTTCTTTTTATTAACAGTTTTATTATTTCTATTATCAATACTATTTTTTTTCTGTGTATCCTTCACTTTTAATTCTATAGGATCAACTTCTTCAGGTGTGTATTTTTTGAACACATAATATAACGGATGTGAAATTGAAAAAGCCATAACACCCGGTAGAAATATTATAATAGGAGGAAATACATATCCAAGTATAAGCACAACAACAGAAACAGCTATAATACAAAGTGTTACAAAATAATGCTTTAATGGCATTAAAAATCCATTTTTAATGGTTTGCTTCAAGGTATTTTCAAATCTTCCCAATAAAGGAAATACATATATTGAAAATAATGCTAATACAATCTCTACACACAAGAAAATAACTGCACTTATAAATCCATATGTGCCTCCTATAAGCAAGCATATGCTTACATCCAGCATACCAACTATCATAATAATCAGTAATGGAATCCATATAACAGTTGCATTTTTAAAATTTTCTTTAAATGCCTTAAAATATTCTCTTACAGTTTTTACATCCTTTTCATCAAATATTTTAAGCATTACATAATACATTGCTGCATTTGAAGCTCCAATCGTAACAATCGGCAGGCTTGTAAGTGTCCATAACAGACTAAGTAAAAATGCCGAACCTAACTTTGAGAAAAAGCTCCATACAGGACTATCAAGGTTAAAAAATTTCTCCATATTCACCTACATTTCCGGCACGGAAATTTTCCCCGTCAAAGCACAAGCTGCTGCAGTCTTAGGTGATGCCAGGTATATTTCAACCTTTGAAGTTCCCATTCTTCCAAGGAAATTTCTGTTATTTGTTGCTACAACCCTTTCACCATCTGTCAGAATACCACCTGCTCTTCCACAACAAAGTCCACATCCCGGATGTGTGATAATCGCACCTGCTTTTGCAAGTATTTCCATTGTCCCATCGTCTACTGCTTCATTATAAATCTTTCTGCTGGCAGGTGTAACAATAAGTTTTACAAATGGAGCTACCTGCTTATCCTTTAAGATTTCAGCCGCCTTATGTAAATCCTCAAGTCTGCCGTTTGTACATGAACCAATAAATACCTGATCAATTTCAATACCGGTCAATTCCTCTACAGGTTTAATCTTATCTACCTGTGAAGGACAAGCCATAACCGGCACAAAATCTTTGGCATTATATTTTATGGTTCTTATATATCTTGCATCTTTGTCACCCACTAATGAGGCTTCACTTTCAGTAAGCTCTATTTCACAATATTCGGCTGTCTTTTCATCAGGTGTAAATAATGCACATTTTGCCCCTGCTTCAATAGCCATATTTGCAATAGTCATACGACTTGCCACAGTCATATCTGAAACCGTATCTCCTGCAAATTCCAATGCCTTATATGTAGCACCATCGGCGCCTAAATCACCAATAAGTCTTAAAATAATATCCTTTGAAGTAACATTAGCAGGTAATTTACCGTTTATCTCTACTTTAATTGTTTCCGGTACCTTTATCCACATAGTACCAGTACCTAAAATGCTTGCCATTTCTGTATAGCCGATTCCTGAAGAAAATGCACCAACACATCCGTAAGTCGTGGTATGGCTGTCTGTGCCAAATACAATATTTCCCGGTTTTACATAGCCCGCCTCTGTCATTAACTGATGACAAATACCGTCTGCACGATGAATATTCTTCATCCCGTATTTTTCTACAAACTCGTTACCTACCTTAAAATGTCTTGTATCATCTACCTGTGATGCAGGAACAAGATGGTCATAAATAAGTACAACCTTGTCTGCATCCCAAAGCTTTGTAAATCCCATTTCTTCAAATTTGCTTGCTACAAATGGAATAAATATATCATGTATCATTACTCTGTCTACATTTACAGTAACGATTTCTCCTGCAGTAACACTCTTATTTACATTTCTGCTTACGATTTTTTCAATAATAGTCTGTCCCATAGCTTCCTCCTAGTCTAATCCGTTTAGCTTTCGCATAGCCTTAACTAATCCGCCTGCATTTATAATGTCTACAAGATTTTCCGGAAGTGATGCTATTTTATACTCTTTTCCACTATAGCTAATGGAATTATTTACTTCTACCTCTATGGAGTCACCCTCTTTAATGTCATTTACCAAATCATTATTTTCTATTAATAAAAGTCCGTTATTAATAGAATTTCTAAAAAATATTCTTGCAAAGGATTTTGCTATTACGCATTTAATCCCTAATTCCTTTATAATTTCAGGTGCCTGCTCTCTTGAAGAACCACATCCGAAATTCTTACCTGCCACTATAATATCTCCTGCTTTAATCTGTCCCGCCAGTTCAGGGCGAAGTGGTGAAAAACCATACGGAGCCATATCTTTAACTGTTTTCAGTGCCAAATACTCTGTAGGGATAATGATATCTGTATCAATATCATCACCTAATACCCAAACTTTACCTGTAAATTTTTCCATAGCTTAGCCTTTCTTTTTTATACCATATTATCATATCACTACGACCTACACATCAAGTTGATTCTCAACTTGATGTTTTGTATACTATATTCCCTATCACTACAGCCTCGTGGATAAAATCACAGATTTTATGCACTCGGCACATCAAGTTGATTCTCAACTTGATGTTTTGTTGCTATTTCTCCTTTTATGGCGGATGCTGTAACTGTAGCTGCTGATGCCAGGTATACACTGGCTGACGGATGTCCTGCCCTGCCCTTAAAATTCCTTGTACCGGTACTGATAAGTACTTCATTTTCTCCGATAACACCCTGACAGCTTCCCCAGCATACGCTGCAGTTTGCATTCATAACAATAGCTCCTGCCTCCATAAATATTTTAATAAGTCCCTCTTCTAATGCCTGTTCATAAACTGCCTGACTTGCAGGTACCACCAGAAATCTTACAAGAGGATGTACTTTCCTGCCCTTAAGCAGCTTTGCACCAACTCTTAAATCTTCGATTCTTCCATTATTACATGAACCTAAAAACGCTTCATCTATCCTGATTCCAGACACTTCTTTTGCCGGAACAACATTATCTACAAAATGAGGTTTTGCTACTATTGGTTCTATCTCATCCAAATCAATGTCATATACTTCACTAAAAACAGCATCTTCATCACTTGTATAGCATGCTTTCGGTTCTCTTCCATGCTCTTTTAAATATAACATTGCTATATCATCCACTTCCATAAGTGCTGTCTTAGCTCCTGCCTCAACACACAGATTGCAGATTGCAATTCTGTCACTCATAGTAAGTGACTTCATTCCGTCACCTGCAAATTCCATCGCCTTATAATTAGCACCGTTAGCACCAATTCTTCCAATAATTGTAAGAATTAAATCTCTGGCATATACGCCGTCCTTTAGCTTTCCTTTTAAATTGAATCTGATGGTTTCAGGAACAAGTAACCAGGATTTACCTGTAACCATTGCATACAGATAATCGGTACAGCCAACACCGGTACCAAATGCACCTAATGCACCATATGCACAAGTATGGCTGTCTGCACCAAATATAAGCTCACCGGGTCTTACATGATTTTCCATCATAATCTGATGACATACACCCTTTCCCTCATAAAAGGTAATACCATTTGTCTTGGCAAAATCACGCATCTTTTTATGTGAAGCTGCTGTTTTCGGACTGTCTGACGGTACATTATGGTCTACAATCCATACAAGCTTGTTTACATCTGCAATCTTGGGATTTTTAAGTTTATTGTTATACATATCAATAGTAAGATGTGTAGTCCCGTCATTACTCATAAGTCTGTCCACTTCAACCGTATGTATATCTCCCGGCTTTACAGAATCCACACCTGCTGCCGCTGCAATTATCTTTTCAGCTATTGTCATTCCCATACTAGTTTTCCTCCTTATTTAATGATGCAATAAGACCACCCTGGTCTAAAATTCCCTGCATATATGGTGGTAGCTTTGTACAGCTTAAGCTTTTATCACCTACAGTTACAATACCCTCTGTAAGAGACAGCTCCATCTCATCACCATCTTTTACAACCTCATATAAATCCTTGCATACTATAACCGGAAGTCCGATGTTTATAGCATTTCTATAGAAAATACGCGCAAAAGATTTAGCAACTACAGCCTTAACACCCAATGCTTTTAAAACACTAGGTGCCTGCTCCCTTGAAGAACCACATCCGAAGTTTTCCGCTGCCACTACATAATCACCTGCCTGTACTTTATCTGCAAAATCAGGATCAAGCGACTCAAAGGCATGCACTTTCATTTCGTCAATAGTCGGAAATAGAAGATACTGAGAAGCAATAATCTGATCAGTATCCACATCTGTATGAAATTTAAAGACTTTTCCCATCTCTTTGCCTCCTTGAATTTATATATCAATGAAAAATATTATAGCATTTAGAACTGTATTTTCAAAGTACTTTTATTTCTTGAATTTAATCATAATTTAATAATAATATTTTTCTCATACTTTTCCTCGCTCAATATAGCACGATATATATTTTTATACCCTTCTGTAATATATTCCTCATATTTATTTTCAGACTTTCTCATATCATCCACCATGTCCTGTATTTCCAATACAAGTATAGTAAATTCAGTTCCAAACACAACAGGCAGCAACTTCTGCTCTATAAGGCCGTTTCTTTTATAAAACCTGATTCTCTTCTCCCGTAATTTTATCTGCTCATCATCTTTAGCACTTCTTATGCTTTCAGCCTCTATGATAACTGCCTTTACTTTAGTATTATTTTTATAATGATTTTTAAGCTCTGTAAGCATTATGCTCCCATATCCCTTTCCCCTGATGTCACTTATAACTGCCAAATAATCAAGTAAAATTACATCCTCCTCTTTATAATTAGCAAGGTATGCATATGCCTTAAGTTCTCCTGCATCAAACAGACCAAAGCACTTATAAAGTCCATTTTTCCTGCAATCCAGCAAAAGCTTTAGTGGCTTTAACTCTGATTTTGGAAAATCCGTTTTCATATATTTATTATAAATTTCTGATATTTGCCTATCATCAAGTTCTATTAATTCCATAAATTCTCCTTATATTCAAGCTATGTTAATTCCATAAATTCCATTTATATTTAAGTTATGCTGATTCTACAAATTTACCTTATATCCAAGCTATGTTAATTCTACAAATTCACCTTATATCCAAGCTATATCAATTCTACAAATTTACCTTATATCCAATTAAGAAACATATAATTGCAAAACTCCAACATATTAAATAACTATGTAGAGATTTAACAGTTCCATAAGCAGGTGCCGTGTTTATGTCTATCTGTTATCCCTTTCAATAGAAAGTAACATCTCCTTAAATTCTGTTCCTCCCGCATAGCCTGTAAGCTTCCCATTAGCTCCAATCACTCTATGGCAGGGTACAATAATCGGAAACGGATTTTTATGATTAATACTTCCAACAGCTCTATATGCCTTATCTCTACCTGCTGCCTTAGCAATTTCACCATAAGTTCTTGTTTCACCATAAGGAATATTTCTAAGTGCCTCATAAACCTTTCTGGTAAAGGAATTGCATCTAAGCTTTTCCATTGGTAAATCGAACTCTTTTCTTTTCCCGCTAAAATATTCATCAAATTGTCTCTTAATTTCCCTGTGAAGTAATATTTCATCATTAATTCTAATATCACACTTCTTGCTCACAATATCAGCCAGTACAATCTGTTTTATCACATATCCGTCTGTAATAAAAGTAATATTTCTATCAGGTGTCTTATATCTGTAATAATAAATCTTTGGATACTCTCTTTCTAGCATTTCTTCCAAAACGCACCTTTTTAGCTCTTTTTCTTCCATATTGAAAAACAGCATTTCAGCAAGCTTGTGTTTGTTCTTTGCTGATACTCCACCCAGCTTATGAGCCTTTACAATATTAATAAGCTCGTTTCTCCATAGAAACTCTAATTGTTTCTTTAGTGGATTTTTAGGATTACACTCTGACTCTCTTAATATTTCAACTAATATACTATTCTCCTTTGCTTCATATACCTTAATAATACCCCAGTGTGATGGCAGTACCTCATATGCTTTACTTTCAAAGTGTTCTCCTACCACCAGATAATTTCTGTCATAATACCTGTCATAGTCAGGAATCTGTCTGCCAAGTCTTGCAAGCGAATCCTTATCACTCTTAAGTTCAAATCCTACCATCTCATTTTCTGTTATCATTACTGCATCAGCTCTGCTCTTTCCCATTGTAATTTCCTCTAAAAATCTGATTTTTCCCAGAGTGTCCTCAAAATAAGAAAAGAGAGCCTCACGCATATCCTTGTCATAAAGCTCTTTCATATATCTTTCCTTTATTAATATTACATATATTTTAAAAATTCACATATAGATTTCTTTTATTACGGAGCCGTCACACATAAATCAAATGTCACATTTAATATAGTTTATAATCATAATATTATCAACCCATATTATACCAAGTTTCTATATTTCTTATTTTAGGGTTTATAAGTCCTGAAATAAGAAATATAAATTCTCAGTATATTATATGCTTCATATTAGCGCAACCTTAGTATTATTATTTTTCCTTAGGAAGCATAGAAATCTGTATATCTTGTAGCATTTTCAAATATCTGTACAATCAAGTCAATATCCTTCTCATAGTCTTCAAAAGTAGGATAATACTCATCAGGCCGGTAATAATCACTAAGTCTTGACTTATTTAATTCATCAAACTCACGAAGATTAATAGGTTTAGAGAAATAATATCCCTGTCCTAAATCACTGCCCAAATCCACAAGCTGCTGAATCTGCTCTGTATTCTCAATACCTTCGGCGATAACTGTAAAGTCTAACTCCTTTGCCATTGCAACTAAGTATCTTAAAATAGTAAGACCCTCTTGCGAATTAACATTTCTGTTAATAAAGTTTCTGTCAATCTTAATCTTCTCAATAGAATAATCCTTTAACAGGTTAAGTGGAGAATTAACACTACCAAAATTATCAATACAAACTGAAAAGCCCTCTTCTGCAAGCCTGTCCATAATCAGTTTCACAGTATCCAGATTTTTTGTAAGACCCTGCTCAGGAATTTCCAGTACAAGCTGATTTTTCTTAATAAGATACTTATCCATTATCTCATTAAGCTTGTCTATAAATGCAGTACTCTGCAGGTGTGCCGGTGATATATTCATTGCAATGGATATTGGCTCAATTTTATTATCAATCCAGTGACGAATAGTTCTGCAGCATTCCTCCCACATATAATAGTCAAGCTTTTTAATAAGTGTTGTACCCTCAAATACCGGAAGAAAGGAATATGGCGATAACATTCCCTTACCGGGATAATCCCATCTTACAAGCGCTTCTGCACTGACAATTTTTGATGAACGCAAATCCACAATAGGCTGTAAAAACATTACAAACTTGTGATTTTCCATTGCCTGTTCCATTTCCTCACTCATTCTCTTGTTATTCTCATATGATAGCTTTAATTCTTCATTGTAAAAGGCGTAGTTACTATCCTTGCCCACATATTTCATTGCAAGCTGTGCACAGCTGACCATATCTAATATTTTTTTACTTACGTCTACATTTTCATATATACCATAAGATGATTCAATTCTTACATTAGCATCATAATTAATCAGTTTTTCCGATAAATCATGTATAGTTCGTAATACCTCATCTGTTCCAGTATTTTCCAAGAGGAAACAGAAGAGATTAGAATATACCTGTGCATATATATATTTAGTCCAGAATGGAACTGCCTTTAACTGCTGTGCTGTATAATATACAACATTGTCGCCTTCAATCGGTCCAAATAATTGATTAATCTTTCCAATATTACTAATAGAAAATGCAACTAATGTAAATTTCTTCGTGTTACTTCTTTCGATAAGCTCTGTAGACTTTTCAATAAAGAAATCAATATTCCAAATATTTGTAGTTACATTTGTATATGCAATATTCTTTAGTGATTTTAATTCTTCATCAAGACTTTTCTTTTCTTTCTCATACTTATTTTCGTATAACTCTGCTTTGTCCTTACTGTATTTATAGTATCCTTTCATTTGTTTATATTTATATTTGTATATGTTTAGTACGACTATAAGTACAATTATTATTACTGTAATGCTTAGATAAAACCATCCCATTTCTGTCACCTCCTTTACATATCAGTTTTTAATTCAGCTATTGTAAATATGAAGAAATCTCTAAGATATGCTGTTTCATCCGAAATATTTATAATACCGTCATCATATGGTATAAGTCTCATTTCAATCTTGTAATTTGTCAAATCTGCCTCCATACCATTTAACACAGTATTGACTACAATCTTCATATCTTTGGTAATAAGACCTTCTATGCCGTCTGTACCATTTCTGATTTCATCAGCCGTAAGCTTAATTGTTCTTTCATATTTAAAATTGCCTCCGGAACGTCCATTGTTTGGATATTCTATATAATCATCGCCATTTTTATAATACAGCTTTATAAATGTATCATCAACACGCTCATATGTAAGTTCATTATTATTATCATATACCTTTTTATATATTCTATATGCTATATAATAGTTCTTATCACTATAAGTTTTTGACAACTCATTTATATTTTGTTCTGTACTGTTTTCAAAATCAATTACATCACTAAAATCAATCTTACTAATGAATGGTATTTCATATTCTGATACAGTCTGTCTGTAAGTATTTATTCCTAATGTAATTAAATCTATTACCTCCATTGCAATAGCAAGCTCCTTAGTTGAGGCTGTTGCAACCGGTTTTAAATAATCATCCTGCCTGTCGCTACTCATTGGATACTTAGAATTTTCTGTACGTATAAGCTCCATATAGATTTCATAGTTTGCATTTGTATAGTCCTTCAAATCAGTATTTGAGAAGTCCAATACTATCTTATGCTGCTTATAAGTATCTTTGGCAATATCATCCAATGCATACTCTCTGCTGCTGTCTTTATAGTAGTAAATAACTGATTGTCCATAAGAAAGCTCTATCTCTCTTCCCTCCCGGAATTCATCATCATATATTTTTACAATAGTACCAACCGGTAATGCCATTCTTTGTGCACCATTCTGCTCCTGCAGGTAAATTGCAATTTCAAGATATTTACCATTATTTGAACTATCGATAACATTATCAGTACCTGTTACATAATCCCAATATGAAGCAATACCGGATTCCGGATCCTTTGCTGCTGCTATTGCAGTTCTTGCATCAATAATAATCGCATCCTTCTTTGTATTTGTAAGCTCACCACTTATATAAGTTCTCTCTTCACTATCAGAGTCCTCATTTGAATAAACCTTATTATCAAAATTGATTACAAGACCCGGAATGGATGTAACTTCAACTGTATTTTCATTGCTAATCTGCATCTGAGATGAGTTTCTGGTTCCTTCTGTTGATATACTGATTGTATATACGGCATTTTCTGCTTCAATTTCCTTTGGAAGATCTACTATTATAATAGCATCATCATCTGCATATGCCTTTCCTTCTTCATCGGTTTTTACAAAGTTGTTATCGTTAAACCACTGCATTTTCTTATTTTCATAGGCCACACCATTTTCATCCACAAAGCTTGTATAAGGAATGGATGAGAGATTTGCATTTTCTTCAGTAATTTCATAATAGTATACATGACCTGTATTTACATCAATAAGAGTAAGCTTTGTACCCACATCAAACTTTACATCACCATTTACACTGTCTAACCTTAAAGTCTTTTCTACCGAAAGATCCTTATAGTTAGGATTTTCTACTGATGATCCATATTTAAAGTGTGAAAGAATACTATAGGTTGTATCCTTTGCCATAACAACCGAGCCTGTATATCCTGTACTGCTAATATCAGCTGCGTTTAATACTGCACCTTCCTTTATCTGAAATGATATATCAACTTCCAATCTTTCCTTTACAAATACAGGAATATATATAATTCTATCAGTTGTAACTGTAAATTTTGTATTTTCATCTTCGGTATCAGGCTGTGCTGTATAGGTATAATTACTTCCATTAGCATTCCAACCGTATGTAACCTTAAGTACCGTAATAGTTGCATACTCTTTACCATTTGAATCAGTACCAAACGTATCAAAACCATTGTATTCCATATTTGCAGTACTTGTAACCCTAATCGATGGAGTTCCTGACTGATATTCAAGTACATATTTGCCGGAAGCATCTTTTGTAATTTTCGCCTTATTAGCCTCAATTTTATATATACTGTCTGTAGTTCCCTTGTAAAAGGTTCCTCCGCCATTTGTCATAGTATCAATAACTGCATTAACTACATCATATGCTGTAGCATACTGACCGTCTGCTACTATTATTGGTAACTTGGCTCCTTCAAAGTTAGGTGCAGCATCCTCCAATGTAAGATATGAAATGTCCATTATCTGTTTTACAGTTGAATATTCTGGATTTACCACATTATCATATGCAATATTTAATCTGTAATTATTAATAACATCACTAAAAGTAAGTGTATTGTCTGACTCTTTTTCCAGTATTTCATCATACTTTGATAATACCGTTCCTATATTTGAAAATACCATATTAGCATTGTTAAATACATCCAGTGTTGAAGGTCCCTTTGCATACTCAACCGGAAGTGTATCTATGCCGTTTATATTTTCTGTATATAAAATATGTACTGCCTGTTTTATATCTGTAGGAACCGTAAATCTGGTAATAGCATATGGCTCATTTATATTTGGTCTGCTAAGTGTATTTGGATTTGTAAATACATTGTATATACCTACATCTGTAGCTGGCTTTGCACCTTTATAGCTATTACTATAGTTTACCTTAGGTGAAATTAACCATACAGTTGCACTTCTGTTTACAACCTGACCTATATAATTTCCTATACCATAGCTGTATTTAATAATATCATTTTGATTTGCAAGCTGCTCCTGCTGTATTTCAAAAGTAGCTGTTACCGTATTTCTAAGCTTAACTTCTGTTTCATAATTTACATTATCTGTAATATCATAAATTGATTTATCATAACCTGTAATATGCTCAAGGAAGCCGAGTCTGTTATCTGTCATCACTGACTTATATACTCTTACATTTCCTAAATCTACGCTACCATATAGTCCACCTGCTTTACACTTATCTAACGCCGTAACTGCAATCACATTGTTTGATACAGCTACATTACTTATATACATAAGTCCACTGGATCCACCTGAATAATTTCCACGTCCGATTAATCCACCTGCAATACCTGTATAATTGTAATTTCCATAGCCAAATATTTTATTGTTTGATACAGTTACATCGTTTATAAAATTGTTGTAGCTGCTTCCTGTATTGCTCTGACGTCCGAATATACCACCTGCCATAACACCTGCAATTACAGAATTGTCTACCTTCAACTTATTCATTGTAAATCTTTGTGAAGATGTTCTGGTATTTCCAATAATACCACCTGTAAAATACCCCGACAATTTACTATTCTTATTTTCAATATTGTAAATATTGATATTTGAACCGCTTGCAGATGTAGCTGTACCTATAAGTCCACCGGTGGTTCCTACATATGTACTGTAGTCATCCGAAGATGCGGTTGTAGTTGTGGTGTTGAGTTCACAGCTGTCTATCACAATATTCTTAAATAAGGTATTATATGTATTTACACCTAATACACCTAATACTCCTCCTACTGCTGCTGTTATAGCATCCAACAATGAATTTTTAACAGTATTATCACATATTTTAATAGTGCAGGAGCTTGAATTTGTTCCATTAATGTGTCCAACCAAACCACCAACTGCCCAGTTTTTAACAGTTGCAGTTTCAAGTCCGTCAACCACAGAATTTTTAATATCTACAAAATCAATATATGAATAAGAATTCTGTTCACCTAATGCACCCGCAATGCCACCTGCCGTACCCATATTAGTAGCTGTAGTCGTATCTGTAATGTTTACATCCTTTACCCTGCAGTTATCAACTGTAACAGTAGTGGCTACATACGAGCCTCCATATCTGGCATTTGCACTACCTATCAGACCACCAAGACCATAATAACCAAACATATAATATGTATAGCTGCTTGAAGTCATATCATGTGCATTAATATTACTGTTTCTAATTTCTACATTTTCTATATTCAGAGTATCTTTTGCCGTACTATATGAATTTTGATCATATCTTATAGGGTCGTACTGTCCAATGACTCCACCTGCACTACCATTATAGTTTCTGGTATTGTTCGTAAGCTCAAGTGTTATATCATTAAGTAATGAAGAACTTACACTATTATTTAGTGTTGTTCCGGTTACATCTATAGTAGTCATATTAAGATATCCCGCATATCCTATAAGTCCTCCGGCTCCACCCTGGCTTGCAGATATTATAGCTCCATCTGCATTTGCATCAGTTATCTTTACAGTTCCCTGATATAGAAAAGCAGACTGACTTCTTCTGGTATCATTAACGACAGATGGTACACCTATTTTACCTATAAAGCCACCTGCATCATAATTTACATTTGTATGTGAAGTTACACCATTAGATGTAATCTTTGACTTTTCTCCTGTTGCAGGATTTTTTCCAATACTGCAGTTTGATATATTAATGCTGTACCATTTACCACTGCCCGTATTAAGCACTCTGCCAACAATACCTCCCGCATCTCCATAAGATGTAACCTCCAGACCCTGTAGCTTTATATTTTCAAAAATATAACTTCCCAAAATGCTGGCTGCTATACCACCTGTTCTCGTATTATTTCTATAGTTATTATTTGTGGTATCTGTAAGTACGGAGTTATTTGTAAGCTTCCCCTGTATTATAATATTCCTGATAAAAGGTGCTGTAGTATCTACTATATCTCTTTCAGTAAGAGCTGCTACAAATGCAGTAGTATCCAGTTCATTAAATAAACCTAATTCATATATAGTAGCAGTATCATAATCAACATTCATATCTACTATAATTTTTGAATTATTACCATTAAATGAGCCATTAAATCTTGAGTAGGTCTTATTATATAATGCACCTATACCTCTAAAGCTGAATTCATATCCTGTCATATCAAGAGTTGAATTTGCAGCTACTACATATACCGTGGAATACTCGCTTAATCCTGCTATGTTCTCAATCCTTGAGGTTCTGTTTAATTTACTTATTTTGTAATTTTCACCTGATACTGTAAAGTTTTCATAATAATCATTAAAACTTGTTGCCGGTTGAAAATACTTATATAACAGGTATGGATATTCATAATGTCCGTTATCATAAGTTCTTGCTAATACCAAATCAGCATTTGAAGCATTATTTGTTCCTAAGTTATTATAATATGCTTTTCTGTTCACTGAAGAACTGTCATATCCATTTGTGCTCTGTCTAACCAGTCCGCAGAAGGACAGACTGTCTGAATTTAATGCTAATGCGATAACCTCCAGATCCTTATCTGTATTTAAGTTTACTGTTATCTGCTTTGTACCCTCATTTATAGATAAACTGATTTTACTGGTATCAGTATTTAAGTAATCAACATTTACCGGCTCAAACATATATGATAAATCATATGTATCTAATCCTAAATCATCCTTTACAATTATCTTCTTATTTGTAGATACAGGTGTATTGTTAACAGATTCAAATAATACATATCCATCCTCAACTATGCTGGAAATATAATTATATCTTGTAGTCACAATACTTCCTACATTTCCTAGATTTACATCAAAATCCTTTAAATTATCTTTATCTACATCTCTTAAAACAAGTCCACCCTTTATGACTCTTCCAACATATCCTGCTACATAGGTTGAATTAGAATCAATGTATAATGTTCCCTTTAAAGTTACATTATCTATTATATTATCTCCACCTATTATTGCAGATGCTACAAATCCACTGTATCCACTTACATAGCACCTGTTTCCGCTTTCATTTTCATAAGTATCAGTCTTTAATATTATATCCTTTACAACTCCACCCTTCATATACTGAATAAAACCATAATTTGTTTTAATTCTGCTTCCATGTGAACCGGCTAATATAATTGTAGGCTCGCTTCCGTCAGTGTCTAACCTGCCCACTATAACTCCGGTAAACGGATAAGTGCTATTTCCAAGACCTGTATATTCATAACCTAAAGTAAGTTCATTAATATCGCTGCCATTAGTCATATCAATATCTTTTGTAACAAGATAATATGCACCTGCAAGCTCCTGCCTGCTTGGGAAGCCTGCTTCTGAATTTCTGTCTTCATATATATGTGCAGTATGTGTAGTTTTATCACATACAGGTCCACCTGCACTCTGATTTCCCAGCTCATTTACTGTCCAGTTATGCAGAATTGCATCATATGAAGTATTACCTGATAAATACATATACAGTGAGTATAACTGTCTTGAATTTTCTATAATATATGGGTCCTCATATGTTCCACATCCCTTTGTAAGATTTCCTGACTTCGGATTTACAAAAATTGTTATTGTATTATTATCACATACATATGGAAGATATGCATTCGGTGCAGCTGCTATTGATGCTACATCTGAATTTAATCTTGCATAAGCAAGGGCATTTACTGCAGTATCCAAATCATCTTCAAATTCTACACCATTTTTCAATTCCTTACCCAAGGTTACACGGCCATTATTATAATCATCACTTGTAAAATAATATACTCCATATCCATTATTCAGACCTGAATCGTTGATGTGGTCATAGGTACAGATAAGTGTTGCATATTTAAATGGACTAATAGTATTATCTACATTGTTTGAAGAACTATTATTAACCATAAAATCTACATCAATATCTCTGAATACCACTTTAATATTTCTTGCTGTACTATTACCCACTACACCTATAAGTGCAGAAGCTACCTTTTGTGTCTTTTGTGCATCAGAGTAACCTGTTGTAGTTACACCAGTAATTCTGACATTTGCATTTTCTGTAACATATGAAATCATCAGTCCCTGATTATGGAGATTACTATCACTATATCTGTATATATGTGCACCATCAAAAGTAATATCTGATATATTATGAGCTCCATAAAGTGTTGCATGAAATAAAAATGCATTTTCTGTCATTCTTCCTATTGCACCCATAAAGGTAATACCACTTACACTTACTGTTGTAGCAGAATTTATTGCATTTACAAATAATCCACCATACATTCTATAATGTCTTGATGTACTTGTAGTTATATTATTGTTGGTAAACAGATTTATTGTTTCATCTTCAGGAAACTTTATAACTGCATTATTCCCGGTAAAAGTAACTGCACCATTGCCCGGCAAAAGAGTAGGATAATAGCTGTGTCCCTTTAAGTCTATTGTACCCGTAATTGTATTTGTTGTTTTTACTGTTCCACCTGTTATATAAGGGGAAATAAATCTCTTTATTGTACTGTCACTATACTGATAAAGATGATAGACCATTAACTTTTCAGGTGTATCTATTACATTATCAAGCATACCCTCTGTATAATTTGGAGAATTTTCAAGTACATTGTAGTAATATCTTGTGTAAGTACTTCCCTGTGTTGCATTAGGATAAAGTTTATTAACATATCCTTGTGAAGTACCTGCCGCAAAATTTGCATCCTTTATATTTACAATGCCGCCATCATGACCATAATGACCTGTATAAAAATTCAAATTACAGCCTACTATATCATCTATTCCATGAGATGAGCCTGTATATGTAATATTAGTAGGATTAACCGTATATCCGTCTATTACCACATATGCGTTTACATAATTGTATCCTAACAATCCGCCGTTTGCTCTGCCTGTTCCATTATTAATTTTTATCCCGCCGGTACCGCCTAAAACTATATCCTTTAATGTAAGCTTTCCACTGTATGTATTAATACATGCTCCTATATAGCCTTGTGCATTAATTGTACCGCTCTTAACAAATAATGAATTATTTGTAGTATTTGTTGTGTCAACAGCATTCCTTGATATAACGGCTTCTACATTATTCCACTGATTTCCTATAAATCCTGCTGAAGATAGTGCACGTGTATTGCTTCCGCTACAGTTTGACATATCTATAATTGTTCCGTCTACAACAATATTCTGCATTGCTACCTTTGTATATGTAGCATTTGTTTCAGCTGTAGATGAATTATTTAAAACTGCTATAACACCTGCTATTCTTCCTGCTATATCGGTTACACTGTCTGCCGAATAATAACTTGAATTTGTATATGCCTTAAAGGCAACTGTCATATTTTTTAAACTAATATCAATCGGACTTGCATCAGTCTTACTTGTAGTACTTGATAATACATATCCGGCTAATCCTCCTGCTACGCATACTCTCGTAAGATTTGTTACCGTGCTTCCTGCCACATAGTCAGATACTTTTATCTTACCGTTTTGCAGGTTGATATAACCTATAGCACCACCATAATAGAGATCCTCATTTCTGTCTATACTCCATGCGTAAACTGATGTACCTGTACTTACATTTTCTATTGTTATATCATTAAACGCAATAGCCGCTATTGCACCAAAGTTTCTTGCATGTCTGTATCCAAAGTCATTTGCACCACTTCCTGATGTAATTTCAAGATTCTTAAAGGTTGCACCGGCTACAGAAGAAAACAGTCCAAGATTATATTGTGTAGATATAACATTTTCCAATATAATTTTTGTTTTATTATTTATACCTGTAAAGCTTCCGCTAAATGAATTAGCTACAGTAGCAGAAGAAGTTGATGTACCTGTCTTAGTAAGAGAATATATTCCTGTATTTCTCAAATCAATGGTACTTGCCGTAATTCTATAATTACTGCTAAGCAAAACTGATGTTGATTCATTATTAAAGCATCCGGAAGCAAATTTTCCCTCTGTAGCTAATGCTATACTAAGTCTAAAAAAGTCGTTTACATCTGTCAAAACATAGCTGCCATCTGTTCCCTTTGACACCATACCCTTTACACAATCTTTTATTTTTGTCTGGTCTGTTTCAAAGCTTATAAGCTTTTCTGTTTTGTTTGAATTCGTATATCTGTTGACATATACTCCACCATATGAGCCTATGTCATTTTTTGTTCCTGATATACTATTTTCATCAGCTTTAATTATTTTAGTCTCCGGCTCTCTATATATTAACGCTCCGTTTTGATATCCTACTAAAATACCATATCTGAGATTTCTATAGCTTGTATTGCTTGAAGAACCCATGTAAGTAATTTTTGATACATCAATAGTTCCGTCAAAGCATACCAGACTATTACTTGATACTGCTCCTATGATAGAGCCCTGTGTATAACCTGATGGATCCGACAAACCGCCACCTGTAGCACCATTCCTGCCGGTAGCTGTAATATCCTTAATTTTAATACTGTTATAATTATCATCTGTATTATAAACAGAACCTACTACACCGCCTCTTGTATATCCTCTTAAATATGAACTATAACAGATTTCAATTTTACAGGTGTCAAATATAATATTCGTACCTGATGCCCTTGCTGCGATTATAGCATTACTTGCATCTGAATAATTTGAATAGCCATAGTATGCATATCCTTTTACTTCAATATCTTTAAACAGAATATCATTTCCTGAAACATCACCAACAATACCACCGCATATATATCCATATATTTTAATATCGCTTGAGTTTACACTCTCTAAAGAAATATTCCTTATTTCAGAATTATGACAGTTCTCCATCCTTCCAATAATACCACCACTATTTCCCTTTGTACTCGAAGATGTATAACTGCTAAGATACAATACATTAGCTGATACATTCTTAATACTAATCTCCGAATCCTTGCAATACCCAACAATACCACCTGCATATTTTGCCTGACCGTTTCCTATAGAATATGAAGTAGTGGTTACAAGTTTAACGGATGCGTTATTGTCTACAAGTATCTTTGCATTATTACATAAGCCTACAAGTCCTCCTGCATATAAGCCCTGAATTCCGCTGAGAATTGAATATGTTTTTTGTGACGATATTTGTAATACAGCTCCATCCTCTATACAGCCTGCCACTGTACCTGATGAGGCATAAGACCCATTACCTACTATCTGAAAATTATCAAAATTAATATTATTGCCAATCTTTATTGTTACATTGCCCTTTGCGTAACCTACTAATCCGCCTGCGTCTTTTCTGCTGTTTACGATTACCTTGCTGGTACCGTTTAGTGCAAATGTAAGGTTTGTCCAATCATCTGTATTTAATATGATTGGTCTATTCGCATCTTCATTTATAACATTAGCAAATAAAGCACCTGCAGACTTATCTGTTGATGTATTTAAAAATGTACCTCTTATAGTTACATTTCTTATGGTGATATTCTCTGCATTACCTCTTACAAGATAATTGCCTATAGCAGCCACTGAGTTATTGCCTGTTTTTCCAAGTAATGATATATTTTGAACTGTAGCATCTGTAGATATATACTCAAAAAGAGGACATCCTAAGGTATAGTTTACACCTCTTGAAATATTTGCACCGATAATTCCCTTAAAAGGATATTCTTCATTAGGACTAATACCCGTAAATCCTGCAATGGCAGATAAATCCCACTGTGAGCCCTGACCGCTGTCTGTAAAAGTAAACGCACAATCTTCTAATGAATCATTTGCACTTACCTGCTGTAATGCCAAAAGATCATCAGCTCTTGTAATAGAAAAGGTATAATAGCTTTTTCCATTGATTGTTACCTTTTCTCTTGTAAGCTGACCGCTTCTAAGTAATGGTATATCAGAAATTTCCGAATCACTGATTGCCATAGGTAAATATAAGCTGTCGTTTTCTGCCGCCATATTAGCAGATGTATTTGGATTTACATAAATCCCGGTTGATGGTTCTTCAAGCGGAAGACTGTTATCTGCTGTATTATCATTGTTAGATTCTTCTTCCCCGCTATTCTTATTATCGTTTTCCGTATCACTGCCGGCAGTTTCCTCTTCAGAACTATTCTTATTATCATCTTCTGTATTACTGCTTTCTTCCTGATTTTCTTCCACCGTACCATTGATATCCTCATTCTCCAGTATATCACTGCCATTTTCATCTATTATCTCTATATTACTGGTATCTGCAAACAAATTGACAGAGCTTAAAAAGCTGGACACATTTATGACAGAATCATTAAAAACAAGTGCCAGCGTCAACGCTGTTGCTACTATTCTTTCTATTCTCTTTTTTCTTATTGTTCTTTTCTTCATATCTGCACCTAACCTAGTCTTATAATTAGTTCTCGATAATTTCCGCATCTACAAGATTTATAAAATTCTGCCTGCTTCCTAATGATGCAAAATCATAATCTATATCCTTTTTATAAAATGTTAACTTTATGGCTGAATATGGCATTGCATCAATAATCATTGTAGATGTACCGTCTCCATTATCTGTAATCTGGTTTTTATTCTTTGCGTCCATATAGTAAGAGTTAAATTTATCAATCGTAAGTACATTACTGTTCCAGGTAATGGCAATATCCTGATTCACATTTTCAATACCGGTACTTGCTATATCACCTGTAGTTGTAATATTGTATTCATATCCCGAGTATGACCTAACCACATCTAACCAGTTTGAATCTGTCATATAATTCTCAATTAAAAATCCTTTAGTATCAATTTCAATTTTTGGTTGTGTATAATCTCCCTGAATTATTGAGACCAAACGTAATTCATCAGCTGTAGCTGCTATATAGTCTGGCGATGTTGGATATGCTACCACCAGCACCGGAGCGGATCTTCCTTCAAATCTTCCTTCATTTTCAATATGTATGCTTAACTCATATTTATCGTATAACGGCTGTCCACCCTGTATTTTCCCTGTAAAACTGACTGTATTATTTAAATTTAAAGTTCTTTCAATACTTGTATTACCATCCGAACTAACCTGTTTAACTGTATAACTGGTATTTCCCTCATTCTCCAAAAGCAGAAAATCTACCTTATATTCTATATCAAGATTAGCGTCATTAAACAGCAAAACACTGTCATTATTTTTTATTTCTATTGCAAATGTACAGGTCGCTCCTGACCAAACCTTTGGATTTAAATATGTAGGTATACCTGCTTCATTCTTTACTCTGTTTATATCTGTACTTCCGTCAATTTGTGTAAGTATATTACTGCTAAAGTATAAACCTGAGGCTACTGCTACACCCTTATTATTAGTAGTCGCATAATATTTTGCCAATGCCACTATAGCCGCACCTATGGCTATAGCCACTATCAAACTAATCAATATGAACTTTTTTCTTATTTTTGATATTGATTTAATCATGAGTTTCTCCATTACACTTTAATACATTGTTTCATCAGTCATTTTCTTCTTCCGGTTTTAACTGCATTGCATTTACTACAACATAAAGCAGATCCGTTTCTTTACTATTATCCATAAACTGCGCACCCTTGTTCCAGTTCATTTCTATCATGAAATAGTTATAATCATACTGACTGTTATCGGCTATATATTGCAAATGCAGCCTTGCACCATTGCTATATCTTGAATATAGTGTATATGTACCATTATTTACGATACTGTTTGAATTTTTATCTCCAAATATATCCTTTCTTCTCTCCTGGGTCGTATCCTCTCCTACGAGACTGTTGCCTATCTTTTTAAAATAATATCCCGGAACATCATCAAGCACAAATTCATCATTTGCCAATATATGTCCATCCTCCAATACAAACCTCTCGACATGATATATATTATAATTAACATCCAAATTGTTTGTCTGGACAAGCTCCAGCTCATAGTTAAAATCCGAGTCCTTTGCAATGTCAAAATACCCGCCCGTTATATCATCCGGCGTTTTATTACTTACACATACAACGGTTCTTTTGGTTTCACCCGGATGTAAGTTTCCTACCGCAAATTGTAAAGAATTTGTATCACCCGGATTCAGCAGATACAGGAAGTATGGTGCCATTACATCAATATCCTTTCGCTGTGCTTCCTTATCTTCCATAATCAAAAACCAACCATATGCTAATCCGCTAAGAAGCAGTATTGTAAAAATGCTTATTATTATTAACTTTTTTATGCTAATTTGTCTTTTCTCTTTTTGCTTCATATTAATACCTACTGTGCATTCTGTACGCCTATTACTTTAAAATTCAAGGTAATTGATTTTAAATAGTTTCCTATTTTGGTATCTTCCAAATCATAGCTTCTTATATTTTCATCAAGACTTCCATTCTGTGATAATGAGCTGTTTGCATCCAAATACCTGTATATATCGTTATAATCATATGGCCAGTACCAGTATATAACGACTTCTTTTTCATTATTTAATACCAAATCCCCTTTAGTTAAAGCAATTCTTCCATTAAGACTATCATACTCTAGCTGTCCGCTATAGCTTATCCTGCCGGTTGAACTATCTACATTTTTCTCTGTAAAATATAGTATATGATTATCAATAATCTCTGTAAGCTCATCTTCCGTTACAACAGGAGTCAGAACACCATTTTGTATAGACTTGATATCCTCTATACCTTCAATATATTCATATTCAGGCTCTATTTCTATTTCATAAGCGTTATAGTATGGTGAAACACTCGTGATATAGAAGTGTATTTCTCCAAATGCACCGGGTGCCAGCTTTCCGTCTTCAATATTTGACAGTCTTGCCAATCCAATGTCTATATATTGTCCGTTTGCATTAATTCTATCCATTAATACCTTATTTGTAGTTGAAGTACCATTGCTTTCCACTTTCATCATAACAATTAAACCATTAACAGAGTCTACACTCACTTTAAGAGCATTTGCAGATACTTTGCTATCAACAATATACCATGCAAATATGGCACTTGAGACAAATGCTGTCATAACTAACGAAATAAATATGAACTTTTTATGCTTTGTGATTAATTTTTTCATCCTTAATCCTCTTTGCGTTCTGTACTGGTCTTAAGCTTCTGATGTTTTCTTGCTTCTCTTTCTGCCGCCTTTTTTCTCTTTTTTTCCATTTTTTGCACTCTTAATACTTCATTGTTACGCTTATTCTGCAAATCTACAAGCTCCTTTGTAACAATTTTTCTCAAGGTAGTATCCGGCATATTTGTATATTTAACGATTTCATTTAATAGCTGACGAATCTGGTCTATACCAAAATCTCTTTTTTGTTTTTTCTTTTCTTCGTCAATATAAAGTGGAGTTTCCACCTGATTCTGAAGCATTATGTAATTCCAAATCATGGAATTATACATATCCTTCTCAAACTGTTTACTTATAATAGGCTCCTGCTTTACTATTTCAACCTTATATCCAATCTTTGTATATGAGTAGATAAAGTTCCAAAGCTTATGACACGCTTTATAGTATTTGTTTTTACCTATAACATTAGTCTTAATAATAGGATGTTTAACCATTGGAAGACTACGCATAGCATTGATGAACTCTGTATTTACAAGGCTGTTTACATCTCTATGAATTTTGATAATTCTTTTGAAAATATCATCATTTTCTGTTTCATTATAAACATCTGTCTGCTTATCTCTGATTTTAATCTGTGTTCTAAATTCTACCATCTCGGTATTGCTATCCACACGGCTTTCGTATTCATAGAAAGTACCTATTTCATCCTTACTGGCTTCAAACAGTACATTATATCTTTTATTTACAAACATCTGAAGCTCTGCCAGTAATGTGCATATAAATCTATTTTCGTATATATTGTAGCTTTCTTCCTTAAATACATTTAATATTCTGTTTGGAATTACAGTTCCGTCCTTTTCATCAAACTTATCAATCATATTACTATGCTGAATAAGATGCCTTAAAGATTCAGAGGTAATATTTCTTGCCATGGCTATATTTACGATTTCCCTCTCCTCTTCAATGAATTTTCTAGGATTCATAACCGTATAATATAAAGAAGGAAGTGCTTCTTCAATGGCATTTACCCAGTCTTCATCTACAGTCTTTACAAGTCTTATATTTGTAAAATTACAATAGTTCATACTATTTTGAAGCAAATTATAGTAGTAATTGTAAAATTCATCATCATCTAGTTTTTCGCCGCCAAAGCTATTCATATTGTTATAAGTTATATTTAGTAACGTACCCTTTTTTTCAAGTACATTATCTGTATTATCCATTTTAGTATTATCAGCGGCATTTGACATATTATCCACATCTTCCACCTCCCTTTCTGTATATTAATTTAGTAATCCTATATCATTATTCGGTGCTGGCACCGGACATTCTCTTCAATCTCAGGAGATATGCTTTGCTTATCTTGAAGTTTTCTTTTCCAAATGTGGTATCAAGATATAAAATCAATCCATCTAACTCATCTCTGATAAAACCAATACCTAGCGATTCAAACTTTCTAAGAATCTTCTTTGCAAACATAAAGTCAACGCCGTCCAGCTCAGTTCCTCCACAGCCTACATAACATGGTACAAATGCTTTAATCTGGCGAAGAATACGGTTACCAAAGGTAATTCTAAAGTGATCAATTAAGTATCTGTCAAGTTTTTCAAGCTCCAGTATCATTTCCTCTGATATTGGATGATTTGCCTTAGCTTCTTCGTACAACTTAGACATATGATTGTAACTGATTCTCATAGGCGGTGTATCAGGTGCCTCAAACGGCTCCGCCTTATCATCCAGGTCAATCGGAATAGCACGGTCGTATACCTTATCAGATACAGCAAATGTAGAGTCATCATTGTTGATTGTTCCTACATACCATACATTTGAAGGAATCCAAACCTTACCCTCTTTCATTTTAATCGGATCATTACCTGCTTCTGAAGAAACCACCGAGAAATATCTTTCATCTTCTCTTGGCATTTCAAGCAAAGAAAGCATCTCCGCAAAATAATACTCAACTCTGGCGATATTCATTTCGTCGAGAATAACTACTCTCATATCTTCATAGTAATGAGCTTCATATAAAGTCTTTAAAAATTCTGTTTCTGTATATTTCTTTGTAAAGTCATTGTAATATCCAAAAAGCTCTGTTCTGTCTCTCCAAGACGGCTGTACTGAACAGATAAGACTTGGATTCTGAATAAACTGTCCGAATGCATATGGAAGAGAGGTTTTACCTGTACCGGAAATACCCTGTAAGATAAGCATTTTAGCTGCACCAAATGTAGCTATTACCTGCTTCATTATCTCTAAATCATAGTAAAGTCCAAGTCTTGAAGCCGCAAAATTTCTAAACTGTACACAGACTTCTTCAAGTGTAATATTGTTGTCATATACAGGTGGCTGATACTCCGGAGAAGCATATAGCCTGTCTACAAGACTAAGTCTTGGGAATCTAGGCTCAGAGGTATCTACTGTTTCAATCTTTTCCTCCTCGTCTCCGCTAATCTCTCCACCGACTGCTACTACACCAAGACCTGCACCGGCATCTGCTACATCTGCAGAAGCTGCAATATCTGCATTTGGCTCTGCCACTTCAATCCCTGCTTCATTAGCAGATTCCTCGTCTATTTTCTGTAACCTGCTTTCAAGTAATTCAGGGTTTAACTCCATATCCATTTCTGATATTTTCATAGCAAGGATCTTATCCTTTTCATAGTTAGCCTTCATAATTTCCCTTTTAAGCTTAACCACTTCATCCTTCATCTGCTCATACTTGACAACAGGCACTTTAAATCTGAATAATACCTTTAATCCCTTTAATATCAGATAAATTATCAAAACAAACAGAACCAGTAATAATATGTGCATTATAATAGCTGCAATCCACCCCAGAGGTGACATTTCCGGATAGTATGTATTAAAAAGCTCAATATAATATTTGATATCTAATAAACCAACTATGCAGTCTCTTACCGCTATAAATACATTATAAACATTCTCAAATATTGATCTCAAAAAGTTATATGAATAATAGAAAAACGCATTCATTTGTTTTACCTTCCTTTATTGTATTTTATTAATTACCCGAAGCATTTCTTAAACTGATAGAAGAAAATTCAAAATGTCCTATTAAGTCATCTAACTCTATCGAATTAGCACAATCCTTATCCTTGCCTTCTATCCAGATTCTCATAGTAACTAATTTGTCTGTATTTGCCGGAATTGTAAATAAATATTCTGAATCATTTCCATTACCACTATCCGCAAATATTCCTGAAGAAATTTGCTTTACAGTGGAATAGCTGTTATACCCACCCTGAAATACCAAATCCTCTGCAATCTCATTGCTCTTATTATCACCATCAAAATTTGGTTCATATACAACAGTTTCACCATCTATGGTAAAACTGATTCTAATTGCATTTGCTGCTGTATCCTCTGAACTTATTACTGCATCCTTTACATAAGTTCCTCTGTCACCTGCATTGGACGTAAGATAAATATAATAATCATCCTCACTACCTCTACCCTCACAATCCACTTTCAGGTAAAACTGTTTTTCATATATATACTTCGTTGTAAGCTCCTGCATATCTGTAATCTTCTCTACGCTGACCACTCTGCTGCCGGAATATACGGGAGAATAAAACTCTCTGCCTTCAAGTGTTGTAACAGGATTTAATATAGCATTTGCATCATTAGATGTTGTTAGATCTATTTCACTACCATATGTACCGGGTACATTACCATTTACGTTGGCAATCAGAAGATCTCCCTCCGTTCCTGCCGACAACGCCAAATTATTTACATTTGCTTTATTCCTGACTGAAAACCAACCATATGCAATAGTAGAAACAAGTAATACTAATATAGCTACTACAACTATTTTTTTAATATTTTTCTTCTTCATATGTTTCTTCTCCTATCTAATAGTTAAATTTCATAAACAACTCAACCCAGCCTCCTAATATGTCATCAACACATTCAGGATCTTCGCCCTCATACCAGATTACAACTGTATATTTATCATATTCATTAGTTTCAATGCCAAGTCTGTTTCCACTGCATACTATTCTATCTGTTTCAAACGGTACAGTTGTAAGTTTATTAATTGTGTCATAATTGAAGACTCCGATATAATCCTCTGCATTTTCTCCCAATTCTTCAATTCCGACCTGTTTGTACTGTGTTTCTCCTATTTCACTTGCATCCGTAAAAGGAAACTGCGATACAGAATACTGTGTTTCAGCTTCACCATTTGCTCCCTGCATGGCATAAGTTATCTGCTTATCATTTTTGTAAAACATTACCCACATTGCCTTATCAGCTCCCTTTGCGGAATTTCTGATTTCAAGTGAATAGTGATAATCCCTTGTTTCTTTCCCAAAGTAGCCTAAATAGAAGGTATATGCTACATAGTTTCTTCCATTGTGCTGTCCGTTTACCTCAGCTACATTTAAAGCAATATCAAATACATTTATGTTATTTGCATTAATAACCGCATCACTGTTTAAGGTAATCAGCCTTTCGCTAAAATCAGTAGTTTCTGACAAATAGAAGCCGTCATCTGCCATATTGCTGTCAATATTAATTACAAATTCTCCTGATTCAGTATAAATAGCTGCAATCATAAAATATATAGTCAGAATTATAACTATAATTATAATTGTCTGCCTTGCAGCCTTAACCCTGAAAAGACTTCTGGTGACACTTACGCCACCCATATACCAGTGTTTAAATCTGTTTATCCAATCAAACCGGCTTACTAAAGTTCTTTTAGGAATATTATTTTTTATTTCTTTATCCTTATGTTTCTTCATTTTCGCTCATCACAATCCATTCTTTAAATCTATCATATAACCATGGGTCAAACTGACTTCCTCTGTCACGTTCCATTATCTCAACTGCCACCTTTTTACTAATCTGACTGGCCCTATAGGGTTTCCAGCTGGTAATACCGTCAAGAGTATCTACCAATGCACAGACTCTTGCACAAAACGGAATATTTTCCCCCTCCAGATTTTCAGGATATCCTCTGCCATCATATCTCTCGTGATGATATAATGATATTTTAAATAAAGTCATCATTATTTCATCAGGAAAGGGATTTTGATATATTGATTCAATAGCCTGAATAGCATATGTAGTATGATTTTTTATAATCCTCATTTCTTCATCTGTCAATTTTTCAACTTTATTCAATATTGATACAGGAATGAAACTTCTCCCAATGTCATGATAACAGAAAACCTCTTTAGAATAGAGTGGAAACTCCTTTCCGAACTCTCTGTCAATTAATTCAGCATCTGTCTGTCTTAAATACCGATAAAAGGAATCACCATATTCCGATACTCTTTCCATATGACCACGCGTAGAAATTGGCAGAATACTATATAGCCCTTTAATAGATGAATATTTTCCCTTTTGTGCAGGTGAAATTAAATTTCTGTCTTTCGTAAACACGCTCTTCTCCTTAATTGAATATATACAACCAATTCATATTTTTTGAAAATAGAATTTGAAAATTCATTTTCACTTCGCATTTTATATCTCAAATATTTACTCTTCTATTCTAGTACTTATTACCTATATTGTCAATAAAAGCAGTTATAAATAATAAATAAAAAGCAAGTATTTATTACTATTTTTACAATTATTTTACAAAATATTAATTGTTTTTTTATACATGAAAAATACTAATGAGTAATGCCCATGCCAGACCATAGTATGTTGTTGCTGCGACAAAATCATTTATTGTACTGATAAGAGGACCTGATGCAACCGCAGGGTCCTTCTTCAGTTGTTTAAATATCATCGGAATAACTGTTCCTGTAAAGCTTGAAATCGTCATTGCAACAAGCATTGAAATTCCAATACAGCCTGATACCAAAAAGCTGGTTGATGCACTATATCCCTTTACAAATAATATATATGCGCCTATAAATGCAAATGATAATGCCCCCAGCAATAAACCATTACAAAATCCTATTCTTACCTCTCTGCCAATAAGTCCCCATTTATCTTTGGCTGACAGATTCTCATCCATCAGTACTCTGATAGTAACAGCAAGTGACTGTGTGCCTACATTTCCTGCCATACTGAGAATCAATGATTGAAAAAATACTATAATCGTAAGTCCTGAAATTACATTTTCAAACATTCCGATAACCGATGATACACAAAGCCCAAGAAATAGCAGAATCACAAGCCATGGTAAACGTTTACGCATGCCTGTAAATATAGATTCACCCAAATCACTTTCTTCGGTCATACCGGCAAGCTTTGCATAATCCTCACTCATTTCATCATCTACAACCTCAACTATGTCATTGGCTGTTATTACACCTATAAGTACATCTTCATTATTAAGAACAGGAATCGAATCCTCTGAATAATCCTTTAACTGTTCTATACATTCCGAAATGGTTTCCTCTGCATAAAGACGGGGATATGAGGTCTGTATTATCTCATCAAGCGGTGTACCCTCTCTTGCTACTACCAAATCTCTAAGTTCTATAGCACCATAAAATTTTTCATTATTATCTACAGCATATATTGTAGTAATATTATCATTGTCTGCCGCCTGCTCTACCAATGATTTCATTGCCTGCTTTACAGATGAATTTTTGTGAATATAGACATAATTGGTACTCATCATGCTACCAATCATATCGTCATCATAGGACTGAATAAGATTAATATCCTTTTGAGCATCATCATCCAAAAGCTGCATGATTTCTTCTCTTTTTTCTTCTTCAAGCTCCTCTAACAAATCTATGGCATCATCTGCATCCATTTCTTCAATAATGTCAGCGGCTTTTTCTGCATCCAGTTCTTCAATATAATCTTCGACATTATCTAAATATGCAAAAATATCCGATATTTCTTCTGCTCCTATAATCCTGTAGAATTTTTTTCTTTCCTCTGCAGTTAAGTCCTCTAAAGCCGAAGCAATATCATTATCATGGTAATCCTGTATTAAATCTTTAATTTTTTCTTCATTCTGACTGCTTTTGATAATATCAATAATCTCATTTTTGAAATTACGCTTAGAAAAATTGGTATCTTTTATTTCTTCATTTTCTAATTCTTTTTCTTCCATGGTCTGCCTCCGTTTTCATTAGGGAATTGCTTATGATATTAATCTTAAGCGACAATTAGTATTATAACCTATTTGAGGAATTGTGAAAACAATAATCTTATTTAAGTTTCATTATTTTTATTTTGAAATCCATAAGACTTACAATTTTAAAAATACAAAAAAACTCCGGTACTTTTAATTATTAAATAGCTAATTCTGTTTTTCTACAGTTCCACTAATATAGTTTATAAACTGCTTTGCAGTTCTGCCTGAGATACCTCCATGGCTTAACTCCCATGCATTTGCTTTATTACACAGTTCCTCATCTGACATAGATATATTAAGTTTATGCGCCATTTCCTTTACTATTTCAAAATATTCTTTTTGACTAGGCTTTGAGAAATTTATAGTTACACCAAATCTATTTACCAGAGATAATTTTTCCTGCATTGTATCTGATTTGTGCATACCGTTTTCCACTTCCATATCATTTCTGTCATTCCAGGTTTCTTTGATCAGATGTCTTCTGTTAGAGGTAGCATAAATCAGTATATTATCAGGTTTTGTTTCCACACCGCCTTCTATTACAGCCTTTAAAAACTTATATTCGGTTTCAAATTCTTCAAAAGACAAATCATCCATATATATAATAAATTTGTAATTCCTATTCTTTATAACAGAAATGAGATTTGATAAATCCTTAAACTGATGCTTATATATCTCTATCATTCTAAGACCTTCTTCATAAAACTCATTAACAATAGCCTTTATACTTGTCGACTTACCCGTACCACTGTCACCAAATAGAAGACAGTTATTTGCCTTTCTGCCCTCAACAAAGGCTTTGGTATTATCTACCAGCTTCTGCTTTTGAATTTCATAGCCAATTAAGTCATCTAATACAACCTTGTCCATATTGTTGATTGGTAAGAAGCTGATATCTCCATTCTCATTACTCTTTATTCTGAAAGCCTTGTTAAGTCCGAACATACCAATACCATAATCCTTGTAAAACGAAGTAATAATATCAAAAAAATCATTTTCATCCTTTGCCAATTCCAGTTTTTCGCTTAATCCTCTTACCTTCTCACTTACATTTTTGTTGTACATAAGCTCCGGTTTTACAATTGCATGATAATCGGTAATAACAGAAAAGCAGTCAATGCCAAGCTTTTCTTCTATATACGAAAAATCATAATCAAATAGCTGCTTAAAAATTTTAAAATCACTTTTGGCAAATAAATTTACACTGCCCTCTTTTGCCCCTGCTTTTTCGCAGGTAATTGTAAACGGGTTTTCATTAGTTATGAGCAGATATGTAAGATAATTATGCCATAAATTCTTATCAAACGCATAGTCTGTAGCTGTCTCCAGAAGTTTTTTAATCTGCTTATATATGTTTGTAACTAAAATGTCTTTCTCAAAGTTTTCTTTTTTAACTTCCCTGCAAATGTTACACAGCTCCATTAAAATACTATTCTCATCCATATCTCCATATAATAAAAGCTTTGAAACTATATCATTCATAAATATGCCTCCTAAAATGTCATTTTATTTTACAAGTATAATCTTTTTTTTAATTAAATCAATATCTGTACTTTATAAATCCGGAATTTCCGTATTTTTTATTTTTTGCGCAAGATGTCTATGTTGCCTTTGGCAGCAAGGCTTTTTAAAGTCAAAAATAAAAAATACGGAAACTTAAGAATATATTGAATTTATTGCAAAATATTTTATTTTGTAATATTATTGATTAAGTTGTCAAAAAACCTTTTGGAAGATATATTTATAAGAACGGCTTTTGACACTTTAATAATCATTATGGCTTATACACAATCTATATAATTTATAGGAGATATTATGAAACGCAATATTGACCTTGCCGAAATTTCAGACGGAAAATTTTATACAACAAATGACCTTGCAAAGCTTGGCTGTAACGACTGTATCGGATGTTCTAAATGCTGTGAGAACATGGGAGTTTCTATTATTTTAGACCCCTTGGACATCCACAGACTTACTATTGCTACAGGCTTAACCTTTGAACAGCTTCTTATTGATAAAATTGAATTAAATATAGTAGATGGTGTTATATTACCTAATATAAAGATGAATCAGAAAAATATCTGCCCTTTTTTAAACGAAGAAAATAGATGTTCAATACACGAACACCGTCCGGGCTTTTGCAGAATTTTTCCTCTGGCACGCATCTATGAAAACAATGATTTTAGATACATTTTACAAATACATGAATGCCAAAAAGAACAGAAAACCAAGTTAAAAATCAAGAACTGGATATGTACAGATGATATAAACAGAAATCACAGTTTTATTAACAACTGGCATTATTTCCTGCTATCCGTCAGTCAGAAATTATCTGCTGAAAGTGAAAGCAGTATTAAACAAATCACTATGTTTATTTTAAATATGTTTTATCTCACTCCGTTTAGAAAGGATATAGATTTCTATGACATCTTTAATGAAAGACTTAAAAATGCAAGATCCGCTTTGGATATATAGCTTTTAAAAATGAAATATCTTTTTGTACATAGTGGATGAATTTTCAATATTCATGGAAAGGAAAATACTTAAACGCATACTTTTTTGTGTTTAACAAACAGGTAAATATATGCAGGAACGAAATAAATTAGGCGAATTAAAAGAATCCAAGCTCCTTATGCAATTTGCTATTCCAAGTATTATTTCAATGCTTGTTATGGCTTTATATAATATTGTTGATCAGTTCTTTATCGGGAGAAAAATCGGTGAATTAGGCAATGCAGCTACAAATATTGTTTTCCCACTCAGCACCTCGTGTATTGCTTTAGCTTTACTCTGTGGTATTGGCGGTGCAGCTGCCTTTAATATTACACTTGGCAGGAATGATAAAAACAAATCCATGTACTATGTCGGCAACGCATTATCACTTATGGCTATTAGCGGTGCCGTATTACTTTCTTTTGTTGAAATATTTTTACCTCAGATGCTGAATATTTTCGGCTGTCCGGCAGATGTATATGGATATGCAGTGGAATATACCCGTATAGTTGCCATAGGCTTTCCGTTTGTTATCATTTCAAGCGGAGGCAGTAACCTTGTAAGAGCTGACGGCAGTCCCACATATTCTATGCTTTGCAACTTATCCGGTGCTATTGTAAACACAATATTAGATCCGATTTTTATATACGGCTTTGATATGGATATGTCAGGTGCCGCCCTTGCTACAATTATCGGTCAGATAGTTTCGGCAATAATGGTATTTGCATATCTCATGCGTTTTAAAACTGCCAAGATTTCTTTAAAACATATCATACCCAAATTTGAATATGTTAAAAAAATTGCTTCTCTTGGTGCTACTCCATGCTTTAACCAGCTTGCAATGATGATTGTCCAGATAGTCCTTAACAAATCCCTGACCTACTATGGTGCTAAAAGCAGCTATGGTGAATCAGTACCGCTTGCCTGTGCAGGTATTATTTCAAAAGTAAATCAGGTATACTTTTCCTTTATTATAGGTCTGGCACAAGGTACACAGCCAATTATAAGCTACAACTATGGTGCAAAAAAATATGACAGAGTTAAAACTACATATAAATACGCCATATTTACAGGTCTGGCAGTATCCATTATAGCCTTTATGGCTTTTCAGATATTTCCGGAACAGATTACCTCCATATTTGGAGACGGCAGTGATGAATATTACAGATTTGCTATAAGCTATTTCAGAATATATCTTTTTGGTACGTTTATAAACTGTATACAACCTCTGACCTCTAACTTTTTTACAGCTATAGAAAAGCCAAAGAGAGGTATTTTCCTATCTCTCACCAGACAGATTATATTCCTGCTGCCACTTATTATAATTTTCCCATTATTCATGGGTATCGATGGTATAATGTATTCAGGTCCTGTAGCAGATATTACCGCCGCTTCTATTTCAGTAGTTATGTTTATGAAAGAAAGGAAAAAGCTTTGCTAGTGTAATGTACACTAGTCCCTGCCTAATCGTATCCTTTCCAGATATTCCCTGAATTCCTTATCCAGGCTGTCAAACAGATATGACTTTCCACCACTTCTTTTTGCACAAAATTCTTCTTTCGCAGCCTGTAAGGAATTCTCTATTTCTTTCTTCAGTTCTCTGGAGGATAACAGCAGGCAGCCTGCTCCACGTATTATTATCTGCTCCATTCCGTCAGAGGTTGCTACTGTAATCTTATATTTTTTGGCATTGTCATGGGCAAACTTTTCTATATATGCGTCCGCAGTCTGACTCTCCTTTGTATAAACCACATATATATTATGATATCTGTTCATGCTTCCGGTATTCCCCTGAACTTTATATGCATCAAACACTACCATAAGCCTGCATTTTTTAATCCCCTGATAGTTGCATAAAATATCCATAAGCTTATCTCTTGCTGCATCAATATTCATCTTTGCCAGTTCACTTAATTCCTCCCATGCAAATATAACATTATAACCGTCTACCAATAAATATTCCTCTGTTTTGACGTTTTCCTTTCCATACTTTCTTTCATTGTTTCTGTTATTATACTTATTGTCAATAAATCTGTTTCCAAAAGAATTACCTGCTCCCACAGAATTATTGCTTTTCAAATTGTCCGCATAATTATTTGTTATATAATCTGTATTTTCCTGATTATATTTTCTGGATTTTTGTTTACCATATGTTCTTTCAAAAATTGCTTCCAGTTCTCTATCTAATATTCCATAATCATTAGCCTTATCATATGAATTTAAACTTCCTCCTTTATATTCTTTTAAATTACTGCCAATATTTATATGCCCGTTAATTGGAGTATTTATAATTTCACCTTCTGAAGCCGCCTCATAGCTGTTAATTTGTATAAAATCTTCTACTTTATCATAGCTTACCACATATCCTGCTCCATTGACACAGAATATGGAATGCGGTGTATTTTCTATATCAGCTAAAGCGTCATATCCTATCCTTTCTACTACCTCGGATTGATTATGACACTCCTTATATCCGCATACGCTGACATTAATTCTTCCCTTTCCCTTAGAATATGCTGCAAGCTCCATAGGATAATTCATCATGGTTTCTACCGGTGCTATACCTGTAATAATTGTACTTTCCTTATCTATCACAGGAGGCTCAAACCTTGCACTAAGCCTTTCCAAATCCGTCATAGCCCTGCCTGTATATTCGCTTGGAATTTCAAGCACAAAATCATACACAGGCTCCAACAGAATACTGTTTGCCTTCATCAATCCCTGTCTTATTGCTCTATATGTTGCCTGTCTGAAATCACCGCCCTCTGTATGCTTTTTGTGTGCTTTACCACCTATAATTACAATTTCTGCATCTGTCAGCTCACTGCCCGTCAATACTCCCTTATGTGATTTTTCTTTAATATGTGTAGCTATAAGTTTTTGCCAGTTTATAGCTAATCTGTCAACACTCACCTCTGAAGATACCTTTATACCGCTTCCCCTCTCAAGTGGTTTTATCATTAAATGTACCTCTGCATAATGTCTTAACGGCTCATAATGACCTACACCTGTAACACTCTCTGAAATTGTTTCCTTATATACGATATTCCCCTTTCCAAACTCCAACTCTATATCAAATCTTTCCCTGATTATACTCTTTAATATTTCTGTCTGAATCTGCCCCATCAGTTTTATTTCTATTTCCTTTAATGTATCATTCCAGCCTATTTCAAGCGAAGGGTCTTCTTCATTTAATATCTTAATTGTGTTATATACCTTTAGTGTATCCGCACCCTCCGGTAATTCTACCTTATAGCTAAGTACCGGCTCAATATCCATGGATGTATCTGACTTTTCTTTTCCGATGCCCATTCCGGCATATGATTTACTCAGTCCGGTAACTGCTACTACCATACCGGCTTTTGCTTCATTAACCATTACATATTTTGTACCTGAATATATTCTTATCTGATTAATCTTTTCACTCATATCCTCGCTAAAGTCTATTACTTCTTTAGCCTTTAGGCTTCCACCTGTTATCTTTATGTGTGTAAGACGGTTTCCCTGCTCATCACCTGATATTTTAAACACTTTACCTGATAATTCTTTTTCTCTTTCTATAGATGTATACTTTTCAATTCCCTCTAAAAGCTTGTCCACCCCTGACAGTTTAAGTGCCGAGCCAAAATAACAGGGGATTATTTTTCCTGATTTGATTACTTCCGATATCTCTTTATCTGATATTTCTTCCTCTGCAAAATATTTTTCCATTAAAGCTTCTTCGCATCCGGCAATATTTTCAAAAAACAGACTGTCGGTATCCGTAAAATCTACAAAGCTTCCCTTTAATTTTGTACTTAGCTCCTCTAATATTTCTGCTTTATCCCTATATGTCATATCCATTTTATTTACAAAAACAAAAGTAGGAATACTATATTTCAAAAGCAGTCTCCACAATGTAAAGGTATGACTTTGCAGTCTGTCACTGCCGTTTATTACAAGTATGGCATAATCCAGAACCTTTAGCGTCCGTTCCATTTCAGCACTGAAATCTGTATGACCAGGTGTATCTAAAAGATACATATTTGTGTCCTTATAGCTGATTAATGCCTGCTTTGAAAATATAGTTATTCCTCTTTGTTTTTCAAGGGAATGCGTGTCTAAAAACGCATCCCCATGATCTACCCTGCCTACTTTTCTAACACTTCCACTTATATATAGCATAGCCTCTGACAATGTGGTCTTTCCTGAATCCACATGAGCCAGAACTCCTATTGTAATATTCTTCTTTTCCATATTATTCATTTGAAAGAGCTATAAACTCATTAAGTCTGTTAAGTGCTGCCTTACTGTCGATTAATTCTTCCGCAAGCCTCATTCCCTCTGCCAATGAAGCAGCGGCACCTCCTACATAAAGTCCTGCACCGGCATTCATGACCACCGCAGTTCTTCTTGCTCCCTTTTCACCATTTAAAATATTTTTTGTAATTTCGGCATTTTCCTGTGGTGTTCCGCCAACAAGCTCCTCTTTACTGCATCTATCATATCCAAAATCCTCAGGAGTAATTACATAGGTCTTAAATTCACCATTTTCAAACTCACATACTGTTGTAGGTGCACTGGCTGAAATTTCGTCCAGACAGTCCTGTCCATAAACTACCATACCCTTTTTTACTCCGAGATTTGACAGAACCTTTGCCAACGGCTCAACTAATTCTTCACTAAATACACCCATAACCTGTAAATTTGCCCTCGCCGGATTTGAAAGCGGTCCTAATATGTTAAATACGGTGCGAATCCCAAGTTCTTTTCTGACAGGCCCAACATATTTCATGGCTGTATGATACTTCTGTGCAAATAAGAAACAGATATTAATCTTCTTAAGCAATTCCTCGCTCTTTTCCGGCTCAATATTAATATTTATACCTAATGCTTCTAAGCAGTCCGCTGCACCGCTATTTGAAGAAGCAGCTCTATTACCATGCTTTGCTACAGGCACTCCACCTGCCGAAATAATCACGGATGAGGTTGTAGATATATTAAAAGAATTGGACTTATCTCCACCAGTACCTACAATTTCAAGTACATCCATATCATGCCTTAAGCCGGTACAATGCGAAATCATGCTCTCTGCTGAACCTGTAATCTCATCAATAGTCTCACCCTTGTAAGACAGTAATGAAAGATATGCCGACTTTTGAACATCAGATGCCTCTCCGGTCATAATTTCATTCATTACGGCTAATGACTCATCATAAGTCAAATCTTTTTTGTTGCTAAGTTTAATAATTGCTTCTTTAATCATTTTTTTAATCCTTTCATATAAACCTTAAGTAAACCTTAAGCTGATTGCTGTTTTTATTTCCTGCTCTATAAACTTTATCGTGCGGTCAAAATATTTTACCTCTGTCAACGATTTACTTTTTTTCTCACAGCTTACAGTATAGCACAATTCACTCTATGTAGAAATATAATATTTTTTGATTTTATATTTCTATTTTTGAATTTCCTTATTTTATATTTTTAGGTTTATCAAATCTTACTACCCTTCGTCAGAATATATATAGAAAAGTTGACTTTTCGTTACAGTTTTTGTATGCTTTTGGTATAATATGGGTTATATTATAAAAATAATTACTCCTGGAGTTATTATTTTTATACTTAAAATGCCGGAAAGGACTTTATTATGGTTAAAATAATTTCAGACAGTACCTGTGATTTGTCAAAAGCTTTGCTTGACAAATATGATATCTCAATACTTCCGCTTCATATTCTGCTGGGCGATGAAGAATATGAGGATGGTGTAAATATCACTCCTGATGAGATATATGCCTGGTCAGACAAAAATAAAACCACACCTAAAACCTCTGCCCCCTCTTTGGATGCAGCTGTTTCACTATTCAAACCATTTATTGAGCAGGGTAACGAAATAGTATGCTTTTCTATTTCAAGTAAGATGTCCACCTCATGTAATGTTATGAAAATTGCCGCCGAAGAATTAAATGCCCCTGATAAAGTTTTTGTAATTGATTCAGCAAACCTGTCTACGGGTATTGGCCTTTTAGTAATAGAAGCTGCCATTATGGCAAAAAACGGAATCAGTGCAAAAGAAATTGCCGAAAAAACAGAAGCTCTAAAGCCTTATGTACGGGCAAGCTTTGTAGTAGATACTCTCACATATCTTCACCGCGGAGGAAGATGCAGTTCTGTAGCAGCACTTGCCGGAAGCGTCTTAAAGCTTCATCCCAAAATAGTAGTTGAAGACGGTAAAATGGAAGCTACAAAAAAATATCGTGGTAAAATCGACAGTGTTATATTATCCTATGCTAAAGATTTAGAGGCTGATTTAAAAAATGCAAAATCGGCCAGAGTATTTATCACGCATTCCGGTTGCGGGGAAGCAATTATAAACAGTGTTAAAAATTATTTGAAAGAATTAAATATTTTTAATGAAATACTGGTAACCAGGGCCGGTGGAGTAATTTCCTCACACTGCGGATACGGGACACTGGGTGTACTGTTTATTACAGAAAAATAGCTTTATCTGTTCTTTACTGCAACGAGCCAAGGTCAATCAATTCTGACCTTGGCTCGCTTATTTTTTAATTCATAATATTCTGCGTATTAGCAATTATTTCATCCTTTGCCAATTCAAAACATTCTAACAGCTTAGGTGAAAATGTACCACACTCTCCTGCATTAATCATTCTGATAGCCTCTTCAATACCATATGCATCTTTATAGCAACGCTTACTTATCAATGCATCATATACATCTACTATAGATACAACCTGTGCCCAAATAGGAATTTCATCTCCCGAAAGCCCATCAGGATATCCTTTACCGTCATATCTCTCATGATGATATCTGCATATATCATAGCAGTAACGATAAAACTCATTTTCCTCCTGATTAAACTTTTCAAGTAATTCGCATCCATATATGGTATGCTTTTTCATTTCTTCAAATTCTTCCGGAGTAAATCTGCCCGGCTTTAACAAAATACTATCAGGAATAGCGATTTTACCAACATCATGCAAGGCACTGGCATTTACAATCAAATCTACCTGTTCCTTTGTAAGCTTATATTCCGGAAAATGCTTTCTTATATAGTTGAGCAGTATCTTAGTAAACTCTTTTACTCTTTTTATATGATCTCCTGACTCAAGACTTCTAAATTCTACAACTGAACTAAGTGCGTTTACAAGGAAATCATTACTTTTTTCCAGCTTTTCCCTGCTTTCAATTAATTCCCTAGTTCTTTCCTCAAGCTGTCTTTCTACATCTATTCTATGCTCGAACAGCTCGATAATATTTGTTGTTCTTCTCATAACAACTCTTGGTGCAAAAGGCTTATATATAATATCTGATGCACCATATTCATATGCTTTCTCATCACTTTCAGCAGTTGCTTCACCGGTAATCATAATAACAGGGATTATATCTATTAAATCCTTATCATTCATATACTCCAAAACATCTAAACCTGATTTTTTAGGCATCATTAAGTCTAGGAAAACAAGAGAAAGCTTTTCTTTATTTTCCTCTATTTTGGAAATTGCTTCTTCTCCGTCTACTGCCATAATAATGTTAAACGTTCCTTCAAAAATGTAGTTCAATATGTCTCTGTTGATTTCAGCATCATCAGCTATTAATACCGTCTTCTTTTCCATATTTCCTCCATATCATTAATATGTATTTTCATCTATTATCTGCTATATTTTTAATATTCAACTAACTAATCTATTCATTAATCTTTCTTTATATTCCACCGAGTTAAAAATATTAGCAAGACGTATCCCTGTTACTCTTCTAAAGTTTAAGATATATTGCTCTCTTCCGAAAATTAAATAAATTCCGGAGACAAGCTCTACTCTTTAAATACTATCAGGCTAAATGCAATTTTCAGTATATATGCTTTTGTATTTTTACTAACCAATGTATATCATATGCAGTCATTTAAAAAATGTGAATTTTACATACAAGAAATATTTATAACAACTTAATTGCTGCTATTGCTTCATCATATGCTTTTTTTACATCTGCCAGAAGAGGCGTAATATCAATATCAGGCTTTCCTCCTCTTAACGCTTCGCATAATATGTCACTGGTCTTATGAACATTTGTAAGTGAAAGATTAAGTGCAACGCCTTTTAAATTGTGTACATTTCTAAAGGCATCCTCCCATTTTTCCTCTGCTAATGTTTCTTCAATCAACGTATAATAATTTCCATCAGCAAATTTTAATACATACTTTTCTACTCTTGCATCTGTCATTAAACGAGATATAACCTCCTGATAATTTGCTCCCATTTTTTCATAACATTCTTTAATTGTCATATTTGCCTCCTAATGCTTCAATTGGAGGTGAATTCACTTCCAGTTGAAGTACATACTTAAATTTGAAAGCTTCTTTCAATATTATTTCTCCAAAAGTATACTTTTTAATAACTTCTTCAAAAATTATTTTTATTTTAACATATACTGTCGCTAAATATCAATATAATGATACTTAAGTTTTATCATTTTTATATAAATTTTTTCAGAATATTTCATTATAATTTTGAATATAAAATTTTATTTTTTGAATATCTTATTAATATGCAGTTATAATAATACCAGATTAACAAACCGTAAATATTAATTTGGGAAAATACCTGCTGTTATCATAATATTAATCTTATGTAAAGGAGTATAAATAAAATGAATAAGCTAAGAAGAAATGAACTGATAAGCTATATAATTGCAGGAATTTTGGGTGCCGTTTTTCATTTTGTATATGAATTTACGGGAAATAATCCGTTTATAGGTCTGTTCTTTCCTATAAACGAATCTACCTTTGAACATTTAAAGCTCATATTTTTCCCTATTATAATCGTATCTGTATTTGAATATTACTGTCTGAATGTACAATCAGAAAACTATATTGCTACTAAATTTTTATCTGCAATTATCGGAATGATATCTACCATTGTACTTTTCTATACATATATTGGAGTTTACGGAAAAAATGTTGATGCCGTAAATATTGCAATTTACTATATTGCAATGGCTATATCATATATATTCAGCTACTTCAGTATCAAAAACAACTGGAGCTTTTATTTTAGTGAACGTACATATTTTATACTTTTTTGTATAACGACACTACTGTTTATGTACTTTACGGTAAATCCCCCATCAATTCCACTTTTTATTTCACCTGTTTAATTATCTGACCTATAGCTCTCATAAGCTTCTATAAGCTTGTCACCCTTATATCTCAGCTTTAAAGAAAAATAATTATCTGTTTTATTTAAAAGCTCTAAGAAAATTTTATCTCCCTCCCATAAATTTAAAGATAGAATTTCCTCCTTTGGTATCCATTTCAAAGTGCCCTCATTACATTCTGTCAGTTCTCCGGCAAATTCAGATACCGTATAGAGATGCATATATTCTACTATATTTCCCTCTGACACAAAGGTTATCAGTCCTCTGTATCTGTATTTTAAAACACTCAGACCTGTTTCCTCCAGTATTTCCCTTTTCATACATTCCTCCGGTGTTTCACCCGTTTCAAATCTCCCACCAACACCTATCCACTTACCCTCATTTAAATCGTTTTCCTTTTTATTTCTATATAGCATAAGATATTTATTATCCTTTTCTATATAACAAAGTGTTGTTAATTCTATCTTCAACGAATTCTCCTTTACCTTGAAATCAGCGTATTTTTAATGTTTTAAGATACTTTTTATTTTCATCACTTATTCTTCTGCTTTCAACAGCCTTTTGTATGGACTTATTATGTGTCCATACATCCATAGATGGCTTTTCAAAATATTTTAGTGAAATATCATATTGTTTTACCAACGCCATGCTAAAATACCATGCTCTTGCCATATTTATATAATAATCCTCTGATTTTATATTAAGGATAAGCTTAAGCATCTCTTCCTTAAATTCCTCCTCTAAAAAGTAATTCATAAGAGTAACTATTCCAAATCTTACAGTATATGTTTTATCGCTTTTTACCCATTTCTCAATTTTTTTATAAACTAAAGGTAAATTTTTCTTAAATATCTTAAAGGACATTAAATCACAGGTCGCCCAGTTATCCACATAAGGTAAAAACTTTTCCAGATTACAGAAGCATTCTTCTATATCTTTTTTATATATTAATGCCAATAATTCACCATGCAGATTATTTTCTTCATAGTACTTATGTGGTAATTCTTCTAAAAAATCCTTTGCATAAGGCTCTTTTGCAACTCTCTTTGCATATGCTCTAAGATTGGGTGTTCTTACTCCTATTATTTTTTCTTTATCTATTTCAGGAATCAGCTTTGAATTAAAGTCTCTATACTTTAAATCCTGCATTTCAAATAGTTCATTTACAATGTTTTCCATAAATAATACTTCTCTATCCTTTATAAAATGCTTATATGTAATATTTATATCAATTCTATTATTTTATATAATGCTTTATTATGATGCCAATGCTAATCTATATAACATATTTTTATCTTATATTTTCAATTTTATTATGATGTCAAAGGCTAATCTATATAACTTCTATTTGACACATTTTCATGGCTGAAAGTGCATTTTTGTGACTTTCTACAGTAACTCCCGCACAGCAGTCCTCTCTTACAGCTACCAGAACCTCCGGAACAAATGCTTTTATTAGAAGTGCATTTGAAATAACACATATATCCGTGCAAAGTCCTACAACCTCAACCTCTCTTAAATCCTGCATTTCCTTTAGATATGCGCCTAACTCCACTGAGCCGAATGTCAGCTTGTCAAAAATTTTCATATCCGGCTTTCTGGTTTCTTCTATTAATCTGTCAAGCTGCCATCCGTCTGTGTTTCTTATACAATGTGGCACAGGCAGCTTCTTTCCCTCACTTGTATCCATATAATTTTCAAAATGTGTATCTCTTGTAAATACAACCTCTCCCTCAAACTCTTTTATTCTTTTTGCTACATTTCCCACAATAGCTACAGCTTCACTTGTTCCCAATGCACCATCTATAAAATCCTTTTGCATATCTACTACAACTAATACCTTTTTACTCATAATATTTTTCTTTCCTTTCAATATTTTAATTTAGTTAAGCTCTACTTAAAATCATACTCAAGCAGATCACAGTTATCTATTCCAAAGTTCGCATATTCATCATTGCTCATATCCTTAAAATACGAATTGACTACTCTTGCAATACCATTATGTGCTACTAAAAGATAAGTTTTACTATAAGAGCTTTCTTTTAAGTCATCCAGCAAGTTGTAAATTCTCTGTGCCATTTGAAGCATTGTTTCTCCACCTTCAAAATGATTAACAAACTGTGATTTTGCCTGTTTAAACTCCTCGCCATTTCTGGCTGTTCCCTCATATTTTCCAAAATTCTGTTCCTTTAGCCTCATTTCTTCCCTGCACGGAATACCTGTTATTTCGGAAATATGCTTTGCCGTATCAGCAGCTCTCATAAGCGGAGAATATAGTATTTCATCAATATGAATTTTTTCTTCTAATATTCTCCTCCCCAGCTCTTTTGCCTGATTATGTCCTAAATCTGTAAGTGCTATATCTGTAGCACCACATATTTTCTTTTCCACGTTCCAAATAGTTTCTCCATGTCTTGTAAAATAAAGTTTTCCCATATACAACTCCTTAATATGCAGATTTTATTCTTTAGTTTCTGATATTGATATTTTTATTTTATAATTTCTTTCAATTCATTAAATAATTCTAAATCAGATTGTAATACTTTCATATTGGTTGTAATCGGATTTTCATTTGGCTTTGTCACTGTGATTTCTATTATAGTTCCCTCTTCAAGCTTACTTGAAAATACCATCTGTAAAAATGCAGCAAACCTTGGATGATTATTTGTAAACTTATCTTTTGCTTTCATTATCTTAATAATAGATGCAGGGTTCATAATATCTTCTCCTTTTTAAATAGTTTTGTATATAATAAAATTTTTACTTTTTCATAATATTATTTATGGGATTTAACAGTTTTTTAGAAAACATTCCAACTATACTTCCTGTTAATAACGCCGCTATAATAGTTCCCTCCCTGGTACCCTCAATGGTAAAATTGAAAAATAGCAAGGACAATAAAACAGCAACTACCACACAGCTTATATCAAAAATAGTTTTTATTTTTCCGAAATCCCTATGTATTGTATCTGAAATTGCTTTGACAAATGCTTCTCCTGAATTCATTATAACATCTGCTATAACAGATAATGCTATTCCAAATCCCAGAACAATTGTGCCTATTATTATCATTGCCAATCGTATCGGATAAGCTTCTATTTCAAAATGAGAAACAATCCACATAGAAAAATCCGTAAAATATCCAAACAAAATTGACAACGGCAGCTGTAATAGCTGTATCCATTGGAATTTCTTTCTTAGTAATATAATTTGTCCTAAAATAAGAACAGCATTCCATGCAATCAGCCAATTTCCCAATGATAATGCACTAAATTTTATACTTAATACATTGGCAACTGAGGATATAGGTGATACACCTAACTCTCCTTTTTTTGTTATTGCTACTCCCAAAGCGGAGAAAAATAAACTTATTATAAACAGAATATATCTTTTAGTAATTTCTTTGTGTGTTCTTTTGTTTTCCTGTTCTGCCATTTCCTTTCCTTCTTTCTTTACTATATTTAATTTTACTTAAAATATTGTTGTTCGTATTTATACCATTATACTTTTCGGAAATTACATATCTATACACAATATGTTTATGATATACAAGGCTGGAGGAATTCACGAAATCAAAGTCAAATATACCCACAGCAGGCTTGCAGCACAGCAAAGCTGCAGGGTATTTTTATTTTTTGAATAATAGAGGTTTTACATTTCCAACTTATAATAAATCTCATCTGCTACATTGTCAATACTCTACAGAACACCTAATCCATCTATCAATATCTTTATGCCAATTAATATTAAAATGGCACCTCCGCAAAATTCTGCTTTTGCCTGATATTTTGTTCCAAATATACTTCCTATCTTAACACCCACTGCTGAAAATATAAAGGTAATAATGCCTATAAAGGAGACCGCCGGTACTATTTGAACTTTTAGAAAAGCAAAAGTTACTCCTACTGCTAACGCATCTATACTGGTGGCTATAGCCAATAAAAGCATATTTTTAGCATTCATATCTGCATCTACCTTTTCTTCTTCTCCAAAGGCTTCCTTTATCATATTTCCACCTATAAGCAGTAATAACACAAATGCAATCCAATGTGCATACTTTGTAATCATATCAGCCAAAAAGCTTCCTAACAAGTATCCTATAAGTGGCATCAAAGCCTGAAAAGCACCAAACCATGCACCTGCAATACACATATGTTTTGCTTTTATCCTGCCTAAAGATAATCCCTTGCATATTGATACAGCAAAAGCATCCATTGACAAGCCTACTGCCAGAATAAATAATTCAATAATACCCATAACTTTCTCCTTTTTCGTAAATCGCTTAATCTGTCTATAATTTAAAGGTTTTTAATTTTTCCAAATATATATTTATTTAATTATTATAACCATTTTGTATTATATTTCCTTTTATATTTGTGTCCGTACATTGTTCTGCATTTTTGTATCAGCTTCCTGTTCTCTAATAAGATATTAATTATGCAGCTGTATTTATTTATAGTGTTGATTTTTATGATTTTAAGTCCAAAATAACTTTTTATTTATATAAAAAGACTCACGGGCAACTAAAAAAGTTGCCCATGAGTCTCATCGTCTATAGTATTACCGGGTAATAGTACCATTATGTCGATATATACTACATATTATATAATATGCCGATTACTCCCTCTTGGGAATTAATGGGATTATATTAGCACAAATGATAAATATTATCAACCTTTATTTTACTTGAATTTTCCCTCTCCCTTTTTGATATTGTTTTACTGCTGAAAACAGATTATAATTATGCTGATAAACTGGATTTAATGTTCTAGTTAGAACCATTTATTAGTAAAACTGTTAGACCAATCTGCAAAAACTATTCCTTTGGAAAGCAAAGAAATAATTAGTGAAATAAATAGCAACGAAATAATTATTCTGGGCTATCCAACTCAGTTTTCCAATGCCCCTATTATGGTTCGGAATTTTATTAATTCAAATGATATTTGGGAAAATAAGAGAGTTTTATGTGTCACAACAATGGGCGCTTTCAGCAGTGACGGTGCTGGCTGTACTGCAAGGCTTCTAAAGAAAAAGGGAGCTGTAATCTTGGGTGGCTTGCAAATTCATATGCCTGATTCCGTATGTGATAGTAAAATGTTAAAAAAGACTGTTGCAGAAAACAGAAAGATTGTTGTCGAAGCGGATAAGAAGATTGAAAAGGCAGCGCGTGATATTCAAAACGGTAATTGTCCTAAAGAGGGAATTAGTTTCTTTTCGCATATCATTGGTCTCTTTGGTCAAAGGCTGTGGTTTTATAACAAAACAAGTCATTATTCAGATAAATTGAAAATTAACGATAGCTGCATTGGTTGTGAACTGTGCAGCCGAATTTGCCCAATGAACAATATAACAATCGAAAATAAAAAGCAGTTGCGGGAAATATGTGTACAATGTGTTATCGGTGTATCAGTCGTTGCCCGAAAAAAGCAATTACGTTAATCGGAAAAACAGTTCAAGAGCAATGTCAGTTTTCAAAATATATAGAATAAACAAACCGAGAATATTGAAAATTTGAGGTTTCTGAAAAGGACTTAGATTCTATGGCGTATTAAAGACATATAATTTTATTTAGTACCAAATGAGCTTTGCGTTTTTCTGCGCGGCTCGATTTAATTATATATCTTTTTTATAATTTTTAAAATAATTTCTGAATTTAACTATCCAACCCCTATCCTCAACTGTCTATATTATGGACAAGGAGGTGTAACTGTGTGGTTAATAAAATATTATTTGAAGCTACAGGCAAATCGAAAAACCATGTCTGATAAAAGTTCAAATAAGCTTTGGAAAAGCATTAATAAGAAATTGAAATCGGAGGTAAAAAATGAGAACTGACTTAACCGAAATAGTCAAGGCGGCGCAAAACAGCAACCAGCGAGCGTTTGAAGCGCTTTATAATTTAACGAAGGATTCGTCTTACTTTGTAGCGTTCAGCATTACACAAAACGAAAACGATGCGCTGGATATTATGCAGGACAGCTATTTAAAGGTGTTTAACAGTATTCAACAGTTAAAGAATCCTGACGCTTTTGAAAGCTGGCTTAATCGTATTGTCGCTAACACGGCAAAGAACTATATTGCGAAGAAAAAACCGATGTTGTTTGATAATATCGGAGCACTGTCAAATGAAGCGTTTGACGAAGCAGAGTTAAATCAAGACTATTTACCAGAGCAATCGGCAGACAGTAAGGAAACAAGTCGATTGCTGATGAAGATTATCAACAGGCTGTACGAAGAAAAACGTCTGTGCATTTTGATGTATTATTATCAGGAAATGTCTGTCGGAGAAATCGCTGAAGCCCTGCAGCTGCCGGTTACTACTGTGAAATACAAGCTGCTTGCCGCGCGGGCTGACATCAAAAAGGAAGTTGAAAAACTGGAAAAGGACGGTACAAAGCTCTATGCTCTTTTTCCGTTTGCTCTGTTTTCTGCTCAGTTCAAAAGTTTAGCAAAAGAATTTTCGACAATACATACTGCGCCTGCCTACAGCGCAGTGCATAGCGGCGTAGCGGTTTCCTCTGTGTCTGCCGCTGCTACGGCAACCGCAACGGTAAAAGCAGGTTTTTTCACTACGCTTGCGGGTAAGGTTGTAATCGCTGCGGCATCGGTTGTTCTTATCGGTGGCGGTATCACCGCGGCAATATTGGCAAATTCCAATAGCCAAAAGCCGACAGCACAAAATGAGAATCCCACCACCATAAGCACACCAAGCGCCCAATCCGACAGCAACACCGAATTGCTCACAACGGAACAGGCAATTGAGAAAATGAAAACAGTCGGCACGGACGATGCGACCTTTGTGCTCGACGGTGTGGTATACACACTGCCCTGTCCGTTGCAAGCCTTTCTTGATAACGGCTGGGTGAATGCGCGGGGTGACGAAGATTACTTCGCAAAGCAGACCACAGGGTCGGGCAACGGTACGACGGTTCATTTGAAAAAGGCTGACGGTACCAGCGCGGATTCCAAGCTGAAAATGAATATAAAAAATACGACGCAGGATGGCGCTTTTCTCAAGGATTGCGAGGTGCGTTACGTTGACGTGGAATTTCATATTCTTGAGCCTAATCAAGACGCGTCCGAGTTGATTCTCAGCGGCGGGCTGGTGTTTAATCATGCCGTAGATACAGAATCTATTTTGCAAGCCTGTAGCGATCCGGTTGAAAAAACAAATGTAGTGTACAACACAAGTGATTTACCGGGTGTGGAAACCGATTATACACAGTTGAGCTATCCGACGTTGAAGCTGAAGGTAAACTCCACACCAAATGACGCTGAAAAATACAATTATCACATGTGCACGATTTTTCCGAAGGAAGAAAGGAATTGATGAAAATGAAAAGACGAATCGCAATTTTAACAGTAACTGTAATGATGATTTCTGCATTTGCGGGTTGCTCGCAAAGTGCTGATACTGCGTCCAAAGAAGATAATGCCGAAGGTCAAGCAGCTGAAAGTCAGCTTGTCAACGACAATCCTATTCAAGCCAATGTGAATGAGATTAAGCCAGCCGTTGAATATTTCAACGAGCACGCATATACATCGGATTTCACCCTTAATGAACACCAGCCTAACTTAAACAGCTATTGGGTGTACAAAGAAGATAACGAACGCAGAAAAGTAACGCTCGACAATAAAATGACGGTAGATGATACCTTAACAATCGTAGCGGGTGATGATTTAACAGAAATATTAAAAACCGATTACCTCACAAATTATGAGTCGAATGACCTCGACAGAACACTGAACAGCAACGACACAAGTATGCTTTACGGCACCACTGCTGACCACAATGATATCTTTACGGTAGATGTAAAGAATTTCAGTGAAAACGAGCAGTCGGTCAAAGACTGTACGATATATCGCTTCGGAACCGGATATTACGGCGAGAGCTGCGAATATATGGGACTGCATAAGGGTGATTCGCTCGACAAGGTAATAGACACCATCGGAAGTCCCAACCAATATTTAGATTTTGATAAGAGGGGTGCGTTTGAGTACCGCATTGTTATGAGATATGTTGACGCGGTAAACGAGCGCACAGTGCAGGTGAATATCAAGCTGACGATTGATGGCGATGATAAAGAAGCGATTGTTGACGGTATCTTTCTTTTCGACGTTATTGAGGATAATATAGCTCATTAAACCCAAAACACTCAGTTGAAAGGATGGAAAATGATGCCGTTAAAAGCAGATATGGCGAGCTTTACAGCCGCAACTTTTACGTTGAGGTCACCGAGAATGACCGCCAATATTATGAGGTCTATTCTCTGCCAATCACCGAGGAAGTCCCTGACGGTTACAAGCCAATCGCTCTTGTGTGTCTGCGACCTGATGGCACATTTGAATCGTCGAGCACAGTGGGAACCGTGTGCAGAGCGATCCGAAAAAAAGGTTGAGGATTTGGAGAACTTCCACTTTCATATGCTCCGTCACACATTTACAAGCAATCTGCTGTCAGGCGGCGCAGCGCCAAAAGACGTACAGGAGCTACTCGGACATTCCGACGTCAGTACCACAATGAATATTTACGCTCACGCTTCGAGAGAAGCAAAGCGCACCTCAGCCCGACTGCTTGACAAGGTGGTCGGAGAATAAAAACTTTCCTTATTTTACAAGGCTTTCAGAGCCTTAAAGCATGAGCTTGTATATATTTCCCCTTGTTTTTGCCCTTACGAGCAACTTACAGGGGAAAATTTTTTATTGCCCACAACCTTGTACAGAAGCTTTACGGAAGTCCGTTTTTTTCCCTTGTTGCGTGAGCGTAAGCAGAATTCCGAACAGACTTACATAAGCAGAAATAAAGGGACGAGATGAACGCCCTCTGCCACAAGAAATGCCCTATCCACACACAATACGGATAGAGCATTTAAATATACGAAATATACACAAAACTGAAAGTTTCGAGTGTTATGCCAAGTTAGAAACAATCAGCATAAGAAAAAACAATTAATGGGCCTAAAAAAATAGCAATATCTAAGCATAACCCTAGACTAATTCATCACATCGTGCTGCATATGCTTTGCTTGTAAATTAATACCCTTTACTGAAATCAATAATATTCTTTTTAGGCTCATTATTTCTATCTCGCTTCATATTTTCGCAGAATATATCTAAAATTCTCTTTCTTGTAAACTTATTTTCTCCCCAACTTATTCCTGAAATATGCGGAGTCAATAACACATTTTCCATATATCTGAGAGGATGCTTTTCAGGTAAAGGTTCAGGATCTGTAACATCAAGAACTGCACCTCTGAGTAATCCTTTCTGCAGAGCATTTGTTAATTCGTCCGTATTCACAACAAATCCACGTCCGACATTTACGAGTATGGCGTTTGCCTTCATCTTTTTTATTCTTTCTGCATCAAACATTCCCGCTGTTTCTGCTGTACCCGGAAGCGTGATAATAACCACATCAGCACTTTGCAATTGCGCATCAACACTGTCTATTGTATATATTTCATCAAAAGGCAAATGCTTATTGTTTGGAGTACGACATATTCCAACAGTATAAGACCCAAAACATCTAAGCTTTTTGGCAGTTTCCTGTCCAATATTTCCTGTTCCTAAAATAAGTACTCTTTTCCCCTCTAATGTATCATAACCCTCAATTTTGTTCCAACCACCACTTTTCATTTGCGCACGATATGAGAACAGATTTTTATATAATGCAAGAATTCCGGAAACAATATATTCAGAAATAACACATCCGTAAGCACCTGAAGCACCGGTAAGAATAATATTATCAGGAAAATCCGGAGCAGACGTGTATTTATTGGCACCTGCCCAAGTCATTTGAATCCATCTAAGATTTTTCATAAAATGAATCGTACTGTATTCAGGCTCACCAAATACAATTTCTATATTTGCATAATCCTCGCTTTTAAGAAGTTCCTTCTCATTATCAAAAAACAAAACCTTATCCTCTTTTTCAACTGATGATAAAATAAGTTTTTTCTCACATTCCAAACATTTTTTGATTATAGCAATAATTCGCATCATTTTTCCCTTTCTATTCTCACTAGTATTCTCTGCTTAAACTTTAAAGTTTCTTTTTATTTTATCACATCAAGTTCAGATATTCTATCATCCTTTCATAAAAATCAAAAAACAAAAACTTATTGATAAAATCACCAAATATCCAAACTATCAATCTCATCTTATCTGTCCTTTCCTGTAAAATCTAAAAAGCATTTTAATCAGTTCACACAGTCCGTTCATATTGTCTTATAATGTATTATGTGATTTTGCTTCCCTCGTTTTTGCCCTTACGAGTGTTTATAAATCCTTGTGGTAAGATATAACACAATAGATAACATAATGTAAAGTTCACTTATATAAAAGTTAGTATTTATAAGGGTTTGGCGAGAATTTAATAATAAATTGTAACAGGTAATGTACCCCTTAAATTATATAATTTCACAACTCCGCTTTGTTGTGAAGCTGAATAGAGAAAAAACCGAGATTCGATGAAAACAGAGCTGGAAATTTGATTGCATAGAATATTAAGAAATATAAAATTGGGAACTTTGGGCTGTTGTTTTGAAAGAAACAAATGAATTGATTGATGACTTCGGTAATACTATGTAAAATATAAATGGCAGTATAAAACCGCAAATCGTCTATCACATCTAATATATATTTTCATATAATATTTTTAAAGCTTTGTATTATGGATTTTATATATGAATAATAAAAGAACAACTCTACAAAATACCTTTTTAAATATTTTAAATAAATGCGAGCCATCCGCATATGCAAAAATATCCGGCAATACAGGTTATCCACAGCTTCACGGAACTGCTTATTTTTTCTGTGTTCCATTTGGTGGTGTACTTATAGAGATAGAGGTTTTCGGTTTACCTGATAATACCATAAACCACACAGGCTTTTTTGCTACACATATTCATGAAACAGGCAACTGTACTCCTCCATTTGATAAAACAGGTAGTCACTATAATCCTGCAAATATGTCTCATCCCGAACACGCAGGCGACCTGCCACCGCTTTTAGGTAATGACGGATACGCCTATTCCTGCTTTTATACAGACAGATTTAACATAAGCGATATTATTGACAGATCTATAATAATTCATAAAAATACTGACGATTTTGCTACACAGCCTTCCGGCAATGCAGGAGATAAGATTGGGTGTGGTGTAATTTTGAAAAACAGATTGTATTATAAATAAGACTTATCATTGGAGGATATTACTAATCTGATTTCTGTTTAAAATTCAGTCCGTCAGTTAAAACAAGTAAAACAGTTATTGATATTGTAGTAATTGACATAAATATCTCTCATTGGAATGTTAGAGATATTTATGTCTGCACTTAATTTTGAACTTGTTTTTCTATTTAAATTGGTATTATTCCATTATCACAACCCGACTGTTTAATTATCTGGTACTAATTTGTCTATGAACACTATTACAAATGCCGGTTTGCAAGCTTTCTTATTTATTCTCTCACAAACTCCACTGCGTGTTTTCTCATCCATAACGGAAACATATTTCTCTGGCATTTATAATTTTCTCTTTGCTTTATTCCAATGGTATCGAAGAAAACCGTCCATAGCTTCCTATAGCTGTCCTCATATATCTCCGTAGCTTTTAGTACATCCATTTCAGCATCGCTTAAATTACTAATATACATATCCTCATTCTTTGGATGAATAACCGCTAGCTTTCTCACATCATCTACTATAATCCAATGCTCTGAAGGCATTCTGTCCGCAAAATGCTCGCCCACCATATAGGCTGTATTATTCTTCGGTTCAATATGACACACATATACCTTACCATCTATTGAATTAAATCGGGCAAACTCCCTGAAGAAATGGATTTCATTGCCTACATTTCTTTTGCTTTCCATCATTTTTATAACTGAAGCCTCAGTAAGCATTGATGTAACTCTTCCTCCTACCCTAAACCCAAGCCTCAAAAATCTATATATATCATCTAATGTGTCATCACAGGAAAGTGTAGCATAGTAAACATAAATATAAGCTCCCTTGGAAATCTTTTTTATAATGGAGTTTGTAACCTTTGATGCTTTTTCATTATCAGGTTCTACATGAATATATTCATCAAACAATGACTGCTGTAAAACAGGCTCTTTCATAAGTTTAACATTATCATGTCCGTTTTTTAACGCCCACTCCCATGCAACATAAATACAGGTCATCATATCTTCGTAATTATCTTTACAGGTGTATATTCTCATAAGCTTCTCCTTTTAAGCTTTAACATCTATATTTTTATGTTTCATAAAATTTATAATAAAAAATTCAAACGTCCATTAAGAAATTCCAAAATCATCAAATAATGACATTTGTCTGCTATCACTGTTCTGATGTTTTATCTGCCAGTTTTCTTTTTCATTTGTAGAGACTAACTGCCTTGTAATGTACTGTTCTTCTATAGGTATCCTGTACATCATCTTTCCGCCACAGGTAATAAAATAATGTGCCCGCTTTAATACAACACCCATTTTTTTAAGATTATCAAAATCAATTCTTCCATATCTTCTCGCACTCATAATCCTTTTAGCAGACCTTGGTCCTATGCCCGGAACCCTAAGTATCATATCATAGGAAGCAGTTTGTACTTCAATAGGAAATAATCCTAAATGTCTTAATGCCCAATCACACTTAGGGTCTATCTGTTCGTTGAAATTTGGTCTGTCGTCCGACAGTAATTCATCTGCACTAAAGCCATAAAATCTCAACAGCCAGTCTGCCTGATACAGTCTGTGTTCTCTTAAAAGAGGTACGGCAGTATCCAATGATGGCAAGGCACTGTCTTCATTTATAGGTATATATGCAGAATAAAATACTCTTTTTAAATCATACGTCTGATAAAGCCTTTGAGTAGTTTTAATAAGGTTGAAATCAGTTTCATCCGTAGCACCTATAATCATCTGAGTACTCTGTCCTGCAGGTGCAAATGGTCTTGTAAGATTTTTTATATCTGACGTATTTAATATACCGGGTATATTACCTCTATCTGATACATTCACTGCACCTGATATGTTTCCTGTATTTGACATATTCAATTTACCTGATATATTATCTGTGTTTGACGCATTTGACATATTGTTTGTATCTGGTATATTTAATGTACCCTTTAAATTACTATTGGATATACCTGCCATATCTGATGAAATATTCACATCTGTTTCAAAGGAATTATTTTTATTAGCTTCAATAAGATTTTTCTTTGAAAATATACTGCCCGATAAGTACCGATTCACTTCACTTCTCTCCATACGGGCATCTTTTCCTATAGCAAGTCTGTGCTCTGCTATAGTGTCGCTAATCTTTTTCATCGGCTTAAGAATAGTATTGAAATTTTTATTTGGTGCTAATTTTTTCAGACTTTCTGCTGTAGGCAGTTCAAGATTTACACTCATACGGTCAGCTAAATATCCGGCCGTAGCCAAAAGCTCATCAGGTGCGCCGGGAATAGTCTTTACATGAATATATCCGTTAAATTTATATTTATTCCTCAGTAAAAAAAGTGTCTGGCACATTTTTTCCATTGTATAGGTCGGATTTTTAAGAACTCCTGAGCTTAAGAACAACCCTTCAATATAATTCCTTTTGTAAAATTCTATTGTAAGCTCACATATCTCCTCCGGTGAAAACTCGGCACGTGGTACATCATTTGATACACGATTAACACAATACTTACAATCAAAAACACAATAGTTTGTCATAAGTATCTTTAAAAGTGAAATACATCTCCCATCTGCTGCAAAGCTATGGCAGATACCGCATGCCCTGGCATTTCCAAGAGCTCCTTCCTTTCCCTTTCTGTCAACGCCACTTGATGTACATGCAACATCATACTTAGCTGCATCAGCTAATATATGCAATTTTTCCTGAATTGAAAGCTGTGTTTTTATATCGAACATATGTTCATTATACTGCGATACATAGAATATTTCAATAGAAAAATTTAGAAATTTGAGGTCATCCTGTGGAAATAAAGCAGTCAGTATTAAAAATCCTTCTATATTCGAGGGTGCATTAATTAAAGAGAGCATAGACGATGAAAACATATTAGATTATATTTCAGTACACAAAGTTGAACTATGGAATACCGGTGGGAAGCCTAAATACTGGACTGTTATATTTTTCACTTCTGCATTTCCTGATTTTCCGAAATTAGTTTCAAAAGTAATTATTTCAGATAAAAATCGTGGCGGGAACTGGTTTGTCGATTTCAAACAGGAAAATACCAAATTTGTTGTATTTAGAAACAAAATACTCAAATATGAAATCGGAAATTCCCAAGAAAAATCCCTTGTTTTAGATGAATGTCGCAAATTAGGAATCACGGATAAAGAAATGAACTGGCAGGAATAATATATAAATTAAAAAAGGAGATTTCTAATGGAAAACAAGGTGTATTTAGGCTATATAATAGATAAAAGCCAAAAAGATAAATCTGTATTTAATACTTTAACAATAACAAATAAAAAAAGCATATGGTTTGGACTGATTACAATTTATGAAATTCAGGTAAATGAAGAAAATATAACTACTGTAATTGATCGTTTGCAAAAAAATATGGCAGACCATATTGGATTTATAAGGCAGGAGTTTTATTTTCATTTTTATTGTGGAAATGAACTGATTATAGTTTATAAAAATAGAATATTTCATGCAACTGCTAACAAATCAACCTGGAAATCTGCCTATGCTTACGGAAAAAGTCTGGGAATTAAAGAAAAACAACTGGATTTTTTAACTCCCGTTGAAAATCATAAACGCTATTTTAAGTGACTACTCCAATACTCATTATAGCAATATTTAATTAGAACAAATACCATAAACAGCACACAAAAACTTGTGTATACATTATTCAGACTTATTTAAAGCTTTCTAATACTACAGCCAGTTCAACTTATTTTCAAATACTATCTTTCTGTCTCCTTTTTTAATTGTTCCAATTTCATAACAGTCATAGTATTTGCCAATATGTTTCATAACCATATCCTTATCCTTGTAAGATACAACAATATTAAATCCCACACCGCAATTAAATGTACGCAGCATCTCATCATCGCTGATATTACCACTATTCCTAATGTACTTAAATATAGGTAACACCCGTAATTTGGATAAATCAATTCCTGCACATAATCCATCAGGAATCACTCTGCATAAATTACCCTCAATTCCTCCACCGGTAATATGGGCCATTCCATGTATAATATCTTTTTCAAACAATCCCTTTAATGCTTTATAGTATGGTGTATGCGGCTTCATTATCTGCTCTATAAATGTTAATCCGTCTATTTTATCCAGCTTTATTTGTGGCATTTTATCCATAAGCAGACGAACTAACGAGTATCCGTTTGTATGCAGACCATTTGAAGCAATTGCCAAAACAACATCACCCTCTTTGATTGCTTGTCCATCAATTACTTTTGATTTTTCTACAATACCGGCAATGCTTGATGTCAAAACATATACTCCGTAATCTACCACCAACGGTTGTATAGATGTTTCTCCACCTACCAGTGAACATTCATTTTCTTTGCAGGCATCAGATACTCCCTTAACAAGACTTTTAATAGTATCCTTTTCGGCGTTCCCGCAAACAATAGTATCTAATACTGCCAATGGCTTTGCTCCCATTACTGCTATATCATTTACGAGGTGATTAATCATATCATGGCAAATTGATTCTGTATAACCATACTCCATTGCAAGCTTTTGTTTAGAGCCGGGCTCTTCCGATTTTAATACCAAAACGGGATTTTTAATATTGGGGAAATTAATATCATACAAAGAAGCAAATGCACCCAATCTGTTTAAAACTCGCTTGTCGTCTGTTTCCAAATGTTTAGACATTTCCTTCTTAATTGTATCCGTATATGTAATATCGATACCTGCTTTACTATATGATAACCCTTCAACATCCCTTTCACTACCGGATAAAATTTCATCTGCCGATACCTCTAATACTGTCGCCAAATCTTTTAGTATCTCAATACTTGGATATGTACTTCCGTTCTCCCACTTAGATATTGCCTGAAACGAAACATTTAACTTATCTGCGAGCTGTTGTTGAGTTAATCCAAGTCCTTTACGTCTGTTCATTATAAAATTACCTATTTTAATACTGTTAAGCATATGAAATACCTCCGTTTTTATTTTATAATACCATAAATCACAAAGTGATTTATGTATAAAAACATAATACCTTGTACTTAAGATCTTAAGCAATAACCGTACAATAGAATTTGCCGGTCTGATTCAACCTTTGGTTTAATCAGACCGGCAAACCATACCAATGCCCCAACATCGGAAAACGGTGTATCGGAATAATCTGTAACCTCACAAACCCTTATTTCATCTGCACCAAAGGTTTACACACAAACCTTTACATTTGATGCATACCATTCCGTAACTGTAGTCAGATTATATGGGTGATTGAAGGACAAAAGAACCTCTCCGCCTCCGGTATCAATATCAAGTATCTTCACTTCAGGCTTTAAGAAGTTTCTTACAATTTTATTGTAATCCCAAGACAATTTATCCATATATTTTGTATCAAATCACTACCAAATAATGCATTGCCATCATTCATAAGTTTTTCTTATTGCAATTCTAACTGATTTAAAACATTTTTTACGGTAATATAAGTAATAGTATTTCTTGGTAATATTTATTTAGTATTACAAAAATATACTTGTTTGCTCATTTTTCAAAGATTTTACTTTTCGCTCACTTACCTTATCTTCTTTTGATATTGTTCCACACAATATCGGGGATGCCGGGTCGTATTTATTACAATTCTTTGCAACACTTTCTGCGCTGTAATTAGCATAACAGTACCTGCAACCGTTTTTACAGGTATTATACGCTCCTATATCAATACTTTCCATACATCCGCACTCACTCCTCTGATTTTTATCCTTATGAGCATTTATTTCATAACCGATAATATTTTCTATTAGCATTTTATCAATACAGCAATTATGCTTTATACCATATTGTTCTAAATCTGCATTTTCTGCACAGCTAAAAACAGACATTCCATTATCCCCTGCTATCTCACTGATTTTTCCTGCAAATTCCCTCAATTCAATTCTATCAATATCATAAGCTCCAATTATTTTCATATTGTTCTTATTCTTTGCATATATGTCAACAAAGCTGATTACACATTGATTGGTATATCCTTTCAAAGCTGCTGATATCTGCTCAAATGCCTTTAAATGGTATTCTAAGTTATATGTCTTAGAAAAGATAACCGGGTCATATCTCCATATGATTTTCCTGCTGCCTATTTTGTCAGAAAGTCTTTTAAATATCGGTATCATTCTGTCTTTTTTATGTGGAATATTACACTCTATATCCTTTCCGTATCCTGTTAGTGTAAATTGAAAATAGTATTTATAAGCTGATAACTCCTCCAGCCTGTCCATCATCGGCTCAGGATTCTTTGTCCAAAAGACAATGCAGTCAATAGCTTTTGGAGACAAATCTATTCTGCTAATCTGATGGATATTCATAGGATTTCTGACATATAAAAAGCCTTCTTTTATTCGATTATAAAACCAGTCTGAATAATAATTGGGGATATCTGTTCTTCGGCTTGCACTTAAAATCATTAATGTTTAACCTCGGTAATTTTTTGTTGGTATGGCTACAGTTTAGTTGCACATATATAGTTAATAGTTTAGTTTGATATTTACTTTCTATATATTTTTCATAATTCACTTTATCTTCCTATATTGACCTATGCCAAGAAATTCAATAAAACCTATATCCCGAAGAAACTGAAGCTGCTGCCTGATTTTTGCTTCAATGCTATGCTTCTTCCCAATATATGTATTTTTGATTATTCTCAGAAACTTATATCTGCTTAAAATAGGATTAGCTGTGGGTTTTGACTATTTCTTTGGCATCCTTAGGCAAATCACGAACAATATTCAAAAAATCCATACAGGCATTTTCTTCTTTAGAATCATATTCATAACCTAATTGTTCTGCCACATACCTTGCTTCGGTTTCAAATAAATTTGTCATTTTAAATACTGACTGCCAGCAATCACTTGTATTTCCTTTTGCATATGTGGACAAATACGCATTGTACTCTTCTTTTTCCAACCATTTATACATATATTTTGAAGATTTTCCTACACTGACAGAAAAATCTGTTTTTATGCCTATCTTCCATGATAAAATCTTTTCTAATTGTTTACGCACACAAAAATTCATCATATCCTGCACATACAGGATTTCTTCTCTCCAAAGCCCCTTTGCCACATTATTAAGACACCACCAAAACTCCGTGCATGTACATAAAAATTGCTTTTTAGTCGGTTTCTTTACATAATAATCTTCATCTGTAGAATTCGGTATATTTGGCAAAATATTATCTTTATCTAATAATATTTTACATAATTTGTCATCAAGTATATGTTCCCTTGCGTGTTTAATAGATTCCACATGCAAATCTATTCTATTTCCATCTTCAAATTGCATCAGCCATCCATAGAAATTTGCCTTGTCACTTGGGTAATCCGGATGTTCATCTGGATATTGCATGAACCAGATCTTACCAAATTTATTTATCCATTCTTTCTCATCTATAAAAGGTTTTGTATCAGTTACAACATATACTACATCATAATCTTGAAAAATATCTTTTTCTACATTTTTATTAGTTCTTGAACCATTCATATATACAGCCTTAATACGTTCATCCTCCCGGGCAATTTGCAAGAGCATACTGTACATTTCCTTCTCTGTTCTCAACACTGCACCTCCATAACTGCATCAAATGCTAATTTCATAGCATATCCGAAATGTTCATTTCCCCAATTTCTTTCATTATGTTCTTCGATATTAGCCAACGAATCTGCAGTAAACAATAGTTGACCAAATATAACACCTCGCATCTTAGCACATGCTGCCATCGACGCACACTCCATCTCCACCACAGAATACCCCTCTTCTTTTCGATATAAAACCATCTCTTTCGTCTCCCGATAGAAACCATCTGTAGTCCATGTTTTGCACTTTCTATAAGACTTATTATTTTTTATCAATGCTTTCTCTATAGCTTTAACTGCCCTTTCATCAACCTCTACTTCTCTTGCAGGTGGCAAATAATGATATGAAGTACCTTCCTGCCTAAGTGCTTTTGTCGGCACAAAAAAATCTCTTTCTACATCCTCTACCAATGCTCCACAACATCCTGCTGCAATAATCTCATTTACTCCACCTGCAATTAACTGTTCCATTATCTGAACAGCTCCCGCTCCCCCTAAAGGTGCCTGACAAAATGTAATTTCAACACCGTTATGTAATGTCTTATATACAAAGAACGTTTTTGTCACACTCTCAAACTTACCAATTATCTCGCATCTATTATTTGACACATACTCTTCAATTTCAGGTTCCATAAAAAGCATTACTGCCTTTTTTGTAAACCTGTAATCCAATCCGCATCTTGGCATTAATACTGCCTGTGCTTCTGAATCAAATTCTAATATCGGTATTTCGTTTTTTATCAGTGCCATAAAACCTCCTCTATAGTTTATGAATTTTTCTAACACCATTTCTCGAAATAGTATAATCAACCTAATTTATTCATGGTAGTATAACTTTACATCATAGCACATATTGAAATCAACTGTTCTCACATATTTTTTGATTAAAATTCCTCCCAATCTATGTAATTCTGATTATTATCAGAGACTTGTATTTGCTTAAAAATCATATTTGCATCTGATAATACAAATTCACCGTTTTTATATTTCTCAACAGCAATTTTATATGCTTCATCTGCATTTTCTGCAACAACCTTAAAGGTTTGGCTTATTGTTTCTTCAATAGTAACTTTATATTCTGTATTTTCCTGCATAAATAGCTCCTCAATTTAGATAACTGTCTGTATTTTGCTATAATAAAACTCCTTTTTAGTTTTTCATAATGCTACTTGTCATAAGCTTTCCGTTTTTGTATTTCCATATACCATTTCTTTCGTTAATTCCATATTGATTTGACAATACAAAATTATCACACAAAACTAAGTATGTTACTTCTTTTTTGGATGATGTCCAAATTAGCTGTATAATACCTGTTTTATCTTTTATGATAGATCAAATACAAACTTTAATGAAAATACTTGTGGATTTTAAAATGCTTTATTATAAAAAATTAGTTACATTAGTTTTTGTATAAATGGATTTACACATTTATCTATGCTTAACAATAGAACTGATTTTTTCTATTATAAATTTGTATAGGTAAAGATGTAATGTAGAGTAACCAAATCCTCCAATTAAACCTGTTACAAATCGGCGTTTGTTTGTAGATTCTTTAATATTTATATATTGTATAAACCAATCAAAAAACATAATTCCAAACATAAATATACATAATTTCTTTGATGGCTTCTTTTTAATAAAAATAAAAAAGCTAAAAAAGATGATACTATAACATCGGTGCATCTCGCGCAAACCGGAAACTTATACCCTTTGTAAAAAAACTTCTCTGAGGCATCTAAAGGCATCCAAGATGCTCTCCTGCCTGAATTAACTTTAACCATAAATTATCAGTCATTTGTCATACCTTGAATTTATTTCCGCAATAAGAACAAACCCCATAAGCAGTATTGTTGATTTTTTTCCTTTGCCACATGCACCACATAAAATACCTATTGGTCCAAATAAAATAGCACCACAACATCCTTTGCTTGCTGAAAAAGCTTTTCCTGAACTATCTGTTTCTGTAATAATCTGACAGTTCTCATTGCCACACATACTATATATTTATAATATGTAGTGATCGTATTCTGAGAATATCCCTGCCTTGAAAGAACTATCTATTACCAACTTTCCAACACTTCATTACCACATTCTTTTCCATTTACATCATTCCATTTAATAATAACTTTATATTTTTTTGAACTCTGCATATGTATTACAACATGTTCCTCAAAATTACATCCTGGATTTAATATTTCAAATGGTGTGACTTCTTTCATATAAACAATTTGATATTCATCTGGAATTTCATAATCAACATTATATGCAACACCTTGTCCACAATTATACACTTTAATTTTATATTTTCCATCAGAGATCTTATATATTCTTGCTCTCACATCTGCCTTATTTTTTAGTTCGATTTCTTTCTGTTTTTCTTGTCTTTCACTTTCAATTTTCTCAATTTCATATTCTTTTAGGCGCAAATCATATTCTTTAAGCTTATTTTCAAGTTTAGTAACTCTACGCGATTTGTGTAAAGATATAATTGATATTCCAAGTGCAGCAATTGGAACAAAGTAAAGAGCTACATCTTTAATTATATCTTTTGTCACAATTAATATTTCTTCATGCATAATTGTTACCTCAATTTTCTAAACATTTTTTTGAGTTCTTTTTTAATCTCATTCACCACTTCTTTTTTTACATCTTCTATATTGGCATTAATTCTCTCTTGATTTTCTTCTATCAATACAGCTTTTGTTACAATTCTTCCACAATCTGAGCATTTGATCCGAGTTTCGTCCGAAGTTTCACTAAGATTATCTAAATCACAATCAATGGCTGAAAATTGGTAATTTCCACATAAAGGACATATCATTGATACATTTCTATTAATATTTCTCATTCCATACCTCGCTTTCTATATTGTTCCATAGACCTATCATCATTGAGTTACCCTAAACATCTCTACATTAGTTTTTATAAGAAGTATTGCAATACAAATGAGTTACCTGCCCATTACTTATAGCATTAGAACCACCGTCTTGCTTTCGCTGAATATGATCTATCGATATAGAGCTACTACATATATATCCACCACAAATAGGACACTTTGGCAATGCCTCAACAAATGTATTCATTTTTATTTGTTGCTTCTTCCCACGTGAGAAATTACTTTTTACAGACACCTCTTCGTTATCCACTATTTCAGTTTGTAAGTATTTAAATCTATCATCTTTTCTTACTTCTTCGACAATCTTTTCCACCTCATATTTAGGATATTCATGTATCACATCAACTAACAATGAAAAATATTCTTTTATTGAAGAATACGCTCTCTTACTCTGTCTATCTTTTCTCATTATCTGTTGAACCAAGAAATTGTACTGATAAATTACTTTCTCAAATTTACTTCTAGCCTCAATAAATTTATCAATTTTCTTCTTTTCTATAAGTTCTTTAACAAACATCAGAAAACCGTAATAAGAACCTATTTTATGTTTCCCGATTCCCGAATAGAAATAAACAAACGGATGCACTCCTAATGAATACTGCTCTTTAGAATTAATATACTGCAAAATAATCAAGGTATTCTTTAGATATGTAATTACTTCTTTAGCATCACCCAATGTCGTTTTTGTTTTTCTATCTATGCCATTACAAATTCGTACAGTCTGCGTTACCACATCTAATGTTAACGATGAATTTAACGGTCCACCAATTGGCAATGAAGTGATATCGTCTTTATCAACATTTCCAATTCCAAACATTATCTGATGAATTTTCTTCGATAATGCTACTATAAGTTCTTGATCACTTTTCTCATAAGCAGACCAATACTTATATCCTTTTCCTGCACGCACAATTGCACGTGCAGCAATTGCATAAGAATGCTCTCTATTCTTAATCAAATCTAACTCTGCATCACTAATTTTAGTTGCAGACTGATTTATTTTTAAAAAAGAATCTTCCGCTTTGGACGCATTACCAACTACCCACTGTAATTGTATCGCTAATGCCCCTAAATTTTTTGCTATTTCATTCTTTACTTCTTCCTCTGTCGTTAATCGATTCCTTGATATTGCTTCAATCTCTTTAAACGAACCTATTCTTTTATTTACAAGTTCTCTTGTTTTCTCTGCAATCTTTCTTTGTTCTTCGGAAATGTAATTTCCGTAATAATTAACTGAAATTTGTCCATCACCATAATCATCATTAATCCAAGCCCCAAGACTACTCAATCTATGTGCACCATCAATTACAAAAATGTAGCCACCTTGGTTTCTCCACAAGATTATTGCTGGAACCAATTCATCATTAACAAAACTTTCTATCATAGCACAAACTTTTTCCGCATCCCATTCATTTGTTTCTCTTTGAAATATCGGTTTTCTCAGTGCACTAAAAAAGAAAGAATCATATTTCAAATCTTCTATTGAAAGTGTTGATTTGTTCCTTGTATTACCACTACTACCAGTAGAAGATAAAATATTAAAATCTTCTCTTGGTATCAATGCATCTAATGTAATTGTTTGCATTTTATCACTAATCCTTCCCAAATGCATTTTAATTAAAATACTTGTTTACCTATTCATTCCATCCTTCTTCATAACTCTCACGAATACGATTTATTTGGGTGTTTGTGTACCCTGTATATGTCAAATAATTCTCTAATACATTCCAAACACTATCAAAAGCATTTTTTACAGGTGGAAAAATATCTACAGTTGTGTATCCTCTGTATCTTTTCTCCACAAACCCAAAATCATGCACTAATGAATACATATAATCATTAGAATTAACTCGATATGATATATTACCTATTCCTGCACTCTTAGCAGCATACCAATTTACAAGTCTCGATGACAAATAAGATTTTGTTCCGTAATAATGAATTCTTCCCTCTTTCCCCCATGCTCCCTGTACATCATTACTTTCAAAATGAAGTTCGATTAATCCACTATCATATTTGTTTCTGTAATGTATCTCATTTGCCAAATATCCAAGTGCAAAAGCAAATTCTTCCCACGAACCATATTCTATACCCGAAATACCCCACCGAGGATTATTTGTTCTATAATCTAATTTAATCATAACTAGCCTCCTACTCATTATATTCTAATATCTGTTTCAATTCTTCAATTGTTACTATATATTTCTTAAATATATATAACATTCTATGACAGTTTGAACATACACATATCAAATCTGTTACCGGATCTATAACAATTTCCTCTTCTAATTCTGCCAACGGTTTAGTATGATAAACTTCTATATATCCTTTCCCTAATTCACCATACTTTTCTTCAAAATCAAATCCACATATCATACTTTTAGTACCATGTATACAAATTGCGACCTCTCTATTTACAGGGTTGCGTTCATACTTTGTTGTATAATATAATTTTTTCTTTCCCTCAGTATATCCATAAACTCCTTCATGTTGAGTTTCATCATCCCAACTTATATAATGATTTACAATTTGATGTACATGCTTTATCACTTTACAATTCCAATGATAACCTTGATAAAAATCATTTTCATATTCTTCTAGAAATGTTTCAATCACTTTTTCAATCGTTTCTTTATATATTCTTTTTGTAAAACCACTTCCTGTTGAATCAACTTCTTTTGTAAAGCTATGATTCTCATTAAGATTTCTAACATAACGAGTTTCACTAATTCTTCCATCTGCACTTGTTTCAAATGCATTCATCAATGCTTCTGGCAAAGAATCTATACTGACATTACGCAAAGACATTCTACCTTGTCCTTCCCATGCCTCAGCTTTATCATTACTCTCTGTATACACTCGAATAAACTCTTCGTCTTTAGCTAAAAATCCCAATGTTTAATAATATTCTTTTTCGCTATTAAAATTCAGTAAATTGCCCCAATTAAGCTCTAACATCCAATACCTCCTACACATAATATTTTTCAAGTCTATTTAGCAATCCCTCAAAATCTATTTCCTGAACCTCAAAAAATTCTTCTGTATTCAATCCAATATTTAACACTATCTGATACAAATAGAAATCATATATTATTGGACTTTCAGTTCGCCCTAACAAATTATCTCTAATCGCTCCAGTCTTTGCTATCAAACACAAATATTGATAGTCTTTATCCACATACTGCGTATTATTATTGGGATGTGCATATGAATAATGCTGTGTCGGTGTCAATGCAATTAAATTCTCCAAATAATCTGCAATCATCGGAAACTCATTAGATGGGAATATATGATGGATTTGAGTCGCTGGGTCAAAAATATGTCTTTCATCAAACAACTCTGTTTTTCCATCTCTATACAAGTCATTATATCTACGCAAGTTTCTTTTTGCACGATTAATACGATATGTAGTCATATAATCATCATCTGTTCTTGGCAAAGTTATTTCATAATCAACCCTAGTCATATCCTTAGGTTTTTCTGACAGAATATCTCTCCAATTCCTTTGATTATACATAATCATATCTTGTGTAATAATATCTTTTGACAGATGTCCTCTTTCTGTACCACGCTTCTTATACTTACACGCCAACGGATTTAATACTTTAGTGAAAATGCGCCCACATTCAGTAGCACCATTTATAGGAGTATTATTAATTGTAAAGTTGGTATATGCATCTTTCAACGCTTTAAAACTGTTCTTATCCTGCATTCTAAAAAAATTCTCAAACATTCTATAAATACCACTGTCTTTAAGTACTTTTTCAATATAAAGACAAAGAAAATTATAGCTATTTCTTTCTCTGAAACTTATATACTCCAACAGTTCCTTATTAACAATCGAATAAGTATATCCTCGTCCATTCTTTTCTCCTCGAATAATTCCAGCAGCATCCAACAATTTAATTGGCTGACCAAAGTATTTATCGTACTCATTTGAAGCTTTCTCAGTAGGATCTGGCTTACTAAAAATCTGTTGAACATTATCTACAGTATAATCACTATACCAAATATCATTTACCGTAAATGTCTTATCTGGCTTATTACTTATATATTCCACAATACAGTCTGATACCAGACACACAACATCCATTGTACATTTTTGATCTATCCAACGTCCGTTATGTGTTTTTCTCACATCATAGTCACGCTCATCTAAAAATTTTTGTATTGTTGCATTATCCATTACAACACTCCTTTAACACTCCATAAAAAAATACACTTGTCGCATCTACATTCAAAGAACGAGTTTGGAAATTTCTTGCAATCTGGTAAAATTGTCTATACTCATCAGATGAAAAGTATTCCATCTGTTCTTCTGTCAGTTCTATATCTTCTTTTGGTATCAACACAGCAACAGAACCATTCACTATCACATTCTCTGTGTTACGCATTACTCTTGGCTTATAAGTCATATTAGGAGTCAAATACACATTCTGATTATTAACATACTTATAGGCACTTAAAACCTCCGCCTTATCCTTTTTGATATAGGAATCATATCCTGGTATATCAACAATTTTTTTTCCATCATCACTAATATTTCTAGACTTAATTACACGTAAACATTCTTTTCCTTTCTCCTGTGTTGTATTCGAATTTGTAATCTGTCTGTCTCTAAAAACAATAAACTTATCAAAATCAAGTTTCTTGGAAATACTATCAAAGAAATCATCCCTGTAGATTATCCAATAGGGATACGTTTTATCCGTAATATATTTTTGATTTTGGATAATACTTTTCTTTAATGTCATAGATTCCACTTTTGTATCTTTCGGCTGACCAAGTGTATCAATAAACAAACATATCGTTTCAATAAGTACACCTTTAAAACCATTTTCGCCGTAATCCTGAATACAATCTATTTTCTTTTCAGAAAGTAATTCTCTAGTTACATTAAACTCTGGCGTATTTAATACTGCCTTAGGCATTATCATCACAACATAATCCGCAATAGATATTGCTTTTTCTAAAAAGAATTCAAATGTATTAGTTGTATCCTTATTAACATTGTTTTTCAAATATTTTGTTGCTTCTTTCGCTTTCAATTTTGAAAATGGCGGATTGCCGATTACTAAATCATACCTTTTCTTAAAATTATGCAACAATGTATCTGCATGAATAAAATTCAATTTTACATTGGATGGTATTCTTTGCTTTTGCAACATTAATTCAAGAATCTGTAAATTCTTTTTATCAATATCCACTACATCGATATTAACGCTCTTAATTCCCTCATACTTCTTGAATATAAATGGTAAGAAATTACCAACCCCAACCGATGGCTCCAATACACTAATTTCGTCTTTCTCAAAATCAGGAATCTGCTTATAAATTTCATTCAAAATAAATTTATTGGTATAGTATGCGGCATTATTATCTCTTTTAGAGTTTGTTAATTCTGCTATCAATGCCAACGAAGCTGCACCCAAGTTGAGTGGATTATCCACTATAAACTTCATCAAATTCTCAACTTTCAACAACTTATACTCTTCTATCGTTTTACTAATCGTTGTATTTGTTAAATGCTCCTGCTCCATAAAATCCTTTATATTACAAGCAATTTGGAAGAATATCTCTGTAGGAACAGCCTCGCCAATACTCTGTCTAATCTTTATTTCTTCTTTTTTAAGCAATATACTTTTATTCGTTTCTGACAAAGCATTAAGTTCTTCTAACGACTTATCAATCCATCTAAAATCACTTGGAATAGTCATAATTTTCATAAGTTCACGAATAGAAAATACTCTATCTTCTTCTGGATGAATCGTATTCTGACTTGCAAGTTGGTCATTTCTTGTATGAATACATGGTGCAACCTTATCCCAATATTGACGTGTATACTTGTCCCCATTCTTCTGAATATTAGGTACAACTTTACCATCCACAATCTTATGCGGACGATTCAATTCATCTTCATTATCAAAGGCACACTCACCCTCTTTTAAATCATGAATCCAACAACGCATTTTTTCCGGATATATTCTAAATGCATGATAAAAATCTGTTGGGCATATTTCCCCCCATTCAAGCTTAGGCATATTACCAATTACTTGTTTCAAATTCATTTCTTCTACATAAGTAGGAAACAATTCAATAGGTGCAACATATTCAGATATTTCTTTACTCACACCAATAACAACTGTACGTGTTCTAGATGAATTTGAACCATAATTTTTAAAATTTAGAATTCTGCTAACAATTATATATTTGTTGCTCAATTCTTCATAAATCACATCAGCTATTGATTTAATTGTTCCATCTGGTGCTGTACATACAGTTTTCATAAATGCAGCTACATTTTCGAAAATGAAAAATCTTGGATTTATCTTTTGTATTAAATGTACAGACTCTACCACTAAACTATTTCTTACAATCTCATTTTCGGTCTTTTTATGATTAGCAACGGACATACCCTGACAAGGTGGTGTAGCAACTAAAACATCCACTTTATCATTTCCCAATTTTTCCCATCTCTTTATTTCCTCAAAAATTTTGTCCTTAGTTTCATCCTTAGTTATATCATCACAAATATATCCTGACTCATATTTACACTTATTATTAAATTTTTGAACATTCAATCTTCTTTCTATTAACTCATTTGTAGCTATACACTCAAAGCTTGCTTTCTTAAATCCAAAACAACCAACTCCTGCGCAGCTAAATAGACTTATATATGTTAATGTTTTATCTTTTAACATTCAAATACACCTCGTTTACTATGATTGTTTTTCTAGCATCCACAGGTTTTTCTGAATCATATGGAATAAGCCATGTTTTTCCTTTTTTCACAACCCATGCTATTCGGACCTGTTCGCACAAAACAGCAATTCTTATTGAGGAGATTTCCCACCTTTTTGACATCTCTATTGTTATTAAATATTCCATGTCACTCCTCCTTATCCCATACATATCATTATATTCATTTATTAGAATAATTGCAAATACTTTTGCAGCAATTATTCTTTTTCCCTTAATATGTAGCATAGGCAAGTCACTTGGTTTGCAACTTTCCCATTTTCTATCATCTCACAAAATTTTACCCATACTCTTTACAAATAACTCTATTATTAAGAAGATTGTAGGACACCTGGGTGATATGACACTTAGATAAAAAGTGTATACCCACTTTGATATAAAAGAGCTCGTAGATGCGATTAATAAAATTTAAATTAAAAAGGACATTCCCAGATTTCTCTGAAAATGTCCTATAAATATCATTGATATTCGTGTTGCATACTTGTTGCATATGTGTTGCATACCATTTGAAATCCAGCACATCTGCCAACTTTCCACAACCTCTGTAACCCTTGTAAAATCGGTTTTTTCTTGAATCTTGCGCATTGACCGCAAATTATCTCTTCGAGAACTGTGGTGCACGTCTCGCAGCCTTTAAACCGTACTTCTTTCTTTCCTTCATTCTTGGATCTCTTGTTAAGTAACCGGCTTTCTTTAATGTTGGTCTGTAATCAGAATCAACCTGTAATAAAGCTCTTGAGATACCATGTCTTATAGCACCTGCCTGACCTGTATATCCGCCACCGTGAACGTTTACAAGTACATCAAACTTATCAGCTGTTTCTGTTGCTGTAAGTGGCTGACGAACTATAACCTTTAATGTTTCAAGACCAAAGTATTCATCAATACTTCTCTTGTTTATTGTAATATTACCTGTACCAGGTACCAAATATACTCTTGCAATACTCTTTTTTCTTCTACCTGTTCCGTAGAACTTTCCTGCTGTTTTAGCCATTGTAATTTCCTCCTTCCAGTCCTAATTAAAATGTTAATGTCTCAGGCTTCTGAGCTGCGTGCGGATGTTCAGCACCAGCATATACATGAAGCTTTGTGTACATCTGTCTTCCTAAAGGTCCCTTTGGAAGCATTCCTTTAACTGCGAATTCAATTACTCTTTCAGGATGTTTAGCGAGCATTTCTTTAAGTGTTGTTTCCTTTAAGCCGCCAACATAATCTGAATGATGATAATACATCTTCTGATCTAATTTCTTACCTGTTACTTTAATCTTATCTGCATTGATTACGATTACATAATCGCCTGTATCAATATGTGGTGTATAAGTAGGCTTATTCTTACCTCTTAAAACCTTAGCTACTTCTGATGATAAACGTCCTAATGTACATCCATCAGCATCAACTACATACCATTTTCTTTCGATTTTTTCTGGACTTGCCATAAAAGTCTTCATGGATTTTTCCTCCTGTTTGATGATTAATACTATTCTTGGCTTCTAAAATTCATATCCGGGTTTTGAAATGAATAATAAAAACCCGAGCCATGTACCGGCTCCTCTAGCTGTCTGCTTATACAGACTTAAGATTTATGAACGCCATATAAACAGATAATCAGTCTGCTTATGGGCTGTCACAATTAAACATTATAACTTAATTAAATAACACTGTCAACCGGAATATTTCTTAGAGTTTCCGTATTTTTATTTTCAGCTTCAAAAACTCTTGTTGCCAAAGGCAACATAGACATCTTGCACAAAAAGTTGCAGATGAGAGTGAACTTTCATCTGCAACTTTTTGTGCAAGCTGCTTACATTGTTATGATTATGTAAGCTTTTTGAAACTAAAAATAAAAAATACGGAAACTCAAGGAATATTTCCGACTACTCCATATTCAACAGCTCCATACCCACCTTCTTTATTTTCCTTGAAGAAATATATGCAAATAACATAAACAACACAGTTACAACCACTGACGGAACTATTGTATCAATAACACCTAATGATGTGCTAAATCTGCTTATTCCGCACATTTTCATTATTATAAGAACAATAGCATCCGTACATAAAGCACTTAAGACTATGCCTATTACCGAACCTATAACCGAAGCTATACCAAATCTTAATGCAAATGTCATTCTAAGCTTTCTTATATTAAAGCCCAAAACCTTATATATACTTAGGTCGTATTTTTCCTTAAACAGTATTTTACTGCCTGTTAAAGCTACTACTACTAATACGAATATAACTACCACTATATATATTAATACTACCAGTGATTCCACTGACATAACAAGCACATCATAGCCCTGCCAGTTTCTTCCGCTTAGATTTACATCTATATTTTCTCCAAATTTTTCTAACAGCTCACCGGTTATTATATCTGTTTTTTCACTGTCTTCTAATATATAAACTTTATACGTTTTTATATTATCCGCAATTCTTTTAATACCCTCATAGCTTACTGCAAAGTTATATCCCATATCATTAATATTTTGATACAGACCGCTTACAATATATTCCGCCGAATTCTCTCCGAAGGATACTGTTACAGTATCTCCAATACCTATTCCCAATTCCTCTGACATAAACTCAGTAATAAGTACTTCATTATTGTATGCACATGTTCTTCCTTCCAATATATAAAAATACTCCGGTGCTCCTGATATACTGCAATTATAATTTATTCCGTTTAACATAATATGATATCCCGCATAATCATACTCCGCTTCTATTTCCGTATGTCTGTTAATAATTTCTAATGCTTCTTCCCTGTCTTCATCATTATAATATTTAATTCCCAAATCATATCTGATATTTGAAAACAGATCTAAAAGTCCCTCCTTATCACTTATCCATACATTCATCCTGGTTGCCAGCATTACAACAAATACCAGTAATGTCACGATAAACGTAACACCAATGTACCCTCTTATACCTGAAACAAACTGTCTCAATGCTAAAAAGAAATTCATTCCTTTTTTATAGATTGGCATTTTGGCTCTTGAAGAAAAATATATCTCATCTTTTCCGTTTCTAATTGCTTTAATAGGTGTATTATTTTTTATCTTAATTGTCTTTATAAAAATAAATGCTATAAATAATATAAGTATTGTAATTAATACCGACAGGCACTCCAAAAACGGAATTTCAGTAGGTATAAGGATACTTGTAACCGTAATCATGCTTTGATTCATTATACTAACTCCAAATCCCAATACACTAATTCCTGCTATCATTCCTATAAATATCGAAAGCATATACTGTGCTATCTGCAATATTCTCAAATGATGCTTTGTAAAACCTACTGCCTTTAGTATCCCCATATTAACATAATCCTGCTCTATGGTTGTACTTACATTATGTCCTATTATAATCAATGCAACTGTTAATAATATTACGACAAATGCCAGCAGAAATCCGGAAAACAGATTTTGCAGTAATAACATAAATCCCACCATAGCATTTCTTGAATAAGCATACTCAGTATATTCTCCCAAAATAGTTTCATTATTTATAACATTCTGAAAATCATTTTCAGAAAGCTTACTCTCTGTGTTCTTATAAGTATGTATCATTCCTACATTACTTATATTGTCATAATCAATTCCATAATCACCATCGAGCCACTCACATATTTCCTCATAATCATCATTAGAAATTAATACCACCTTCATTCCCATCATTGCTCCACCCATTATAGGATCTTCAATATATCCTGCAATTTTAAAGGTGATTGCTCCGGGCTCGCCAAGCTCAATAACCATTTCATCTCCTATCCTGCAATCATATAATTCACAGAAAGCCGGAGATATCAGTATCTCTCCCTTTTTAAGCTTACTGTCCCCCTCATAAACCCCTGTCATTTCAGGGTTTAATCTTTTATATTTTAAATTAATTCCTTCATATGGCATTAAAAATACCTTAGGATCACTGCTTATCTCTCCGTTAATGAAATATTCATTAACATCTATGGCATTTCTTATTTCTACCCTGTCGACATTCTCATTTCTTTCTAAGTCCCTGGCTATTTCATCTAAATAGTCAGTTGCGTATATCCAGCTTGTATAATCACCAAATCCGATTCTGTCAATTTCACTTTCCACATATTTTTTTGAATTGACACATAAGGTAATGGTGGAGCATACACATACTGTCACTAAAAATATAATTACCATTATGCCAATAAAGCTTCCCTTTTGGCGTTTTATATTTGCTTTTAACAATATTAAATATTCCATAATATTACCTCCTACCAGTTAAGTGAGGTAAGCCATGCGTTAACCTGTGCTTCTCTGGATTTTGCATCCTCACTGCTGTACCTGTTCAGCTTCATCTCTCCTATTACCCTGCCATCCTCCAAATATAAAAGTCTTGTGGCACGAATGGCAGCCTTCAAATCATGAGTAACCATTAAAATACTCTGTCCCCTCTCATTTATATCCGTCATAAGATTTAATACATCTGTTGTGTTACTCTTATTTAAAGCACCTGTCGGCTCGTCGGCAAATATAATTTGCGGATGATTTATTAAAGCTCTGGCAATAGCACATCTTTGAGCTTCGCCACCTGATACCTGTGAAGGTAATCTGTCCTTTGCCTCATTTACATTCATCATCTCTAACAGCTTATCTGCCTCATCATTTACTTCCTTATATTTTCTGTCCTTTGAAAGATAGCCTGTTACTGCTACATTTTCAAACAATGTAAGGTTGCTTACCAGATGTGCCTGCTGAAATACAAAGCCAAAGTCATTAGCTCTGATTGCTGCCATTTTTGTCTCATTATATCTACTGATAACCTCCTCCTTATATATAACCTCTCCACTTGTAATCCTGTCCATCCCGCTAAGGGCATATAGCAATGTAGATTTTCCTGAGCCCGACCTGCCCATTATAACCGTGAAATCCCCCTCATATATTTCTATATTGAGCATATTAAGAACATGATTCTGCCTGCCGTTATTGGCGAAGCTTTTACATATATCTTTACCTTTTATTAAAACATCAGCCATATTGCTAACCTCCTAAGTGTTGAAAAGCTCTTTACTTAAAGTTACGCATAAACTATAACATTTTAATTATTAAGAAATCTTTAAGAACTTTAAAATTATTTCCAATCCCTCTCTGCTGTTATTCAGCTCCACATCTGCATCCATCTTCTCCATAATGTATTTAACAATATAAAGTCCCAGTCCTGAGCCCTCAATGTTTTCTGTGTTTTTTCCACGATAAAATTTATTAAAAATAAACGGTACATCTTCATCAGGTATACCATTGCCACCATCCTTAATATGAATTTCATAAGTATCTTCTTTAATAACCGTCCAAATTCTTACCTCATATCCTCCTGCATATTTTTTTGCATTGTTTAATATATTCTCAATTACCTGTGCCATTCGCTTTTTGTCAATAAGAGCATATGCCTCATGTATAGGTTCTTCAATTTTTACCATATCATAATTCATATCTCTTACTGCTTCTTCTATGACATTTTTCAAATTACAGCTTTTTATATTAAATTCAAGCTTATCAAGCTCCGATAAAGAGTGCAGTACCAAATCATTAGTCAGCTTTGTAACTTCGTCACATTTTCTTATAATAGTACCTGTATATTTCACTCTTTTTTCATAGGAATTATCAATAGCTGCCTCTAATCCCTCTGCATAAGCTCTTATTGATGCTATCGGAGTTTTAATATCATGGGATAATGTTGCAATTATAAGTTTATTTTCCTCTACTGCCCTGGCCTCATTTTTCCTTGCTCTTACAATCTCACCTCTCATATGGTCAAAGCACCAGGTAAATGCACCAAAAAAGTTTTTTCTCTCATATTTTAAATCAACATCAAAATTACCCTTTGCCAGCTCTCCTGCGTATTTCTCCAGCTTTCCAAAGGGTTTTATTATCCTTAAATAAATATATAAAAATGCAGCAAAAATATACACCGCATCAAAACAGATGTAAAATACAATTATTTTTGTTACATACTCTTTTCTATCCTTTTCATAGTTTGATTCCTTTTGTATTAAAATCTCTAACTGCTCTTTTGCTATATTTTCTCCGTCCTCATCTGTTGTTAATGCTTTAATTTCATTTAAAAGCACCAGACTGTTTTTGCTCTCGTCTTCCTTTAAACTTCTTTTTATATATACAAAAAATATCCCTGAAATTATAAGCAATAAGACAAGAAAAAATATCAGTGTTATTATTAATTGCTTTTTCATAATATATTAAGCCTTTCTTTTACTTCCGTTAAATACTTACGCCGGTAAGCTTATATCCTACTCCCCACACAGTTTCAATAATTTCCGGCTTTGCAGGATTAGCCTCCAGCTTTTCCCTTAGCCAGCGTATATGAACTGCTATCGTTGCAATTTCCACATCCGAAAATGCACCCCATACCTTATATAGAATTTCCTCTTTGGTCACGATTTTTCCTGCATTTTCACATAAGATTTTAAGAATATCAAATTCCTTGAGTGACAGCTTTAATAAAGTACCCTCCTTTGTCACTTCCCTCGTAGTTGCATTTACTTCTATTTCAGCCCTTTTTCCAAGCTTATAAATTTTTTCTTCTTCCTCTCCGTAAGTTCTTCTTATAATCGCTTTAATCCTATAAAGAAGCTCCTTTAGAGAATACGGCTTTGAAATATAATCATCTCCGCCAATATCCAGTCCTGTAATTTTATCGTCCTCACTTGTCCTTGCGCTGGCAAATATAACAGGTACTTTTGACACCTTACGCAACTCTTTGCACACAAAAAAGCCTGTTTCATCAGGCAGATTAATATCCAGTAATATTAAATCAAATTTATTTTTTTCCAGTATACTGAAGGCTTCATCACTGCTTACTGCAAGCTTTACCTCATAGCCGTAGCCGCAAAGCATATCCTTTGTGATTTCCATCAGGTCTGTATCATCATCTACAATTAAAATTTTATATGCCATATTATCCTACCTTTTTCTCCTCCTCATACTCAATCCCCACAAGTGTAAGTCCACATGCCGGTGCCTTTGGTCCTGCAGCATTTCTGTCCCTTGCAGCTATGATTTCTTTTACATGCTCAGGCGGATATACCCCCAGTCCTACCTTCATAAGTGTTCCTACTATAATACGAACCATATTATATAAAAACCCGTTTCCCGAAATAATAATATGTATCATATCCCCTGTCTTTGTTATATCTAAAGAATAAACAGTTCTTACCGTGTTTTCTATCTGCGTTCTTGCAGAGCAAAAGCTCTTAAAGTCATGTTCTCCCAATATGTAGCCTGCTGCCTGTTTCATTTTTTCCGTATCCAGTGGCATATACACAAAATGAGAGTATAATCTCTCTGTAGGCATTGGGAATCTGCAGTTAAAAATCTTATATTCATATGTCTTTATACTGTTACAGTATCTTGGATGAAAATCAGCCTCCACCTCATAAGATTCTCTAATCCTTATATCCTCCGGCAATCTCTGATTTAGTGCAAAAGATATTTTCTCAGCCGGTATTTTTGTTTCTGTATCAAATACTGCCACATTGGCGATTGCATGAACACCGGAATCAGTTCTGCTTGCACCTATTACTGCAATATCTTCCTTCAAAAGAGCTGACAATTCCCTGTTAATAATTTCTTCCACTGTAATACCGTTAATCTGAATCTGCCATCCGCAATAATTTGTACCATCATATGCAATTTTAAGAAAAACTCTTTTACTCATAAAATCTCCTGATTTACATTATGTTTGTAGTTGTTCCTCAACTCGGTGTTATTATACTATAATCCCTATCACTACGGCCTCATGGATAAAATCAGAGATTTTATACATGAGGCACACCGAGTTGATTCTCAACTCGGTGTTATAAATCCATATATATTAATATCTAATATGTCCCATAATATATTACCTGCTATCACAACTGCTAACAGGGCAAACAGACATAAATATCCTGCTATATCTTTATGCTTATATATAAGCGGTTTCATTTTTGTTCTTCCCTCTCCACCCCTGTAGCACCTTGCCTCCATTGCCATCGCTAAATCCATGGCTCTTTTGATGGAGGATATAACGAGTGGAATAATAAGAGGCATCATTGACTTTGCTTTTTTTATAATACCACCATTTTCAAAATCCGCACCTCTTGCCATTTGTGCTTTCATAATTTTATCGGTTTCTTCTATTAAAATCGGAATAAATCTGAAAGCTATTGACACCATCATAGCTATATCATGAACCGGCACTTTTATCTTCTTCAAAGGTGAAAATGCCTTTTCCAGTCCGTCGGCAATATCTGTAGGCGTAGTAGTATAAGTAAGGATTGACATTCCCATTATCATCAGAGAAAGTCTTGCCATTAGTTTTATACCCTTTACCAGTCCCTGTGCCGTGATATTAAATAATTTTAAATCCAAAAGTACTGTACCGTCTGTAAATATTACCGAGAAAATAACACTAAACAGCAATAATATTACTATTGTTTTTAGTCCTTTAAAAATAAATTTAAAAGGTACCTTTGATATTTTTATTGTAACATACAAAAATATTGCTGCCAGCGCATACCCGATAATATTGTCCGCCAAAAATAATGCTATCATATAGCAGACTGAGCCAAACAGCTTTACTCTTGGATCTAAGCTGTGAATATTCGATTGTTCTTCATAGTATTGTCCTATTGTAATATCTCTAAACATAACATTCCTTTTATAAGCTGTCCAATGCTGTTTCGTAAATTATATCTGCAGCCTCTTTTGAAGTAATGGCTGTATTTTCTGACACCATTCCCTTTTTCTTCAATCCCTCAACTATATATACAGGCTGTGGTGCAGATAATCCGATTTTTTCCAGTTCCTTATATTCCTTAAATACATTTCTTGGAGAATCATTATAAATAAGCTTTCCTTTACTCATAACCAAAAGTCTGTCTGCAAACTTTGCCATATCCTCCATACTGTGTGATACAATAATAATGGTAAGACCGTTTTCCTTATTCAGCGACTTTAACATATTTAATATTTCATCTCTGCCCTTTGGGTCTAATCCTGCTGTAGGCTCATCTAAAATCAAAACCTCAGGATTCATCGCCAAAACACCGGCTATCGCCACACGCCTTTTCTCACCGCCTGAAAGTTCAAATGGTGAACGGTTATAAAATTCTTCACCTATTCCTACCATTTCCAAAGATTTTTTTGCTGTTTCTACAGCCTCACTCTTTGTACTTCCGGTATTTTTAGCACCAAAGCAGACATCCTCTAATACTGTGTTTTCAAATAACTGATATTCCGGATATTGGAATACTATTCCTATATGCTTTCTAAGCTCACTTAAGCTTTCTTTTTTATCATATATATTTCTCCCCTTATATTTCACCACTCCATCCGTTGCTTTATTAAGCCCGTTTAAATGACAGATAAGCGTGGACTTTCCTGAGCCTGTATGCCCTATAATACCGACTATTTCTCCCTGTCCTATATTGAAGCTTACATTATCAAGTGCCTTTTTTTCATAGCTTGTATCTTTGCTATATACATAAGAAAGTCCTGATACCTCCAGCAATGTTTCTTTTCTGTCTCCGGTTCTGTCATTTATTTTATTTGTAAGACTACTTCTATCTTCACTATCGGTTTTATGTATACTGTTTGATTTGTTTTCAATATATCCCCTGCGAAGAAGTTCCTCTATCAACTCCTCATTTGTAAGTATTCCCCTGCCTATATCAATTCCACGTTTCTCCAGTAAATAAGCTACCTCCGTAGCATGTGGTACATCAAGTCCTATTTCATATATCTTTTCAGGATGTGAAAATACTTCCTTTGGAGTTCCCGATACAGCTATCTTTCCCTTATCCATTACAAACACGTAATCCGCATCTATAACTTCGTCCATATAGTGGGTCACTAAAATAATAGTCACGCCCTCTTTTTTATTCAGTTCTTTAATAGTATTAATAACCTCACATCTTCCGTTTGGGTCCAGCATAGCTGTAGGCTCATCTAATATGATACACTTTGGCTTCATTGCCAATACACCTGCTATTGCCACTCTCTGCTTCTGACCTCCTGAAAGCTTATTAGGTGAATGCTTTCTATACTCTGTCATTTCTACATCTGCCAAAGCCTTATTTACTCTCTCCCAGATTTCTTCTGTAGGCACACCAATATTTTCAGGACCAAAGCCCACATCCTCCTCTACTACTGTGGCAATAATCTGGTTGTCGGGATTTTGAAACACCATTCCTGCATTCTGTCTGATATCCCATATTTTACTGTCCTCCTCCGTATCCATATCATCAACATATACCTTACCCTCTGTAGGCATAAGTATGGCATTTAAATGCTTCGCAAAGGTGGATTTTCCCGAACCGTTATGACCAAGCACGGCAATAAACTGTCCCTGCTTCACTTCAAGCGACACATCATCTATTGCCATCTTTTCACTGATTACACTGCCCTCCTCATCCCTGTCTATAAATCTGTGCTTTAAATTCTTTATACTAATAATACTCATATTACTTCCAAATTCTATATAATTTATTGATTATACACACTTCAAATCTTAAATGTAAATATAAAAATCAACTTTTGCCGATGCTTCTTTCAAAGTAATTGAAGCTTTCTTAAATGTAAATATAAAAAATAGCATTGGTTGACAATTACTAATTCTAACTGATAAACATATATATTTCAAGAAGTTTCAACTTGAGTCTCCATATTTTTATTTTAGCTTCAAACCTTACATTACCATACTAATGTATATGTTGCCTTTGGCAACAGTACCTTTTGTATCTGAAAATAAAGAATACGAAATATCAAAGCTCAAACATTCATTTACTATTATTCGGAAGCTCAGGTAATCTTTTAATTGTAATCTTCATAATCTCATGGTAAAATATTATTGATGTCCATTCATTCTTATTTGTAACATATTTATAATGATTATTATTTTAAAGCAGGAGGTGAAAAATCATGGACGGTTGTGATAGTTGTAATGTTATGGAACAAAATACCTGTTTTGATGATATAAAAATTTTAGGATTAATACAACTGTCTGTGATTTTTTACTAAACTGTACTTTTTCCGTTTATATATCACCAATAAGGATTTTCTATACTACATTGTAACATCCAATTATATATTTTTAAAATCCTTGAATTGGTGTATTTTTATGCCCTTTTTTAGGTAGAAAATTAGGAGGCAAAATGGAAAAAGTAATGTTAAAAGAAGCAAATTTCGTTGTTGAGCTGTTGGAGCTTATTCACAGTAACCTTTCTAAGGAAGTGTTACTCGATAAATTATCTGATTATCATGAAAATGATATTGCCGATGCTTTAGTACAATTAACCGCTGAGGAACGTAAAAAATTATATCCTCTTCTTGGTGAAAAAAAATTATCTGAGATTTTTTCTTATATTGAAGATGTTGACTTATACATTAGTGAACTGGATTTGGAAATTTCTGCAAAAGTTATTTCCTGTATGGACTCTGACGATGCAGTAAATGTATTAGAAGAAATGGATGATACTACTCAGCAGAAGCTGGTTAGTATGCTTGACGATGAATCCGGTAGAGATGTCCGTCTGATATTATCATATGATGATGATGAAATTGGCAGTAAAATGACAACTAATTACATTGTTATCCAATGTGGACTTACTATCCGTCAGGCAATGCATGAATTGATTAAACAGTCAGGAGAAAATGATAATATTTCTACTATTTATGTAGTTGATTCCCAAAATCATTTTTATGGTGCTATTGATTTAAAGGACCTAATCATTGCCAGAGAGCATCAGAATTTAGAGGATTTAATAAGTACATCTTATCCGTATGTTATGGACCACGAAAAGGTTAGCGATTGTATTGAAAAAATTAAAGACTATGCCGAGGATTCCATTCCAATACTCTCAGGTGAAGGATGTATTTTAGGTGTTATAACTGCTCAGGATATTGTTGAGGTTGTTGATGATGAGATGAGTGAGGATTATGCAAAGCTTGCAGGTATGACCTCCGAATCCGATTTAAAGGAAACTACCCTTCAGAGTATGAAAAAACGATTACCATGGCTAATAGTACTGCTGTTTCTTGGAATAGGTGTATCATCGGTAGTAGGTATTTTTGAGACAGTAGTTGCAACGCTCCCTATTGTTATATGTTTCCAGTCTTTAATTCTTGATATGTCCGGAAATGTAGGTACACAGTCGCTTGCTGTTACTATCAGAGTACTTATGGATGAAAACCTGACTCCAAAACAAATACTGCATCTTATCGGAAAAGAAATACGTGTTGGTTTTGCAAATGGTCTGTTTTTAGGAATCATGGCATTTCTATTCATAGGATTTTATACATTTATACTTAAAGACACTCCTATTGAAAACTCTTTTCTTATTTCAGGATGTGTTGGTGTTGCACTTATGGCGGCAATGGTAATCTCAAGTATGGTCGGAACTCTTATACCTTTATTCTTTCATAAGATTAAAGTAGACCCGGCAGTTGCTTCCGGACCGCTCATTACAACCATAAATGATCTTGTTGCAGTTGTAACGTACTATGGACTGGCTTGGATATTATTAATTAATGTTCTCCAAATTACCTAACTGCATTTTTATTACGGAAAATACTTAAATAGGCGGTCGCACTAATAGAAAATCTATAGTATATAATTATTTTTGACAAAGCATAGGCTATATCCTGCAGATTTTCTCTTAATGCGACAGTTTTTTTATATTATTGATATTCCGGGTTTCTCTAATCTTTGCAGCAACGCTGTTTTTTCCAAATTAATATACGTTTTTCATTTTTCATATAAACTACTTTCTACGGCACAGCTGCCAAAATGCAACTGCACTGGCAGCAGCCACATTTAATGAATCCACTCCATTTGACATCGGAATACGGACCGTATAATCACTGTCTGAAATTGTACTGGAGGTTAATCCGTCTCCTTCAGTACCTAATATAATCGCAAGCTTCTCCTCCTCTAAAAGCTTTGGATTATCTATGCTTACTGAATTTTCGCTAAGTGCCATTGCTGCTGTTTTAAAGCCCATACTATGTAAAACATTTATTCCCTCCTGCTGCCATGATATATGACTGTCAAAAAATGTCCATGGTATCTGAAATACCGTACCCATACTTACCCTTATTGCACGGCGGTATAACGGATTGCTGCAATCCGGTGTAAGTAATACCGCATCAATATTAAGTGCAGCGGCAGAACGGAATATCGCTCCTACATTTGTAGGATTTACAATTTCCTCCAGTACGGCAATACGCCTTGCCCCACAGCATATCTCCTTTATATCCGGCAGCTTAGGACGGACAAAAGCACACAACATTCCCCGTGTCAGCTTAAAGCCCGTCAGTCTTGTAAGAACTTCAAATTCTGCCGTATAAACCGGAATATCCTTACATCTCTCTATAATTTCTTTTGCCTGATCCTCCAAATGCTTATGCTCCACTAAAAAGGATATAGGAACACAGCCTGCATCAAGTGCCCGCTCAATTACCTTTGGGCTTTCTGCAATAAAAATCCCCTTATGAGGCTCATGTCTGTTTAACAGCTGTGTCTCCGTACATCTGGCATATATATCAAGCTCCGGTGCTTCAAAATCCGTTATTTCTATAATATTTGGCATATAAAATCTCCTGTTCAATATTGAGTTTATATTATTTTTCTTTACTTAAATATACTATAACATTTGAAAATTTTGTTATAAAATATTATAAGCTAATTTAGCACTATTGTCTTATAGATTTCACATTTTTATTTTTAAATATAAACATTATTTATACTGACTTTTTGAAAAATATCTTTTGAACTGAAAAATGAAAATACATAAGCTCAAAGAACTCCGGCTATTGCCACATTTAAAAATCTATACTATACTTTAATATGTGCTTTTATCACATATAATAAAAACTACAAAATTAAAACTGCAAAAAGAGGATTAATATATGAAATATAATTTAAAATATTTATTGTTGCTGTCTGTCAGCCTGTTGTCATTATCGCTTTTGGGCTGCAATTTAACCTCTGACAGTGAAACTGCTAAATCTACTTCTGTTACATCTGATACTACTATGGCAGAAATAACTACTCCTGTCGAAACTACTACCGAAGAACCGACTACTGTATATAATAATGACGGTACAAGACCTGATGTAGTAAATTTTTATATATTTCATGACAATACCGGTACAAGAGATAAATTAACCGAATTTTACGGACCGTTTACAGAGGGAGCGGATATTAGAACCTTTGCCGCCTTTACCAGCTCTGATTCATCTGTATATGGCAGCCGTTTTGCAGATATGTGGTTTCCGCAATGGGAACGTTTTTCAAACAGCAGTGAATGTAAAATCGGATATAAGATACACATCTACTTAACTGACGGAAATATTATAGAAAAAAACATTCTGTCTCCTGATGATGTTGTTTATGACTACACACAATATGTAGAAACCTGGATATATGACGATGTACACCACGCAGCAGGCGAGTGGTACAGTCATTTAACAACGGCTGATATGAAAGAGGATACTGTTATTACCTCTGTCAAGCTTACCTGTGGACCTCGTATTAACGAAGTAGATTATATTATTCTTGATACCTTTGTCTATACCGGCAATGAACAATTTAATGAAAACGGTGATTATATCGGACCTGTTAATGCCAGTGTCAAAGTCAGCCGAGGTGAAACGGAAAGTTATATTCCGTAATATTGATAGTCACTACTTTTTATTAGCGACTATCAGCAAATCTTATATCATTTTTGTGAGTTTACACAAAACTTGAAATTTTCTCTTTTATTATATATTTTTAAGTATATTTGTTTTAGTTTTATGCCATATACTCTTCTACTAAAAAACCTGAGTATATATTTTCTATATACTCAGGTTTTTCATATTTATTTTATCCTCCCAATCTGTTATAATAAGAGCTTTCTAAATATTTGCTTATATTATACTCTATAATTATCATTTAGAGTTTTTTCTTTTCTTTCTTCTCTTCTTCCTCTTACTTACCACACGCATTAACAGAATAAAATACAGTATCATAACTGCCACAACAATTCCTGCAATTACAAGAATCACATTTCTCACTGTCCTGCCACTATTCTGTTTTCTCTCCTCTTCTGCTTTAATACTCTCCTGTTCACGTCTGCTTTCTTCCTTAAGGCTTTCTGCTTCTGCTATGGATTGACTTTCCCTGATGCTTTCCTCTTCTTTTCTTTTTTGCTCCTCCTCGTATTGTGTTTTATAATCAGTTATATTCTCCATAATATCATTAGTAGTATCCACACCTACTGTTGTTCTGTAAAGACCGTATTTTGCACAGCTATACTCATATTCATCATCTACATAGAACCAGCACCATTGCTGTGAAACATGCTTTTTATAGCTTTCTGCTGCCACCTCCAGTGTGGTCTTTCCTCCAAAATGACTTAACGGACTTCTGCAATCAAGCACTATCTCATTTTCTCCATACAGATGAAGATATGTTTTAGGTACGTCCCACACACCATACTTATTTGCAGACTCAGGATAACTAGTTTCCTCCATACTGATTTCCACTGCTTTTTTCATTGCAAGAGAGGTCAGCATATGTGTTCCGTGTCCATATTCTCCGTTTTCATCCTGTGCAACTGCAATCTGTGGTTTAAAACGTCTAAGCATCTCCACTACAAATTCAACCGGCTTCTCCTCTCCAAATAACTGAATCGCAGCCTCCAGGTTATCTGCATAAAGATCCATAAAATCACCTGTATATGGATAATGAGTGACACCTGCGTGCCATAATCCGTCCAGTTTTTCATGCTCTCTTATATTTGCACCTGTCCAATATTCAGAAAAATATACTACCTGTACTTCATATCCCATTTCACCTGCATAATAAGGTAATATTCCACCAAAAAACAATATTTCATCATCTGCATGTGTAGAAAGCAGAAGAATATCTGCCTTTTCACACATAGGCTCCCAAACCTGTACATCTTCAGGTAATTCACCTTTACTGTAACAGTATATATCCGTCAGAGTATTTCCACTATCTGCAACTATCGTAAATTCACTGATTTCTGTTTCAAATTCTATATATTCATGAAGAAACCCGTTATTTCCTCTCTTTTCTTCTTTATCACCAATCTTAAGTGTCCATTCCTCTACCGGTTTTCCCCATATAATATATACGCCCATTGCAGGAGTATTAAGCGACACTGTCACAGTGTCACCTGAATTTAAAGTCACAGATGTATCGTAAGAACCATCTGACACATTATAGCTGCTGCTGCCATTTGATATTACAACATTACAATCTAATTCTTCTGCCGTATCTGCTTTTACATTAATATTTCCAATCATACAGACAGATATAAAAGTTGCTGTAAGCATATATATTTTATTTATAAATCTTTTCATTAGAATACATTACCTTTCCTTTAATTTAAAATATGCTAAAATAGAAATTTTGCATAGTCTGTATATAGCTAAGATACTATTTTAAAGATTATATATAATTAAAATAAAATTCTTAATAGTCAATATCCGGCTTAAATACCATTATTAACAATTCATATGAAACTAATATGATATTTTAATCTTTATATACAAACAAAATATGATTCTTAATAATTTGTATAATGCTAATATTCTATTTCAATTACTTTACATAT
>CAMWKO010000007.1 GCA_947174885.1 uncultured Clostridia bacterium
ATATAATAAAAAATGTTACAAAATATCAGGAGGAAATATGAGCAGCAAAAAAGATAAAGAAATTGAAATAGAAATGATAAATACAAAGGAAAACAATAAACCAAACAGTAAAAACAGAACATCACCAAAAAAAGCTGCAAAAAAAACATCAAAAAAGAAAATATCAAAATCTACAAAGACACTAATGGTATTTATATGTATTGCAGTTATTTTTATGTGCTGCGGAATATTTTTTCTTGTTAGTAACAAGGCGGGAAAGCCTGTGAAGTCAAAAGACACACAACCTACTACAACTGAAAAGGTTGTCATTAAGGATTTTGTGGGTATAAAGCAGGCTGAATATATTTCAACACTGGAGGAATATTTTACATATGGTACAAGTCTATGTATAAGAGGAAGCATTTCAGCTGAGGATTTGACCGGTATAGATATTAATACAATAGATAAGCTATCACTTGTTTTAAAGAAAGCATATACTAATGAGGATGGAAGTATAGTAGAGGAGGATATAGAGGAATTTTCACTGTATACGGAATTAAATGAAAATAAAATAAGCTATAGCTCCTATGAAAAAATAAATGAGGGAATTTCCCTTGAAAATTTTACAGACAATGAATACTGTATGCTTTTAAAGGTTACATATAATGACGGAAATACAGAATATTGTACATTTGATTATGAGGGTAAAATGGAGCCTCTTTGTTATTACACAATTACAAAGAACGGAATAAATCAGAAGATTGATATGACACTGGAAAAATTTGAGGACAAGCCATATATATCGTTTAATGTAGCAGAAAGTGAATTGCCGGAGGATGTATATGATATTGTTTTAGATCCGGGACATGGTGGTAATGATCCGGGTGCAGTCAATGGGAGTTATAATGAGGCCGTATTGATGCTTGATTATGCATTGGACATAAAGGCTGCTTTGGAAAAAGAGGGATATAAGGTGGCACTTACAAGAGATGGTACAGAGGATCCGAATGAAAAGATGGCATATACTATGTACAACGAAAACGGACGTGTAAATGTGGCTTGCAGTACTAATGCAAAATTTTGTCTGTCGCTACACTTAAACAGTAATGCTGTGCAGTTAAGCAGAGGCGGTATTCAGATATACTATACTTACCGTGGAAGCGAAAGCTTTGCAAAAAATATGGTGGAAAATATAGTTGAAGCCTCCGGTACTTACATATCACCTATGCTGGCCTTTCGTGTATCGGATGGAGTATATACCCGTGCATTTTCACAGTCTGATATAGACAGTTCAAGACAGGATGCTGTAAATGACGGATATGAGCCATATAATATGACTACAGATACAGATTACTATTTTATGATTAGAGAGTTGGGAGGAAAAGCTACAAATGCATATGTAGACGGAAGAAATGCAAGGTATGGAAGCAATAGATACAGAGACAGCAGAAACGGTATAGAAAGCTGTATAATCGAGTTTGGATTTATTTCGGTAGATGATGACTTGAATCATATACTGAATAATAAAGATAAATATATAGAGGGTTTAGTGAATGGAATTAATGATTGGGTAAAGACAAATTAAGAGTACGGATTTTATGAAGCGTAGAAATAGAAAATGATGAGGCTTAAAAACAGAAAATATGGAGCTTAAGATAAAAAACACGGAAACTATGTTAAAAAATACTTGACATTTATATCCTGACTCTTTAAAATAATTAAAGTATTAAAACTAAATATTTTAAAGTCTATGAACAAAATAGTACTTATGAAATTCACATCACAGAGAGCCGCAGTAGCTGTGAAGCGGTATGCAGAGTCATAAGGAATGGGTTTGGGAGACGCGAGGATGAAACAACAGTAGTCCCGACGTGACCTCACGTTACAGAGGAAGGATATCGATTGGCAAAGCCTGTCCGTATCTGATAATGAAGTCGACAATGGTGGCAGGTATTTTCCTAGACGGAAAATACCTTTTTTTATACAAAATAATACCACCTGCAAATTGTCGTAAATTAGGGTGGCACCACGGAATTATCGTCCCTAGCTAATATTTTAGCTGGGGATTTTTTATATATAAATCGTAGAAAGTCTTTTTAAAATTTATATATAAAACATTATGTAAACAGCTGAATTGGAAATACATAACTGTCTTACAAAAATAGGTACAGCAAAGAGAAACCGGAAAAAGGTGATAGCTTTGCAAAACAGTATTATTAATATTAAGGATGAAAGGAAGGATATAGAATGAAGGAAAGATATTTAAGAGCCTATAGAAAGACTATCAGTATAGTGAATGAAACTCCTATAGGAATTTTTGAAAGTATGGGAAAGGGTAAAAAGGGATTTTTGCTGGAAAGCTATGACAAGGACTATGACAGATATACCTTTATAGGAATTGAGCCGGAAGAAATTATTACATCTAAGGGCAGTGAGGGTATAATTATTACAAAAAACACGGGAGAAACTGATTTTATAGAGGGAAATCCTGTAAAGCTGTTAAAGGATTATTGTAAAAAATTTCATGTGGTTAAGGATGAGGGAGAGCTTGCCTTTTGTGGAGGTTTAGTTGGAAGTATAGGTTATGACTATATAAGGTATACCGAAAAGCTCCCTGATGATAATGAAGAGGAAATAGGTATTGAAACAGTTCAGTTTATGCTGGCTACAAGGTTTATAGTAGTAGACCATGTGGCAGAAACACTTTCAGCCGTAGTATTGGAAGATGATACAGAGGAGGGAAAGCAAAAGGCAGCAAAAACAGGTATTGAACTTATAGAAATGGCAAAAGCCAATATGAAGCCCGTGACGGTAAAAGATACAAGAACAGGAAAGATTATTAAAAAATCGGATACCTTAGAAGAATATAGTGCAAAAGTAGATAAAATAAAGGAATATATTAAAGAAGGACATATTTTCCAGACTGTTCTTTCACAGAGATGGACAATAGAAACAAAGGAAGACGGTTTTGAATTATATAAAAACTTAAGAGAATTAAATCCGTCACCATATCTGTATTACTTTAATTTTGGAGAATTTGAGATAATCGGAAGCTCTCCGGAAATGCTTGTAAAGGAAAGAGATAATAAGATTCAGACCTGTCCTATTGCAGGCACCAGAAAACGGGGAAAAAATGCAGAGGAGGATGCGTTATTAAAGGACAGTCTGTTAAGAGATGAAAAGGAGAGGGCAGAACATGTAATGCTTGTAGACCTTGCAAGAAACGATATGGGAAGAATTTCGGAATTTGGTACCGTTAAGGTTACGAGATTTATGGAGGTAGTTAATTACTCTCATGTAATGCACATTGTATCACTTGTTGAGGGCAGGAAAAATAAAGAATATCATGCACTTGATTTATTATCTTCATTTTTACCGGCAGGTACACTTAGCGGTGCACCGAAGATTAGAGCAATGGAGATTATTGATGAGCTTGAAACCGTAAGGAGAGGTCTGTATGGCGGAGCTACAGGCTACATTGATTTTACGGGGAATATGGATTTTTGTATTACCATAAGAACAATGATTAAAAAGGGAGATAAAGTATATTTACAGGCAGGTGCAGGAATTGTAGCTGATTCAGAGCCTAAGCAGGAATATCTTGAATGCTGTAACAAGGTAATGGCACTTGCAACTACACTTGTAGAGGAGGAAAATTTATGATTTTACTTATAGACAATTATGATTCATTCACATATAACTTATATCAGTACATGGGTATTTTTACAACTGACATAGTAGTAAAAAGAAATGACAGGGTAACAATAGAAGAAATTGAACAGCTTAATCCTGAAAAAATTGTAATATCACCCGGCCCTAAATCCCCAAAGGAGGCAGGCATATGTCTTGAGGTAATTAAGTATTTCGGCGGTAAAAAGCCGATTCTTGGAATATGTCTTGGACATCAGTGTATAGGAGAGGCGTATGGTGCAACAGTCAGTTATGCAAAGAAAATCTTTCACGGTAAGCAGTCAGTTATTGAACATGACGGAAATGATTTATTTGAAGGAATTGATTCTCCGATAAAGGTAGCACGATATCATTCACTCGCCATTATAGAAGAAACTCTTCCGGAGTGTCTTGAAGTTACGGCAAAGACAGAGGATGGAGAAATTATGGCGGTACGTCATAAGGAATATCCTGTTTATGGACTTCAGTTCCATCCTGAGTCTATTTATACGGAGCATGGTAAAAAGATGATTGAAAACTTTATAAACAACTGTAACTAGGAGTGATTGTATGATATTAGATGATATTGTAGCTGATAAAAGAATGAGACTTATGGAGCACAAAAGAAAAATAAGTGAAGAAGAAATGAAGCAGATGGCACTTAAATCAGAAAGAAGCTCTATAAGCTTTTATGAGGCTTTAAAAAAGCCGGGACTGTCAATTATCGGTGAGTTTAAGAAGGCTTCACCAAGTATGGGTGTTATTGACGGAAAAATCGATTTGGTAAACCGTATTGACCAGTACAATGCATCCGTAGATGCTATCAGTGTATTGACTGAGGAAGACCATTTTAACGGAAATGCGGATTATTTAAAGCAGGTAAGAGCTATTTCAGAACTTCCTATTATCAGAAAGGATTTTATAATAGATGAGTATCAGGTATATGAGGCAAAGGTCATAGGTGCTGACTCCATTCTGCTTATTGCGGCGATTTTAAGCGATACTAAGATGAAAAAGCTCTATGATCTGGCATATTCTTTAGGACTTGATGTACTGCTTGAGGTACATGATGAGATAGAAATGGACAGAGCCTTAAATCTGAATGCTAAAATAATCGGAGTAAATAACAGAAATTTAAAGAACTTTACGATTGATTTAAAAAATACTGAAAAACTTTCAGTGTATATGGATAAAAGACTTAAAGAAGGCGGAAATACCGACAGACCGGTATTTGTGTCTGAAAGCGGTGTGACAGAGGATGAACATATTTCATTTTTAAAGAAATGTAATGTAGATGCACTTCTTATTGGCAGAGCATTTATGGAATCGGAGAAACCGTTAGAGGTGGCTCATAAATGGAAGGGAATTTTTAATGGAAATTAAGATTTGCGGTATTACAAAAAAATATGAAATAGATAAGCTTATAAGTGAAACCGTGGATTATGCAGGCTTTGTGGTAAATTATCCTAAGAGTAAGAGAAATAATACAATATCTGCGGCAAAAGAACTGTTAAATTATGTTAAGGAATTAAACGAAGCTCAGGACGGTTACAGTCTGAAAACAGTAGCAGTTACGGTGTCACCGACGCTTGATGAGATAAAAGAAATTGAAGCCGCAGGCTTTGATATTATTCAGATTCATGGTAATATGGATGAGATGCTTTTACATCAAATCAATATTCCTGTTTTCAGAGCCTTTAATGTTGATGATAAATCAGATATATCATATATAAATGACAGTAAAATAGAGGCAATACTGTTAGATGCAAAAATACCCGGACAGGGAGAAACCTTCGATTGGGAAAAGTATACAGGCTTTGAGGCTAAAGACAAAAAATTTATTTTGGCAGGTGGGTTAAATGCTTCAAATGTAAAAGCCGGAATTGAAAAAATGAATCCTGATGTAGTGGATTGCAGTAGCGGAGTAGAATATGAGGATAAGAGTATTCCAGGTAAAGACGTTAATAAAATAGAACAATTTGTAAAAGAAGTAAGGAGATAGTCATGGAAAAGTATTATGGACAGTTTGGCGGACAATTTGTATCCGAATCGCTGATGAATACTCTGGGCGAGTTGGAAAAGGCTTACAAGGAAGCTATTGAGGATGAAAGCTTCTGGAAGGATTATGATTACTACATGAAAGAATATGTGGGCAGAGAAAACCCATTATATTTTGCCAAAAGGCTTACCGAAAAATACGGTCCTAAAATCTATTTAAAGAGAGAGGATTTGAATCATACAGGTGCGCATAAAATTAACAATGTTATCGGTCAGATTTTACTGGCAAAAAGAATGGGAAAGACAAAGGTTATAGCAGAAACAGGAGCAGGACAGCATGGTGTGGCAACGGCTACGGGAGCAGCTCTTTTTGGTATGGAATGTACGGTATATATGGGAGAGGAGGATATAAAAAGACAGTCGCTCAATGTATTCAGAATGGAGATGCTTGGAGCAAAGGTAGTGAGTGTAACTACAGGCAGCAGAACCTTAAAGGATGCTACAAACGAAGCAATCAGAACCTGGGCTAAAGAAGCAGAGGATACCTTTTATATCATCGGTTCGGCAGTAGGCCCTCATCCATATCCTGCCATGGTTAAAAAATTTCAATCGATTATCAGTAAAGAAGCAAGAAAACAGATATTGGAGAAAGAGGGAAGGCTTCCTGATGCAGTAGTTGCCTGCTGTGGCGGCGGCTCAAATTCCATTGGTATGTTTGCAGAATTTTTAAATGATTTGGATGTAAAGCTTGTAGGCGTGGAAGCGGCAGGACTGGGAATTGAAACAGGAAAGCATGCGTCTGCCATGGCAGAGGGAAAACCGGGTGTACTTCATGGTATGTGTTCATATCTTCTGCAGGATGATGACGGAAATGTTAAAATTGCACACTCAATTTCGGCGGGACTTGACTATCCGGGTGTAGGCCCTGAACATTCTTATCTTAAGGATACAGGCAGGGTTGAATATGTTTCCATTACCGATAAAGAATGTATGGATGCACTTTTGGAATTGTGTAAGCTTGAGGGTATTATACCTGCGATTGAAAGTGCCCATGCATTGGCACATGTGTTTAAAATGGCAAAAACAATGTCAAAGAATGATATTATAGTAATGTGTCTTTCAGGACGGGGAGATAAGGATGTTCACACGGTTGCTGCTTATCTTAACGGTGAGGATATGAACAGATAATAATTATTTTGAAATTGTGAAGTTTACATTGTCAGAATATGTTTGTTTCTATATTAAATTTATGAAAGGAATCGTTATGGAAAACAGAATAGATAAAAGACTTAATGAATTAAAAGGTGAAGGTAAAAAGGCTTTCACTACATATATGACAGCAGGCTTGCCGGATATGGATACTGCTATTGAAATAATAAAGGCTCAATATGAGGCAGGAATTGATATTATAGAACTGGGTGTACCGTTTTCTGATCCTGTAGCAGACGGTCCTGTTATTCAGGACGCTTCATATAAGGCAATCTGTAATGGTGTAAAACTGGAAAATGTGTTTGATATGGTTGAAAAATTAAGACAGGATTGTGAAGTGCCTATAGTATTTATGATGTATTATAATACAATTCTTCATTATGGACTTGATAATTTTGCCAAAAAGTGTCAAAATGTAGGTGTTGATGGTCTTATTGTTCCGGATTTACCTTTTGAGGAGCAAAAACCATTAGCGTTGGCATTAGATGCCTGTGATAACGCAACATATTTATTACAGCTTGTATCACCTGTATCTAAGGATAGAATTAATATGATACTGGAAAATGCAAGAGGATATGTATACTGTGTATCTTCGATGGGTGTTACGGGTCAGGACAAAGCATTCTATGCAAATGTTGAAAATTATTTAAAAGAAGTTAAGGCAGTATCAAAAATTCCTATTATGATGGGATTTGGTATAAGAACAGCAAAAGATGTAGAAAATTATAAGGACATCATAGATGGGGCTATAGTTGGTTCTTATTTTATTAAATATATGGAGAGTAATAATTATGATCTTGAAAAAATAAAGGAATATGTATCGACCTTTAAAAAGGAATTTTGAGTCTGGGCTAAACTCCTTTTCTTTAGGTCATTGAGAGAAGGAAAGGATTTTCTAATGGTAAAACTGATTGCAAGTGATTTGGATGGAACATTGCTACAAAATGGTTTAACGGAAGTATCAGACAGAGCTATTGATTTAATAAAAAAACTTCATGAATATGGAGTTATATTTGCGCCCGCAAGTGGAAGACAGCTTTCAGGTCTTAGAAGGCTGTTTAGTCCGGTTGCGGACAATTTAGTTTATATATGTTTAAACGGTGCATATGTAAAGTACAGGAATGAAGTAATCTATAAGGAAGCAATGAACAGGGAAAAATGTATTGAATTGCTTAAGAGTATTAAAGAAAAAAAAGAGTGCGGATTTTTATTATATACGGAAGAAGTTTCATATACTATGGCAGATAATGATATTTATAGCGAATCCGTAAAAGATGATATAAAGAATGATTATATTTGCATAAACGATTTTGATGAGATTAAAGGGAATATTTTGAAAATATCCATATATCATAAAGGGGAAACAGAAATATTAAAAGACTATCTTAGTGAGAAATTTGACGGAGAGTTTAAGGTTACTGTATCCGGAAAGAATTTTATTGACGTTGTATCAAAGGATGTAAACAAGGGAAAGTCACTGCAAAAGGTTAAAGAAAGGTTCAATATAGAAACAGACTTTGCTATGTGCTTTGGTGACAGCTTTAATGATTTGGAAATGTTTGATGTAGTATATTTCAGCTATGCAATGACACATTCTGATTCGGAGATTAGAAAGAAAGCAAGATATCTGACAGGAAATGTAGAAGATATATTATATGATGTATTTAAAATGCTTGAACTTGGATAGTTATATAATTGGAAAGGAAACATAAGATGCAGAACATTAACAGAGAAATTGCAGAATTTTTTTTGAAAAATCAAGGAAAATTATTTAATATATCAGTGGCAGAAACATTAGAAGAGGCTATGGAGTTTTTAGAGGATTGTATGGCAAATGTTTTTGAAAATATTGAGGAGCTTAAGGAATATTGGGAAGATGAAGGGGTAGATATTAAGGAAATGTCAGATGAAGAAATATTAGATTCTCTTGAGGTATTTGCCTTACCGGATGGAAAAATTTTATTGGTAGAAGCATAAAAGGTTGCAAATTATGAAGAAATATTTGAAAATTTATTTATGTATATTATTAATAATGGCGGTGGGCTTTATCACAGCAGGCTGTAATGGAAAAGTGTATTTTACAACCGGCTTTAATAATGACGAGATGATAAAGGTGTCAGGAGAGGTTGTACCTATGTCATTGGGAAAGCTTATTCTGGCAGTAGAAAAGTCAAATTATGCCAGTGAGCTTGGAGATGAAATCTGGAAGCTGGAAATAGACGGAGAAAGTCTTTGGGAGAAGCTTAAGCAGACAGTTAAAATTCAGTTATCTGAGCTTAAAACTATAAGTATGCTTGCAAAAGAAAAAAATATACTGCTGTCAGTAAGTGAAAATGAAAAAATCAATAATGCCACAGAGGAGTTTTATAACAGCCTGTCGGAAGAAGAAAGGGAGGCTCTTGGTATAACAAAGGAAGATGTCAGAACCTTATATGAATATTTCAGGGTTTCAGAAAAGCTGTATGAGCTTACAACAAATGGAATCACAGTAGAAATATCTGATGAAGAAGCCCGTGTGATAAAAGTTCAGTATTGTTTTGTAAAAAAATATTATTATGATGAAAATAACAATGAAAAACAGCTGGATTCCGAGGGAGTTGAAGCAGCAAGGAATATAATTGAAGAAGCAAACGAAAAGATAAAAACAGGAACTGATTTTTCTTTAATTGCAAAGGAATATTCTGATGATACAATATATGAATATGAGTTTGGAAGAGGAGAGATGGAGCAGAATTTTGAAAATGCTGCTTTTTCACTGGAAAATGGAGAGATAAGTGATATAGTAGAGAGCGAAAAAGGCTTTTATATCATAAAGTGCCTGAACAGCTATGAGGAATTAAAAACTGAGGAAAATAAAGTTGAGTTGCTGAAAAAATATAAGAATAAGGCATTTCATGACATGTATGAGCCTTTTATGGCAGAGCAGACTTATGAGTACAATGATAAAGAATATAATAATATTGACATTGACTCTCTTGTGCTTAATAATAATAAATTGTATGAGATATACTCACAATATTTAGAGGAATAAGGTTGAAAGAAACCTTCGACCTTGAGTCTGTGCTTCAACCGGAGATATGAATGTTTATGCTTGAAGCATTAGGAGGCAGATATAAAATGAAGACAGTAGATATTATAGTTCCTTGTTATAATGAGGAAGATGTTCTTTCGGTGTTTTATGAGGAAACAAGTAAAATAGTAAGCAAAATTGAAGGCTATATATTTAGATATATATTTATAGATGATGGAAGTCGTGATAAAACTTTTTCGATTTTAAAGGCTTTAGGCGAAGCGCATAGTGAAGTGAAATATATATCCTTTGCCAAAAATTTCGGTAAAGAGGCAGGTATGTATGCTGGCTTAAAGTATTCTACAGGAGACTATGTAATTATAATGGATGCAGATTTACAGCATCCGCCCGCACTTATACCGCAGATGCTTTCAGGCATAGAAGAAGGATATGATTGTGTAGCAGCAAGAAGAACTTCAAGAAAAGGCGAGGCAAAAATCAGAAGTGTGTTTTCCAGAATGTTCTATAGATTAAATAATAAAATGACAGATGTAGATCTCGTTCAGGGGGCAGTAGACTTTAGAATTATGACCAGACAGATGGTGGAGGCAATTCTTGGTCTTTCAGAGAAACAGAGATTTTCAAAGGGTATATTTGCCTGGGTAGGCTTTAATACAAAATGGATACCTTATGAAAATGTAGAACGTGCCTTGGGACAAACCAAATGGAGCTTTTGGGGATTATTTAAGTATGCAATAGACGGTATTACTGCTTTTTCTGTAGCACCGCTTAGAATGGTTACCGCTACAGGCTTTTTCATATCTATTGTAGCGTTTATTTACATTATTGTAACCTTAATTAAAACTATGATATCCGGAGTAGATGTTCCCGGATATGTGACTACATTATCAGCGGTGCTGTTTTTAGGAGGAATAATAGAAATATCTATAGGTATATTAGGCGAATATATTGCCCATGTATATATGGAGGTTAAAAACAGACCGATATTTATTATGAGAAATACCAATATTAATCTTGCAAAGCTTAAGGATATAAAAGGTAATACGGATAATGCGGATAAAATTAAAATATATGATGAGGCTAATATAGATAGAAATACAGCAGAAAAGAAGAATAGTGTATCTGCTGAAGAAAATTTACATATGGAGAAAAAGGGTGAAATTTAAGGAATTATTTAAAAAAGTATGTAATAAAGAGACAATACTATATGTTATTTTTGGTGTAATAACAACAGTTGTTGATTTTGCAGTATTTTCGGCATTGTACTATTGTCTGCATCTGAATGAAATATTTTCAAATACTGTTGCATGGATTGTGGCAGTCGTGGTTGCATTTATTACTAATAAAATGATAGTATTTAACTGTAAAAAGCATAGTGCAGGGGAACTGTTTAAGGAGATAGTGTCATTTACTCTGGCAAGAGTGGTATCACTTGTGATTACTGATATATTTTTAGTGTTTGCAGCAAATATTAATATGAATATGATTTTTGCAAAGGCTGTAATATCAGTAGCGGTAGTGATAATGAATTATATATTTAGTAAATTATTTATATTTAGAAGCAGGAGGATATAGTTTTGAGTACAAGTAAAGTAAAAATAAAGACCAGGATATTTAATTTTATAAAAGAAAATATATCGTTGATATTGGCATTTTTAGTTCCTGTAGTTATTCTTACATGTATATTCATAGGAAGTGAAGTTGTACCCTTTGGAGACAGTATATATTTAAGAAGTGACTGCTATCATCAGTATGCACCATTTTATAAAGAGCTTTACAGAAAGCTAACAGAGGGCGGAAGTTTGACCTATTCATGGAATATAGGAATGGGTGTAAATTTTTCGGCTATATATTCTTATTATCTGGCAACGCCAATAAATCTTTTGCTTGGAATTATAGCACCCGGCGGAAATGTTCTTATACTTATAGATGTTTTGATTGTGGTTAAAACCGGCTTATGTGGTTTTACTATGGCATATTACCTTTCAAAAAGACACAATACTAAGAAAATGTCTTTGATAGTGGCAGGATTATTTTATGCACTGTCTTCATATATGGCTGCCTTTAGCTGGAATATAATGTGGCTTGATTGTCTGCTCTTATTACCTGTTATTGTATTAGGTATAGAAAAGCTTGTAAAAGAGAAAAAGTATCTTACATATACTGTTTCTTTGGGTATAGCTATTTTCTCTAATTATTATATTGCAATAATGCTTTGTATCTTTTCGGTTTTATATTTTCTGGTTATGCTTTTTACGGCAAATCTGGAAAGAAATTCAAAATACTATCTTGGAAGAATTTGGCTTTTTGCAAAATATTCCCTGATTGCAGGCGGTATTGGAGCGGCAATGATTTTGCCGGCACTTTATGCTCTTTCTTATACCGCTTCAGGAGATATAAGTTTTCCGGAAATATGGACGAATTATTTTTCGATTCTGGATATGTTATCACGCTCGCTTATAAATGTACCGGTTTCAATATTTAATGCTCATGAACCGAATCTGTATTGTACGGTAGCAGTATTTTTAATGGTTCCGTTATATTGCCTGTGCGATAAGGTTAACAGAAGCGAAAAAATAGGAAAATTAATTCTCATAGCAATATTACTGATTAGCTTTAATTTAAATATACCAAATTATATATGGCATGGCTTTCACTTTCCGAACAGTCTGCCGGCAAGAGAATCCTTTATTTATATATTCTTAATTATATCAATGGGATATGAGGCTCTTATACATTTAAAGGATTTTTCCACAAAGCAGATAGGCGGATGCTTTGCAGGTGCAATGGCGTTATTTCTATTCATTGAAGAAACTTATGTTTCAGGGGATGATTATCCGTTTCAGATAGTATATATTTCGGCATTATTCCTGTTTTTGTATTTTATGATTGCACTTGCACATAAAAACAACAGAATGAATAGAAATGTAATTATATATCTTATGCTTATAGTATGTATTGCAGAGGCAACCATAAATTCTACACAGGACGATGCCTATAATGTAACCGGCTATAGCTATTATCTGGAGGATAATGATGCTATTACGGAGCTGTTAGAAAGTATAGAAGACAGTGATTTTTACAGAGTTGAAAAACTCAACAGAAGGACTAAAAATGATGCGGCATGGAATGATTATCATGGTGTATCTGTATTTTCATCGACAGCAAGCTCGTATTTTACGGACTTTTTAGGATATCTGGGATTTGAAAAATCTACAAATGCATATTCATATTATGGATATACGCCGTTTACTTCTGCATTATTATCTGTAAGATATGTATTTAGTAATTCATCTACAGTAGAAGAAAAGGAGCCGGTATCGCTTGTAGGCTACAGGGGATTTGAATCCATGTACCTGTATAAAATGAATAACACTCTGCCACTTGGATTTATGATACCATCATACTTTGATAATATATGGGATATGAGTGGAAACAATCCGTTTGCGGTACAGAATTCTTTTGCGGAAGCCGCAACAGGAATTCCGGGAATGTTTACGCAGGTGGAGGCTACAAGTACAGGCAAAACCACATATATCAATGTGGAGGAGGATATAGATTTATATATTTACTGTACTACTTATGTGGAGGAAATCACATATACGGCAGAAAATACAGACAGAGATTTTTATATAAGTGATTCAGCTACAGGGTTAAAACACAGACAGATAGTTCATATAGGAAATGTACCCGCAGGTACTACCGTAGAGGTAACTACAAGTGAATCAGATGTAGTTTCATTACAGCTATATGCGTACGCATTACATGATGATGTATTACAGACCGTATTGTCAGAGTTGGGTGACGAAGGCTTTGAGATTTCAGAATATGATGATAATTATATAAAAGGCAGTATTACGGCAAAGCAGGATGGATTGATGTATACGTCTATCATTTATGATAAGGGCTGGAGAGCATATGTAGATGGAGAAGAAGTGGAAATTGGCTCTGTTAAGAATGCGCTTATTACGATTCCTGTATCAGAGGGTACACATACAATTGAACTTAAATATACACCTGAGGGTTATACTTCAGGCTGGATGATAACTATTGGAAGTATTATAATTTTATTATGCTGTGTACTTTATGACAGAAAAAAGAAAAAAATAGAAGAGCTTATGGAGCAGAAAGAATCAGGGGAAACAGATGAAACAGATGAAACAGATGAAACAGATGAAATAGATGAAACAGATAAAACAGAAGAAACAGATGAGGAATTAGACTTCAAAATAGATGAAGTAATAAATCAGATAGAGGTTACAGAAACTGCAAAGGCACACGAAGAAGAGTTGGATGAACAGGACGAGTAATAGGATTAATTAAAGAACTGATATAAAATCGGGTTGACATAAAGTAAGATAGTGATGTATCTCATTTTATGACAATCCGATTTCATATATATATATTCAGCATCCTGTAATTTGCATAATGCTGACTTTCAAAAAATAATGTCATTTGTCCGAAACAGAAAATACCTCTTTTAACCATTCGGATACGATATCTCTGCAATATGGAATATCTCCGCAGTAGATAGTTAGTGGGTTATCTATCACTGTTCCGTTACAAACAGACTTTATGTCTTTTACACTGTCTCCTGCACCGCTTCCACCATGTGTAACAATCGGTATCACTGTTTTATTTGAAAAGTCATAACTCTTCAAAAATGCTTCCACCGGCTTTGGAATCGTCCACCACCATAGAGGATAAACCAAAACTACCGTGTCATATTCATCAAGATTTTCAGGCATTTCAATAAGTGTCGGCAGTTCCCCCGATTTTAGCTCATTGCTTGCCACCGAAACAGTGTCAGCATAAGAAGATGGATATTTGGCTTCAACATTTATGGAAACAAGATCACCTGCCACAGCGTCTCCTACCATTTGTGCAATCACTTGACTGTTTCCCATCAGTTTATCCTCTTCATTTAGAAGTAGGGAAGCTCCGGAAACAGCATCTACATCATTTTCAAAATTTGAGTTGCCTACTCTTGTAAAATATACGATTACTATATTCCTGTTGTCTGCATCCACATGCTCTCCCATAATCACTTCTTTACAGTTGATCTTGACCGTATTAAAATGTCTTTTCACATATGGCAACATCCATGTATACAAAAGAACTGCCAAGATCATAGCAATTACTGTTCCGCGAACAAACAGCTTTCCTGAACTTTTTTTTGTAAAATCTATGGTATGTACTAAGATATGGGAGATGATTAGTACAAGACAGATCAATGCCAAAGCCGCATGAGTCTGTACAGCTATCGATATACGGATACCTGTATTGAACAGGTATCTGGAACTTATAATTCCCGTCAAAACAATCGCCGCAATATCTATAATCAAAGCAATATTGATGACAGTAACAATCTTTCTTTTTTTACTATAATTCCCCTTTTTTAAGCCCGAATACCATTTTCTGTTTATAATATTGTGAAAAATAATAACAATCGCAAACAGAATTCCTAATATCTCGTGCAGTTGTCCACCTGTGAAGGAGTAGCCAAGCAATATTACAAAAAGCAGTCCGGCCATAACATCTATAATGATTTTCTTGCTCATATACATTTCTCCTTTTGAATTGATTCGTCATCTTGACTTTCTTATCAAGTACTATTATAGTTATATCGCAAATAAAATAAAAAACAAGTACGCACATTAAAGTGTGATACTAACATTAGAGTTACATACTTACCAATGGAGAGTGTTGTTTTATCAGTTTAGACTGTATTGGAAATGCAAAGCGAGGACACGGGATTCAACTATACAATGTCCTTGATACAAGGAAAATATAAAATGTTTATTCTTTATACGCTTATGGGTTTTGGTGTTGTTCGGTTCAATGAAATGAAAAAGTATATTGGCGGTATTTCTTATAAAACGCTGACTTTGTATCAAAATTAGCGTTCTTATTTGTCAAAGATCACCGAAATTGATACAAAGACGCACAGGATCAGAAAAAGACGTAAATTTCATTCTGTTTTTAGTTCGATAAACCGGAATTTTCAGCTATTTATATATCTTATTTTTGATACGCAAACTTGCTTCTATGTGCATAATCCAATGTCTTGAAAACGGCATTTGAATCAATCCACGAATGTCCTTTCCACACCAATAATCAATCAGCCATATTGCATTTTTATCGGTGCTAACAACGCCCAATGATTTTAAGAGTTCTTTTCTTTCTTCAGATATTTTCTTTTTAAGCATATCATAAGGCAGACTGATTAATATTCTTTCGGTGCTTTCCTTTACCTCCGAAATATATGAATAAAGTTCGTCAAGATTTAACTGCTTTGAAAAATTGACTATCTCATAATTTATCAACTCATTGCCCGTGGTGATTATTTGTGAATTGATACGCTCTTGATAGTTACTTGAAAATAACACTTGCTCATCTTCATTTATAAGTGTATGTGCGACAATATCCTCAATACGAAAAATATGCCATATAGAATAAGCAATCGTTTTACAATGATAACCATTTGCATTTACAAAAGGAATTGCATTAAAATCTTCTCTTGCCAAATTCTCCTTGAATGATAATAACACTTGCATTAGTTTATTTCGCAAGTCCAATAGTGTATCAATGCCATCTTTGTAAGTATCTTTCTTTTTGATTTGTGCTTGCATTGTTTTATTAAGTTCAGACCATTCCTTGTTCATATCGTTCACCAATAAATACCAATTTATCATTCTATCTTGAAAGAATTATATAACAAAATAGGAAAGTTTTCAATTACTTCAACGCTTCGCACACTTACAATATTGAAATTATCCTAAATCCTCAAATTACAATTACTCAATATCCCCACAAATCACATGAAACCCCATAAATCACGCAATATATGGTTCTAATAGGGATGAAAAAGCCCTTGAAATAAGAACTTTCAGGCAAAAAAAAGACAACCGATTTTATATCAAAATGGGTTGTCTTTTTTGACAGGGGTGGAAGGAATCGAACCCTCCTCTGGAGTTTTGGAGACTCTTATTCTACCGATGAACTACACCCCTAAATGTAGGTCAGTTTTAAACTGCCTTATGATTATATAATAATATACAGGATGTGTCAAGGATTTTCATAATTTTCTCCAATATCGGCTTCTACCACTATGAAATAAAAAGTACGAAAACTCAAGAGGAAAAAGATTTACAAACCTTTGTTACTAAGGTAAACTATATAGAAATGGCTAAAATTAGAAATATTGTTAATAATGATATATAATATCAATTAAATACTAAAATATTCTATACATTAAGGCAAAAAACTCTTATTTTATAGGTTTGTATTTTAAGAATAAGCAGAAATGTATGAACTGCAAAATATAAACAGATAATTTAAGAATATAAATCAAAGATATAGCTTATGTAAATAGTAAGATTATTTTATGATACAGATCAGGAGGAAAGAAAATTGTATTTTGATATTGGTAAACTGGAAGCATATACATTAGTAAAGACCGAAAAAATTGAAGAATTAAACTCGACAGGATATTTACTTTTGCACAATAAGACAAAGGCAAGAATTGCCGTTATGTTAAATGACGATAATAACAAAGTATTTAGTGTGGGATTTAGAACACCGGTAGAAAATAATACAGGTGTTGCTCATATTGTTGAGCATACCGTACTTTGCGGTTCTAAAAAGTATCCGTTAAAGGATCCGTTTGTAGAAGTTCTCAAAGGCTCTTTAAATACATTTATGAATGCAATGACTTTTCCGGATAAGACTATTTATCCTATTGCAAGCTGTAATGACAAGGATTTTGACAACCTGATGGATGTGTATCTGGATGCTGTGTTTAATCCAATGATATATGAGAGAGAAGAAATATTCAGACAGGAGGGATGGAATTATTCCTTTAATGAGAATAATAATTTAGAGATTAACGGTATTGTATATAATGAGATGAAAGGTGTATTTTCAAAGCCTGAAGAAATCATTATGAGTAAGGCTATGGCTAATTTATTTCCTGATAATAACTATGGTTATGAATCAGGAGGTGATCCTAAGTACATTCCGGAGCTGACATATGAGGATTATCTGTCTTTTCATAAGAGATACTATCATCCGTCAAACTCCTTTATATTCCTTTACGGAGATTTAGACGTAAACAGCAAGCTTGAGTATATTGATAGAGAATATTTATCAAAATTTGACTATTTGGAAATTGATTCAACAATAAAGGATCAGAAACCTTTTGAAGAAGTAAAGATATGTACAGACTACTATCCGATAGGAGAGGAGGAGACAGAGGAAAACAAAACTTATCTGGCATACCTTATGACAGCAGGTAAGGGCGTGGATAAGAATTTATACTATGCAATGAAGGTACTTGATTATGCACTTATATCCATGTCAGGTGCACCTATAAAGAAGTCTCTTATTGATGCAGGAATTGGAACTGATGTATATGGTGGTGAGCAGAATTTAAAAGAGAAATTTTTTATGCTTGTGGCTAAGTGTGCAAATGCAAATCAACTGGAGCAGTTTAGAAGCATTATAGATAAAACATTAAAGGATATAGCAGAAAACGGAATAGATAAGGATTCGCTCAGAGCAGCACTTAATGTAATTGAATTTAATTACAGGGAGGCTGATTTTGGCTCTTATCCAAAGGGAATTTTCTATTTGTTGGATTGTTTTGAAAGCTGGCTATATGATGATAATGAGCCATTTACACATATTGCAGCGGCAGACACCTTTGAATACCTAAAGAAAATGGTAGATACAGATTATTATGAAAAGCTTATAGAAAAATATTTTATAAATAATACTCACAAGGTATTGCTTGCACTTGAACCTAAAAAGGGCATGGCAGCAAGAGAAGATAAGGAGTTAAAGGAGCGTTTAAAAGCGTTACAGAATTCCTTAAGTGAAGAAGAGATATCTGATATAAAAAAGAAAGAAGAAAGCTTAACTGCATTTCACGAAATGCCTGAAACAGAAGAAAATCTTAATAAAATTCCGGCACTTGCCATAGAGGATATTGAGAAAAAGGCAGATAAGATTGTTATGGAAGAGAGAAAAGTCGGAAATGAAAATGTCTTATTCAGCAATATTAAAACTAATGGTATCGCATATTTAAATGTTTCGGCTAATCTTAAGGATGTAGATGAGAATCTTTTACCATATGTAGGGTTATTGAAGTATATTATAGGAAATGTAGACACGGATAAACATAACTATACGGAATTATCAAATATCATAAATATGAATTCAGGAGGAATTGTTAATGACTTATCCTGCTATGTAAATGTAGATTGTGAAAAAGAGTACAGTATGTATTTTGATACAAATATTAAGATACTGTATGATAAATTTGAATTTGCTTTTGATATTATTAAAGAGCTTCTGCTCGACACAAAATATATGGATGTAAAGAGAATTAAGGAGATAATAGCAGAGGCTAAGGGAGTACTGGAGGCGGCAATAATCGGCAGCGGACATATAAGAGCGATTCTTCGTGCAATGTCCAATTTCAGTGAGCCTTCCTATTATAGCGAAAAGATATCAGGTATTGACTTTTATTTATTTGTGAAGGAATTGCATAAAAACTTTGACAGCAGAAAGGATGAGATTATTACCTGTATAAAGACTGTAGTGGATGAGCTTTTCAAGAAAGAAAACATAATGGTGCATATTACATGTGAGGAGAAAGGCTTTGCGGAATTTGAAAAAAGTTATGGTGACTTTATAAATAAATTCAGCTTTGTACCGTCTGTAAAAAAAGAGAGAAGCTTTGAACCTAAATTCATAAGTGAGGGTATAAAGACCTCGTCTACAGTTCAGTTTGTAGCAAGATGTGGTGAGTATACTTCGGAAGGGTATAAATATAACGGACATTTCAAAGTGCTTAGTAATATTTTAGGATATGGATATCTTTGGGAAAACATCAGAGATAAGGGTGGTGCATACGGATGTATGTATAATCCGTCAAGAAGCGGAAAGATAAGCCTGGCATCCTATAGAGATCCTAAACTTAGGGAAACAAATGAAATATATGACGGACTTCCTGAATATCTTAGAAACTTTACTGCAAATGACAGAGAAATGACCAGATATATTATTGGTGCAATCAGCAACATGGATACTCCAAAGACACCTCGTGCAAAGGGCAGTGCTTCTCTTAGTGCGTATATGACAGGAATTACAGATGAAGATATACAGAGAGAAAGAGATGAGGTATTATCAACTACAGTTGAAGATTTAAATGAACTTTCAAAGTCCTTTGAGGCAGCATTATCCAGAGATTGCATTTGTGTAATAGGAAACAGCGAAAAAATAGAAGAAAACAGAGATATGTTTACAGATGTAATTAATCTTTTTGACTAATGGAGGAAAAATGGAAGAAAACAACAGGAAATCGGGATTTGTAACTCTTATAGGGAGGCCTAATGTCGGTAAAAGCACGCTTATGAACAGACTTATCGGCCAGAAAATTGCAATTACCTCCAATAAACCACAGACTACAAGAAACAGAATACAGACTGTATATACAAGTGATGAGGGACAGATTGTATTTCTTGATACACCGGGTATTCATAAGGCTAAAAATAAGCTGGGTGAATATATGGTGAATGTGGCAGAAAAGACTTTAAACGAGGTAGATGTTATTTTATGGCTGGTAGAGCCTACAAATTTTATAGGTGCAGGAGAAAGGCATATTGCCGAGCAGCTTGAAAAATCAAAGACACCAAAGTTTTTAATTATTAATAAAGTTGATACTGTAAAAAAGGATGAGATTTTACAGTTTATTGATACTTACAGGAAGCTGATGGATTTTGATGAAATCATCCCGGTATCAGCACTTAAGGGTACAAATACTGATGAAATTATTAGTGAGATATTCAGATATCTTCCATATGGTCCGATGTTTTTTGATGAGGATACTGTTACAGACCAGCCTATGCGCCAGATTGCAGCAGAAATCATCAGAGAAAAAGCACTTAGATGTCTGGACGAAGAAATTCCTCATGGTATTGCGGTTTATATTGACAGAATGCAGGAACGGAAGACAAATGACATTATAGATATTGATGCCACGATTGTTTGCGAAAGAGAGTCGCACAAAGGAATTGTTATAGGAAAGCAGGGACAGATGCTAAAGAAAATCGGTCAGCAGGCAAGATATGAGCTGGAAAAGATGATGGAAATAAAAATAAATTTAAAGCTGTGGGTTAAGGTAAGAAAAGAGTGGAGAGACAGCGATATACAGCTTAAGAATTTTGGATATAATTCAAAAGAATTTTAGTAAATGTATTTTCATCATCACATGAATTGGAAATAATTATATGTTTTTTATATGTTTCATTTAGGTAAACTAATATTGTTCGGTAAGTTTTTATAACTTAAAACTGATTAGACTGTAAATAACCGAAAGGAATGATTTTAGCCGTAATAATCAGTTTTATTAAGACAGATAAAATTATTTATATGAGCTGTATTAGGAGGTAATTATGGAACATATGGGAACAAGCGGGGCAATGGACAGAAACAGCGATTACGAAAACCGTGCCTATGGAGAGCGGGCAAATGAATTTTATGATGGCAGAGAGGGTAATGAGGTTTTGCAGGCTGCGTGGAATTTATTCGGTCTTACAGGCTCTATTGAGGAGTATATGCTTATAAAGGAAATTGAAAGAAGAAATGAACCCGGATTAAAATAGCTTTAAAAGGCAGGTGACAGGTGTGGTAAACCAGCTTACCCTTACAGGAATGGTACTAAGTGCCACACCTGTAAATGAATATGATAAGCGTTTGGTAATACTTACAAAGGAAAGAGGAAAGATTACGGCATTTGCAAAGGGTGCAAGGAGACCTCACAGTCAGTATGTGGCAGGCTCAAGACCACTTTCCTTTGGAGAATTTACCGTATATGAGGGCAGAACGGCATATAATTTAATTGGAATAAATATAAAAAACTACTTTGAAGAAATTGCCGCAGATATTGATAATGTCTACTATGGCTTTTATTTTTTGGAAATGGCTGACTATTATTCAAGTGAAAATATAGAAGCAACACAGCTGCTGAATCTTTTATATGTGTCACTAAAGGCACTGATGAACCCTGCAATTCCAAATGAACTTATACGAAGGATTTATGAACTTAAAATACTAACCATAAACGGAGAATATCCGGAGGTATTTAATTGTGTAGGATGTGGAAGTAAAGAAAAACTAAAATATTTTTCTTCAAAATCTGACGGAGCATTGTGTGAAGAATGTGCAAGTGTGGACAGTGACTGCATTGAGCTTAATACATCTACATTTTATACAATGCAGTACATAGTTTCGGCAACGCTTGATAAATTATATAATTTTAACGTATCAGAGGAGGTATTAGGCGAGCTTAGAATGGTTCTGGTCAGGTTTATGAAGAAGCATATAGATAAGGAATTTAAGTCAGAGGAGCTTTTGATATGAAGTTTGTAATACAGAGAGTTAAAAGAGCCAGTGTAAGTGTAGACGGCGAAACAGTAGGTAAGATTAATAAGGGTTTTTTAGTGTTAATCGGAGTATCAGGTGAAGATACAAAGGAAATAGCAGATAAAATGATTAAAAAACTGATAGGAATGAGGATTTTTTCTGATGATGAGGGGAAGATTAACCTTAATCTTGAAAGTGTAGGTGGCGGACTTTTACTGGTTTCACAGTTTACGCTGTATGCAGACTGCAAAAAGGGAAACCGTCCCTCCTTTGTAAATGCAGGTACACCTGATATGGCAAATGAAATATATGAGTACATAGTATCAGAGTGCAGAAAAAATATAGAAGTAGTGGAAACAGGCGTATTTGGAGCTCATATGGATGTTGAACTTCTAAATGACGGACCGTTTACAATTTTGCTTGACAGCAGAGAGCTGTAATATTTATTCCTACGGGTAGTGATATAACATCGAGTTGTCCACAACTCGATGTGCCGAGGGCATAAAATCTGCGATTTTATCCACGAGGCAGTAGTGATAGTATAAATTTAATATATTACTTATGATAAATGAAAAAATATATATTTTATTCTAAAATTTGAGGTGATATGTAATGGATATATTATTGTTAATGCTTATTGAGTTTTTTGGAATTAGTCTGATGGGAGCTTGTTTACAAAATAAAATTAGAATATTAAAGAATTCTCAAAATATGTTTTTTGGGTGTATAGGCGGTTTAGTTACATATTTTTTAAAATTACCTGTTGCTTTCATAATTGCTGTTTGGATTCTTTGTATTATAATTTCTCATATTGTATTTAGTAAATTTATCAGTAAGAATATTTTTGATATAAAGTCTGAGAAGATATTAAGACTGATAATATCCTTTTCTGTAATTGTAATGATATTTGGCTTTTTTATTTCGATGCTTATGCAAGTAGGCATGAATAATATCTTTTATAATCCTATATTATATATTTTTCTAATTCTTTTTGCAGTTAGTGTAATTGGCGGTATTAAAAGATTATCTTCACTTATAGATATGGTTACTAAGTATAATCCGGACGGTTCTCAGGAAGAAGATACTGTTAAAATTTTTGAACAGAACTTAAAGGAAGGTTCTGATAAAACCGCTGACACTTTAATTGCAGAAAAGTCAGAATATAATTCTGTATATGATAATTACCATGCAGAAAAGTTAGAATACAATTCTGTATATGATAATTACCATGCAGAAAATACGGAAAATAATGATGTATATAGTAATTACTATACAGAAAGCTCAGAAAATAATTCTGCATATGGTAATTACTATACAGAAAACCCGGAAAATAATTCTGCATATGGTAATTACTATACAGAAAACCCGGAAAATAATTTTGTATATGGCAATTACTATGCAGAAGATTTGAAAAATAATTCTGTATATAGTGATTATTATGCAGAAAAGCAAAATAGTAATTCAAGTATATTTGAGGAAAAGAAAAAGAACATAGCTGAGATTATAATGCCGGTTTCTTTTGTTATGCTAGGAATAATTATAATAATTATTGGAATTTATAATCAGTATAAAAATACAATGTTTTTTAAACATGCAGAGAGAACAGTTGCTATTGTAACTAATATAAAAAGAATTGATAATCATAATTCTAAATCGCGTTATTCGTATTATTGTGATGTAAAATATGAAATCGATGGAACGATATATGAAGGTACTTTAAGAATTAGTAGTGATGGATATTATCAGATAAAAAATATAACAGAATCCGGATTAGATGCAGATATGCTTATATATTATAATTTATATGATTATAATGATATTAGATTGGGGATGGAAAATAATTACGTTATGATTATAATTGGAATATTGTGGACAATAATTAGCATACTATTATTTCATTTTATAAATAAAAATGAAAAGGGTAAGCATAACATACATACTCTGAACAATAAAAGAATTCAGTATTATAAGATAAAATAACCCTTAAAACAAAAATACAAAAACTCTGCGGTTATTAAAAATTAGAAAACTCAATTATAAATTTTATTGAAATATAAAAGGTCTGAGAGTATAATACTTAAATCAATGATTATAGGATAGGAGAGAAATAAAATCATGGAAAAAACAATGGATAAAATTGTTGCACTTGCAAAGGCAAGAGGATTTGTATATCCGGGTTCGGAAATCTATGGAGGACTAGCTAATACTTGGGATTATGGTAATCTTGGAGTAGAGCTTAAAAATAATGTAAAAAAAGCCTGGTGGTCAAAATTCATTCAGGAAAATCCATATAATGTAGGTGTGGATTGTGCTATTCTTATGAATCCACAGACCTGGGTTGCTTCAGGACACTTAGGAGGTTTTGCAGATCCGCTTATGGATTGTAAAGCATGTAAGGAAAGATTCAGAGCCGATAAGCTTATTGAAGACTATATGGAAGAAAACGGAATTACAATAGAAGGCTCTGTAGATGCCTGGTCAAATGAAGAAATGCAAAACTACATAGAAGAAAAAAATATCTGTTGTCCGTCCTGCGGTAAACATGATTTTACGGAAATCCGTCAGTTTAATCTTATGTTTAAAACCTTTCAGGGAGTAACTGAGGATGCAAAAAATACAGTATACCTAAGACCGGAAACTGCGCAGGGTATCTTTGTCAATTTCAAGAACGTTCAAAGAACCTCCAGAAAGAAAATTCCATTCGGAATCGGTCAGATAGGTAAATCATTTAGAAATGAAATTACACCGGGTAATTTCACTTTCAGAACAAGAGAATTTGAGCAGATGGAATTGGAATTTTTCTGTGAACCGGGAACAGACTTAGAGTGGTTTGCATATTGGAAAGATTTCTGTATTAACTGGTTAAAAGCACTTGGCATGAAAGATGATGAAATGAGGGCAAGAGACCATTCACCGGAGGAACTTTGTTTTTATAGCAAGGCTACAACAGATATTGAATTCTTATTCCCATTTGGCTGGGGTGAGCTTTGGGGTATTGCCGACAGAACGGATTATGACCTTACACAGCACCAGAATACTTCAGGTGAACCAATGGATTACTTTGATGATGAGAAGAAGGAAAAATATATTCCGTATGTTATCGAGCCTTCGCTTGGTGCAGACAGAGTAACATTAGCTTTTCTTTGTGCTGCATATGACGAAGAAGAGCTTGAGGGCGGAGATGTAAGAACAGTGCTTCATTTCCATCCTGCACTTGCACCTGTAAAGATTGGTGTATTACCGCTTTCAAAGAAGCTTAATGAGGGTGCGGAAAAAATCTTTATGGAGCTTTCAAAGAAGTACAACTGTGAATTTGATGACAGAGGAAATATCGGAAAGAGATACAGAAGACAGGATGAAATAGGTACACCTTTCTGTATTACTTATGACTTTGAATCTGAAACGGACGGATGTGTAACCGTAAGAGACAGAGATACAATGGAACAGGAAAGAGTAAAGATTGAGGATTTAAAATCATATTTTGAACAGAAGTTTGAAATAGCACTGAGTTGAGAAGCAACTCAGTGCGCCGAGTGCATAAAATCTGTGATTTTATCCACGAGGAAAAATAGCACTGAGTTGAGAAGCAACTCAGTGCGCTGAGTGCATAAAATCTATGATTTTATCCACTCAGCAAAATATTCTTAGTATTCTTTGGCATATCAAAAGTAATTTATAAGCATAAGCTTGCAAAATCAAAGCGAAATTTAGAACAAAATAATGGGCAGTATATTAAAAATAAAAATTTGTAATGGAATAGAACCAAGACCTGAAAAGGAGTGAATATACATATGCAGGAATTTATAATATTAATATTGGATTTGCTATTGATAATAGCCCAGATAGTACTGTTAATTTATTCTATTATGAAAAAAAGAAAGAAGTATTGGGTATGCTTATTTTCAGTAGAAGTTTTATCCGTAATTATATCTGTAGTACTTATGTATATTTACGATACTCTTCCGGGAATAGGAATTATGCCTGGACTAACCTATTTCAGCCATTGGTTTTTGTCATTTTGGACAGCTGTTATTTCCGCAGTAATATTAATCTTATCATTAATTATAGGGATAATTATAAAACTGCTGTTAAAGAGGGATAATTCTTAATTAGCAGCAAAATTTAAATTTACAATGGAATTGACTTAATTGGCTGAAATTGGTATAATTAGACAGTAAATGCATTAGTGCGCTCTTTGTGTGTGCTCTTTGCTATAAATTTTATATAAGGACAAGTCCTTATAGTGTGATACTATGGTTTAAAACGTCAAATATACTTACTATATACTATATATAATATTTAGAATAATATTTTATCGAATTGTATATTTAAGATTATATATAGTCAATAATGTATGATGATATTTAATCTGTTTTTATTTGATTAAATATCGGATATTATATATGGTATATAGTAAGAGTGCGATGCATCTTTTAACTATAGTGTTGCAAGATAAAAGTATATTTTAGGAGGAACTTAAAATGGCAAACAAATGGGTATACCTTTTTAGCGAAGGTAATGCTAGCATGCGTGAGCTCCTTGGTGGTAAAGGTGCTAACTTAGCTGAGATGACTAATATTGGTCTTCCGGTTCCACAGGGCTTCACAATTACAACAGAAGCTTGTACTCAGTATTATGAGGATGGCAGAGAAATCAACGATGAGATTCAGGGACAGATTAATGAATACATCGTAAAGATGGAAGAAATTACAGGAAAGAAGTTTGGAGATAAAACAAACCCACTTCTTGTTTCAGTTCGTTCAGGTGCAAGAGCATCTATGCCGGGTATGATGGATACAATCCTTAACCTTGGTCTTAATGAAGAAGTTGTTAATACAATTGCTGAAATGTCACAGAATCCACGTTGGGCTTGGGACTGCTACAGAAGATTCATTCAGATGTACTCAGATGTAGTTATGGAAGTTGGTAAAAAGTATTTTGAACAGCTTATCGATGAAATGAAAGAAAAGAAGGGTGTTACACAGGACGTTGAGCTTAGTGCAGATGACTTAAAGGAGCTTGCTTCTCAGTTCAAGGCTGAATATAAGTCTAAGATTGGTTCAGATTTCCCGGATGATCCAAAGGAACAGTTAATGGGCGCTATCAAAGCCGTATTCCGTTCATGGGATAACCCTCGTGCAAATGTATACCGTCGTGACAATGATATCCCTTATTCATGGGGTACAGCTGTAAACGTACAGTCTATGGCATTTGGTAACATGGGTGATGATTGTGGTACAGGTGTTGCTTTCACAAGAGACCCAGCTACAGGTGCTAAGGGACTTTTTGGTGAATTCCTTACAAATGCACAGGGTGAAGACGTTGTTGCCGGTGTAAGAACACCTATGAAGATTGCTGAAATGGAGCAGAAGTTCCCAGAAGCATTCGCACAGTTCAATGAAGTTTGCAAGACTCTTGAAAATCACTATAGAGATATGCAGGATATGGAATTTACTGTTGAACATGGTAAGCTCTATATGTTACAGACAAGAAACGGTAAGAGAACAGCTCAGGCTGCACTTCAGATTGCTTGTGACCTTGTAGATGAGGGTATGAGAACAGAAGAAGAAGCAGTAGCTATGATCGATCCTAGAAACTTAGATACATTACTTCATCCACAGTTTGATGCTGCTGCTCTTAAGGCTGCAACTCCTATTGGTAAAGGTCTTGGTGCTTCACCTGGTGCTGCTTGCGGTAAGGTTGTATTCACAGCTGATGATGCAGTAGAATGGGCTGGAAGAGGAGAAAAGGTAGTTCTTGTTCGTCTTGAAACATCTCCGGAAGATATTACAGGTATGAAGGCTGCTCAGGGTATCCTTACAGTTCGTGGTGGTATGACATCACATGCTGCTGTTGTTGCTCGTGGTATGGGTACATGCTGTGTATCTGGTTGTGGCGAAATCGCTATGGACGAAGAAAACAAGAAGTTTACATTAGCAGGACAAACATTTACAGAGGGCTCAGAAATTTCTATCGATGGTACAACAGGTAACATCTATGCCGGACTTATTCCAACAGTTGATGCTTCTATTGCCGGTACATTTGGTAGAGTTATGTCTTGGGCTGATAAATTCAGAACACTTAAGGTTAGAACAAATGCTGATACACCGGCAGATGCTAAGAAAGCTCGTGAGCTTGGTGCAGAAGGTATCGGTCTTTGCCGTACAGAGCATATGTTCTTTGAAGAAGACAGAATTGCAGCATTCAGAGAGATGATTTGTGCTGATACAGTAGAAGAAAGAGAAGCAGCTCTTGAAAAGATTCTTCCATATCAGCAGGGAGATTTCAAGGCTCTTTATGAAGCACTTGAAGGTAATCCTGTTACAATCAGATTCCTTGATCCACCTCTTCATGAATTCGTTCCTACAGAAGAAGATGATATCAAGAAACTTGCTGAAGCTCAGGGCAAGTCAGTAGACACAATTAAGAATATCATTGCTTCATTACATGAATTTAACCCAATGATGGGTCACAGAGGATGTCGTCTTGCAGTAACTTATCCTGAAATCGCTAAGATGCAGACAAAGGCTGTTATCCGTGCAGCTCTCGAAGTTAAGGCAGCTCATCCTGATTGGAATGTTAAGCCTGAAATTATGATTCCGCTTGTTTGTGAAGTTAAGGAATTAAAGTATGTAAAGAAGGTTGTTGTTGAAACAGCAGATGCTGAAATCGCAGCAGCAGGTGTATCTCTTGAATACGAAGTAGGTACTATGATTGAAATTCCAAGAGCAGCTCTTACAGCTGATGAAATCGCAGCTGAAGCTGACTTCTTCTGCTTCGGTACAAACGACTTAACACAGATGACATTTGGTTTCTCAAGAGATGATGCAGGTAAGTTCTTAAATGCTTACTATGATACAAAGATTTTTGAAAACGATCCATTTGCTAAGCTTGACCAGACAGGTGTTGGTAAGTTAATGGAAACAGCTATTAAGCTTGGTAAGCCAGTAAACAACAAGCTTCATGTTGGTATCTGTGGCGAGCATGGTGGAGATCCTTCATCAGTTGAGTTCTGCCATAAGATTGGTCTTGATTATGTATCATGTTCACCATTCAGAGTACCAATTGCAAGATTGGCAGCAGCACAGGCAGCTATAGCTAATAAGTAATTAAGAAATCTAGAATTTATATAGGTTTGATGGACATTTCCCTATAGACTAGGATTTTGAAATAGTCCGTTTCAGAGTGTTTATTCATTCTGAAACGGACTGTTTTTATTTCAGATGATTTTAAAAGAGGTATGCTATGCAGAGGAAAGATGATATAAAAATTTTTTTAAGTTTATGTTTATGGATGTTAATACCATCTGTCTATTTATTGTTTCGGATGAATATTCTTTCTGTTAATAATGTAGACATTAATATATTGGGGCAGATGGAATGGTTTGATTTAATTGATGAGATAATTACGACTGCATTTATTACTCCGTTGTATTATCTTCTTAAAAATAAAGACTCTAAGAAAAACGGGTTTTCCTTCATAATATCATTTGGTGTATATTTTTTGTTTACATTGATTATTTCATTATATATTGGTAATATATCAGAATTTATGAATGCTGAATATGCAAAAGAATATCTTTTAATGCAATCAGTATCTATGTTGATTGCTTTTATAGGGGTATTTGTGAATTTGCTATTTATTATATATGAGAATTATAAGTGTATAGTATTGTTTACGGTAATAAAATTAATTTTATTGTCTTTATTTGATTATTTACTGATACCTTTATTTAATGATTTAGGAACTTCCTATTCTGAAATCATTGTTAATACGGTTATTGCAATCTCTTCAATGTTGATTATTCTTAAAAAGAAATATATTTCGTTTGCTGTCTCCAACAAAGAGTTTTTGTGTTCATGGGCAAAAATAGGGGCTTTTTCAGGATTACAGATATTTTTAGATAATTTTATCTATGCGCTTCTTGTATGCCGTATGGTAAATGCGGTTTTTGAATCAGGGAATTACTGGATAGCAAACAACTTTATATGGGGTTGGTTATTGGTACCTGTTACCTGTTTGGTACAAGTCATACAAAAAAATTCGTTGAAAATCATTACATTTCATGATGTTTGGAAATATGTTTGTGTGATTATATCTGTGTGGGCTGTTACAGTACCCTTTTGGAGTTTTTTTATACATAACATAATGGGAATCAGTAATGATAAAGATATTCTAAATATACTATATATTTTAGTTCCGTATTATCTATGCTATATCATTGCTGCTATGATAGATGCATGGTTTGTTTCTAAAGGAAAAACCATATATATATTTATTAATTCGATTATTGTAAATATTGTATATTATGGAATCATGTATGTTTTATTTAAAGCAGGCACATTTGCTCTAAATATTCATTTTATCATTCATCTTTTCGGACTGGGAATGGTGATTCATATGCTGATTTCAATAATATTATATTTATATGAAACACGTAAAAATACAAAAACTCAAGCAATATAAATATTCAAATGTAACAGCATTTGTTATATAATATAAGCAACGAGCCAAGTGTAAGGGTTCATCCTTACATTTGGCGACTGCAGATAATCATAAGCTGTGCTTATGATATAATAAAACTTATGAATTTTATATAATAAAGTCATATAAAAGAATTTTTAAAAGAGAAAGCAGAAAAATATGGTTGATAGAATTTCAAATTTGATAGCGGTCGGACAGCTTGAGGATGCAACAATTCTTTTAATGAAGGAAATAGAGAAAAACGGATTTAATGATATATATGCAATCTTAGCTGCAACTATTAATAAACAATATGGGGATTTTGAAAGCTCTTTGAATTATATTTTGAGGGGATTGGAATATAATAATGCAAATTATGAACTGCATTTGATGCTGGGGGATTATTATGCCGATTTGGATGTGATGCAGGCATATTTACAATATGAGACAGCTCTTCTTTTCTGTGAAAACCAGAAGGGATGTAACAGTGAAGATTATGTATACATTCAGGATGTGTCAGCTTCCTTTAAAAAGTCAAAAAGGGAAGAACTTAAGCAGAGCTTTAGACATGCACCAATTCTGATATATAAGTCGGAGGATATATGTTATGGTCTGCTAAATCATTTTTCGGATGTTATGGCAGAGGAATTGAAGCAACTGGGAGAAAATGTAGAGGTAATTGATATTACGGAGACGCCACTGGAAAGCCTGACGAAGCTGGCAGGTAAATACTATAAAGCTATTCTGGGGATTCAGACATATTTGTTTTCAATAAAATATCAGGACGGGCGAAATCTGCATGATTTTATTTTTGGACCTAAATTTAATATGCAGTTTGATCATCCCACATGTATGTATAAGCATTTTATGAATGGACCAAAGGAACTGACTGTGCTGACACATGATAGAAATTATAGCTCATTTATACAAAAAAATTATCAGAATATTAAGGCCACATATATTTTTCCACCGGCAGGAGAAAAGTATGAAAAAAACGTGGATAAAATTTATGACTTGGTTTTTGTAGGCTCATATAGAAATCCAAAAGACTGGATGGGAGAAATATCGCAATTAGACATTAAATATGCCGGAAAGGCAACAGCGTTGATTGATTGGATGATAAAATATCCGAACGAAACATATGAGAATGGTGTAATGCACATTTTTGGAGAGGGTGTTTCCGTAGAGCAATATTTTGATTTGAAACAAACATATTTTTATGTAATGTTTTATTACAGAGAATTAATTATACAGACTATTTTAAAGGCGGGAATAGAGCTTCATGTATTCGGAGAAAGCTGGGAAACTGAAAACTGGAAAAAATATGATAATTTAGTTATACATCCCTCTCTTACATGGGAGGAAAGCCTGAAGGTATATGCACAATCCAGACTCTCCCTTAATATTATGTCATGGCACAAGGATGGAATGACAGAGCGTATTGCAAATATGATGTTAAATAGGACGGTAGTGATTTCAGACAGAAGTACATATCTTGAAGAACACTTTGTGGACGGACAGGAGATTATGTTATTCAATCTGGAAGAAATAGGAATGCTTCCGGAATTAATAAAAAATGTATTAGAGGATAAAGCTTTACAGGATAACATTTGCGAAAAGGCTTATGAAAAAGCAGAAAGAACAGATACTTGGGAAATGCGGGCAAAACAGTTTCTTGAAATTGTAAATAAGTATTGTGATACTCCATAGCCTGCTCAGTGTATCTGATTATGCAGTTTTTTCATGACCATGAACGGTAACTCTAAAAGTTATATATAGGAAAAGGAAAACTGATATGAACGAGAAGATACTTATCGTTGATGACGAAAAGGAAATAGCTGATTTAGTTGAGGTATATTTGAAAAATGACGGGTATACTGTTTTTAAATTTTATAATGGTATTGATGCATTAAAATGTATAGATGAAACGGATATAGATTTAGCAATATTGGATATAATGCTTCCTGATGTTGATGGTTTTCATATTTGTCAGAAAATCAGAGAGAAATTCTATTATCCCATTATCATGCTGACGGCTAAGGTTGAGGATGGAGATAAAATAATGGGACTTACCATTGGAGCTGATGATTACATTACAAAACCCTTCAATCCGTTAGAGCTTGTAGCCAGAGTAAAGACACAGCTTCGCCGATATGTTCGCTATAACAACGCCGTTAATCCTGCAGAAAAATCTGCAACGATTACGGAATATGATATAAAAGGACTTATTATTAACAAAGAAACTCACAAATGTACTTTGTATGGAAAGGAAATTCTTCTTACTCCGATTGAGTTTTCCATACTCTGGTATCTGTGTGAACATAGAGGGAAAGTAATTTCTTCGGAGCAATTATTTGAAAATGTCTGGGGAGAAAAATTTATTGATAATAACAATACGGTTATGGCACATATTGGAAGATTAAGGGAAAAGCTTAAAGAGCCGGCAAGAAATCCGAAATTTATAAAAACAGTATGGGGGGTTGGCTACACCATTGAATAAAGAAATAAGATCAAGAGGTAATTATAAGAACAGGATTATACGGCGTATTGCGTTCCAATATATATTTACCGTTCTGGCATTTATAGGAGGAATTTTACTTTTAACATTAATAGCATACGAGCTTGTTAATCAGATTATATGGCAGCCATATAATCCTATTTATATTATCTTAAAGGCTATAAAAGAATATGCACTTGTGTTTTTGATTATCTTTATTATAGCAGGCTGGGTATTTATTACCTATAAGTTTATGGGGCGTCCGTTGTGGTATCTGGATGAAGTTATTTCTGCATCCGAAAAGCTTGCCCATCCAACTGATGAACAGATTATTTTGCCTGATGCCATGAAAAGTGTTCAGGATGAAATGAATTATATAAGAGAAACAGCTCTTCGTAATGCTTCTCTTGCAAAAGAAGCAGAACAGCGAAAGAATGATTTGATTGTATATCTGGCACATGACTTAAAAACTCCGCTTACCTCTGTAATAGGATATCTGACATTGCTTCGTGATGAGGTCAGTATATCAGAAGAGCTTAGGGAAAAATATCTGTCGATATCATTAAATAAAGCCGAACGTCTTGAGGATTTGATAAATGAATTTTTTGAAATTACCAGATTTAACCTTTCAGATATTACACTTCAGTATAGCAGAGTTAATCTGACACGATTACTGGAACAGCTTGTATTTGAATTTAAGCCTATGTTTTTAGAGAAGAATCTGCAATTCAGTTTAAGTATTCCTCCTGATATTATGATAAGATGTGATGTGGATAAGCTGCAGAGAGTCTTTGATAATCTTTTAAGAAATGCTGTTTTCTATAGCTTTGAGAATAGCGAAATTGAAATTATCGTAATGCAGGATGATATAAAAACGGATATCAGATTTATAAACCATGGTAATACCATTCCACAGGAAAAGCTTGAACGTATTTTTGAACAGTTTTATCGTTTAGATACATCACGAAGCACAAATAGTGGTGGTGCAGGACTTGGACTTGCGATATCAAAGGAAATTGTAGAGCTTCATAATGGAAGTATAAAAGCAATAAGCGAAGATGAAATTATTGAATTTGATATCAGAATCCCTCTGTCGTAAGAAAAATGTAAGAAATTCCGTAGGAAAATATTTGAGTATTTTTTATTAAAACAAATAAATAACACTCTTGTTATTGGTACAATTTTTGTATCAGGACAAGAGTGTTTTTTGTGCAATATATCTATGTTGCCTTTGGCAACAAGACTTTTTGAAGCTAAAAAAAATACGGAAACTCAAGTATAATAACATTTTTGAAATATAAAATCACGAAAGGAGATATATTAAAATGCGAATAGCTATTATTTTCGGAGGTAACTCAACAGAATATGAAGTGTCCCTGCAGTCGGCATTTTCGGTTTTTGAAAATATAAATAAGGATAAGTATGATATAGTTCCAATCGGAATTACCTGTGATGGAGAATGGTATCACTATACAGGAGATTATGTAAAAATAGCTGATAATACATGGCATGAGGATAATAAAAACCTATATCCGGTTGTCGTTTCACAAAGCCGCTCTGTTAAAAGTTTTTTAGAACTTACAGAGGATAAGTACACGGTTATTGGTATTGATTTTGTATTCCCCATACTTCATGGAAAAAATGGTGAAGATGGAACACTTCAGGGAATGTTTGAGCTTGCGGGGATACCTGTTATTGGCTGTAACACCTTGTCATCTGCTCTTTGTATGGATAAGGACAGGGCACATAAGCTCGTAAGCTTTGCAGGTATATCCGTACCAAAATCGGTAACCTTTAAACGTTTTGAAACAGATACGGCCTTGTTAAAAATCGAAAAGGATTTGACATATCCCCTGTTTGTCAAGCCTGTCCGTGCAGGCTCCTCCTTTGGAATAACAAAAGTAAATGCAAAAAATGAACTTAATACGGCTATAGAGTCAGCATTTGAACATGATACGGAGGTTATTGTCGAGGAAGCGATAGACGGCTTTGAAGTAGGTTGTGCAGTACTTGGCAATGATAAACTGACTGTTGGCAGGGTTGATGAAATTGAGTTGTCAGGAGGTTTCTTTGATTACACTGAGAAATACACTCTTAAATCCTCAAATATTTATATGCCTGCAAGAATAGACAGTGAAACGGAAAAAAGGGTACAGGAAACTGCCGTAATTATATATAAGGCATTGGGGTGTTCAGGTTTTGCCAGAGTAGATATGTTTTTAACGCCATCCGGAGAAATTGTTTTTAACGAAGTAAATACCATTCCCGGATTTACCTCACACAGCCGTTATCCTAATATGATGAAAGGCATAGGCTTGTCTTTTGCAGATATGTTGGACAAGCTGATAGGGTTATATATAGAGTAATGAAAACAATTATACAAGGAAAAGAAGAAATCTCCAAAACGGACAGAGCCTACATAGAAATTAATTTGAAGAATCTTTGTCATAACGTAAAAGTTTTACAAAATGCAATGCCAAAGAAATGTGAATTAATGGCTGTTGTGAAAGCCGAGGCATACGGACATGGTGCTTTTTATATTTCTAAATATCTTAATAAAATGGGTATTAAATCCTTTGCTGTTGCTACTATTGACGAGGGTATTAAACTTAGAAAATACGGTATCAGGGGAGATATACTTATTCTTGGATGGACATGTGTAAACAGAGCATATGAACTTAAAAAATATGACCTGACCCAGACTTTAATAGATTTTGAATATGCTTATGAATTAAGCAGGCAGGGTGTTGCCGTAAAAGCACATATAAAAATAGATACGGGAATGCACAGACTGGGAATACCATGTGAAGAGTTTTTAAATGTAAAAAAAGTCTTTTCTATGAAGAATATAAAAATAAGCGGAATCTTCACTCACTTGTGTTGTTCGGACAGTAGAAATCCCGAGGATATTGAATTTACAAAAGGTCAGATTTTAAGCTTTTACAATTTAATTGATATTTTAAAGGCGAGCAGTATAACAATACCTAAGCTGCATATTCAAAGCAGCTATGGTCTCCTGAACTATCCGGAGCTTAATTGTGATTATGTAAGAGCAGGTATAGCCTTATATGGAGTCTTAAGTACACCTGACAATGATACAAAGCTTAAACTTGATTTACGACCGGTATTTTCTCTAAAGAGTAAGGTAGTGCTTATACGGTCGGTAAAAAAAGGTGATAGTATAGGATATGGCAGGAGCTTTACGGCAAAACGTGACAGCCGGATTGCTATATTATCTGTTGGTTATGGTGATGGATTTCCAAGAAATCTGTCCTGCGGCAGAGGAAGTGTGAAAATAAATCAACATATAGTGCCTGTAATCGGTCGTATTTGTATGGATCAGCTTGCTGTTGATATAACAGATGCAGGAGATGTAAATTGCGGAGATATTGCAACGCTTATAGGAGCAGAAGAAAGTAATGTGTTATCAGCTCCTGTAGTTGCAGATAATTCAGGCAGCATAAGTAATGAACTGCTATGCCGAATGGGAGCAAGACTGCCCGTAAGAATAGAATAAAAACACCGAGTTGTGTACAACTCGGTGTTTTTATTCTTGATGAAAAAGAATTATAGTTGTATAGTAGAGTACAGAAAGGTGGCAGATAAAATGTGCAATCCACAGCTTGAAACATTTATGGCAATGGACATCTACTTTTAATTCGGAGCGAAAGAACTACTGTTTATCGCAGAGGGCATCAACTATGTATTGTATGAAAGAGATTCGGATGGTAGCTTTACGGTAGCAAACAGTGGTGCCGTTTATAACAAAGCCTATGTAAATTTAGTGACAGGAAAATTTACACAGTATGCGGAAAAATCAAAAATCCAATATATGCCTGGTATGGAAAATGTCAAAGAACAGAAAATGCTTGACCAGACTTGCTTTGTTTACAGCGTGTCATAAGGATTGTATGCTTCAGAATTTTGATGTCTTTGATTTTACACTGAAAGAAAACGACATGGAGGCAATCAGAGCCTTAGATGAAGCAGAAAGTTTATTCTTCTCACATTATGATCCAAAAACGGTAGAAATGCTGACGGGCTTGCACAGATAAGGAGAAATTGAAGGGGACATTTTGATTAAAATGAAGTATATGTTTAATTATTTCTATGATAATTGTATTATCACTGGCTGCCTGTGGAAGTTCCGATGATAATAATACCGCCCAGAAAGCAAACTTCTGTAAAGTATCCGGGAGATGGCGGAGAACTAATTGAGTTTGATGATAAAGAGCAGGATGATAATGCCCGCCCGGAGCTGATGAGTCATATTGAGGATTTGGACCTCCCTGCGCCGGAATTGATGTTTTTGGCACTACATAGGCTTGAAAGTTACTTTTTGCATTAGAGGATGGTTGGGTTTAGCCATCATCTTCTTCGGTCATTCTTTTGACATGGATCATGCGAGAACGAATTGTCTGCATTCTGTCGGGAATGTCTTCTTTTTTCATTGTACCATGTACCGAAAGCGTTCCGGCCTCTTTTGCTTTCTCATAATACCAGACCTTGTAGTCCACTGCGTCTGCACATTCCTTCAGCTTTTGCAATTCCTTTGACAGTATCCTCTGCTTTTCCCGGAAGAGGTTTAGGCACTGCTCAATATTTTGATCGCCTTCTGCCAACCATGTCATGTATTGCCGAATTTCACTGATAGTCATACCGCAGCGCTTCATGCACTCGATCATATAAAATGTCTCAATATCAGTCTGACTGAATAACCGGGTACCTCTGGAATCCCTCTTGATTGCAGGGAACAGACCCTCTTTCAGATAATATCGTATCGTATGAGGTGATAAACCTGTTTTTTGTGAAACTTCTATGACTGTATAAAACATAAATCCTCCAAAAATATGAAAATTGCTCTTGACTGAGAGTATACTATCAGCCATATAATATATGTATTAATGGCAAAAGTCAATACAACTGTTTACGATAAACAGGAGGTAAAAATGAAAGATATTTTACAAAGAGAATTGGACGGAGAGGTTATCCGCACAGACGATCCCGAATATGAAAAGATAAGTGGCACGATAAGGGAAACAATGCGCCTTGCAAGCGTTTTTAATGCAAGAGCGCCGTTTGACGAGGACAACAGAGAATTGCTTGCACAGATTTTCGGCAAAACACTTGATGAGAGTTCAAGCATACTTCCGCCGTTCTATATTGATTATGGAAAGAATGTAACGATTGGGGATAATTCGATTATTGCCGCAGGAGCGGTTGTAACTAAAGATGTGCCGCCTAACTGCATAGTTGCAGGCGTTCCGGCCAAAAAAATAAAAAATCTAGATAATTTACAGGAGGAAAAGATATGAAAGTTCTTTTAATCAATGGAAGTCCTCACGAAAACGGCTGCACTTATACAGCGTTGTGTGAAGTGGCAAAGGCACTGGAAACAGAGGAGATTGAAACACAGATTTTTCAGATTGGCAAAGCACCTGTGCGTGGCTGTATTGCCTGCGGCGCATGTGGGAAGCTTGGAAAATGTGCGTTTGACGATGATCCGGCAAATGAAATGATGCGGCTCATGCAGGAAGCTGACGGAATCGTGATTGGTTCACCGGTTTATTATGCAGGACCAAACGGTGCGTTGTGTGCATTATTGGACAGAGCATTTTATGCGAGCGGCGGCTTTGCATTTAAACCTGCAGCAGCAGTAGTTAGTGCGAGACGAAGTGGTACGACAGCAACCTTTGACCGTTTGAACAAATATTTCACCATGAATCGTATGCCCATTGTTTCCTCACAATACTGGAATGGTGTCCATGGATTTACGCCTGATGACGTAAAGAAAGATGAAGAAGGCCTGCAGACTATGCGCACTCTTGGTCATAATATGGCATGGATGCTAAAAAATATTGTGGCAGGAAAGCAGCCGGTACCGACAATGGAACCGTGGCAGCCAACCCATTTTATCAGGGATTAAACAAAGCATGAAGCTTACGTTGGCTTCTTTTTTCTGATGTTAGATGCTTAAATTTTTTACTGTCCGATTTCATTTTATAATCAACCAAAAGATTTCATTTTCAAAGATATAAAAATATGCTTGACAATTTGCAATTATTTTGTTACCATTCCAATTAAATTACCCGGAGGGTGAGTCATTCGTTAGGAAATGATGAGCTGGATAAGGTAACAGGTTGGGATGCCTGTTTTCTTACCAGCTCTTTTTCAATTTCAAAGGAGATGAGAAAATGGATATGTTATCTGGAAATGTCAGGCGTATTTATTTTAAATATTTAGCCGCGGCTTTTGGAAGTGCGTTGATCAGTTCCATTTATGGTATTGTGGATATGGCAATGGTGGGGCAGTATCAGGGACCAAGCGGTACGGCCGCGCTTGCAGTTGTAGCCCCAATCTGGAATATAATATACAGTCTGGGACTTTTAACAGGAATCGGCGGTTCTGTACTGCTTGGCACTGCAAAAGGAAAAGGCGAGACAAAAGAACAAAATGAATATTTTTCAGCAGCATTGATATTTACCATAATCCTTTCGGTAGTCTGCTGGGGCACTGTCCTGTTTTTTGATACGGAAATGCTGACACTTTTTGGCGCAGAGGAGACTTTGTTACCTTTGGCAAAAGAATATCTTGTTCCGATTAAATTTGTAATTCCCGCCTTTCTATTTAATCAAATGCTGGCAGCATTTTTGCGAAATGATGACGCTCCTGGACTGGCAACAGCAGCAGTTTTAACTGGCGGAATATTTAATATTTTTGGGGATTATTTCTTTGTCTTTACTTTGGACATGGGTATACAGGGTGCAGGATTAGCAACCGCAATAGGGGCAGCCATTACTTGCGTGGTCATGCTTTCCCATTTTTTCACACATAAAAACAATTTGCGCTTTATTTTTCCTTCCCTTTTTTTAAAAAAGTCATGGCAGATTTTGGTGGTTGGATTTTCTACTTTCTTTATTGATGTGGCAATGGGCTTTTTGACCATGATATTTAACCGACAGATTGTAAGGTATTTTGGGACGGATGCATTATCTGTTTACGGTGTCATTGTGAATGTCAGTACGATTGTACAGTGTTGTGCGTATAGTGTAGGGCAGGCGGCACAGCCAATTTTATCTGTTAATTATGGCTCGCACAACTGGGAGAGGATAAGGGGAACACTCCGCTATGCGCTGTATACAGTGGCATTTTTCAGTGTTGCATGGACAATATCCATTTGGACAGTTCCAAATGGGTTTATCCGTGTTTTTATGGCTCCAACAGAAGCTGTCTGCCGAATTGCACCGTCCATTATGCGCAGCTACGGGATATCATTCCTGTTATTGCCGCTGAATGTTTTTTCGACCTATTACTTCCAGTCATTAATGAAATCAGGCGCCTCTTTCCTTGTTTCTGTTGCAAGGGGAATGGTTGTCAGTGGGATTTTGATTTATGCATTGCCTGCTTTGGCAGGGGCCGGATTTATCTGGTTTGCCATGCCGATTACAGAAGTGTTGGTGGCGCTTGCTGTTATCATTTTGATGATAAGATATACATCAAAATGAACAAAGGGAATGCCTGTGGATTTCAGAGTGCCGCTTTGTATGAAAATCTGCAAAGAATAGAGTTATAATTTTAGCGTCGGGATGTCTGGCAGATTAGAATATGAAAGGTTAGATGACATGAAAAAAGTAAAAATTACAGTTTTGAAAACAACTTTTGATAAGGAACTGGCAGAAGAGTATGGGGCAGAAGGTCTGACTGCCTGCCCAATGATGAAGGAAGGCCAGGTGTTTTATGCTGATTATGCGAAACCGGAAGGCTTTTGTGACGAAGCATGGAAGGCTATTTATCAATATGTGTTTGCATTAGCTCATGGAGCTGGAAATGATGTATTTTATTATGGGGATTGGATTCGTAAGCCGGGAGTTGCAATTTGTAGTTGTAACGATGGTTTAAGGCCTGTTATTTTTAAACTGGAGACAACAGAAGAAATTTCTGAAATTGACTATACTCCTGTCAGGTAAATTACAGTTAATTAGAATGATTGACTAAAATCTGTAATAATCTCGTGGGTGCTTCTGTCATTCCAAAAGTGTTGATGTTAGGTCGTTTCCCGTAAATGTAAAAACGATAGCACCCAATCAGAATTTGTATCAATTTGGACATGCAATATGGTGGTATGATATGCCACAGTGATTGAAAACGGTTTTACAGTAAATGAACGTGATGTTGCCAATGCAGGTAATGATATTTCAAACTGGCTAAAAGATTTAGGATTCTAAAATTATAAGAATTATCTTTTAGGCTTTGGGATTAAAATTCACAAAGCTTAGTATTTTCTTTCAGAGTGAAAGGAGCATAGAGGTCTGCATGAAAAAGAAGATAGTCATAAGAATGATTGTTGATGTTGCAATGACAGTTATACTGATTTTTTTAATGACATATGAACTGATTGGGCAGGCAACACATGAATGGATTGGAATTGCCATGTTTGCATTTTTTGATTTTAGTGAACCGGTAATAAAATTTCTGGCGGATTATATAGCAATTATGGGATTGCTTTATTAATAAAAAATCTGAAAGTTATCCTGTGATTCATAATAAAAAATCTATAATATATTTAATATAATATTTTTTTCTTGCAAATTTTGCCATTTTTTGATATTATTTACTACAGTATAAACATACAATAGAGGAAATATTTATAGTTTATAAATTTTAAGAAAATAGTTATACTTTTTACTAAAGAAACAAGCATATATAAGAAAAGCAATGCTTGAATGGTTGGTAAAAGTATAACTTTTTTTGCTGTTAGGATTTTTTATTAACAGTTTTATGTGGTATTCGGTATTAATTTTATTTACTTTATAAAAATAAATTTAATGCAAAACAATGGGAAAGGAGAGTGACTGCTTAGAAAATGGAAAAATTACTGTAACAATATTTTAGAGAAATTTTTACAAAAATAATGTACAAATGCAGGCAATTAAATATTAATAAAGTATTTTTTGTTTGTAAGATGAAAAATATAAAAATTGCTAATTTAAACTTAGATTTAGTGATTTAACATATTATCCTGTAATATGAATTAAATCAGAACAGGAGGGAAAATAAAAAGAAATTTAGTAAAAATATTTAAAGGATAGTCAGAAAATGTGACAAAAAAGATTAAAATTTTATGTCAGAAATATGTATTGATTAATATTGCAAAAAGACAAATTATTATTAAGAAAGGAACAGGTAATAAATATGTATAATAAGATTTTAAAAATAAGAAACATTATTACATATATTGTTGTAATGGCTATTATGTTTACCTATGTGAATATTAATGGTTTAATAGCAAATGCAAAAACTACAGAGAATATGATTACATTGTTTTTTGTAGATAATACAAATGAAAAATGGTTGCAAAACGATAATGCGGTTTTGGAGTTGGTAGATAATTCAAATGGTCATGTACATTATGATATGATTAAACAGGATGATTGTATATGGAAGGCAGAGGTTCCTGAGAATGCTTATAATATTACATTCAACAGATATGATTCTGAAAAAACAACTCAATGGAATTCTTGGAGTGCCGGTGGACGTGAGGACAATAATGCATATTATGTCGACGGAAGTGAGTATGGTCACTGGGAGACTATTGAATATGTAAAACAAGAAAATTATTTCCATGCAGGAGATGTTATATATCTTGATGTATCAGAATTTGAAGAATGGCAAAGCGATGAAGCTTTAATGTATGTTAATTTCAGTGCTGCTTCAAAAGAGGAAACCGGTGGATATGACATTAGTATTACAAGTGCAGATAAGCTATTATATAATCCTGAAAATATGGAAGATATGGTTGGGGAAAATGTATACAGATATGTGATAAATGAAAGTGATGAGGGAGCGACAGAATTAAGATTCTGGAGAGGAAATTCAGATTTTCTATGGAATTATTCAATTCTTTTTACATATGATGATTTTGTACAGTCGGGAAATTGCGTAAAAATAACAGATTGGGATAATGACGGATATATAATAAATAAATATTACCAGGATAAATATCTGTTTTCAGATAAAAGTGAAATATTTATCGGTGAAGACAGTGAAGTACTTTATTTCTATATCAGCGGTATAGAAAATGAGGAAAATGAGATTAAATTGTATGAAGATGGTGTTCAAGTAGGTATCTTCTATGATGATGGCAATTACTCAATTCATGGAGATGATATGGAAGGAGATGGTATATATTCTTCAAAATACATTTTAAATAAAGATACATATATTAATGAAGAATATAACTATTATGCTGAATTTAGTGACGGCACCAGAACAAATAATGTAGAGATAAGAATTATAGTTCCTTTTACTGAAAAGGAATTAGATGATATGGAATATGTCGATAATAAAATCTCAGAGATATTGTTTGAAAATGAAACTACTGCTTCATTGCTTGAAGAGGTATTAGAATCCTTGTTAAATGAGGGATACATAAAGGAATTTGAATATGATAATATAAACAGGGTATACAATTGTAAATATTCCAATGGTGTTATGTTTGCTATTATTATTGATGATTTTTTGGAAACTAATACATATAATAATGAAAATATGAATATATTATATGAAGCAGAAGCTTATAAAGACTATAGTGGATATAGTGCCGTTATATTAAATGCATTTGAGGATACCCCATATAGAACAGAGTTTTATGAAGATTTTGTTGACGAATGGAAAAATAGCGGAATGGATGTTGATTATGATGATTTTGTAACAATATATGATTTGAAAACAAAGCTATATAACAGAGATTTGATAGCACTAAGTGGACATGGAACCATAGTAGCTTCACATCCGGTATTTTGTCTGCAAGATGAAAGTGCTACAAAAGATAATAATAAAATATATGCTAATGATATCCAAGCAGGAAGAATAATTCCTGTAACTTATTCAAACGGGATTAAATCATATGTAATAACAGGTAAGTTTTTCTCATATTATTATGGAGACAGTGGATTGAGTGAAAGCTTTGTCTTTGCAGAATCATGTATGTTTATGGGAAATAGTGAAAATGGAATAAATACAGAATTTGCGGATGCATTTTTGGATTGTTCAGCGGAAGCGGTAATAGGATTTGTAAATTCTGTTCTGGCGGGTTATTCAAGAAATCTTATGTTATCATACTTTGAGAGTATATTATCAGGTAATACAGTTGAAGATGCATTTTATTATGCCAGAGAAGCATATGGATATGACGATGGAAATACAGCATATCCGATTTTAAGCGGAAATAGAGAGGCAACAATTGACAGAGGATTAAGAAATGGTGATTTTGAGGCATCAGGTCAGAAAAATATGTTTCCTCCGCTATATTGGAAATGTGAAGGAGATGTCAGAGTACAAGATAAGCTGGGCGATATTAAAGCATATGGAAACTATATGGCATTTTTATCTACCGGAATAGGTTCTAAATCAGGTGTAAGTTTATCAGGTACACAGGGAAGTACAATGAGCCAGATGGTAAAAAATATTGATAATACCAAATTGGAGTTTACATATAATGTTGTTTCAGAAGAGCCTATGGAATATGTTGGAAGTCAATTTGATGATAAATTTGAAATTCAAATATTAGATAGTCATGATAATATACTTTATAGTGAAGTAGTAGAATCTGTAAATACATCTATCTGGTATCCAATATCAGGTATAGATTTTGATGGTGGTGATCATACAACGTATCATACCCAGTGGAAGACAAAAAGTATTGATATTTCAGAATATCAGAATGAACTTATTAAGATAAAATTTATGGTATACGATGTAGGAGATTCAATATATGATACGGCTGTTATAATTGATAATATAAATATATCGTGAGGTAGATAAGTTTGAAAAAAAAGTCATATGCAATAAGTATATTAAGTATATTAATTGTGGTAATATCTTTTATAATATACTTAGCAATATTTCAACAGTCAAAGAATGATGTATCATCTGATAAAGAGTCAGATACTACTATGATAAGCCAGGATAATGGAAATAAAAATGAATATGATAATGATAAGGATAAGGATAATAAAAATGATAATGATAACGGAGATGATAAAGATTTAATGAGTGTAGATGATATGGTTTCGGAATTTACTAAATCAAATCAGTTCCAACAGGGAAATACAGAAGAAAGGGTAAAATTAATGGAGACACTAATGGATGAACTTGTTGGAGAAGGAAAGATTAAGGATTATAAAGTAGATTTATCAGCAGGGTCATCGAATCCTAATATATTATATTATTATAATGATGGAGGATTTGGTATGGTAATGATAAATGAATTCCGAGAAGACCAAAATTAGAAGAGCTATATTATATAGAATATAAAATCCTATATAATAAATCAGCAAGCCCCTTTCGGGGCTTGCTTTATAATTAAAATAAAATTCTGAAATTATTTAACTAATTAATTTAATATTCAAACCTCTATTTTTCTTTTATTTCACTGTGAAGCTGTTGGATGGACTTTACATCTCCGTCGCCATGCTTTTTAACATAAAGTATACCCTTTGCGGTAGCTCTTGCAGCAGCTATTGTAGTCATGTAAGGGATTCTTCCTTTTATAGCAGCCTTACGAAGATAGCTGTCATCATGTACACTGTCTTTTCCTATAGGAGTATTGATAATTAAGTCAATATCTCCGTTTGTGATTAAATCCAATACATTTGGACGGCCTTCATACAGCTTGTTTACAATCTCTGCATTTATACCTGCATTTTTAATCAGCTCATATGTTTTACCTGTTGCAATAATCTTAAAGCCGGCTTCATCAAATAGTTTTGCTATTTCTGCAACCTCAGGTTTATCCTTTTGATTTACGGATATAAGGACTGTACCGCTAAGAGGAAGCTTTGTCTGTGTTGCCTCCTGAGCCTTGAAGAAGGCTTCTCCATAATATGGTGATAATCCAAGTACCTCACCGGTAGATCTCATTTCAGGTCCAAGTACAGGGTCTACTTCAGGGAACATATTAAATGGGAATACTGCCTCCTTAACGCCATAGTATGGAATATCCTGCTCCTTAAGTGACGGTACGGGAGATGGTCTGTTTGTAATCTCTGAGGTAATAATATCCGTAGCAAGCGGTACCATGCGGATGTTACATACCTTTGAAACAAGAGGAACAGTACGGGATGCACGTGGATTTGCCTCAAGCACATATACCTTGCCGTTTTCAATGGCATACTGCATATTCATTAAGCCTTTGACGTGCATTTCCTCGGCAATTTTCTTTGTATACTCCTTTATGGTTGCAACGTTTTCTTCCGTAATGTGAACAGAAGGAATGATACAGGCTGAATCACCTGAATGAACACCTGCAAGCTCAATATGCTCCATAACTGCCGGTACAAAAGCATGAACGCCGTCGCTTATGGCATCGGCTTCACATTCCAGCGCATGATTAAGGAAACGGTCAATGAGTATAGGTCTGTCAGGAGTTACACCAACAGCAGCATTCATATAGTTTGTCATACTGCTGTCATCATATACAACCTCCATACCACGTCCGCCAAGAACGTATGAAGGACGAACCATTACAGGATATCCTATTTTACCTGCTATACTTATGGCTTCATCGACAGTAGTAGCCATACCTGCTTCAGGCATAGGAATTCCAAGCTTGTCCATCATGGCACGGAATAAATCCCTGTCTTCTGCAAGGTCAATAACGGCAGGAGGAGTACCGAGAATTTTAACACCGTTTTTCTCCAATTCGGAAGCAAGGTTAAGAGGAGTCTGACCTCCAAACTGGGCAATTACACCAAGAGGCTTTTCTTTATTGTAAATACTTAAAACATCCTCAAGAGTAAGAGGCTCAAAGTATAACTTGTCTGATGTATCATAATCAGTTGAAACCGTTTCAGGATTACAGTTTACAATGATAGTTTCAAAGCCGAGCTTTTTAAGTGCTAAAGAAGCATGAACACAGCAGTAGTCAAACTCAATACCCTGACCGATTCTGTTTGGACCGCCGCCAAGAATCATAATCTTAGGCTTTTCGGTATTTACAGGATTTTTATCCGGTGCATTATAGGTAGAGTAATAGTAGGCGCTGTCAGGAGTACCGCTGACATGTACACCCTCCCAGGCTTCCTCTACATCCAGAGAAATACGTTTATTTCTGATATCCTCCTCAGGAATAGCTAAAATCTGGCTTAAATATTTGTCTGAGAAACCATTCTTCTTAGCCGAAATCAATTCTTCATCAGCAGGTAAAGCTCCCTTTGACTTAGCCAGAGCTTCTTCTTCCTCAACAAGCTCCTGCATCTGTTTTACAAAGTAATGCTTAACCTTTGTGATGTCAAAGATTTCATCTACGGTAGCACCTTTTCTAAGTGCTTCGTACATAATAAAGTGACGGTCACTTGACGGATTGGCAAGCATAATAAGTAATTCTTCTTTGGTCTTTTTATTGTAATCCTTAGCATATCCAAGGCCGTAGCGGCCTGTCTCAAGACTTCGGATAGCCTTTTGGAAAGCCTCCTTGTAGGTTTTTCCGATACTCATTACTTCACCGACTGCACGCATCTGTGTGCCGAGCTTATCCTCAACACCTTTAAATTTTTCAAATGCCCAGCGGGCAAATTTGATAACAACATAGTCACCGTCAGGAACATACTTGTCTAAGGTACCGTATTTTCCACATTCTATATCCTTTAATGTAAGTCCTGCAGCAAGCATTGCCGAAACAAGTGCGATAGGAAAACCTGTTGCTTTTGAAGCAAGAGCAGAAGAACGTGATGTTCTTGGATTGATTTCAATAACAACTATACGGTCGGATACCGGATCGTGGGCAAACTGAACATTTGTACCGCCAATAACCTTAACAGACTCCACTATACGGTAAGCCTGCTCCTGAAGTTTTTTCTGAAGCTCTTCCGATATAGTGAGCATTGGAGCTGAACAGAAGGAATCACCCGTATGTGTACCAAGCGGATCAATATTTTCAATGAAACATACAGTAATCATGTTGCCCTCTGCATCGCGAACAACTTCAAGCTCTAGCTCTTCCCAACCAAGAATAGATTCTTCAACAAGAACCTGTCCTACAAGACTGGCCTGAAGACCACGGGCACATACGGTTTTTAATTCTTCTTTATTATATACAAGACCGCCGCCGGCACCGCCCATAGTATAAGCAGGACGAAGAACAACAGGATAGCCCAGTTTTTCAGCAATGGCAAGAGCCTCTTCAACACTGTAGGAAACCTCACTTCTTGCCATTTCAATTCCTATGGCATCCATGGATTTTTTAAATTCTATACGGTCCTCACCACGTTCGATGGCATCTACCTGTACACCGATTACCTGAACATTATATTTGTCAAGTATTCCCTCTTTGGCAAGCTCTGCACAAAGGTTGAGTCCGGACTGACCTCCAAGATTTGGAAGAAGTGCGTCCGGCCGTTCTTTTGCAATTATCTGTTCAAGACGATTTACATTAAGCGGCTCAATATAAGTAACGTCAGCAATTTCAGGATCTGTCATAATGGTAGCCGGATTGGAATTTACTAATACAATTTCATATCCAAGCTTACGAAGTGCTTTGCACGCCTGAGTTCCGGAATAGTCGAACTCACACGCCTGTCCGATAATAATCGGACCTGAACCGATTATTAATACTTTGTTAATATCTTCTCTTTTTGGCATAAGAATCTCCTTGTAGAATAAAATTTATGAATATATTATAACTTATATTGATGATAAAAAAAATATTTTTTATCATAGAGTTTCTATTTTTTTATTTTTTGCTTCAAAAAGTTGCAGATGAAAGTTCACTTTCATCTGCAACTTTTTTTTTTGCAAGATGTCTATGTTGCCTTTGGCAACAAGACTTTTTGAAGCAAAAAATAAAAAAATAGAAACTTAAGCAAATCGGACAGTTTACAAGTTATTTAAAAACTGAGAAAACAAGTCATTTGAACAGGAATAATTAAAAACTTTTTTTGGAAGATTGTTATTCCTTTCGGAGTTTCGGTATTCTTTATTAAAAAAATTAATATAAAAGTTTATTTTAACGGCAATATAATATATAATATGGAAAGAAATAAATATGATTTAAGCATTAGGAGGCAAATATGAGTACACGTATTGGAATTATTGGTTATGGAAATTTGGGACGAGGTGTAGAATGTGCTATACGTCAGAATAATGATATGGAGTTAGTAGCGGTATTTACACGAAGAGATCCTGCTACAGTATCCATTCTTACAGATACAGCTAAGGTTTGCAGTGTTGACGGGATATCAGAATGGAAAGATAAAATAGATGTTATGATTTTATGTGGCGGTAGTGCAACAGATTTACCGACACAGACACCGGAGTATGTAAAATACTTTAATGTAGTTGACAGCTTTGACACTCATGCCCGTATTCCCGAGCATTTTTCAAAAGTAGATGCAGCTGCAAAGGAAAGCGGACATATAGGTATTATCTCAGTGGGTTGGGACCCAGGAATGTTTTCCCTTAATCGTCTTTATGCAAATGCTATTTTGCCGGAAGGAAGTGACTATACCTTCTGGGGAAAGGGTGTAAGTCAGGGACATTCAGATGCTATCAGGCGTGTTCCGGGAGTTAAAAATGCAAAGCAGTATACTATACCGGTAGACAGTACTTTAGAAGCAGTTCGCGAAGGCTCAAATCCTGAGCTTACTACAAGACAGAAGCACACAAGAGAATGTTTTGTAGTTCTTGAAGAGGGTGCAGATGCAGCAAAAGTTGAAGAAGCCATTAAAACTATGCCAAACTATTTTGCTGATTATGATACTACAGTTCATTTTATATCAGAAGAAGAGCTTATTGCAAATCATAGCGGAATACCACATGGAGGCTTTGTAATAAGAAGTGGTTTAACAGGCTGGAATAATGAAAATAAACACATTATTGAGTATAGCTTAAAGCTTGATTCAAATCCTGAATTTACTACAAGTGTTCTTATAGCTTATGCCAGAGCAGCACATCGTCTTGCAAAAGAAGGACAGAGTGGCTGTAAAACGGTATTTGATATTGCACCGTCATATCTTAGTGCAAAAAGCGGTGAGGAATTAAGGGCTGCAATGTTATAATGCAGGTAATCTTGAGTTTCCGTATTTTTATTTTTAGCTTCAAAAAGCTTACATCATCATAACAATGTAAGCATCTTGCACAAAAAATCACAGATGAAAACTCACTTTCATCTGCAACTTTTTTTGCAAGATGTCTATGTTGCCTTTGGCAACAAGACTTTTTAAAGCTAAAAATAAAAAATACGGAAACTCTAATATAATGCAGGTAATATGTTTACATCGTTTTAAAACTTTAGACTGCATTATCCTGAAAATTCAAAATACTAAAACTCAGGAATAAAAAATAAAAATTTACTTAATTATTTACAAATGTAATCCGATATATAATGCGAAGGCAGATTTAGTACTACCATAGTATTGATTGTCGGATAGAAAATGGGCATACTTTAAAAGGTATGTTCATTTTCAATTATTGTCAGGAGGAATTTTATGGGAGAACTTACACCCAGTGAAAATGAATGGACTATTATGGAAGTGGTTTGGAGAAGTAAGGAAAGAATTACTGCCACAAAAATTATTGAAGAATTATCAGGCGTTTTGGATATTAGTAAAAAAACTGTCAGAGTAATGATAAACAGACTGGTTTCAAAGGGGTTGTTAGATTATGTTGTGGATGAAAATGATGCAAGAGTATATCACTACTTTCCTAAAAGAAGCAAAGAAGAATGCCTGAAAATGAAAAGTGAAAGATTTATAAATAATTATTTTGGAGGAGACAGGAGTCTGGCAGTTGCTAATTTTTTAAAAGCGTCAGATATAACAGAAGAGCAGATTGATGAGCTTAGAAGTATTTTAGATACTTTGGAGGATAGTAAACACAAACACTTATGATTTAAGCATTAGGAGGCAAAATGAAGGAGATACTTGAAATAATAAAGAACTTTTCGGATTTTGCAGCAGTATTCTGCTTTACCAAGTGCATTAAGGCAATGGTATGTGCTTTTATTCTGTTTCCATTTATACTGATTTTAAGAAAAACTTTAAAAAATGCAAATACAAATATAAAGCTTGGATTACTTCTATTATTTATTCCTATGGTATTTATGGGGAATAGCAAGTTGTTTTACTATACGGGCTTTGTAAAAGTAACCGTATTTTTGAATAAGATAATAAAACCTGAATACGGAAAAATATATTTTGCTGTGGTATTTATACTTTTAGTGAGATATTTATACATGAATATTGTATTTAATCATAAGATAAGGAAGTTAAAAAATACAGAAAACAGAGAAATACTTCTGGATATTATAGAAGATATTACGCTAAAAGACAGAGTTGTTCTGATAAAGAAATATTTGCAAAAAACTAAATTATATATTACCGAGGAAAATATAAGTCCTTTCTCAGGAGGAATATTAAAACCATACATAGTATTGCCAAGAGATATAATTGAAAATTGGGAAGATAAAGATTTCAAAGCAATACTTATACACGAGCTGTTACATATAAAATCCGGACATATCATATATTTTATTATTTTTGATTTAATAAAGATATATTGGTGGATTAACCCTTTTGTGTATATTTGTAAAAAGCTGGTACAGGAGGATGCGGAAAAAGCCTGTGATGAAAGCACTGTTTATTATTCGCAGATAGAGAGGCAGGAATATGGTAATTTACTGTTGGATATGACATGTGTTTTAAATGAAGTGGAAAATCGCAGTATTGCATCATTTGTGGATAGGAATGGATTTCGGACTTTAAAGAAAAGGCTTCTTAACTTAAAAAAGAAAAGTATTGAAAGGCTTCCCGAAATAAACAGAAAAATATCAGGAGTATTTTTAATATGTCTTGTGTGTATAACATGCAGTATTGTTATGACCTCATATCCAAGATATACTAAAATAGAAGAAATATCTGTATATGATGAAAAAATTAATATTATTACATATGATATAAATAAGGAGTGTCAGATAGCGTGGATAGTAGATGACAGACTCGTAATAGATGAAGAGGGTTTTAGAGAATATATACTTAATAATGATATACATGATGAATATGTATATTTATCTTATGGTACAATCATGAAAGTACCGGGAGTAGGCGGCATGGGATATGTGGGTATGGTATCTACAGCGGATTGTACAGACATAATATATTTAATTGATGATAATAATATAAAAAATATAATATTAGAGTTTTGTATTAAGTATTTAATTTAAAAATTTTAATGCTGAAGTTCTGATAATATTAAATCTTGAGTTTTCGTATTTTTATTTCTAGGTTTAAAAAGTTATGCTGCCTGTTGCAACATATACATCCTGTACAAAAATTGCAGATGAAAGTAAACTTTAATCTACGATTTTTTGCAGGATGCTTACATTAATTATACTGCTGTAAGCTGTTTAAACTTAAAAATAAAAATACGGAAACTCAAGTATTAAATACATTGACATTTTATTGTATTATGCTAAACTACAAGAAATTTAAGTAGTGGAAGGTTAATCCGTGGATACAAGTATTGATTTAGTAAAAGGAAAAGTTTTGAGAGTATTGATTTTATTTTCAATACCGTTTTTATTTTCAAACATTTTTCAGCAGCTATATAATATGATTGATACCTTTATAGTGGGTAATGCACTGGATGAAAGTGCATTGGCTGCTATAGGTGCCTGTGGCGCAATCTATGAGCTTTTGGTAGGATTTGCAGTAGGTATTGGTAATGGGCTTAGTATTATAGTGGCAAAATATTTTGGTGCAGGGGATGAAAAAATGGTACGCAAGTCGGTAGGCGCAGCAATTATTATAGGACTGATAGTAACAGTTGTGCTTATGATATTTTCTGTGACTTTGCTATATCCAATGCTGAATCTGCTCAATACACCTGCTGATATCATCGATGAAGCATATTCTTATATTGGAATTATAGGAATATTTGTAGGAGTAATGCTTGCTTATAATTTGTTGGCGGGTTTTTTAAAAGCTATTGGTAACAGCTTTATGCCACTTGTATTTTTGATTATATCAACTGTTATAAATATTATATTGGATTATATATTTATCGTAAATCTGGGCATAGGAATTAAGGGGGCAGCAATAGCAACTGTTTTGGCGCAGCTTATATCGGCTGTTTTGTGTGGTGTTTTCATATATAAAAAATATAGATATATATTACCTGATAAAGAGGATATGAAGGTGGATAGGCAGCTATATGGTGAATTGTGGGCACAGGGACTTTCAATGGGATTTATGTCTTCAATAGTTTCTATAGGCACGGTTGTTTTACAGTACTCTATTAATGGATTGGGAACAATGATTATAGCAGGTCATACGGCAGCCAGAAAAATATTTGCATTTTCTACCCTTCCCATTACTACATTGGGAATGTCTATTACTACTTATGTGTCACAAAATAAGGGTGCCGGAAAAAAGGATAGAATATTAAAAGGAGCAAAATACGCAAATGTTATGACTACAGTATGGAGTATAATTGCTGCTGTTATATTGATACCTTTCTCAGAGATATTAGTACGGCTTTTGTCAGGCTCGGAAAACATGGAAGTATTGACAAATGGTGCCAATTACCTGAAATTCAATGTACTGTTTTATATACCGTTGGGGATTCTTATTAATATGAGATGTATACTGCAAGGTATTGGATATAAGATTTTACCGTTGATATCAAGTATTATTGAACTTCTGGGAAAAGTAGTATTTACATTCCTTCTTATTCCTGACCTTAATTATACGGGTGTTATAATATGTGAGCCTGTAGTATGGTGTCTTATGGCAATACAGCTTACTGTATCCTTTTACAGGAATCGATATATCCGGGATTAGAGTTTCCGTATTTTTTTATTTTTGGATTCAAAAAGTCTTGTTGCCAAAGGCAACATAGACATCTTGCACAAAAAGTTGCAGATGAAAGTTCACTTTTATCTACAATTTTTTGTGCAAGATGCTTACATCATATGATGATGTAAGCTTTTTGAAGCCAAAAATAAAAAATACGGAAACTCAAGATTCGGGAAAGGTAATGAATATTAAAACTTTTAAGGTATGCCATGACAGTAATAGACATAATTCATTGGTAAAAACTCATAAATTTTGGAAATAAATAATAAAAAACTTATAAAAAATGCAAAAAAGGTATTGAAATATTTAATGAATGTTATTATAATATAGCTATTAGTAACTTGATTACTTAAAAACAACATTTATAAAAGAAAGGGATTGAAAAATGAGAAAAATTTTCAAGAAAATCGCTGCTTTTGTTGCAACAGCAGCAATGGTAACAACAATTTGTGGAACTGTACTTGCAGACGATACATACAGTGTCATCGGTACAATTAATGGTAACTGGGATACAGATACAGATTTAGTAGCTCAGGGAGATGGAACATACTCAGTAGTAATTGAAGATGTAGAGCCAGGTTCTTATGAATTCAAGGTTCGTACAAATCACGCATGGGATATTGGCGAATATAACCTTGAAGGTGATGCAAGCAGTGGCGGTGCTAACATTGTATGGGAAGTAACAGAGAAATGTAACGTAACAGTAACTTTTGATGGTGAAAAGGTTACAGTAGTTAATGGAACAGCAGCAGCTCCAGCAGAACCAGCAGCTCCAGCAGAACCAGCAGATGAGCCAGCTCCAACAGCTCCACAGACAGGTGATGCAACTCCAGTTGCAGCAGCAGTAGTAGCTATGTTAGCTATGGGATGTGCAGTATTAGTTTTAAATGCAAAGAAAGCTAGATAATTAAATACTTTGATTCATGACAATGGAAAACTCGCAAAGCGTGTTTTCCATTGTTTAAATTAAATGTAAAAAAGAAAGTGATATGTAGATTCATATCACTTCTTTTTTTATTCAAGCAAGCAAAGAGCCAAAGTCAGGCTTGCTTGAACTTGGCTATTGCTGAAAGGTCATATACCCCACAGCCCTGTTACACTGCAAGTTTGATGCTTTGTAGCTTGCTGATGGGTATTTGACTTTACTGCTTCATGTGATATAGTTTCAGAAAATTTATATTTTTGTGCATATTGCTATAAAAAAACACAAAAAAATATAAAAAATATATGAAAATCGTTTATAACTATTGAAAATAATTGTATAGGCTATTATAATAGATATATCAGTAAATGAATTGATATGGAAACTCAATAAAAGGAAGGAAAGGGATTTTAAGAATGAGAAAAATTTTTAAAAAAGTAGTTACAGCAGTAGCTTCAATGGCTATGCTGGCTGGTATGGTTGCGGGAATGCCTACCTTAGATGCTAAGGCAGGATCGCTTGTTTGTAAAAAAAATATTTATGTATCAGTTCCTAGTGATACAGTGGGGGTTGGTATCAATGTATGGCAAGGCTTAGATACAACGGCCGGAAATGCATCAGATAATGTAACGTGGGCAAAGGCAATGACTAAGGTACAAAATGGTTTATTCAAAATTACTGGTGATATGTATGATGATTTTACAACAGGAGGAGGATTACAGATAATAATTCTAGATGCAGATGGTAGTAATATTGGTGAATATAAAACAGATAGCTCACAAAAAACAACATACTGGAATGATGTAAATACAGCAATGTTAGATAGTGATATGACTGATGTATGGCTAGAATTAGATAAAGATAATGATTGGACAGTTAAGGTTGGTTCAGAAGTTAAAATTGTAGCTACAGATGCTGAAATTGCAGCAGCAGCAGAAGCTAAGATTGATACAGCATTAGCATTAGAAGCTACAAAGGCAAACAAGTCAGCATATGATACAGCAAAATCAGCATATGATGGACTTACAGCTGCACAGAAGGCATTAGTTACTTCATCAAAGGTTACAACTTTAACATCACGTATTGCTACAATTCAGGCAATTATTGATGCAGAAAATGCAGCAGCATCAGGTACTCTTACAATATATGTAACAGCTGAAGACGGTTGGGAAACAATGAATGTATATGGATGGGATGGTGCTGATTTTGGTGCTTGGCCAGGAAAAGCAACAACACCTTGTGAAAAGAATGATGGATGGTTCTCATTATCATTCAATATTACACAGGCAACAAACCTTATTTTTAATAACGGAGATGGTGTTCAGACAGATGATATTAATGGTGTTACAGCTGGTACATATTGGTATGTGATAAAAACAGCTGAAGATGGTAGTGTAACTTATGAAGTTTCTACAACAGCTCCAACAGGATGGGTTGAAGAGCAGGCAGTAGTTATTGAGCAGGTAACAACAGTTCCAACAGAAAACGGTGAAGAGCAGGCTCCTACAACAGCTCCAACAGAAAACGGAGAAGCACAGGCTCCTACAACAGCTGACACAACTCCTGTTGCAGTAGCAGTAGTAGCTATCTTAGCACTTGGTTTAGGAGTAGTTGCATTAAACTCAAAGAAAGTAAACAGATAATTAAGATTAGATTTTAATGAATGGTTTATAGTATAAGTTTTTATTAAAGAATAAAAGGCATAAAAAGTCCTTACTATTAATGTAAGGACTTTTTTATAAAAAGAATATTTTTAAATATTAATTTGAACATGTTTACATATATTTAAAAATAAGGTGTCAATATATTATCAGTTGATAAGATATGGACTCCAAAAAATAAAAAGGAGGGAATAAACTTCTATGAAAAATGTAAAAAGAAGAATATGGGCATGGATATTGACCTTTGTTGTTATATTTACAGGTGTAATATCATACTATACACCTGATAAAGATGTCTATGCTGATGAAACTTCCACTGTAGTAATACATTATCAGAGAGATGATGGAGATTATGACGGATGGGATGTATGGGTATGGCCGGATGGAGCAGAGGGAAAAGCGGTAAAATTTACTGACGAGGACAGTTTTGGTAAGGTTGCGGTTTATAGAGTTAACAGTACAGTTACAGAAGCCGGATTTATAGTTCGTTTAGATGATTGGTCAGAAAAGGATTGTGGAGATGACCGATTTGTTGAATTGACAGATGGCTTTGCAGAAATTTGGGTTACAAGTGGCGAGGAAACCTTTGAGGTTACACCACCGGCAGGAGCAGAGCCTTATACAGTTCCTGAGGATGATCCGAACAGCACACCTGGGGGTACAGAAAATCCAAGTAATGGTAGTGGTGATTTAACAATTAATCTTCATTATCATAGATACGATAATGAATATGCAAACTGGAATATCTGGTTCTGGCCGGATGGTGGTGATGGTGCAAGATATGAGTTTACCGGAACAGATGATTTTGGTGTTGTAAGTACAGTAAAGTTTGATACTTCCGTATCAAGCTACGGATTTATTGTTAAGCTTAATGACTGGGATCAAAAAGAATGTGACATGGACAGATTTATTGATACATCAAAGGCTGTAGATGGTGTAATTGATGTATATATAGTTCAGTCAGATGAAAAAATATACTATGATGCAAATGAAGCAGATCTTTCACCTAAGTTTTTAGGTGCATCTCTTACAACAGCCAAGAGAATAGCAGTAAAGGTTACAGTACCTGTTGACTGTGAAGCTGAGAATGCAAAGGACGAATTTGTTGTAAAGGATCAGGACGGAAATAGTTATGAGTTGTTAAATGTATTCTCAACAGGCTCATCAGGTGTTTCCAGCACATTTAATATTAATATGCAGGAGCCTCTTGATTTATCAAAGAGTTATACAATCAGTTCTGAATATTATGGCGATATTGCAGTAACATTTGGTGAAGTATTTACTACATCAGATTTTGAGAATCAGTTCACATATACAGGTGACGATTTAGGTGCTGTATATACTAAGGACGCTACAACATTTAAGGTATGGTCACCAACAGCTACAAAGGTTGTATTAAATCTCTATGAAAACGGTACAGACGGAGATGCATATCAGACAGTTGAAATGACAAAAGGTACTGCCGGTGTTTGGGAAACAACAGTGACCGGCGATTTAAATAAGGTATATTATACATACTCTATTACAAATGCGGGAGTTGAAAGAGAAGCAGTTGACCTCTATGCCAGAACAACCGGTGTAAATGGTAAGAGAGGTATGGTAATTGACCTTTCTACAACAAATCCTGAGGGTTGGGACAATGATAAGAGACCGGGAGTTATTAAAAACGCAACAGATGCAATTATTTATGAATTACATATCAGGGATTTCACGATAGATGAAAGCTCAGGTGTAACAAACAAGGGTAAGTATCTTGGACTTACAGAAAAGGGTACAAAGAATGCAACCGGACAGTCAACCTGTCTTGACTATCTTGCAGGACTTGGTATTACACATGTTCAGATACTTCCGATGTATGATTATTCTCCGAACTCAGTAGATGAAACAAAGCTTGATAAGGAGCAGTTTAACTGGGGATATGACCCATACAATTATAACGTTCCGGAAGGTTCATATTCTACTGATCCTTACAATGGAGAGGTAAGAATTAATGAAATGAAGCAGATGATTCAGGCATTACATGGCGAGAATATCGGTGTAATCATGGACGTTGTATATAACCATACAGCAGAATCAGAAAATTCATATTTCAACATTACGGTACCTGATTACTACTATAGACAGAATGCAGAAGGCGGTTTCTCAAACGCTTCCGGATGTGGTAATGAAGTGGCTTCAGACAGAGCAATGGTTAGAAAATATATTGTTGATTCTGTAGTATACTGGGCTAGTGAATATCATATTGATGGTTTCAGATTTGACCTTATGGGTATTTTAGATCTTGAAACTATGAATGAAATCAGAACAAAACTTAATGAAATTGACCCAACTATTCTGTTATATGGCGAAGGCTGGACAGGTGGAGACAGTGCACTTGGTGCATCATTAAGAGCCATGAAGGTAAACACATACTTAATGGAAAATGTTGGTGCATTCTCTGATGATATCAGAGATGGTATCAAGGGTAGCGTATTTGATGCAAAGGATGGAGGTTTTGCGACAGGTAAGCAGGGTCAGGAAGAAAGAATTAAATCAGGTGTTATTGCTGCAACAGATTATCCGTCAATTAACTGGAGTGAAACAAATACTGACGTAAAGGCTCCATGGACAAATTCACCGGTACAGGCACTTAACTATGTATCATGTCATGATAATCTTACACTTTGGGATAAGATTAACAGCTCAAATCCTGATGATACATTAGAAGACAGAGTTAAAATGAATAAGCTTGCTGCAAGTATTGTATATACAGCACAGGGTGTTCCTTTTATGCTTGGTGGAGAAGAAATTTTAAGAACAAAGCCAAATGACAAAAATACAGGCTTTGTTGATAACAGTTATAAGTCATCTGACTATACAAACAGTATCAAGTGGGATACATTGAATGATGAAACTGTGGCAGATGTACTTGAGTTCTACAAGGGTCTGATAGCTTTTAGAAAGACACATTCAGGACTTAGAATGGCTACAGCTGAAGAAGTTCAGAATAACTTAAAGTTCCTTGAGCCGGCAGACAAGAATGTAGTAGCTTTCGTTATTGAAAACCAGCCAAATGGTGAATGTTCAGATAAGATTTGTGTAGTATACAATGCAAATACTGCATCCACAACCGTATCAGTACCAAGTGGCGAATGGAAGGTTTGTATCAAGGACGGTAAAGCAGGAACAGAAGCAATCGAAACATTTACAGGCAGTGAAGTAACAGTTGATCCTATTTCTTGTTTAGTAATGGTACAGGGTGACTTGGTTGGAAGTAACACTGTAGGCGAAAACAACAATAATAATAAAAACGATAGCAACTTCCCATGGTGGATTGTAGTCATTGTAGCAGTTGTTGTTTTAGTTATAATTATTATTGTAATAGCTATGAAGAAAAAAGGTTCATCAAAGAATTCAGGTGTAACAGAAAAGATTTGTGATGTAAAGCTTTTATCAGCAGGAGCAAACTCAAGTGAAGTAGCTAAGGCAGTTAGTGACATTACAGGATTATCATTAGCAGAGGCTACAGATATGGTAAATAACACACCAAAGATTGTAAAGAGTGGAGTTACTGTAAGTGAAGCTGAAACAATTAAATCAAAGCTTGAAGGATTAGGAGCAAGTATTAAGGTTATTTAATCAGTCATTAAATTTGAATCTAAAAAGATATTGCTTATAATACAAAATGCTTGTGATTTAAAATTAGCTGAGATATTTAATAAAAAGGCTGTTCTTTAGTAAAGCTAAGGAACAGCCTTTTATTTTAATATTTTGCACTATATCAGACCAAATTTTACTAAGGCATTGTATATACCATCATCATTTATATCGTTAGTAATGTATTTTGTAATACTTTTCAGTTCTGTGCAGGAATTTCCCATAGCAACACCATAGTTTACATATTTTAACATTTCATAGTCATTCATACTGTCACCAAAAGCGTATGTATTTTCAATAGGAATATCAGTATATTTTAGATATTCTTCTATACCTTTAGCTTTAGAGGAATATTTTGGAATAAACTCAATAAGTACATTTCCATGGCAGACAATATTATATTTGTCCTTATACTTGGCCATAAGTGAAACGGAATCACCATTTTCAGTAAACCTGGCACTTGCTTTTGCAATGTTTAGGTGTGAATAATCCTTTGGAATAGGTTTCATATAAGGCTTAGCCTCTCTGAAGTAATGGTTTAGTACATTTCTATACGATTCATCTGCAGTTTCATCATCATAGTAGGAGATTGAGTGACCTTCCAGTATCGGGATAAGTCCAAAATGTCTGATGTCCTCTAAAAGGTTGGAGCTATCATTGTTTTCAAGATTTATTTCATATATGGTTTTCTCATTAATTTCCACATATGTACCTGCACCGGCAATAATACCATTAAAACCAATAGAAATAATACTTTGAGGCACCATTGAACGGGCTCTGCCGGTACATATAACTATATCTGTGTTCTTTTCTTTTAATTTGGATAGGGCTTCAAGTGTAGAAGCAGGTATTCCTGTTTTTGGGGAAAATAATGTTCCGTCAATATCAAAAAAAATTACTGTTCTATTATTCATATTAAATCTCCTAAACAAAATTAATATTTAAAAATAGCATAAAAAAGGATTTATAATCAATTTTTATGTAATATGTCTTAATCCTTAAATATATAAATAATTTAATAAATTTCAAAACAAAAAATATAGCAACTTTAGTATTATTTATGCTTGAATTATATAAAAATATTTTAAAGCAAATATTTAAAAGTGCAAGTTGTTTTTTATGGCAAAATCATTTAATATAGAATAGGTGTAAAATTTTAAATAAGACATATATCAGAGTTTTTTGTATTTATTATTTTTAGCTTTAAAAAGTCCTGCTGAAATAGGCAACTAATCATTATGATAATATAAGCTTTTTGAAATTAAAAATAGAAGATACGGAAGCTTAAGAACATCTGAAAATTACTAAAAAAGGATAAAAGGTATATTATGGAGCTACGGGAAGATAATGGGAATATTATTATAGAAAATATAACAGATTTTTCAATATCACAAACCTTAGAGTGTGGTCAGTGTTTTCACTTCTACAAAATAGGAGAAGAGGAGTATATTGTTATTGCTTATGATAAAATGCTGCATATCAGGCAGGAGGAAAGTACACTGATATTTTATAATACAAATCTTTATGAATATAAAGAGGTATGGGAGAAATATTTTGATTTGAATAGAGATTATTCTGCTATAAAGAAATATCTCATTGACAGGGACAAAACTTTGATACCTGCAATTGAGGATAAGTACGGTATAAGGATTCTGAATCAGGAATTTTCAGAAACATTGATGTCATTTATTATATCCCAGACAAAGCAGATACCACAGATAAAGCAGGTGGTTAAGTCTATATCGGATAGATTTGGAAAGCTGGTAGGTGAATATGACAATGTAAAATATTATGCATTTCCGGATATTGATGCTTTAAAGAAAATTACAAAGGAAGAATTTTTAGAGTGTAAGGCGGGATTCAGGGCAGAATATCTGGTGGAGGCGGCAAAGTTTCTTAAGTATGAAATGAATGAAGAGTATTTTAAAAAATTTACATATGATGAGGCAAAGAAGGAACTTACATCTATAAAAGGAGTAGGTGAAAAGGTAGCTAACTGTGTGCTTCTCTTTGCATTAGGATATAGAAATGCATTTCCTGTAGATGTATGGATAAAGCGAACCATGGAGGATTTATATTTTCATAAGGAAGCTAAGGCAGCAGATATTCAGAAATTCGGAGAAGACCTGTTTGGTGAATATGGAGGGTATGCACAGCAATATCTGTTCTATTTTGGAAAAACGTCTTTAAATGATAAACGATTAAAAAATAATTGAAGTCATAAGTAAATAGGGTAATTAATAAAATATTTATTAATTATATTAAATGAAACGAAAAGTTAAAAATAATATTAAAAAACTATTGCAATAATTGGCAAAAGGATTTAGAATACATTACAGATGGTTAGCACTCAAAAAGATAGAGTGCTAATAAGAAAATATAGTTAGGAGGATTCAAAAATGAAATTATTACCATTAGGAGAGAGATTAGTACTTAAGCAGTGTGCAGCAGAAGAAACTACAAAGTCCGGAATTATTTTAACAAGTCAGTCACAGGAAAAACCACAAGAAGCTATAGTAGTAGCTGTGGGACCTGATGTTAAGGCAAGTCTTGCAGAAGGTGATAAAGTTATTTATTCTAAATATGCAGGAAATACTGTTAAAGTAGATGATGAAGAACTTATGATTATAAAAGAAGAGGATATCTTAGCAGTAGTTAAATAGTTGAAGATATTCTGTATATATATTTAGTGGTGCTATGAATATTTTTTAGCTAAATTAAACAATTAGAAAATGTAAATTAAAGTATCAGTATATATTTGAAAAGAAAGGATGACAATTATGGCAAAAGAAATTAAATATGGTGCTGAAGCCAGAAAGGCTTTAGAGGAAGGTGTTAATAAATTAGCAAATACAGTAAAGGTTACTCTTGGACCAAAGGGTAGAAACGTAGTTTTAGATAAATCTTTTGGCACACCACTTATTACAAATGATGGTGTTTCTATAGCAAAAGAAATCGAGCTTGAAGATGCATTTGAAAATATGGGTGCACAGCTTGTTAAGGAAGTAGCTACAAAGACAAATGATGTAGCAGGTGATGGTACTACTACAGCTACAGTATTGGCACAGGCAATGATTAATGAAGGTATGAAGAATCTTGCAGCAGGTGCAAACCCAATCGTGCTTAGAAAGGGTATGAAGAAAGCTACAGATATAGCTGTAGAGTCAGTTAAAAAGCAGTCCAGCAAAATTACAAGCAAGGAACAGATTGCAAGAGTTGCAGCTATTTCAGCAGGAGATGATGCTGTTGGAAATATGGTAGCAGATGCTATGGAAAAGGTTTCAAACGATGGCGTTATCACTATTGAGGAGTCAAAGACAATGCTTACTGAGCTTGATTTAGTTGAAGGTATGCAGTTTGACAGAGGATATATTTCAGCATATATGGCAACAGATATGGAAAAAATGGAAGCAGTACTTGACAGTCCATATATTCTTATTACAGATAAGAAGATTTCAAATATTCAGGAAATTCTTCCATTACTTGAGCAGATAGTTCAGTCAGGACAGAGATTGCTTATTATTGCAGAGGATATTGAGGGTGAAGCTCTTACAACACTTATTGTTAATAAGCTTCGTGGAACTTTCAATGTAGTAGGTGTTAAGGCTCCTGGATATGGTGACAGAAGAAAAGAAATGCTTAAGGATATTGCCGTTCTTACAGGTGGTGAGGTTATTTCAGAGGAACTTGGACTTGAGCTTAAGGATGTAACCTTAGAGCAGTTAGGTAGAGCCAAGAGCGTAAAGGTACAGAAAGAAAATACGGTTATTGTAGATGGTGCCGGAGATAAAGAAGAAATAGAAGGCAGAGTTAATCTTATTAAGTCACAGATTGAAACAACTACATCTGAATTTGACAGGGAAAAACTTCAGGAAAGACTTGCTAAGCTTGCAGGTGGTGTAGCAGTAATCAGAGTAGGTGCAGCTACAGAAACCGAAATGAAAGAAAATAAGCTTCGTATGGAAGATGCTCTTAATGCTACAAGAGCGGCTGTTGAGGAAGGAATAGTAGCAGGTGGCGGTTCTGCTTACATTCATGCTTCAAAGGAAGTTGCAAAGCTTGTTGAAGAGCTTGAAGGTGATGAGAAGACAGGTGCTAAGGTAGTACTTAAGGCGCTTGAATCTCCATTATTTGCAATTGTTGAAAATGCAGGTCTGGAAGGTGCTGTTATTGTAAATAAGGTAAGAGAATCAGAAGCCGGTACAGGCTTTGATGCTTACAATGAGAAATATGTATCAATGTTAGAAGCAGGTATTCTTGATCCCGCTAAGGTAACAAGAAGTGCATTACAGAATGCTACAAGTGTTGCTTCAACACTTCTTACAACAGAATCAGTAGTAGCTCAGATAAAGGAAGATGTTCCGGCTATGCCACAGGGTCCGGGATCTATGGGCATGATGTAAAATAAAGGAGGAAACTTTTGTGGGTGACAGTTATGCAGAAGTAATTATCAAAAAAAGAATAAGTATGATGGCAACATTCTTTAGAGTATTTATTGTGGTTGCAACCGTTATTATGACATATGTATCTATAATACAGCTACAGATGTATGCGGTAATTATAATTGCTTTATTTATATTTTTAACATATGTTGTATATAAAAATACTGATTTGGAATATGAATATTTTTTTATAAATGGTCAGTTGGATGTTGAGTGTATCTATGGTAAGAAGAAAAGAAAGCCAGCAAAGAGCTTTAATTTTGATAAGCTTGAGGTCATGGGACCAATCACCCATCAAAAGATACTTGCTTATGAACATCGTACAGATTTAAAAGAATTTAACTATACATCAGGATATCCGGGCAGAAATGTATATGTAGCCATATTAGTAGGACAGTCAGGAAAGCTTGGAAGGCTGTACTTTGAACCTTCTGAGAAAATGGTTCAGACTATATATGCGCATACACCTAGTAGGGTATTTATGCAGTAGTATGTCGTTTAGAGTTTCCGTATTTTTTATTTTTAACTTCAAAAACCATGACTATAATATATTACAGATATTTTGAATAAATATAAAACAATCAGTAGTTTTGGATAATTAGGCTGATCTGCCTGCGATTATCGCAAGTAATACATCTTAAATAGCATATTATTATTAAAATTATATATTGTAATAATCAATAAACATAACGATATATGATGAAATATTAATTGCTTATTTAAGGTGTATTTTTTGTGAAAAAAATGTGTTTATTCCTATTTGGGTTGCAAAAAAAATTTTTTAGGGTATAATGTCATCGTGAGTAAGCATAAGGATTACGCACTCGCCCCATAAATCACTTTGTGATTTTATGGTATAATAGCATTGATTATAGAGCAATCAGTGCACCGAGTGAATAAAAACTTTGATTTTATCCACGAGGTATTAAATTGATTTATATTTCAAATTGACACTAATGAACATAGATACATTTTTAATTTTGCAAATAAAAACATTATGTATTATATTGCATAAGAAATGTAATAAGTCAGGGAGAATACCATGCAAGATTTTTTAAATAGTATATTTAATGGTTTGGGTGGGTTACACCCTTATGCTAAGGTGGTTATGAATTTTATTTTGTGGTTTATGGGAATATTTACCATTCACAAGGCAGCATATATTGTAATAGGATTTTTCTTTACAAGAAAATTTAAGCATACAGAAAATAAACATAAATATGCAATTCTTATTCCGGCCAGAAATGAAGAAGCAGTTATTGGAAATTTACTTAACAGTATAAAAAGACAGGATTATCCCGAGGAGCTTATAACAGTATTTGTAGTAGCTGACAACTGTACGGATAATACGGCTAAGGTAGCGAGAGATAAAGGGGCTGTTTGTTATGAGCGTTTTAATGACAATGAGAAAACAAAAGGTTTTGCTTTAAAATATTTATTTGAGTGCATAGATAAGGATTATGGAATTGAAAGCTTTGAGGGCTATTTTGTATTTGATTCGGATAATCTTCTGAATAAAGATTATGTCACAAGAATGAACGAAGCCTTTGATGAGGGGGTTAAGATTATTACCTCATATAGAAACACAAAGAATTTTGACGAAAATTGGATTGCATCTACATATGCACTTCATTGGTTACGTTCAATCAGAAATAATCATAGGGCAAGATCAGTACTTCGTCTTGCTACAAATATTCAGGGAACGGGCTTTTTATTTGCAAATGAGCTTGTAAAGGATGGATGGAAATATACATCACTTACAGAGGATAGGGCTTTTACGGCAGATGCGGTTGCTCATGGATATCAGATTTCTTACTGTGATGCTGCCATGTTTTATGATGAACAGCCTGTAAAATTAAAAATTGCTATCAGGCAGCGTATCAGATGGGCAAAGGGTCATTTACTTGCATTTTTGGAAACGGGATGGCCATTATTCAAAAATATTTTTGTGGGAAACTGCTATAAGGATAAGAGTGAGAAAAGAAAGCTTACAAAGGAAAATATTATTGATGGTATCAGACACAGATGGATGTCCTTTGATACTTTGGGACAGCTTATACCAAGTTCGCTTATAAATCTAGCATTTTGGCTGGTTGTTACTTTATTACTATACTCAAGCTATTGTTATGGTAAGGGGTTGGAAGATGTAGCATTATTTAATGGAAGCAACTTTTTGTCAAAGGGTCTTAGATTTGTATTTGGACCAGTATATATTAATGCTTCCACAGGCGTACAGGCATTTATGTTTAGTGCAGCACTTTCTACATTTTGGAGAATACTTGGAAAAATAGCATATGATATCAGAAATATGCTTAATGCGGTGTATGTTTTTATAGTTGAAAATAAGAAAATTAAAAAAATACCGCTTTATAAGAAAATAATATATTGTATTACATGGCCTGTGTTTGATATATTTGGCAGATATTCTATGTATTTGGCATTGTTTATGAAGGTTACCTGGAAACCTATACCACATACAAGTAAGGTTACAATCGAAGATATTGAAAAATAGAAAATACGTAAATTCAAGTATCATATAAGTAAAGGACAGGAAATGAAAATTAAAGAAAAAATTAAATTACCGGATAAGAATAAAGTATTTTATTGGCTCAAAAATATTATTTTTTTAGCTATACCATTCATAATGATGGATATAGTACTTAGAGTTTTGGGTAGTAATATAAATTATTTTCAGGCTAAAATGGTTTTGCCCAATATTTTATTTAATTGTATATGGATATTGCTAATTGTTTTGATTTCATTAAATTTAAGCAGAAGGGCAGGAAGAATATTTTACGGAGTATTATTTGCAATATTTTTTATAGTTTTTCTGACTAACTGTATATATTATTCTTATACAGGATTTTTCTTTAGCTTTAATTTGATTCTTATGGCAAGTGAAGGTAGTGACTATATTTTAGATACAATACTAAATACAAGTCCGATTATTTTCATAATATGTGCTGCCATATTGGCAGTAGTTGTTTTTATAATAATTAAATTTCCAAAATCTGAGAAAAGCAATTTCAGGTTTGTTTTAGAAGTTGTTGTATTATTTGTTATACTCCACATTTGTACACCTATGCTGTTAGGAGGGGCAAATGACTATTTGGCATGGGATAACTGGAGAAATCCAAGAAATGTATATGAAAATTTTAATGACAGCAATAAAAATATGAAAATATGCGGATTGTTTGAATATACAGTCCGGGATTTTTATATGACATTTTTGAAATCGGATGAAAAAGAAGATGAAAGCGAATTAAATTTTTTAGAAAATATATATAGTGATTTGACTGAGCATAACGTAAATGATTATACAGGTATATTTAAAGGGAAAAATGTTATTATGTTACAGCTGGAGGGTATAGATGACTGGCTGTTAAATGAAGAAGATATGCCAAATCTGTACAACCTTATGAATAACTCTATTTGTTTTGATAGCCATTATTCATACTACAATGGCGGAGGCTCGACCTTTAATTCAGAACTTGCAGTTAATACCGGATTTATTACACCTGTTTCATATGTAAGAAATGCATATTCATTTAATACAAATTTATTTAATCATTCCCTTGCTAATCTTTTAAAGGCAGAGGGATATAGTGTGAATGCATTTCATATGAATACAGGAGAATACTACTCAAGAAGAATTAATTATTTAAACTGGGGATATGACAATTACTATGGTCTGTTGGATGAAAATGAGTATTCGGATTTATCATATGAGCTGGACAGAGAGCTTATTTTGAACAAAGATTTTTATGACAGAATGTTTAATAGTGATGGTCCGTTTATGCACTATATTATTACTTATACACCACATACTCCTTTTAATACGACTGCCGGAATAGGTAAATTTTTAGCAGAAAAGATATATACAGATGGTAATATTCCTGATTTATCAGAAGAGGAAAGTGCCAGATTATTTGCGGGAGAAACAGACTACTTTGTAGGACTTCTTATGGAAGCGCTAGAGGATAGCGGACATATGGAGGATACTATTATAGTAGCTTATGCGGACCACTATTTATATACTTTAAATGATAAGACTATTCTTGATAAGTATAAGGAAACAAATACAAATCTTATAAATCATACACCATTTTTTATTTGGAGTAATGATATTTCAGATATAAAAGAAAATGGTGATACGCAAAGAGACGGAGTTGCCATTCATTATACAAAGACAAATTCGCAAATAGATATTTTACCTACGGTTCTTAATATGCTGGGAATTAAATTTTATGATGAATACTATATAGGAAGCGATATACTTGATAACGGGTATACAGGCTTTGCCTTCTTTAGCGATTACTCATGGTATGATGGTAATGTATATGTAGAAAACGGAGAAGCAATAAAGGGAAGTATTCAAAGGGATATACTGGACAGTAAAAATACTCATATAAATGAATTGATACAAAAAAATGATTTGACATTAAAGTATGACTATTTTAGAAAATTGGATAATTGACATATATATAAAAATATTTTATAATCAGTTCTAATATTCTATAAGCAATGCTCCAAATGGATTATAAAAAACTCTGTTTGGTGTCTGATGATACTGAAAGATATAATGAAAAGAAAGTGAGGATGCGAAAATGGGTAGTATTGTTGGCGAAGGAATTACATTTGATGATGTGTTATTAGTTCCAGGTTATTCAGAAGTTACACCTAATATGGTTGACTTATCAACTTACTTAACAAAAAAGATTAAGCTTAACATTCCTATGATGAGTGCTGGTATGGATACAGTTACAGAGCATAGAATGGCGATTGCAATGGCAAGGCAGGGTGGCATTGGAATTATTCATAAAAATATGTCTATTGAGGCTCAGGCAGAAGAAGTAGATAAGGTTAAGCGTTCGGAAAATGGTGTTATTACAGATCCATTCTCGTTATCTCCAGAGCATACATTAGAAAATGCAAATGATTTGATGGCAAAGTTCAGAATTTCAGGTGTGCCTATTACGGAAAACGGAAAACTTGTAGGAATTATTACAAACCGTGATCTTAAGTTTGAAACAGATTTTACAAAGAAGATTAGGGAGTCAATGACTTCAGAAGGATTAGTTACAGCAAAATCAGGAATTACTCTTGAAGAAGCTAAGGCTATTTTGGCAAAGTCAAGAAAGGAAAAGCTTCCTTTAGTGGATGATGATTTTAACTTAAAGGGACTTATTACAATAAAGGATATTGAAAAGCAGATTAAGTATCCTCTTGCTGCAAAGGATTCACAGGGAAGACTGCTTTGTGGTGCATCTGTAGGTATTACAAACAATGTTATGGACAGAGTTTCAGAGCTTGTAGCAGCAAAGGTTGATATTATAAATATTGATTCCGCACATGGTCATTCTAAGAATATATTAGATACTTTAAAGAAGATTAAAGAGGCATATCCTGATTTACAGGTTATTGCAGGTAATATAGCAACTGCTGAAGCAGCAAAGGCTCTTATTGAGGCTGGTGCAGATGCAGTTAAAGTTGGAATCGGACCGGGTTCTATTTGTACTACACGTGTAGTTGCAGGTATTGGTGTACCACAGGTTACAGCTATTATGAACTGTTATGATGTAGCTAAGGAATATGGTATTCCTGTTATTGCAGATGGTGGTATAAAGTTCTCCGGTGATATGACAAAGGCTATCGCGGCAGGTGCTAATGTTTGTATGATGGGTAGCATCTTTGCAGGATGTGACGAAAGTCCGGGAACCTTTGAATTATTCCAGGGTAGGAAGTATAAGGTATATAGAGGTATGGGTTCTATTGCTGCTATGGAAAATGGAAGCAAGGACAGATATTTCCAGACAGATGCTAAAAAGCTTGTTCCGGAGGGTGTCGAAGGACGAGTTGCTTACAAGGGAACAGTTGAAGATACTGTATTCCAGCTTGTCGGTGGTATTCGTTCCGGTATGGGATATTGTGGAGCAGCTGATATTGAAACTCTTAAACAGACAGGCAGATTTGTTAAGATTTCAGCAGCATCACTTAAGGAAAGTCATCCACATGATATCCATATTACAAAGGAAGCTCCTAACTATTCTGTTGAAAGCTAGAAGATGCCCATGTTGCCTTTAGCAACAAGACTTTTTGAAGCTAAAAATAAAATACGGAAACTCTAAAAGATAATAAATAAAATAGGGATTTTATTCTATATGTGATCTCAAATAAAATACATAAAACAGAGGTTTATTATAGAATGAAATTCCTATTTCTTTATTTTTAAATATATGATAGAATTTAAATAATTGTTTGATAAGATATATCAATGCACTGTTGTTAACCATATATGAATTTAGGAGCTGTCAGAATGTCAAAAAAATCTGGTTTTATTTCTGAGGATGAATATTTAAGACTATCAAGAGACTTAAACAATATGGAGTATGAGGTTAAGCGTAGTGAAGCTCTTACAAATATTCTTCAATTACTAGAAAGTGAACAGCCCTTTGAAAGAGTAGTTGCGGATATATTGAAGATTGTGGGAGAGTTTCTGCAGGTTTCAAATGTATCCTTATATAAGTGGGATGAAAAGGGTGAAAATATAGTTTCTATTCTTGAGTGGATACCGGATAGCGGTGTTCCATTACTATCACTTGTTTCTAATGAATTTAGGACAGAATATATTAAAAAGTGTATGGAATCAGGCATTACGGAATATGTAGCTGATATTTCAGAAAGAAACAGTGTATTAGAGGAGCTTGGAATTAAGGCTCTTTTAGTAGTACCTGTTAATGTAAATGGAAAATCATCTATGTATATAGGGATAGCTGATACAGACCCGGACAGAAGATGGAGAGAGAATACCATACAGTTTTGTTTTGATGTAGCTAAGATTATCCAGAATATTCTGCTAAAGCGTATTGATAAAAATTCTCTTATAAGCTCCTACACAGCACTTAAAGAAATACTTGACAATGTAGGTAGCGGATTATTTGTTATTGACAAAGATACGAAAAAGATTTTATTTGCTAATAATACAATGAAGCTTATGGCGAATGATGATATGGAGGGTAAATTCTGCAACAGCTTTGGTTATTGCGGGATGAAGCATAATTGTGAAAAATGTGACGTTTTGGATAAGGCGTGTATAGCCTTTGAAACATATGCAACAGAAAATCACTCATGGTATGATATTAAATTTAATGAAATATCATGGGTAGACGGAAGAAAGGTTTCGTTATGTAATATACAGAATATTACAGAAAAAAAGAAAATTGAAAAACGAATTGAATTTCAGGCAAATAATGATTTTCTAACAGGCTTATACAATCGAATGTCCTGTGAGAATGATATGGAAAAGTATATTGCATTAGCTGAAGAAAATGACGAGCATGGATATGTAATGTTTTTGGACTTAGATAATTTTAAACATATAAATGATGGTCTGGGGCATCAGTATGGAGATATGCTTCTAAAAATGATTTCTTTGGGATTACAGCAGATTAAAGGTATAGAAAACAGCTGTTATCGTATGGGTGGGGATGAGTTTGTTATCATCGTAGTCCCTAGTGAGAAAAAAAGATTGCCTGAGATACTAAAAGAGATTAAGTATCTCTTTAATAAACCATGGGATTTGAATGGAACAGAATATTATTGTACTATGAGTATGGGTATTGTAAGCTATCCGGATGACGGACATGATGTAAATGAGCTTATAAAAAAAGCAGATATTGCTATGTATAGTGCAAAAAAAGCCGGTAAAAACAGGATTGAATATTATAACAATAAAGAAGAGAGTTCATCCATAAAAAGACTGGATTTAGAAAAAAATATGCGTAGGGCTATTGCCATCGGAGGTAATGAATTTGAAGTGTATATTCAGCCTATAGTAGATACCTACTCGGAGGAATGTATTGGTGGTGAGGCTCTTATCAGATGGAATTGTGCAAAGCTGGGATTTATTACACCAAACGATTTCATTCCGTTGGCAGAGCATTTGGGATTAATTATATTTATAGGAGAGCTGTTCTTAAGGCGGGTATGTTCTATATTGAAAAAATGGTCAGATATGGGGATTAACAAAAAGATACATATAAATCTTTCTATTGTACAATTAGTACAGAATAATATAGTAGAGGTAATTAAGGAGGTTATAAAGGATACAGGCGTAAATCCGGCTAATATTGTTCTTGAGGTAACAGAAAGTCTTGCAATAAATGATATTAACCATATGAAGAGGGTAATCAGGGAGATAAAGGAATTAGGAATAGAAATCGCACTTGATGATTTTGGTACGGGGTATTCCTCATTAAATTACATTAAGCAGATGGATTTTGATATTATAAAGGTAGATAAAATTTTTATAGATGATATTGTATCTGATGATTATGCACAAACCTTTGTAAAACTGATTACAGAGCTTTCAGATAAGCTTAATGTAAAGGTATGTATAGAAGGAGTAGAAACGAGGGAACAGTTTGATACCTTAAGGGATATTAGAGTTTCGATGATACAGGGATATTTATTTGGTAAACCCATACCATACAGGGATTACGAAAGAAAGTTTCTTGGAATAGAAAAATATGATGAATTTAAGGAAGGAAAAGTATAATGAATAAAGATGTATTTATATCATATTCCTCAAAGGATGGAAAATTAGCATCAGAGCTTTGTAAGTATTTAGAGAATAATGGTAAAAACTGTTTTATAGCACCAAGAGATATTAGGGCAGGCTTTGAATATGCGGAAGAAATTGTAAACGGAATAGATGAGTCGGAAATGATGGTGCTTATATTATCAGAAAATTCTAATTCTTCACAGCATGTTTTAAGAGAAATTGAAAGGGCTGTAAGTAAAGATATTCCTATAATTATCTACAAGATAGAGGATGTAGTTTTATCTAAATCCATGGAATATTTTCTTATGACACATCAATGGACGGAATCAAAAAAAACAAGGGATTTTGTTAAAGTACTGGATGCAGTAAATCAACATGAAACTAAAAAAGATAAGTTAGTAGAGGTTAAATCAGAGAGCATAGAAACAGAGACAAAAACTAATTCAAAAAATAAACTGTTTATAGGCATAATATCGACAGTAGCAGTAGTGGCAGTTGCTGTATGTATTATATGCTTTGCAATAATTAAGGGAGACGATAATTCAAAAAAGACAAATAACAAAGTAGGTAATTCATCAAATATCGACAGAGAAGTTAATTTGTCAAATCTTGAGCTTGGAGCTACAGTGACCTTTGGAAGCTACAACGGAGAGTTAATAGAATGGAAGGTATTAAAGATAGAAGATAATAAAGCAGTATTGATATCTAATAAAATTATTACCATAAAGGCATTTGATTCAGCAGAGAGCGGAAAATTTGACACATATGAGGGTAAAATTTATTTAAGCACTGATACTGAGCCTGATGAAGATTTAGAACTACAGGTTATGCTTAGAGGTAATAGTGACTGGAGTACCTCTAATATCAGAACATGGCTTAACAGTTCCAGTGACTATGTAAAATATGAGGATAATCCACCTAAGGGTAATGCTATGTCAGAGCTTAAGAACGGATATGATGCTGAAGCAGGCTTTTTATATGGATTCTCAGAGGATGAGTTAAGTGTTATAGCACCAACTGTAAACAGGACTAAGGGTAATGCCTTAGCTGATGATGAATATATAGAAACGACAGATTATGTATATCTTCTTTCACAGGAGGATTTGTCATTATTTGAGGAAGCCAATGTAAACATATATGCCACTGTTACCGAGGCTGCCAAGGAACAGGATGAAGCAAAATGGTATAACAGTATTATGGATACCATAAATAGCGATTTTTATTTTTGGTGGCTTAGAGATGCCGATCCAGAATATTCTTCCAAGGCATTTATTGTATTAAATGGAAATAATGATAATATAGTATTATCGAAAAATGTAAGCTATGAGGGTTACGGAATCAGACCGGCTATTACTATTAATTTAACAAAAGTGAAGTAATCAGGAGGAAGTATGCTATTAGCAGATTTATTGAAATATGATAGAATAGTTGTTCAAATGCATGACAATCCGGATGCAGATGCAGTAGGCTCCGGCTTTGCAGTATATAAATATTTAAAGGAAAAAGGAAAAAATGCAGAACTTGTATATGCAGGAAAAAACAAAATAACGAAGAGTAATATCTTACTTTTATTGGAGGAGCTTGAAATTCCGGTATCATATTTAGGAGAAGCAGAACAAACAGTAGAATTAGAGGATGATGCTCTTTTGCTGACAGTAGATTGCCAGTATGGTGAGGGAAATGTAGAAAAAATTAATGCTAAAAATATTGCAATGATTGATCATCATAATACAGGAAGATTATCTGATGAGCATTGTGAAATAAGAAGCCATTTAGTAAGCTGTTCAACTATTGTGTATGATATGCTCTTAAATGAGAATTATAATATTAATGAGCATATAGATATGGCAACAGCCTTATATTATGGCTTATATATGGATAGTAATGCTTTTTCTGAGATAAGGCATCCTTTAGAAAGGGATATGATTGACTATCTGATGATTGATAACAGGCTTATAAAAAGATTAATGCATTCTAATTTTACTATAAAGGAATTAGAAACTGCCGGTATAGCTATGATTAGGTACAATCTGGATGAAGCGAGACGTGTTTCAATTATAAGATCAAATCCGTGTGACCCTAATATTCTTGGAATTATTGGAGATATGCTATTACAGGTAGATACAGTAGATGTAAGTGTTATATACAATGAATGTCCCGGTGGATATAAAATATCAATTAGAAGCTGTGTTGATACTGTAGCAGCAAATGATTTATCTGCATTTCTTACAAAGGATATAGGTAATGGTGGTGGGCATGATGATAAGGCGGGTGGCTTTATTAATGAAGATATATTTAAACAAAAGTACGCAGGTGTTACTATAGAAAACTATTTTTTTGACAGGGTTAAAGCATATTATGACAGCTTTGATATTATATATTCCAAGAAAGGTCTGTCAGACAAGGTAGGATTTTCTTTATATGAAAAAAAGAAAATTACTATTGGTTATGTAAAAACTACGGATATTTTTGAAGAGGGTACAGCCATTCAGGTAAGAACTTTGGAGGGAGATGTCTACATTACAGCCTCAGATAATATATATCTGATGATTGGATTGCAGGGAGAGGTATACCCTATAGAAGAAGAAGTATTTTATAGTAAATACCAGTCACTTACTGAAAAATATACAATACAGTGTGATTACTTACCATCGATTTCAAATATGGATAAAAATGAGTCAGTATCGCTGTTGGATTATGCAAATGCCTGTGTAAGTCTTGAAAATAACAAAATTTATGCAAAACCGCTTTCAAAATGTGCAAAGGTATTTACAAAATGGGAATACGAAAAATATATGATGGGAGATATTGGTGACTATATTTGCTATTCATATGATGATGAAAATGATATTTATATAATAAATAAAAATATTTTTAGTGAAACATACGAATCTATACTTTAAGAGGTAAATGAAATGAAAAATCTTTTAATAGCACAGTCAGGCGGACCGACAGTAGCAATTAATGCCACATTGGCAGGTATTATGACAGGGGCATGTGTATCCGGCAGTATTGATAAAATATATGGTGCAGTAAACGGAATACAGGGTGTTTTAGAGGAACGCTTTATCAATCTGAATGAACTTATATTAGATACAAGATGTGTAGAGCTTTTATGCCAGACACCGGCAGCAGCATTGGGCTCCTGCAGATTTAAGCTTAAAAATCCGGATGAAGACAGCAGTCAGTATGAAAAAATAGTAGAAGTATTAATGGCTCATAACATTGGATATTTCATCTATATTGGCGGAAATGATTCTATGGACACAGTGGACAAACTGTCAAAATATCTTGTTTCTCACAATATTGATGATATAAAGGTAGTAGGCGCTCCAAAGACTATTGATAACGATTTGGACCAAACAGATCATTGTCCGGGATTTGGTTCGGCTGCAAAATATATTGCAACAACCTTTTCCGAACTGGAAAGAGATTGTAGTGTGTATAATATACCGGCTGTTACCATTGTAGAAGTAATGGGAAGAAATGCAGGATGGCTTACAGCGGCGTCTGCACTTGCCAGACTTAATGATGAAAGAGGACCAAGTCTTATCTATTTGTGCGAAATTCCCTTCAGCATAGACAGGTTTATAGAGGATGTAAAAGAAGAACTTAAGAAGCATCCCGATGTAATTGTAGCTATAAGTGAAGGAATAAAGGATGAAAACGGCAGATATATATCTGAGGTAAACCAGTCAGGTGCTACGGATGTATTTGGACACAGTTATCTTGCCGGTGCTGCTAAGGTATTGGAGCAGGCTGTAAGAGAAAGAATTGGATGTAAGGTTCGTTCCATAGAAATGAATCTTATGCAAAGATGTGCGGCACATGTGGCAAGTGAAACAGATATTCAGGAGTCAAAGCTTCTTGGAATGCATGCCTTTCAGTGTGCTATGGAGGGGATGACAGGGGTAATGGCTGCTGTAGTAAGAGTAAGCAATGACCCATATGAAATAGTATTCAGACGTGTTCGTGTAAAAGATGTAGCCAATAAAGAAAAAACCGTACCATTGGATTGGATTACGGAGGATGGACATGATGTGACGGAAGAAATGATGACATATCTTAAACCTCTTATTCAGGGTGAGGTAAATCCAACCTATAAGAATGGTATACCGGAGCATATAGTTATATTTAAGAATGAAATATAACAGGTCGGCTAACCGACAGTCTGATTAGAGGTTTCTTTTGTTGAAACATTCTTATCTTTTCTAAATGTAAAATATATGCCAATAGGAAGTAATATCAGACTAATCCATTGAGAGGTTGATAAGAACAGGAAGTGACCTCTTATAGCATCGCCTCTTAAAAACTCAATAAAAAATCTTTCTATTGGATATGCAATCAGATATAAGCCAAGAGCTTGTCCCTGCCTTGGCTTCCCTTTTTTTACATATACAAATAATATTATAAACAGTACAAAGTTAAACAGACTTTCGGCAAGCTGAGTAGGAAATCTCGGGAAATCTCCCAGTCCTTTTACATCACTGTCATTAGGAAACTGTACCGAAAATAGTCCGTGATATTCTATTCCATAGCAGCATCCGCCAAGAAAGCAACCAATACGTCCAAATGCGTGCATGACCGGTATGGCAGGAGCGGCAACATTCATTACTGCGTAGGTATTCATGTGAAATTGCCTGCAATATATCCATACACCAAGGAACATACCTAAAAGACCACCATAAAATACAAATCCTGAAAAGCCATAAAGCAGTATGGCAAAGGGTTGTGATTTATAGTAATCCCAATGATTTATAATATTAGGCAGATATGTGATAAAGTATAATAGCTTTGCACCGGTTGCAAGACCTATAATACCATAAAATGAAGCAAATAGAATGTCAATACGTGGCCAGCCGCAACGTGGAGATAAGTGGCAGGCGACAGCAATGGCAAAGGCAAAGCCTATAACAGAAATTAAACCATATAGAGGAAGTTCAAAGCCTCCTATTGTAAATGCTGGAAACATAGTATATCCTTTCGCAGATGTTTAATATTTGTACATATGATATAATGGACCGCTTCCATTTCCTATATCAAATCCATAAGCAATAGCACCGTATACATACTCTTTAGCGTATTTTACGCTGTTTGCAATGGTCATACCGTCTGCAAGTCCACATGCAATGGCAGAGGACAGGGTACAACCTGTACCATGAGTATTGGAATTATCTAGCTTTTCTTTTTTAAACCAATATTCCGTATCATTATAATACAGTAAATCATCAGCATCACAGATTGAATGACCACCCTTTATAAGAACAGCTGATTTTGTCATTTCAAAAAGCTTATGGGAAGCAGCTATCATGTCCTCGTGGCTTTCAACAGGTTTTTCCAAAATGGCAGCAGTCTCAGGAATATTAGGAGTGATAATGGTACCGAGAGGCAGGAGTGTATGCACAAGCTTATCAATAGCATCATCAAGTAACAGCTTATGACCGCTGGTAGAAATCATTACGGGGTCAATAACGATATTTTGGGCATCATATTCCGTAAGCTTTTTAGCGACAGTTTCAATAATGTCTTTATTTGAAAGCATACCTATTTTTACCGCATCAGGTCTGATGTCCTTAAATATACAGTCAATCTGATTGCCTAAAAAATCTGTGTCGGAATCGGATACACCATAAACTCCTGTAGTGTTCTGGGCAGTAAGTGAAGTGATGGCAGTCATAGCATACATACCATGGGCAGTAATAGTCTTCATATCTGCCTGAATACCGGCACCGCCACTGCAATCTGAGCCTGCAATAGATAAAACTCTTTTTATTCTTGTAATTTCATCTGCTTCTTTGCGGAGTAATTTGGCATTTTCCCTTACATTACCGCTAAATAGAGAGGACACAACAGCAATACCGTTTATGCCAAGTCCCTTTAGTTTATGGGCATTATCTGCTGTGATTCCACCGATAGCAACTACAGGTATGCCGACATTTTTAGCAATATCCATAATAGTATCATGGGATATTTCATATGTGTCAGTTTTGGTTTTGGTAGGAAATGCTGCACCTGTACCAATATAGTCTGCACCAAAGGCTTTTGCAGCCAGAGCTGTATCTAAGGTCTTAGCAGTAGCTCCGATGATTTTGTCACCACCCAGTATGGCTCTTGCCTCATAAACAGGCATATCAGACATACCTAGGTGAACACCGTCAGCATCTATTTTTTTGGCTAAAGCTACATCATCATCTATAATAAGCGGAACCTTGTATTTTCGGGTTATGTTTAATACGGTTTTAGCACAGGTTTCCTTTTCCTTTGAAGACAAAGCTTTACTTCTAAACTGAATAATGGTACTACCTCCAATAATTGCCTCCTCTACCATTTGAGCAATAGTATCGGGTCTGTTAAACTTATCATCGGTAATACCATATAATTTTAAACAATTTTTGTTTATCATAACTGATAAAGAAATTCCTTTCCTTGAGTTTACATATTTTTTATTTTTTGAAGTAAAAATTGTATATAAAAGTGAACTCTCATATACAGTTTTTGTTCAAGATGCCTTTGTTGTCTATGGCAACAAAGACTTTTAAAGCAAAAAATAAAAAATATGTAAACTCAAAATTAATTTCCTTGAGTTTCCGTATTTTTTATTTTTTGCTTCAAAAAGCTTATATCATCATAACGATGTAAGCATCTTGTACAAAAAATTGCAGATGAAAGTTCACTTGCATCTGCAGATTTTTTGTGCAAGATGTCTATGTTGCCTATGGCAACAAGACTTTTTGAAACTAAAAATAAAAAATACGGAAACTCAAGAAATTAATTTCTTATTGAAGTTTATTTTTAATATTTAATTCTATTTCATCCTGTGACATATTATCCATATCATATAGTAAAATATCATGTCTTTTTTTAATATCAGAGATAAGTGGCGAAGATACATTTTTCATAAGAACAAAAACTGTAGAATCACTATCCAGGATATTGTTAATTTTATTTACGAATTCAGGTGAGGCATCTTCACCACGACCAAGCTCGTCTAAGATAATGCAGTCATACTCATCTTTTGGCTTATTAAGCACATCTGTGAGGCAAAGTACTCCGAATGTATCATATACTTCAACTAAGTTTATACGATGTTTCTTTTTTAATACTGTCTGTACCGGAATATTGTTATGATATCCCTCTACATCATCTATACTATGTATATAATATCCTTTGAATTCATTTTCAAACTTAATACTGTGCATTCTGTATCCAATCGCACGAAGCTTTAATTTTTCAATAAGTGAATCCATAAGGTAAGATTTACCTGTATTTGATTTGCCTATAATAACAAATTTATTAGGTTTCATTCTGTTTTGCCTCCAAATTCATATAATATGATGCAGATATGGTTTTTGATTTATAAAATACAAAAAATTATATATCAAATCCCATAATATAACTAGATTAATTTATACTTGAGCTTTCATATTTTTTATTCGATGCTTAATATATTTTATTTTTTATTATATTTTTTGTGAAATATGTATATTCTCCCGGAGGTAACAAAAACCTCATGAATACTAAAATAAAAAATATGGAAACTAAAGTATTGTATAAACATACGTACCTTGAAATTATACGAATTTTAGTGATTTATGTCAAATGAAAAATATATTAAATGCTTGATATTTTTATTAAGAAACCTTATTATAGAAAGAAGTTGGTGTTAGGAGGTGTAATATGATAACGCTGAATGGTAAAGAAAAAGATTATTTAAATATAACAGTAGAAGAACTGCTTGTTAAAGAGGGATATGAAAATATAAGAGTAGCAATAGAATTAAATGGTGAAATAATAAGAAGAAACAGCTTTGGAAGGACACTTATCAAAGACGGAGATAATGTAGAAGTAGTAAGTTTTGTTGGTGGAGGCTGATAAATGGTAATCAGATATAAATATATTGACTGAGGCAGGACCGAAGTTATTTTATGGAAATTATCTTAATAAAAATGTATTCTCAAGAAATACGGATAAAAATGGTTTAAGGTTTAAGAAATGGAAGATATATACAATGGACAGAAATGAAAAATTAGTACTTGGAAAATATGAATTTAATTCCAGATTTATTCTTGGTTCAGGAAAATATTCACTGGATTTAATAAAGGCAGCGGTTGAAAATGCAGGAGCAGAGATTATTACTCTTGCACTTAGAAGAGCTGTTTCAGGAGTTGACAGTATTTTGGATTATATTCCTAAGGGAGTAAAGCTTCTTCCGAATACTTCAGGAGCCAGAAATGCTGATGAGGCAGTAAGAATAGCAAGATTGTCTCGTGAAGTATGTGAGAGCGATATGGTTAAGATTGAAATTATGAGGGATTCCAAATATCTGCTTCCGGATAATTATGAGACAATTAAGGCTACGGAAATTTTAGCTAAGGAAGGCTTTGTAGTTATGCCATATATGTATCCGGATTTAAATGTAGCGAGGGATTTATATAATGCAGGTGCGGCTTCTGTTATGCCGCTTGCAGCACCTATTGGTTCAAATAAAGGTATTTGTACAAAGGATTTTATTCGTATTTTAATAGATGAGATAGATTTACCGATTATTGTGGACGCAGGCATAGGCAGGCCTTCACAGGCATGTGAGGCTATGGAAATGGGAGCCAGTGCCGTTATGGCGAATACTGCCATTGCTACGGCAGGAGATGTTCCTGCTATGGCTGAGAGCTTTAAGAAAGCTGTTGAGGCCGGCAGAACTGCGTATATGACAGGTATGGGCAGGGTGTTGGAAAAAGGTGCCGACCCATCATCGCCACTTACAGGCTTTTTAGAGGATTAGAAATCTGAATTAGGCATTTTGGAGGCATACATGAGCGAACATATTAATGAAAGTATATTAAATGATGAAATAAAAGAGCATTTAAAAGAAAATCGTGTTAATCATATGGAGTATTTTTCTGATATGGAGAGAATTCCCCATGACATAATGGATACTGTAGTAAGAGCAATGGAAGAATATGACTATGATAAATATACCGGACAGGATGTACTTAGAGCCTTAGATAAAGATATACTTTTTCCGGAGGATTTTGCAGCACTTCTGTCTCCTGCTGCCATACCATATTTAGAGGAAATGGCAAAAAAGGCACAGATAGAAACCAGAAAACATTTTGGGAATAGCGTGTACATGTTTACACCTCTTTATATTGCAAACTATTGTGAAAATTATTGTATTTACTGTGGGTTTAACTGTCACAACAGGATAAAAAGAGCAAAGCTTGATGCAAAAGGCATTGAGACAGAAATGAAGGCTATTGCAAAAACAGGTCTTAAGGAAATACTTCTTCTTACAGGTGAAAGCAGAAAAATGTCAGATGTGGAGTACATAGGTATGGCTTGTAAAATAGCCAGAAAGTATTTTAATGTAGTGGGGCTTGAAGTATATCCAATGAACAGTGATGAATACAGATATCTGCATGAATCCGGTGCAGATTATGTTACGGTATTTCAGGAAACCTACAATTCCAACAAGTATGAAACCTTGCACTTAGCAGGTCACAAGAGAATATTTCCATATAGAGTAAATTCACAGGAGAGAGCCTTAATGGGCGGTATGAGAGGTGTTGGATTTGCAGCACTTCTGGGACTTGATGATTTTAGAAAGGATGCTTTTGCCACAGGTATGCATGCATATCTTATACAGAAAAAGTATCCCCATGCAGAGATTGCATTTTCATGTCCGCGACTAAGACCTATTATTAATAATGATAAAATCAATCCTATGGATGTGCATGAGCCACAGCTGTTGCAGGTAATTTGTGCCTATAGATTATTTATGCCGTTTGCAAGCATAACCATATCTACCAGAGAATGTGAGAGAGTAAGAAATAATCTTATTAATATTGCGGCTACAAAGATTTCAGCAGGAGTTTCAGTAGGTATTGGTGAACATTCAGAAAATGAAGAAAATAAAGGTGATGAACAATTTGAAATAGATGATACAAGAAGTGTAAAGGAAGTTTATGATGCCATTTTGGAAAGAGGATTACAGCCTGTAATGAGTGATTATATATATGTGTAGTGTAGTTATATACTGAAAACTAAAATACCAGAGAAGCAAGTTTTTTTAAACTTAAAATATTTAGAATTTCCGTATTTTTTATTTTTAGCTTCAAAAAGTCCTGTTGCCAAAGGCAACATAGACATCTTGTACAAAAATTTGCAGATAAAAGTGAACTTTCATCTGCAAATTTTTGTGCAAGATGCATACATCATTATGATGATGTATGCTTTTTGAAGCTAAAAATAAAAAATACGGAAACTCAAGAAAATATGAAGACGCAGTTGTTAAAATTAATGTTAAATAAACAGATCAGTGAAGTCAGTAAATATGAATAAAGATTTATTATTAGATTATAAAAATCACAAGGATATAAAATTAATAGCCGTAACGGATAGAAAAAATTGTAAGGGAAATTTTTTAGTACAATTAGAAAAGGTAGCATTGTCAAAGCCGGCAGCCATAATACTCAGGGAAAAAGATTTAGAGGAGGAAGATTATTATTTTCTGGCACTTAGGGTAAAGAAAATATGTGAAGATAATAATATAACACTTATACTGCATAGCTATATAAAGACCGCTTTAAAGCTTGATATTAAAAAAATACATTTACCACTCAGTGTACTTGAAAAAACCGATAAAAGAGAACTTGAAGATTTTGAGACCATAGGAGTGTCAGTACACAGTATAGAGGAGGCAAATAAAGCTTTTGAATCAGGTGCTACATATATAACGGCAGGCCATATATTTGAAACTGATTGTAAGGCAGGTCTTTTAGGCAGAGGCATAGGATTTCTCAAGGAAATAGTAGAAAATACTACGTTGCCGGTTTATGCTATTGGCGGAATAAGTGTTGATAATATAGATGAGGTACTTGCTACAGGCTGTAGCGGTGTATGTGTGATGAGTGAAACAAATAAAATATAGAGTTTCCGTATTTTTTACTCTTGCGCAAAAAGTTGCATATGAAAGTGAACTTTCATCTGTAACTTTTTGTGCAAGAGGTATATGTTGCCTTTGGCAACAAAATTTTTTGAAGCTAAAAATAAAAAATACGGAAACTCAAGAAATAAAATTGCTTGACACACAGGTAAATTTGTATATACTAAAACTTAAATTTTATTTCAGGTCTGATGTCTTTATACTTGCAATGAGGTATCTGACTAAATGAAGAAAGGATGGTTTACCATGAATAATATATGGCACGATATTAATCCGGACAGAATAAATCCAACGGAGTTTACAGCAGTAATTGAAATCTCCAAAGGAAGTAAGAAGAAGTATGAGCTTGATAAAGAGACAGGTCTTATTATACTTGACAGAATTCTGTATACTTCTACACATTATCCTGCTAATTATGGATTTATTCCCCGTACATATGGTGATGATAAGGACCCGTTAGATGTATTGGTGCTTTGCAGTGAACCTATTGAGCCGCTCACATTGGTAAAATGCTATCCTATAGGTGTTATGAAGATGCTTGACAATGGAATGGGTGATGAAAAAATTATAGCCATTCCGTTTAATGATCCGACTTATAACGGGTATTCAGATATTAAAGAGCTTCCAAAGCATATATTTGAGGAAATTAAACATTTCTTCAATGTGTATAAGGATTTAGAGGGAAAAGAAACACAGGTGGATGAGTTTGGAGGACCAAATGAAGCAATACGCATAATTGAACAATGTATAGGAAACTATAATATGAAATATGGTCCGAGATCACCATTTTAGAAGAATTAGAGTTTCCGTATTTTTTATTTTTTGCTTCAAAAAGTCTTATTGCCAGAGGCAACATAGACATCTTGCACAAAAAATTACAGATGAAAGTGAACTTTCATCTGCAACCTTTTGTGCAAGATGCTTACATCATTATGATGATGTAAGCTTTTTGAAGCAAAAAATAAAAAATACGGAAACTCAAGTAGAAGAAAGATTAATATGTTTATGAATATTTAATACAATTATTGCTCGAATTAATACAATACATGACAAAAGGCACTTGTATTTTATATGTATTGTGATAATATTTTTTAATAGGGAAAATCAAAAAAGTGTGATTTCAGAATTACTAATGGAGGAAAAGAAATGTCATTAGAAGTAAAAAATCTTGTAAAAAAATATGGTAATAAGGTTGTTGTAAACAACTTAAGCTTTAAAATGGAGGAGCCGGGTGTTTATGCACTTCTTGGTACAAATGGTGCCGGTAAAACCACTACCATTAGAATTATACTTGGTATGCTCTCTTATGATGAGGGTGAGGTACTTTGGGACGGAAAGCCGATGGAGGCATTAAATGTAAATCTTGGATATCTGGCAGAGGAAAGAGGTCTTTATCCAAAGTATTCACTTATGGACCAGCTTTTATATTTTGCAAGTCTTAAAAAGATACCAAAGAGCGTGGCAAAGGAAAGAATTGCATATTGGGCAAAAAGATTAGAAGTAGAAGAATATATATATCCTGAAAAAACTGCTGTTAAGGGCAAGAAAAAACCGAAGGATAAGACAGCTGACCAGCTTTCAAAGGGTAATCAGCAAAAAATTCAGATGATGTGTGCATTACTGTCCGATCCTGAATTTGTAGTTCTTGATGAGCCTCTTAGCGGATTAGATCCTGTAAATGCAGATTTATTTAAGTCTATTATCAGAGAGCTTATTGATAATAAAAAGTATGTCATAATGTCAAGCCATCAGATGGCTACTATTGAAGAGTTTTGTAAGGATATTACTATATTGAACAGAGGAAATATAGTATTACAGGGTGATTTAAATGAGATAAAAAAGAGCTATGGCAGAGTTAATATGATGATTAAATGTGAAGAGGACATTGAAGGCTATATCAATGAGATGGGTCTTAATGTAGTGAACAAAACACCGGACGGATATCAGATAAAGGTTTCAGGTGAAGCAGAAGCTAAGAAGCTGTTACAAAAGCTTGTAGCAGATAATATTACTATTATAAGATATGAACTGCGTGAACCGTCATTACATGAAATATTTGTAGAAAAGGTAGGAGATGCACATGAAGAACAGTAAGCTTACAGGCTGGAGCAATGTGTTTAAATTTACCTATGCACAGTCGATGAAATCAAAGGCCAGCATAATTACATTGGTTATAATGTGTCTGATAGCTTTAATATCATTTCCGGTTATGTCATTTATAGATGGTGCCGGAAAAAATAAAAAATCAGAGATTGAAAATATATATATTTTTGAAAATAACATATATATTGCAGACGGTGTTTCAAAGGTAATTATGTCTGATGAGGCATATGAAAATACAAGTGTAAAGGTATTGGAAAACAGCAGTAAGGAGATTTCCGATACTGATGTGTATACAGAAAATACCAATAATGAATTAGAAAAATATAAGAAAGATATATTAGGTATAGAAAACAGTAAGGATGTACTTGTAGAAATATATTGCGTAAACGATGAGAAAGATGATAATTATGGTATTAACTACAGGATTTATTATAGTAACACTGGTGCTTTAGAGAGCAGTGAGGCAGATAACTTAGCCGGATTTTTGGAACAGAAGGGTGATTTAACCAAGTATATAAGTGCAGGTGTGGACGAATTGATGGCAGAAGTATTGTCACAGAATATTTCTTACAATATATATGCAATGGATGAAAACGGAAATATTGTAAGTGATGGTATTACAGGTGCACAGTATTCTTTAAACTATGCATTACTTATGATTACATTGCTTAGTATTTCTTTTGCGGGATCAGCAGTAGCCACACAGATTGTTACGGAAAAGTCTACTAAGGTTGTAGAGTATATTCTGACATCGGTTAAGCCAATGGCAATTATTACAGGTAAAGTATTTGCATCTTTGGCAGTAGTATTTACTATTTTAGGAGCGGTTATTGTTTCCTTTATAGCATCAGGCTTTGTGAATGGTGTGATGTTTGCAGTAGATGGCGGTGAATTTATGATGCCGGAAATTATTACAAACTTTTTCAATTCAGAGGTAGTATCAAATGCAAATATTGTTACCGTAATAATTTCAGTTATTATATTTATAGAAGGATTTGTATTCTATGGATTTTTAGCAGGTGTTTCCGGTGCAATGGTATCAAAGATAGAAGAATTATCAGAGGGAACAAAGCTGTTTACCTTTGCCATGCTTATAGGTGCATATCTTACAATAGCACTTATCATGTCATCAACCGGTGGAGATGGTTGGGGAGACCTGAACTATCTGGTATATTTTTTACCGTTATCCGCTCCGTTTATTGTTCCGTCATATATGCTGTTTGGTATTGTAACACCACTTACAGGTATAATAGTAATTATTATAAATTTTGTATTTGTATTAGGATTGATATGGCTTGTTTCGAGAATTTACGAACAGCTTATATATCACAACGGAAGTCCGCTTAAAATAAAAGATTTATTCCAGCTTGGAAAGAGTAAAGGAGGGAATAAATAATGAAAGAAAATAAAACAAAAATGTTTACGGGCTGCAGGGAAATATTTTCATTTACAGCCGATCAGGCTATTAAGGGTAAGGGCTTCAAATCTTCTACTATACTTATATCCATAGTCATATTTTTGATAGCCATGGCAATATGTGTTATACCTGCTGCTATAGATGATGATGAAGATACAGTTAACATTGTTGATTCAATTAACGGTGTAGTGGACGAGGAAGGGAAATATGATTTCAGTACTATAAACAATGTTTATCTGTATAATGAATCCTCTTATGATAATGACAGTATTTTAATGCTTCTCAGTGTTACGGCTGATAATTTTAAAACTATTGACGGAATTGAAATTATCAGCAGCATTACAAATGAGGCTTTAAGCAGTCAGAATGCTGTTGTCTTAGATGTAAGGGATTCAGAGGGAACAGCTGATAGCGGATTGGATATTAACATACTTACCGCCTACAATACATTAGTAGACACGGATGAGGCTGATGCATTTGCTGCATTGCTTGTAAATGATACACAGTTTGCAGTTTATAAAACAGGTACCTTTGATGAACAGAATATGATTTATCTTAATATGCCTGTATATAGTGAGGTGGTAAATGGAGATAATAAGGAGGAATCTTTAGGTGCACTGCTTGCCAGACTTATTATTCCGATGGTATTTTCTCTCTTTATGTATATGATTATATTAATTCACGGACAGGCTATTTCAAAAGCAGTTATATCCGACAAGGCCTCTAAGCTTATGGAAATGCTTCTTACAAGTGTTAAACCGTATGCAATTATTGCAGGCAAGATTTTAGGTGTGGCAATGGTTGCCATGGGTCAGATAATTATATGGGCATTAGCAGGTGTAATAGGATATGTTGCAGGCAGTGAAATAGCATCAGGTATTAATCCGAAATATGTAAATGTAATTTCTGAAATTATTAAAATAATGCAAAGTGATTCAAATGGTGTAGCATTTTCAGCTGCTTCTATTGTAATTGCAATACTTGGAACATTAATAGGATTTTTCATGTATTGTGTGGTAGCAGGACTTGCAGGAGCATTGGTAAGCAAGGTGGAAGATATATCATCAGCTTCAACATTATTCCAGTTACCTGTTGTCGTTGCGTTTGTAATAGCATATATTTCAGGTTTTTCATTAGCTGAAGGTGGAAGTACTTTGATTAATACTGTAGTTAATATTTTCCCATTGACATCACCATTTTCTCTTCCTTCAAATATTTTAATAGGAAGTATGACTATATTGGAGGGAATTATTTCACTGGCAGTTTTAATATTATCAGCTTTAATACTGATTATTATTACAGGAAAGATATATAAAGGAAAGATTTTTAACAGGCATTAATTGAGGTTTACAATGGAAAAATTCAAAGCTGTACTTAAAAAAATTTTTGTAGATAAAATATATTTGTCAAACAGATTATATTATTTTATATTATTTGCCATACCTATAACAGGTGTAGTTGTAAAAAATGTATTGCTACAGGCATATCTTTTAGGAGATAATTTATATTCTCCTAATTTTTCGGAAGCCATAAAGAGTACATGGAAATATTGGATAATATATATAGCGCTGGTGCTTATACCACTTAGTGTAGCTTTTCTGTTCAGGAGAGAGAAGCATAGAGTTATATATATATATGGATGGAATTTTTTCTTTACATTGCTCATATGTTTAGATCTAATATACAGCCGGTCTTTCTTCACAATGCCGTCGGCAGCAGATGTATATATATTTAAAAACTTTAGCGGTTTTGAAGGCGGTGAGGTCACTTCACTTTTATGCGGATATGACTTTATTATATTTATAGACATTATTCTGCTTTCGGGATATATTTGGAAGTTCAGAAGAAGACAGACGGATGAAGTTTTAAGAAAGAGAGTTATGAGAATCAGTGCAGCTATATTTCTCATAGCAGGTATAGCAGTAATATTAGCTATACCATTGCAGTCAAAGATATTTGGATTGTTTAATGATACGTATGATAAGATGTTTAATTCTACAGATGCATCAGAGCAGTCAAAATATTTATCTTCATTAGGATTTCATATAAAGGATATATCAGAGCTGGTAGAAGAGAATATAAATACCGACTTGACTGAAGAAGAAAAAGATATTATTGAAAGCTATTATGAATGGAAAAACGAAAACATTCCTGATAACGAATATGCAGGTATTTTTGAGGGGAAAAATGTACTGTTTTTACAGATAGAATCATTAGAGTCCTTTATCATCAATCAGACAGTGGACGGTCAGGAAATATGTCCGAATATTAATAAGCTGTTAAATAACGGATTTTATTTCAGTAATATATTTGAGCAGGTACAGGGTGGAAACAGCTCAGATGCCGACCTGATGTATACTACTTCAAGACTTCCGGTGCTAAAGGGTGGTACATTTTTCAGATTTGCAGATGAATGTGAACTCAACTCGCTTCCAAGAATGTTAATAAACAGAGGATATGATTTTACTTATCATCAGGCAATTAAAGGAAGCTTTTGGAATTATGAAGAGGGCTGGAGAAATATGATTGGTGCAGATGGTTTTGTAGGCTCGGAAAGCTATGATATGAGTGGAGATAAGATTGGATTTACATTAAATGATGAAGATTATATCAAACAGGTAATACCGTATTTAGAGGACTTAAATACACCATTTTATGCTCATGTAGTACTTAATTCCAGTCATATGCCATTTAAGCTTGATGACAGTTTAAAGGAACTGGAATTAAGTGAAGAACTGGATGACAGCTATTTAGGCGGATATTTTCAGTGTGTTAAATATGTGGATACACGTATAGGTATGATGCTTGAAGAACTTGAACAGGCGGGTGTGCTTGACAATACCGTTATTGTAGTTATAGGCGACCATACCGGTATTCATAAATATTATGAATATTCACTGGAGAAGTGGTATGATGAGTATCCGTTCGCTAACGTTAATGGCTACTATACTGTTCCACTTATTATAAGCTGTAGTGATTTTAAGGAGAATGTAAGCTCTGATGTCATTGCAGGACAGATAGATGTTATGCCTACTTTATCATATCTTATGGGAATTAAGGATGATGAGTATATGAATGATGCCATGGGCAGAATTTTGCTAAAGACTAAGAGAAGCTATGCAATATATAGAGACGGTACAATCTATGGAGATTTGACAGAGGAAGAGAAAAAGCTTGTGTCACAATCTTACGAAATATCGGAGAAATTATTTAATAGCGGGAAATAATTTACAGAAGTAAATTATTTTTAAAATTTGGTAATAATGTATTGAATTTTTTAATATTATGGAGTATGATAGAAGTGACAAGGATGTTAATTTGACGGCAAAGGAGTGATTTTTATGTCTACATTTTATGGAATTGGAAGTGATTCGGTGAGCTCTTTATTCTCATCAACATCATCTACAGGGACATCAGGTATTTTATCAGATTTTTATAGCATTAGAAATGGTAGCTATAAGAAGCTTTTAAGGGCCTATTATTCTCTTGATAAGGGTGATAGTAGTTCAAAGAGCAGCACTACCACAAAAAAAACTACTACTTCGACAGCAACTGATTCAACAAAAACATTATCCTCTATAAAGAGTAGTACTGATGAATTAAAGGCATCGGCTGATAAATTATTAAAAACAGGTACTAAATCATTATTTAACATGAAAGATGGAGAGTATGATGTAGATGCCATTTATAGTGCAGTAAAGAGTTTTGTAGAAGATTACAATGATGTTATTGATGCAACAGAGGAATCGAATACAAAAAATATTGCAACAAATTCAGCAAGTATGATTACAAGTACAATGGCAAATTCTAAGATGTTATCAAAGATAGGTATTACAATGGAAACAGATGGTAAACTTACACTTGATAAGACAGAATTTATGAAAGCTGATATGAATAAGGTTAAGTCATTATTTAATGGAAGCGGATCATATGGATATCAGATTTCGGCTAAAGCTTCAATGATTAACTACTATGCTTCAAGAGAAGCCGGAAAGGCAAACACATACACAAGTAAAGGTTCATATTCATATAATTATTCTTCTGGAGATTTATTAAATAAATTATATTAAAAATTCTATTAATAATATTGACAAAGTACTCATGTGTTATTATACTTTGGAATGTCAATTATTATTAGAATTTAAAGGAGATTAATTTAGTATGTTTGAAAAAATTAAGGAAATTGTAGCAGAACAGTTAAGTTGTAATGAAGATGAAGTTACAATGGGAACCAGCTTCAAGGATGATTTAGGAGCTGATTCATTAGATTTATTTGAGTTGGTTATGGCTCTTGAAGAAGAATATGAAGTTGAAATACCTTCAGAGGATTTGGCAAATATCAATACAGTGGAAGATGTTGTCAATTACTTAAAGGATAAGGGCATCGAGTAATCTTATATAGTTGATATTATTAAATATACTTTGAGTAGGTCTGTTGACCTACTCTTTTTTTGTAATAAAAATTTCTTGAAATTTTATTAAGTATTAGCAGTACGAGATGTCATGCAATGTAATACTTTCAAAACCTTATTGACAATCAATACTATGCGTAGTATAGTATTATGTGAAAGGAGGTATAAGATGGATATTCAGTTGAAGCGTGGTCTTTTAGATGTGTGCGTTCTGGCTGCTATAAAAAATGAAGATTCATATGGCTATCAGATTATCAAAGATATGAAACCGTATGTGGAAATATCCGAGTCAACCTTGTATCCTATTCTTAGACGATTGGAAACGGCAGAATTTTTAACAGTACGAACTGCTGAACACAGCGGCAGACTCCGAAAGTATTATCACATTACCGCACTGGGACTAAAGCGTATTGAAGACTTTAAGAAAGAGTGGAATGAAATTATGTCAATTTACAAGTTTATAAGCAGGGAGGAAGATGGCAATGAATAGACAAGAATTTCTTGCGACACTCCGGAAAGAACTATCCGGACTACCGCAAGAGGATATAGAACGATCAATAGATTTTTACAGTGAAATGATTGATGATCGTGTGGAAGATGGACTGACAGAAGAGGAAGCGATTGCGGCAGTCGGTTCTGTTGATGAAATAGTTAATAAAATACTATCGGAGATATCGTTGCCCAAATTGCTTAAGGAGAAGGTAAAACCGAACCATACTTTGAGGGTGTGGGAAATCATACTGCTTGTTTTAGGTTTTCCCGTATGGATGCCATTGCTTTTAGCAGCAGTAATTATTGTATTGGCTGTTTACATAGTCATTTGGTCAGTCATTATATCTTTGTATGCTGTGGACTTTGCATTTGTGTCCTGCGGTGTTGGAGGGATTTTAGGATCTTTGACGTATTTCACGCTTGGCAATGTTGCTGCAGGTATTCTTTTGATTGGTGTAGGACTTATAAGTTTAGGAATATCCATCCTTCTGTTCTTGGGCTTTAATCAAATTACAAGAGAAATATTGCTTTTGAGTAAAAGGATATTATTGAGTATTAAATCCTGTTTTATCAGAAAGGTGGATGCAAAATGAAAAAGAACAAAAAAATTGCAATTTTTGTTGCATTAACTCTTATTTCTGTTGGTTTTGTTGTATCATTAGGAGCGATGGCTGTAATGAATTTTGATTTTACAAAAATGAATACACTTAATTTTGTCACAAATACGTATCAGGTGGACGAGACTTTTTCGGGTATATCTGTAGATGGTGCTGAATGTGATGTTCGTTTTGTTGTATCCGGTGATAACCAATGTAGTGTTGTATGTAACGAGGGGGATAAAATCTATCATTCAGTTACGGTGGAGAATAACACGCTAATCATTGAGCGACATGATGAGCGTAAATGGTATGAGCATTTGGGTCTTTATTGGGCTGATATGGAGATTGTAATTTACCTGCCTCAAAGTGAGTTTGAAACACTGTATATTGAAAACCTCAGTGGAGATATTGTAATACCTGAAGGATTTTCTTTTGAAGCTGCTGAAATTTACAGTACGAGTGGTAATGTCAGTTTTCAGGCAGCAGCAGATAATGTATTATCCGTGAAAACAGTAAGCGGTGAGATATATGTGAATAATGCTGAGCCTCAAAATCTTAATATAAAGTCAACAAGTGGAGATATTGAGCTTTCCAATATTAATAGCCAAAGCATTACTGCCTATACAACAAGTGGAGATATTGAATTTTCCAATATCAAGTGCCAGAACATTACTACCAATACAACAAGTGGAGAAATAGAATTTTCAAAGGTTATTGCAAATGAGTACATTAATATTAAAAGTGTCAGTGGTGATGTAGAACTGAATAAATGTGATGCCGGTTCGCTTTGGATAAAGACGGTTAGTGGAGATGTTTCGGGCTTACTCCTCACGGAAAAAATATTCTTTACAGATACCACCAGTGGTGATGTTAAGGTTCCACATTCTGCTTCCGGCGGAAAATGTGAGATTATAACCACCAGCGGGGATATTAAATTGGATATAGAATAAGGTATGAAAATTGGAAACTCAAGAGGTACGATACATTTCTGAGCGAATTGTTGAGTAGATAGTTGGTTTTGGAATGAGAGTTTTTGGTTATTTGTATAATATGAAGAGTAAATTACACCCTGTAAGGCTTTTATGTCTTACGGGGTGTTTGTTTTGATGTGTATTTCTTTTAGATTGATAATAGGTGGAGGGGTTAAAAGTATAGATATATTTATTACCGCAAGCAATGAGACAGGTATTTGTGATTTAACGGATATTTGGCGATTGTCGTGAGGGTCAAATGCCCACAAGCCTGTGGTGTTGCGGATTTGATGTTACGTTGTTTGAGGTGGGGTGTTTGAGTATAAAAGAGGTATATATTAAGGTTGTAGGGTTTTATAAACTGTATAGAATTGTGGCAATCTGCGTAGCAGTCATAGACCATTCTCTAGGGCGACCGCTCTCGCTTAGCTCGTACTCGTAGCGGTACTAAATTCAAGCTTCGCTAGGGCTCGCTTTCATTAAGTACCGACGGCACGAGATGTCACCCTAGAGAATAGTCTATGACTGCTACTAGATTTTATAAGAGTATATAGGTATAATTTAATGGAAAATATTGGATAGTTAAATGTACCTATGGGTATGGAGTGAGTACTTATAAATATTATACATAATATAATATTACGGTATTTTTTAATATACCATAAAATTCTTTGTTATATTGCCTAATATATCAGGAAATCAATTCGGTGTTATGGTATAAAGTCTTCGTGGATAAAGCTTTGCTTTATGCACTAGACTCACAAAATCACGTTGTGATTTTATGGTATATTAAAAAGGGCAGTAGTATTACAATAATAAATTAAATTGAACTAAAGATAAGATATTGAATATACAAAAGGAGGGGAGAGGATTATCAAGTAGTATAATAAAGAATTAACAATATAAGATAAAGAAAGGAAACAGGAAAATGGCATTTGTTTATGAAGTTGTAAAAGAAGAAGACAGAGAATTATTTAATTCTTTTGTTCCAAGTAGAAAGGCAAATAGAAACACAATGTGGGTAGTAGATAGAGAAAGAAATATTTATTCTTTTTGGATAGGCGGAAATGTTAGAGAATATATAGATGTATATTTTTTGGCATGGAATGATTTAAATATATATACATATACGGAAACAAAAATGTATAGAGAAACTATAGGTGGACAAAAGGTACATATATGGATTAAAAGAATATTATTACCAGATATATTAAAAAATGATAGTGAAAAGATACAAAAAATAGTTGATATGATAAGAGATATTTTGCAAAAACAGTTTGAAAGTCAAATTGTTTTTGAAGAAATAGCAATACCAACATTTAGAGAGGAAGAATAGAATGAATACAATAGAAGAAATAATTGAATGGATTGAAAATTATGATAATCTAAGAAAAAAATATATAGAAGTTTGTATATGAGTTTAGATAAATGCTTAAGTATAGTGAATGCTCTCGCTTATTTCGTACTCGTAGAGGTATGAGATGTTACCTTAGATAACAGTATATTTATGATACTGGAGTTATGAAATGATATAGTTATATAAATACAAACTACTACTTTTTTAATATATTGAACCATAGTCAAGTAAGAGAAAGAAAGGAAACGGAAAAATGGGATTTATTTATGAAAAAGTAAAAGAAGAGGATTGGGAATTGTATAATTCATTTCTTCCTAATTATGAAACAGCAGATGAGTTTACAAGATGGGTAGTAGATAAAGAAAGAAATATATATTTTTTCTGGATAGGAATTGAAGCTAGAGAAAATATATATGAATATCTTTTATTATGGAACGATTTAAAAAAAATATATATACAGAAACAAAAATGTATAAAGAATCTACAGGTGAACAAAAGGCACATATATGGATTAAACAAATCTCAATGCCTAAAATATTAAATGATAATAATGATAAAATAAATGAAATTGTTGATATGATACCAGAAATATTACAGATGATGTATAGAAGTAAGATTATTTTTGAAGAAATAGTAACACCATCATTCAGAAGGGGGGATAACTAAATGAATACAATAGAAGATATAATTGAATGGATAAAAAATTATGATAACCCAAGTGAAAATATAGAAAAGTTTGCATATGAGCTTGGAGAAATGATTAAGGATATGGACTATACTGCTTCAAATGGTGGAGCAGCAGTGGGTTATGCAGGGGCAACAGGAAGTTTTAAGGGTATAAATACAGGGATATATCTTACAGTAGATAATATTACAGCTGGAAGTAACGGAGAATACAGCTTTGTAAATATTTTAAATAATATGAAGTTTGAAATGGCACTTCAGAATGCTGTTGATATAGATAATGCAACTTCAATTATAGTTGGTTCTTGGAATGATGACGGAACAAGGAGTAAATACAGCTTTGGTGATGCGGTTGCTCTTAATGACATTGTATCTGAAAACTTTATGCTTACAAATGCCAGAGGTGATGTACTTTTACTTATTGAGGAAAGTGCTACTGCGAACAGTGTTCTTGCTATGACTGAAATTCCTTGTATGCTTGATAATCCTGAAGTTACACATATTTTGGGTATAGCAAAAGAGAATTTTGAGGGATTAACTTATGAAGAGGTTTTTGAAGTTTTAAAGGAAAAATCCCTTGCTATGCAAAGTGAAGCTACTATATACAGAGGTACTATGATTAATGCCAGTGGTAATGAAGTTACAGTCGAGCTTCTCTCATTAGAAAATACCCAATATGCCGACGTTTTTAAGGTTGATATTCCTGATGGTTTTGTGGCAGTAGGCACATATTATGACAGATTACAGGGTATGGGTGTTAATCTTTTGACGGATGAACAGCTTATTGATAAGTATTACTTTTTAGAGGAGTGTTCTGATAAGAATATTATGAATACTATAAGGATTGCGGAGTATTGTGGGTATAACTATATTAATAAAATTAAAAAGCTAAAGGGAATTTTTGGAAGAAATTGTTTATGTTCTTTACAATGTATATTTAATGAGAAAATAGTAGAAATTGTGATAAACTGCGTAGCAGTCATACACTATTCTCTAGGAGTGACCGCTCCCGCTTAGCTCGTAATCGTAGCGGTACTAAATTCAATCTTCGCAGGCTTGATTTCATTAAGTACCGACGGTACGAGATGTCACCCCTAGAGAACAGTGTATGACTGCTACTGGATTTTATAAGATTATATATGTATAATTTAATGGAAAATATTGGACAGTTAAATATATCAATGAGTATAAAGTGGTTATAAATAATATGTACTGCGTTTTTTAATATACCATAAAATTGCTTGCCATATTGCATAATACATCGGAAAACGATTCGGTGTTATGATATAAAGTCTTTGTGGATAAAGTTTCACTTTATGCACCAGAACCGCAAAATCACGTTGTGATTTTATGGTATATTAAAGAGGGCAGTAGTATACAATAATAAATTAAATTGAACTAAAGATAAGATATTGAATATACAAAAGAAGGGTATAGGATTATCAAGTAGTATAATAAAGAATTAACGATATAAGAGAAAGAAAGGAAACAGGAAAATGGGATTTATTTATGAAAAAGTAAAAGAAGAGGATTGGGAGTTATATAATTCGATTAGTCCAAGATTGAAAGCAGGTAAACATACAAGATGGGTGGTAGATAAAGAAAGAAACATATATTTCTTTTGGATAGGTGGAGAAACTAGAGAATATATAGAGAAATATTTTTTTACTTGGAATGGTTTAAATATATACATATATATAGAAGTAAGATGTGGAAAAGAAGATGTACATATATGTATTAAACGAATCTCAATGCCTAAAGTATTAAGTAGTAATAATGATAAAATAAATGAAATAGTTGATATGATACCTGAAATATTACAGATGATCTATAGAAGTAAGATTATCTTTGAAAAAATAGCAGTACCATCATTTAGAAAGGGGGATAATTAAGATGAATACAATAGAGGAAATAATTGAATGGATTGAAAACTATAAAAATCTAAGTGGAAATATAGAAAAGTTTGCATATGAGCTTGGAGAAATGCTTAAGGATATGGACTATACTGCTTCAAATGGTGGAGCAGCAGTAGGGTATGCTGAAGTAACAGGAATTTATGATGAAATAAATACAGGGATATACCTTACAGTAGAGAATTTCACAAATAGTAGCAACGGAGAATACAGCTTTGTAAATAATGGTGTTAATATCTTAAATAATGATGAGTTTAAACAGACACTTCAGAGTGCAGTTGGAGAAGAGAAGGCTAGCAGAATTATAGGAGGTACTTGGGATAACGGAACAAGAAGCAAATACAGCTTTGGTGACGCGGTTGCTCTTAATGATATAGTATCTGAAAACTTTATGCTTACAAATGCCAAAGATGATGTGCTTTTACTTATTGAGGAGAGTGCTACTGAGAACAGTGTTCTTGCCATGACTGAAATTCCGTGTATGCTCGACAATCCTAAAGTTACTCATATTTTGGGTATAGCAAAAGAAAATTTTAATGGATTAACTTATGAAGAGGTTTTTGAAGTTTTAAAAGAAAAATCCCTTGCTATGCAAAGTGAAGCTACTATCTACAGAGGTACTATGATTGATGCTGACGGTGATGAGGTTACAGTCGAGCTTCTTTCATTAGAAAATACCCAGTATGCCGACATTTTTAATGTCAATATTCCTGATGGTTTTGTGGCAGTAGGTACATATTATGACAGATTACAGGGTATGGGTGTTAATCTTTTGACGGATGAACAGCTTATTGATAAGTATTACTTTTTAGAGGAGTGTTCTGATAAGAATATTATGAATACTATAAGGATTGCGGAGTATTGTGGGTATAACTATATTAATAAAATTAAAAAGCTAAAGGGAATTTTTGGAAGAAATTGTTTATGTTCTTTACAATGTATATTTAATGAGAAAATAGTAGAAATTGTGATAAACTGCGTAGCAGTCATACACTATTCTCTAGGAGTGACCGCTCCCGCTTAGCTCGTAATCGTAGCGGTACTAAATTCAATCTTCGCAGGCTTGATTTCATTAAGTACCGACGGTACGAGATGTCACCCCTAGAGAACAGTGTATGACTGCTACTGGATTTTATAAGATTATATATGTATAATTTAATGGAAAATATTGGATAGATAAATATATCAATGAGTATAAAGTGGTTATAAATAATAGGTACTGCGTTTTTTAATATACCATAAAATTGCTTGTCATATTGCTTAACACATCAGAAAACAACTCGGTGTTATGGTATAAAGTCTTCGTGGATAAAGCTTCACTTTATGCACTAGACCCACAAAATCACATTGTAATTTTATGGTATATTAAAAATGGCAGTAGTATACAATAATAAACTAAATTGAACAAAAGATAAGATATTAAATATACAAAAGGAGGATAGAGTATTATCAAGTAGTATAGTAAAGAATTAATAATATAAGAGAAAGGAAACAGAAAATGGCATTTATTTATGAAAGAGTAAAAGAAGAAGACAGAGAATTATTTAATTCATTTGTTAAGAGTAGGAAAGCAAATAAGTATACAAGATGGGTAGCAGACAAAGAAAGAAATATATATTTTTTCTGGATAGGAGGAGAAAGTAGAGAATATACAAAAGAATATTTTTTAGCTTGGAATGATTTAAAAGTATATATATATACAGAAGTAAAATGTGGAAAAGAAGATGTGCATATATGGATCAAACGAATCTCAATGCCTAAAGTATTAAGTAATAATAATGAAAAAATAAATGAAATAGTTGATATGATACCGGAAATATTACAGATGATGTATAGAAGTAAAATTATTTTTGAAGAAATAGTAACACCATCATTTAGAAAGGGGGATAACTAAATGAATACCATAGAAGATATAATTGAATGGATAAAAAATTATGAAAATCCAAGTGAAAATATAGAGAAGTTTGCGTATGAGCTTGGAGAGATGATTAAAGATATGGACTATACTGCTTCAAATGGTGGAGCAGCAGTAGGGTATGCTGGGGCAACAGGAAGTTATAAGGGTGTAAATACAGGGATTTATCTTACAGTAGATAATCTTACAGCAGGAAGTAACGGAGAATACAGCTTTGTAAATAATGGTGTTAATATTTTAAATAATGATGAATTTAAAGATATACTTTTTGATGCTGTTGGAGAGGATGCAGATAGAATTATGGGAGGTAATTGGGACGATGGAACAAGGAGTAAATACAGCTTTGGTGATGCTGTTGCTCTTAATGACATTGTATCTGAAAACTTTATGTCTACCAATGCTAGAGGTGATGTGATTTTACTTATTGAGGAAAGTGCTACTGCGAACAGTGTTCTCGCCATGACTGAAATTCCTTGTATGCTCGACAATCCTAAAGTTACTCATATTTTGGGTATAGAGAAAGAGAATTTTGAGGGATTAACTTATGAAGAGGTTTTTGAAGTTTTAAAGGAAAAATCCCTTGCTATGCAAAGTGAAGCTACTATCTACAGAGGTACTATGCTTAATGCTGATGGTGATGAGGTTACAGTCGAGCTTCTTTCTTTAGAAAATACCCAATATGCCGACGTTTTTAAGGTTAATATTCCTGATGGTTTTGTGGCAGTAGGTACATATTATGACAGATTACAGGGTATGGGTGTTAATCTTTTGACGGATGAACAGCTTATTGATAAGTATTCCTTCTTAGGGGGGGCTGATAATGAAATTATGAATACTGTAAGGATTGCGGAGTATCGTGGGGATAGTTCTAAGCTTAGGCTTGCTTTTGATAATGAGGGAAAACTTGCTTCGGCAGAGATTTGTGATTATCCTGTTTCTGTAACAGGTGGTGATGTTACAGGTTTTACTATATGCCAAACTTCTGTCGGGGATTTAAGCAGAACTACTGTGGATTTTGGTGCATATATAGATGGTGGTCACAGATTAACTTCTTTGGAAAAATTCTATGTTCTAGAGCTTAACAATGAAATTACTGCTGCTAACAGTTATATAAAACTTATAGAAGGTAAAGCAGGTGCTTTTGAGATAACAGGAGGATATAATGAGATTAGTGCTATTGTGGGCAGGACTTCCAATCTCATAGATTTTATAACTTCAAATGGTAACTCAATTATACTGACGAATGAGCAGGCAGTTTATATTACGGTTTTTGAAGGATTGAGGGAATTCAAGGCTATATGGGAAGAACTTCCATCGGATATAAAAGATAATAAGGAATTATGGAAGGGGCTTATTAATAAATATTTTGAAACTCCTATTGGTCCTGAATCAAGTGTTCCCGAGCTTTCAGAGGGCTTTGAGAGTCTGATTACTGCAGCAGAGAATTTACAAACTTATGCTAATGTAATGACGAAGATAGGTAAAATCACAGAGACAGGATTATCTATGCTTGTCGCACTTGATTTTGTTGTTTCAACATATAATACTGCCATACTTATTGAAGATGGTTGTTATGAAGAAGCGGGGGATTATCTTGTTGATAAGTTAGAAACGTATGCAGGATATGTAGCCGTAGGAGGTATTCTGACTTCTTTTGTGCAGTCCTCTTTTGTATCAACATTTACATACGCATTAGCAGCCACAGGTATACCGGGAATGATTGCTGCAGCTATTATAACATATGCAGTACCATTTCTTGGTACATATATATTAGGTGACGCTTTCGGAGAGTTAATAGATGTAATAGTGTTAAAACCAATGGAATTTATTTCTGATGTGACAGAAGCTGTAGTAGATGGAGTATGTGATTTCGTAGATATGATAGGAGACTGGTGGTCAAGCCTGTGGGGAAGCGCAAAGACTGTAAAAGTGGATCCTCTTATTATAGATTTAGACGGTGACGGATATAATATTCTGACTAAAGATAAAGGAGTAAACTTCGATTTAGATAACAATGGATTTGCAGAAAAGATTAACTGGACTGAAAAAGATGGTATTCTTGCCTTAGATTTAAACGAAAACGGACTAATCGACAATGGAGGAGAACTGTTCGGAGATAAGACCTTACTTGCTAATGGAGAGTATGCACTCAATGGATTTGAAGCATTGGCAGAATATGATACAAATAATGATGGTATTATTGACGAAAATGACGAAATCTTTGACAGCCTTTTAGTATGGATAGATGGAAACGGAAACGGAGTATCAGAGGAGGGGGAATTAAAACATTTAAGAGAGCTTGGAATTAAGGCTATTGAGCTTAATTATGAAAGTGTGGATATAGATGCTAATAATGAAGCAAGTATAAGTCACAGTGCAAGAGTAATATATGAAGACGGAAATGATACAACAGTAGGAGAATTATGGGTATCATCAGATAAGTTTAATACTGTTGATAATATAGAATTAGAAATCAGCGATGAAATAAAGGCTTTGCCAAATATCAGCGGAAGCGGAAATATTATGTCGCTAAGAAATGCAATGCAGCTTGATACTACAGGAACTATAAAAGATTTAGTTAAGAGATTTATCAGCAGTGGTGACAAGAGTGAAAGAGGAAAGCTTGTTGATGAATTATTAATTAACTTAGTCGGTGCAAATGATATAAAACCGGATTCAAGAGGTGGATATTTTGACGGACAAAAGCTGGCTGTATTAGAAAGCTTTTTCGGTGAAGAATTTGTAGGATATAACGGAAAGAATCCAAACTCATTGGCAGCACAGAAGCTGGAATTGTTATATGAAAACATAGCAGAAAGATATTATTATGAATTATTGGCAAAAGGAACAGCAATAAGCAGCTATATAGGGCTTATTGAGTATAGAGATGATTCATCAGCTGGAGAATACGATACGAGTACATTGTGTAAATATCTTCAGTTTGCGCTTCATGCAAACATTGCCGATGAGAATATAATAGCAGATATAAGTGGATATTTATCTTATGCTGCAAAAAGCAGTGGAAGGGGAGATTTGTATAGTGGATTTAGAAACTTTATTATAGAAAATATGCCGGATTATATTCCGATTATGGAAAATAATATAGCAGGTCATACCATAACCGGTAATGAGGATGAAAAATTTACAGGTTCAATTACTAATGATTTTATTATTGGAGGAGGAGGAAATGACACAATAAACGGAGGGAGAGGAAATGATGTCATTTATGGAGGTATAGGAGATGATGAGATAAATGGGGGAAACGGCAATGATGTTATTTATGGAGAAGTGGGTAATGATACAATAAATGGAGAAGCAGGAAATGATACTATTTATGGAGGCATAGGAAATGATACGATAAATGGAGGGTCAGGAAATGATATTATTTATGGAGAGGACGAAAACGATACGTTAAACGGAGAGGGCGGAAATGATACATTGGTTGGAGGTCGTGGAAATGACAGGTTAAATGGAGGAGCAGGAAACGATACATATGTAATAGGCTTAGGAGACGGAAACGACACAATATATGACAACGGAGGAAGTAACATAATAAGATTTACGGACGGAATAAAGCCGGAGGATTTAATAGCAACATATGGAGACGGTAATAGCATAACTCTAACCAACAGAAATACAGGAGACAGTATAGAAATAGTAAGCTTCAGATATTCAGCAACATATAGAAATTTTGTAATGGTGTTTGATGACGGAACGGAAATGAAGTTTGATGATGAGAGAAGTCCGTTAAGAAATCTGGAGGGAACAGACGGAGATGATACACTGTCAGCATTTTACAGTGGAATAAAGTATCATGCAGGAGAAGGAAATGATACGATAAACGGCTCATCAGGGGAAGATGAAATGTATGGGGAGGACGGAGACGATAAGATATATGGAAATGAAGGAGATGATATACTGATTGGGGGTCGTGGAAATGACTATCTAGCAGGAGGAGCAGGAAACGATACATATGTAATAGGCTTAGGAGACGGAAACGACACAATATATGACAACGGAGGAAGTAACATAATAAGATTTACGGACGGAATAAAGCCGGAGGATTTAATAGCAACATATGGAGACGGTAATAGCATAACTCTAACCAACAGAAATACAGGAGACAGTATAGAAATAGTAAGCTTCAGATATTCAGCAACATATAGAAATTTTGTAATGGTGTTTGATGACGGAACGGAAATGAAGTTTGATGATGAGAGAAGTCCGTTAAGAAATCTGGAGGGAACAGATGGAGATGATACACTGTCACCATTTTACAGTGGAATAAAGTATCATGCAGGAGCAGGAAATGATACGATAAACGGCTCATCAGGGGAAGATGAAATATATGGAGAGGACGGAGATGATAAAATATATGGTGATGCAGGAAATGATGTTATTTATGGAGGAGCAGGAAATGATACGATAAACGGAGACGATGGTAATGATTATATATATGGAGAAGATGGAAATGATACAATAAACGGAGGAGCAGGAAACGATGTCATATATGGAGGAACAGGAGATGATACAATATATGGCTCGTCAGGAGCAGATGAAATGTATGGAGAGGACGGAGATGATACATTAAATGGAGATTCAGGAAATGATATATTAGTAGGAGGAAAAGGAAATGACAAGCTAAATGGAGGGGAAGGAAACGATACATATGTAATAGGACTGGGAGACGGAAATGATATAATATCAGATAAAAGTGGAAGCAACATAATAAGATTTAAAGATGGAATCCAACCGGAGGATTTGATAGTCAGTTATGGAAGTGGTCTTAATGTAATATTGACCAACAGAAATACAGGAGACAGTATAGAAATAGAAAACTTTAGAAGAGCAGTAACGGATAGAAGTTTTGTAATGATGTTTGATGACGGAACGGAAATAAAGCTTGATGATGAAAGAAGTCCGTTTAGAAATCTGGAGGGAACAGAAGGAAATGATAATATGTCATCATTCTATTCAGGAACAAAGTATCATGCAGGAGCAGGAGATGATATAATATACGGCTCATCAGGAGCAGATGAAATGTATGGAGAGGACGGAGATGATACAATAAACGGAAACGGAGGAAATGATATATTAGTAGGAGGAAAAGGAAATGACAAACTAAACGGAGGAGCAGGAAACGATACATATGTAATAGGACTGGGAGACGGAAATGATATAATATCAGATAAAAGTGGAAGCAACATAATAAGATTTAAAGATGGAATCCAACCGGAGGATTTGATAGTCAGTTATGGAAGTGGTCTTAATGTAATATTGACCAACAGAAATACAGGAGACAGTATAGAAATAGAAAACTTTAGAAGAGCAGTAACGGATAGAAGTTTTGTAATGATGTTTGATGACGGAACGGAAATAAAGCTTGATGATGAAAGAAGTCCGTTTAGAAATCTGGAGGGAACAGAAGGAAATGATAATATGTCATCATTCTATTCAGGAACAAAGTATCATGCAGGAGCAGGAGATGATATAATATACGGCTCATCAGGAGCAGATGAAATGTATGGAGAGGACGGAGATGATACAATAAACGGAAACGGAGGAAATGATATATTAGTAGGAGGAAAAGGAAATGACAAACTAAACGGAGGAGCAGGAAACGATACATATGTAATAGGACTGGGAGACGGAAATGATATAATATCAGATAAAAGTGGAAGCAACATAATAAGATTTAAAGATGGAATCCAACCGGAGGATTTGATAGTCAGTTATGGAAGTGGTCTTAATGTAATATTGACCAACAGAAATACAGGAGACAGTATAGAAATAGAAAGCTTTAGATTAGGAACAGCCTATAGAAGCTTTATACTGAATTTTGATGATGGAATAACTGCAACCATAGATTTTACTAACAAAAAGCTTATATATGATGAACAGACAGCTTATGCTACATTATCGTCTAATAAACAGACAACAGACTATATATCAATATCAAACATGCAGGCAATGGATGAAATATCATCAGCCGGTGCTATAGCCTTAAGTGCAATAGTTGCATCTGACAGTATTATCACAGAGGACTTTACTATAACAAATGAATCATTAGTAAGTGATAGCAATACAGGCACAATCGGTTTGGGTTTATCGGACATGGATAGATTCACTGACCTGCAGGCGGCTCTTTTGGCACAGGAACTGTCTGCATGGGGTGGTGACAGTAATATTTATGATACAGGGAATAATGTTACTAATGTACAGACAGAACTGTTTACAGAACAGTTTGTGTATAACACCGAGTTGTTTACAACTCGGTGTGCCGAGTGTATAAAATCTGTGATTTTATCCACGAGGCTGTAGTGATATGAAAAGATTATAACACCGAGTTGTTTACAACTCGGTGTGCCGAGTGCATAAAATCTGTGATTTTATCCACGAGGTTGTAGTGATTGGAAAAGAATTATATTCACCGGGTTGTTTACAACTCGGTGTACCACCGGCTGCGGTGATAGCAATATTATGGCAAATGGCTTGTGCTTACTCACAAGCCATTTACTAAG
>CAMWKO010000008.1 GCA_947174885.1 uncultured Clostridia bacterium
AAGGCAACATAGACATCTTGCACAAAAAGTTGCAGATGAGAGTGAACTTTCATCTGCAACTTTTTGTGCAAGATGCTTACATCGTTATGATGATGTAAGCTTTTTGAAGCTAAAAATAAAAAATACGGAAACACTAAGCTTTTTTAAGTTTACATTGAAGCTCACCAAAATTATTGACCATCTGTCCTTCAAACTGAACCTCCCTGCTATTAAATAATACTGTATTCATACCAACAGCATTTGCAGCTTCCAAATTATATCGTCTGTCATCTACATAGATACATTCAGATGCTTCCAAACTCAGTTTTTCGAGTGTAAGATTAAAAATCCGCTCATCAGGTTTTTTTATTTTTAAATCTCCGCTTACACTTATAACATCAAAGTATTTATTTATATCAAATTTTTCACGCAGATATTTACTCCAACGGCTTGAATCATTAGATATCAAAGCCAGCTTAAAATGCTCCTTTATTTTTTCTGCAAATTCATAAAATTCTTCGTTAATTTCAATGGTATCGAGATAATCTTTTTCGATTTCTTCTAAATTACCCTGATACCCTAATGTCCTCCATACCTCCAAAGAAGATATTTCCCCTATGTCAGCCCTATTCCATGTTTCATATATATCTTGTGGCTGCAGCTTTGGAAATGTCATCTGAACATATGGCACGAAACCGTCTCCTGTCTCTTTTAGAATAACACCATACATATCTAATATAACTGCTTTCATATAGTCTCCTTTCTTTATCTTACATGCAAATCTCCATTCCGTCATAGGCAAAGTAAATTCCATTAAACGTTTTTTCCAATTCCCTGTAATCATCATATGATTTTCCCCAATCCTCCTCCAGATGTGTAATAATTATCTTAGGAATATTACACCTTTCTTTTAACTCTATAATTTCATCCATTACAAAAAGTTCTTTTGTCAACGGATTATCGGCTTTTAATACAAAGCCCTCCTTTAATACATCTCCTATAATGGTATTTCCTATAATTAATAAATCTGCGTTTTTGAAAATAGGATTATCAGGGAATGGTTTCACATCACAAGGTGCATAAATTACTTTCTTATCATTTTGTCTGATAACAAAAATCGCTACATTTTTACCCGCACCTACCGGAATTAAATTAATTGTTAATTTTTCTTTTTCAATATACCCGGTTCCTATTATTTGTACCAAGCCACGGTATTTGTAATAATCAAGCATTGAACCCTTATCTGTTTTTAACTCATGCAGCTCCTCTATTATCTCCGGTAAAGAAATAATCTCAACAGGATTCTCATTACTCTTTCCGACTGAATATCCCAGCCAGTCCATACGCAACTGTTCCAATACCCTTATGCCCATAATATGGTCCGGGTCTGTATGAGACCACAATATACTATCAACATTATTTACGGATGCGTTGTTTAGCGCATAATTAATATCCTCCGGTGTATCAATCAGAATATTTTCATCCTCAATATAGAGACTGCATCCGCATCTTGCATACGGAAATCCCTTTTTTCGTGCTTCCACACAGACTTTACAGCTACAGCATGGTCGTGGTATACTTACACATCCGCCCGAGCCTATTATCTTTAATTTCATAACTATTCCACCTTCCTGAACTTCTCTAACCTGTACTGTCCCTCATCATCCAATTCCTTTATACCGTTTTTAAAATCGTATCCAAACCTTCTGTAAAATTCAACTCCCGTAATACTTGCAGGAATTTCTATCCTACTTGCTCTGGTAAACAGTTCGTCTGACTCAAGTGTTCTTATTATAGTTCGCCCTATCCCATTTCCATGAAATTCAGGCAATACAAAGATTGTCAGTAAAATACTCTCTGTTTCACTCCCCCAATAGCTTGAAATTGAACCAACACCTATAATTTGATTTTTCCATTCAAACACATACATATGAGCATAACCTGCCACCTGTTTTACCCAAGCGGCATCATGGCTTTGTGCTAATTCTTTCATTGCAGTAATTCCGTAATCTCTACTGTTTACTTCTATAAAATTTCTAACAATAAGATTGCTTATGTTTTCTGCATCCTTATCCTCAAATCTTCTTATTCTCACATTTGATTTCTCATAATAAACCAAAGTCATTTTTTCATTTACAATATGCTCCTTTAAAGTTCTTACAAATCCACATTTTTCATATAGATAACAGTTTCCCGTTTCCTGTTTAATTGTAGCTAATCTAAAGGTAATTGTTTCGGGATAGGCTTCAAAAATCTTTTTTATAACTAATTGACCAATTCCCCTGTTTTGAAATTCCGGTAATATAAATATTGGAGATATCCACTTCACACAATTTCTATTATAGGTGGTAGTGTTTTTGTCTTTTACTACTCTTACTGCTCCAATATTTTTACAATCCGACTGAATCAGCCAGTATTCTGAATCAGGCTGTGTCAGCTTCCAAACTACAGTATCAAGACTTTCCTTAGCAGGGCTTGTTTCATCGTCATGATATTTCTCATATAACGGCAAAAATGCTTCATATTGCATTTGATGAATAACTTTCGCATCATCTGCTGTTGCCAAAACCAGTTTAATTTCTTCGCTCATAATCTGCCTCCTGTTACAACTTTTTTGTGTATACATAGTGGAGCATTTTTGTATAATATACAAAAATCGCACCAAGCCTCTATATGCCTGATGCGATAAATAAATCCAACATGTAATATATAAAAATAACAGCCTACATTTAATCTATGCACAGACATATAAGACCTATCGACTTATAACTGTGCATCTGCTTCATCACAGTTATAAATAAATACGTCTATAATACATATACATATAACGTCTTAAATGTAAACTTTGATTCATTTTGTATTTTCTCCTTAAATTTTTTTATAATACTAACATCAATAATTAATTCCTGTCAATGACTTTTTAGTAGAGTTTTTATATTTTTTATTATGAAATTCATAAAGTCTTGTTGCCAAAGGCAACATAGACATCTTGTGCAAAAATATTATCAGTTGAAATTATTTACGTTTTTACTCTATAATTTAAAATATTTTAAAAAATTGTGACGTACAAATATCATTATTCGTGTATTAAGGTGAAAGGCCTTATTATCATAGAAAGGAGGATTTAATGGAGGATAAACAGATTTTAGATTTATATTGGACGCGCTCTGAAAATGCTATATCAGAAACCGCGAATAAATATGGCAGATATTGCCATTATATTGCTTTTAATATTCTACACAATGATGAGGATAGTGAGGAATGTACTAATGACACATATCTAAAAGCCTGGGAAACTATGCCGCCAAATCGTCCCGATAAATTATCTGCTTTCTTAGGGAAAATTACCCGTAATTTAGCGTTGGACAAATACAGACTGTATAACACGCAAAAGCGTGGTGCCGGACAAATATCTTTCGTCCTTGATGAATTGCAGGAATGTATTCCTACAGCTAATAATACAGAACATATTGTTGACGATTTAATGTTAACGCAGGTACTCAATCAGTTTCTTGCTTCCTTATCAGAAACTAAAAGAAAAATTTTTATGCGCAGGTATTGGTATCTATCCACTGTTAAAGAGATTTCACAGGATTTTAATATAAGTGAAAGTAAAGTAAAGATGTCACTTCTGCGCTCAAGAAAAAAACTCAAAATATTATTAGAGAAAGAAGGTATTGCTATATGAAAAATGAACGTATATTAAATAATCTTGGTCAGGTGGATGAAAAATATATTATGGAAGCTGCTCCTAAGAAAAATAAGAATAAAAACGGTAATTTACTCACATGGGTATCTATGGTTGCCTGTCTGTGTATTGTAGCAGGTAGCGTATTTGCCGTATCCAAAATGATACAAAACCCACAGTCACAGGATAAAGACATTACAAATTCCCTTGAAGCTAATTATATTGTCATAAATGAAATTGGCGTTCCTTCAAACGCAGACCTGGATGTTGTAATCTCTTCTTATATTTCTGATGGTTTATCAGACGTTTCAAAAAAGGACTGGGAGCAGACTATGCTTGAATTCAAAAGATTCATGGGTATCACCTATGATGATTTCAAAAAAATGATTCCAAGTAATTGGGAAATAGAATACTTTAGCTCTATGTCTGCCAAAGTATACGAAGACAATAAATACATGATTCATGATTTTGTATTAACATATCGCACCGAAAATAACAGTACGGCAAGAATTTCCTTCTGCCCATTTGAAGCACCGCTAAGAGATCTTTTTGTTATGTGCGATAATCCAAAGCAGTCTGAAATCAATGGTGTTCCTGTAACAATCTATGGATATGACAACTGCTATATTGCACAATTTTCCTACAATAATTTAAATTATGATATTGAAACAAAGGATGCTACAGAAGAAGAACTCGAAACACTTCTTGCAGCAATTATTTCTAAATAATCAGTAAATTTAAGTATAAAAATAGTCTTATAGTACTTTTTTGTATTCCCAATAATATTAAAATAGAAATCCAACTATAAGACTATTTTTATTATACCATAAAATTGCTTTTCAATTTTATGGGTCGAGGGCATAAACTGCAAGTTTATTCACGATGACATTATACCATAAAATCACAGGGTGATTTTATGGGTTGAGTGCGTAAGCCTTGTGCTTACTCACGAAGACATTATACTATCAATCCCTTATTAAAAACACCGAGTTGTAAACAACTCGGTGTTTTTACCTCATAAATCTCTTATCACTACAGCCTCGTGGATAAAATCACAGATTTTATCCACGAGGCACACCGAGTTGTTTGCAACTCGGTGTGGTTATAAGTATTTCTTAAGTATTTCAACCTTATCCAATTCTTCCCAAGGAAGCTTTATGTCATCACGGCCAAAATGTCCATATGCAGATGTCTGCTTATAAATTGGTCTTCTAAGGTCTAACATTTTAATAATTCCTGCCGGTCTTAAATCAAAGTTCTCTCTGATAATTTCTACCAGCTTATCATCACTTATCTTTCCTGTACCAAAGGTATCTACCATTACTGATGTCGGATAAGCAACTCCGATAGCATATGAAAGCTGAATCTCACACTTATCAGCAATACCTGCTGCTACAATATTTTTTGCTACATAACGGGCAGCATATGCAGCAGAACGATCTACCTTTGTGCAGTCCTTACCTGAGAATGCTCCACCGCCATGACGTGCATATCCACCATATGTATCAACAATAATCTTCCTTCCTGTAAGTCCACTGTCACCATGAGGTCCGCCTATAACGAATCTTCCGGTTGGATTAATAAAGAACTTTGTAGAATCATTTACTAATTCCTTAGGTAATACCGGATCAAATACATACTTTTTAATATCCTCATGTATCTGCTCCTGTGTTACCTCCGGGTCATGCTGTGTAGATAATACAACTGCATTTAAATGTAACGGCTTTCCATTTTCATCATACTCTACTGTAACCTGTGTCTTTCCGTCAGGTCTTAAGTATTTAAGAGTACCATTCTTTCTTACCTCTGTAAGCTTTCTTGACAGCTTATGGGCAAGTGATATCGGATATGGCATATAATCTTCTGTTTCATTTGTAGCGTATCCAAACATCATACCCTGATCGCCTGCACCTATTGCATTAATTTCCGAATCTGTCATGGTGTTTTCTTTTGCTTCAAGTGCCTTGTCAACACCCATAGCAATATCCGCAGACTGCTTATCTAATGTAACCATAACTGCACAGGTATTTGCATCAAGTCCATACTCTACATTTGTATAACCGATTTCTTTTACTGTGTCTCTGACAATCTTAGGAATATCAATATTTGCATTTGAAGTAATTTCACCCATAACCATAATAAGTCCTGTAGTTGTACAGGTTTCGCAGGCAACTCTGCTCATTGGGTCCTGCTCCATAAGTGCATCTAAGACTGCATCTGAAATAGCATCACAAATCTTATCCGGATGTCCTTCGGTTACTGATTCTGATGTAAATAATAACTTTTCCATTTTTACCTCCTAATGCTTTAATCAGAAGTGCCTGAGCTTCCGGTCGAAGTACAGACTTAAGGTTAAAAATTACTTTCAACCTTATCTTCTTAAATTTTTAAAATAATGTAATATGTTACTGTAAAATTACCTTGATATGTAATCGTATAATCGTGAACACATATTCTCATTAACAACAGCTTTTTTCTGTTTACGTCACGACTGTAACGTAATAATATATATCCGCACATTTTCTTTGTATGTGTGCATACACAGTAAAACGTTTTAATCTTATAGGAAATCCAAAGAACATTCCTAAATAAGATAAAAAAAGTCCACAATAATGTGGACTGACCTTCAAGGTAATCAAATCCTCTTATTGTTCGATAATTCGCTCAGGTTGGCACCTTCCTAATGGGGTTGCCGGGTTTCACAGATCCTTGTATCTCCACCGCTCTGAATAAGAGAAAATATTAAATTGTACATACATATGATAAATGCTATAGGCAGTGTTGTCAACCTATTTTTAACTTAAATTTCATTATATCCTTATCGTCATTAACCAAATCAATCTGGGCACCAAGACCCTGCAGCTTCAGATGGAATTTCTCATATCCTCTTTGTATATAATGAATATCATCTACTATCGTATATCCCTCTGCCGCAATACCTGCAATAACCAAAGCAGCACCGGCTCTTAAATCAAGTGCATTTACCTGTGCACCGGTATATTTTTCCACACCCTCAATCACTGCAATATTGCCCTCAACCTTTATATTTGCACCCATTCGTATCAACTCATCCACATATTTAAAACGATTTTCAAATATGCTTTCTACAACCGTACTTGTACCTGATGCCAAAGCAAGTGCCACAGCTATCTGTGGTTGCATATCAGTTGGATATCCCGGATATGGCAACGTCTTAACCTGTGTGGATAATAGTCTGCCATTTCCTATAACTCTGACGGCATCATCATATTCCTCAACACTACAGCCTATTTCATACAACTTTGAAGTAATAGCCTCCAAATGCTTTGGAATAACATTTTTAACTGTAACATCACCCTTTGTTACAGCCGCACCAAACATAAATGTACCCGCTTCTATCTGGTCAGGAATTACAGAATAGTCTGTTCCATGCAGCTTCTTTACACCCTTAATACGAATAACATCCGTACCTGCACCCTTGATATTGGCACCCATACTGTTAAGCATATTGGCAACATCTACGATATGTGGCTCCTTTGCTGCATTTTCAAGTACGGTATTTCCATTTGCAAGACAGGCTGCAAGCATAACATTAATAGTAGCACCTACAGAAACCACATCAAAATAAATGTGACTGCCATGTAAATTCTCAGCCTCAGTAATAATCATACCATGCTCAATTTTAACATTTGCACCAAGCAGTTTAAAACCCTTTATATGCTGGTCAATAGGTCTGCTGCCTATATTACATCCTCCGGGTAGTGTCACTTCTGCCTTTTTAAACTTTCCCAGTAATGCTCCTATTAAATAGTAAGAAGCCCTAATCTTTTTAATATATTCATTGTCTGCACATACTGATGTAATTGTACTGCCATTTATCTTAACACAATGTCTGTTTACTCTTTCTACTTTTGCACCAATCTGCTCAACCGCATCAATAAGTACATTTATATCTCTAACATCCGGTAAATTATCTATTGTAACTGTTTCATCCGCAATAACTGAGGCCGCAATAATTCCAAGTGCCGCATTCTTAGCGCCACTTATTTCAACCGAACCAATCAGTGGTGTTCCACCTTTTACAATGTATTTTTCCATAATACACCTCGAAATTCAATTTTAAATAATAAATTTTCTCTGTAAGAATACTCCGAAATAATCCTCAAAGAAAACTTTCTTTTGTTGTCGTTTATATATTAAGTCCATTTAATTCCAGCTAAATATATGATTTGTAATCATCTTCCCAGTATATGCTTTTTATATATCAAAAATTCTTCATAACCTGCTATTATAAAACTAGGTATGTATTTGCACATACATACCTAGATTATAACATAACTTTTTCATTTGTAAATCATTAATATAAATAATCCAATGGATTTACTCTCATTCCATTAATTATCATTTCAAAATGTAAGTGTGGTCCGGTGCTGTTTCCGGTATTTCCACTTAGTCCAATAACCTCTCCCTGTGATACTGACTGTCCATAAGAAACAAGTATTCTGCTAAGATGTGCATATCTGGTCTTCCTGCCATCTGAATGACTTACAAGAATAGTATAGCCATAACTTCCGTTCCATCCGGCTTCAACTACAACACCTGAGCTTGATGCCATTACAGAAGTACCTGTTGAGCACGCATAATCTACTCCGCCATGTAATCTTCCCCATCTATATCCATAATATGATGAAATTCTTCCACCTGATAATGGTCTAATATAGGTTGGAGGTGTAAGTGTTCCTACCTCTATTACTCTTGCAACAGCTTCTACTGTTACTTCCTCGGCTAATATTTCTACACCTGTCTGGACACCATCTCTGTAATCCACTCTTGCAACTACACGTCTGTGTCCTGTACTTCCTTCATTTATGACATTTGAATATGTGGTATACATACTGTCATTTTCAATATAAATCACAGGAAGCTCATAATCTTCCTCATAGGTTTTCTGCTCTGTTACTAAAACTGAAAGCTCCGGCTCCGGAACAGTAACAGTAATACGGTCACCTACTCTTATATAGTTTTCAGTTGAACAGTCCGGATTCATCTCCAATAACCTATCAAGTGATAAATCAAATGCTGTTGCAATACCTGATAATGTATCTCCCGCCACTACTTCGTATATCTTGTTTTCCTCTTTTTCCTTTGTCACTAATTCAACAGCTTCTTCTAATGACATTATATGCGAAGTAGGCACATATGTTTCTGTAATATTTATATCCTGTTCAAAATATATATTTACTATATGGTCAGGTTCATCGAATATATCTTCTGTTTTAACTATTTCGTTCTCCTGACTGTTAACAGCCGCCATTACGTTATAGGTATTTTTTGCTAAAACATCTGCATTAATGATATCATAAGATATTTTTGCAAATCTTGAAGTATCATCATTGTAGAGCACAGTATCAAATTCATCATTTACATCATATTTTGATTTTGCAGCCTCTAAAAGAGCTACTACATCCTCGGCTGAAGATAATGTGACCGTGAGTCCCTCAATATCCACTACATATGCCTGCATATTCGTATCTACTATAGACTTTTCCAGTGCATTGTATATCTCACTTTTAATTGTATCTATAGTATCAATCTTACCAAATACACTATTAACTTCTATAAACTCAATTTCACTATTTATATAAACTTCTTCTTCACTTTCTTTTTCAAAATCAGAGCGTGCATCTAAATATGCCTGATTAACTAAATTTTTGTCTTCACATGTACCAACCTTTATACCATTAACCTTTACCTCGTAAAATTTTGCATCCCCATCAGGCACCTTAAACCACGGAAAAGCTATTGCCATAAGTAATATCATTACTATTGCAGTTGCAATATAAGTAACTCTGATGCGCTTACCGTGTCTGGTAAACTTTTGCATAACACTTCCTCCACATACTTTTGCTTACTTTTAAATATCTAAAGTTTATTTAATTAATTTGTAACATTTTTGTAACATTTATGATTGTATCAACAAAGCTAATATTTGTAAAGGGGTTTATAATAATTTTACTAATTTTTCCACAGTTTCCTCAATATTACAATTTGTTTCGTCAACGATTAAATCTGCATATTTTTCATACAATGGAACTCTTTCATCATATAATGCCTTTAAATCCTGTCCATCCTTTAGCACTACTCCTCTACCCTTTAAATTACCAAGTCTATGGTCAATCGTATCATAATCAACCTTCAAATATACAACTTGTCCAATATTTTTTAAATGCTCCATAGCTTCCCTGCCATAAACCACACTGCCTCCTGTAGCTATAACAGACCTGTCACACTGAATGCTGCTGTTCACACGATTTTCTATCTGTATAAATCCCTCTACACCTTCACTTGCAATAATGTCTTTAAGAAGCCTTTTCTCCTCCTGTTGAATAACAATATCTGCATCAATAAATTTATATCCCAGAATTTTCGCTAAAATAACTCCTATTGTACTCTTGCCTACTCCCGGCATACCTATTAATACAATATTATCTTTCACAGTAACGTCCTCTTTTCTATTTTACGCATTTTAAATTTTTATATTTTATATAATTTATTCCACTATAAAAAAACCTTATTATAAAATAATATAGATGATTTATATGATTTGCACCGGTTACTTTACTTTTATTTTGCAAAGCAAAACACCTAGATATTCTAACACCAAACATACTACCCATGTCAATACCGAATTTTATTTGTTTTTATTTTGTTTCCGGAAAATACTTCTGACTCACATCATACGGATTATTATATAAAATTCTCTCAAAAAGTTTACTTTTAAATATAATTCTTATACAATAGGTTACGGAATATCAGATTACACGAAGAAATTCAGGTATGAAAAGGAAATTTTATTATGAAGAAAAAAATTACATATACTTTACTTACACTATTTACAATTATATTTATGGTCGGAGCATCTGAAATATTGCATGAGAAGGAAATTATTTTTCCGGAAATAACAGCATTACTTATAGGTGGAGTTGTTGCTCCCAAAAGAAGCTGGCAGACCAGCCGTATACGAATGATTATACTTATTGCAATATGCTCTGTAACAGGTATAGTATTTGTACGTTTCATTCCATTACCACTTATAGCAAAAATTCCTTTTGCATTCTTAATATGCCAGCTTATATTAGTTTTTTCAAAAACTACCTTTGCTCCGCTTATATCTGCAACGATTCTTCCTATATTAATGGAAACGGAAAGTATTATATACCCACTGTCGGCTGTAGGCTTTACTGTACTCATAATCATCGAAGAATGGATTATCATTAAATTACATATAAAAGAGGAAGAACATTTTATTCCACACCCTCTTCCTAAATACCCTGACTTTTTCCACATATTTTTAAGAGTTATCCCGGTATTATTGGCTACGATAATAGTAATTCCACTGGATTTTAGCTTTTGTATAGCTCCTCCTCTTTTAGTTGCCTTTACGGAATTTTCCAATCCCTCCTGTAAGGCCAGAGAGCATTACATAAAAACAATTATGGTCATTACATTGTGCGGACTGTTTGGTGTTTTATCCAGATATATATTTACAATCACTCTTGGACTGCCACTGACATTATCTGCTGTTGTGGCAGCCCTTACTATGCTTTTAGTTATAACCCTTTCAAAATCTTATCTCCCTCCTGTGGGAGCGATTACCATTCTTCCCATGATAATACCTGCGGAAGGTCTGGCTACATATCCTGTTCAGATATTTTTAGGTGCAGCAGTATTTATGGGAATATCCCTGATACTATTTAAATCTAAGACTACAGATTTACGATTGTAGCTTCGTGTTCCATAGCAGGTATGATTTTTCTAATCATATCCTCTGTTCTGATTTTTAGACTTGAAGTGCTTACACACGGGTGACAGCCTATATATTCCCCATTTAGCACATCCTCATCTATAAGAAGTCTTACCCTTTTATTTTTATCATTCATAAGTCCCATTACGCTTACCGCTCCAGGCTTTATATCCAGAAATTCTTCCATATGTTCCGGTCCTGCAAAAGATAACCTTGCACTTCCTATCTGTGCAGACAGATTTTTAGTCACAAATTTCTTTTCACCCGGCATCATCAAAAGATAAAAATTCGTTTTTTGAGTATTGCATAGAAATAAGTTCTTGCATATTGTTGCCTGCAAAAGCTCATCTACCTCTCTACAGGCCTCCATTGTATTAGTTTCCTCGTGGTCTACTCTTTTATAAATAATATTTAGCTTATCCAAAAAATCATATGTTTTTATTTCACGCTCAAGTCTTCCTGTCAAATCCTTTGGGCGTCCGTTTTCAAGCTGTAGCATTTTAGTTCTCCTAGGCTTAAATATTTCTATATATTTTTAATAATCCCTGAAATACATCAGCAATTACTATTTTATCGTTATCCCTGCTTTGAAGCATGATATGTTTGATTTACTTATCTGCTATTTAACTCTTGTTATTCAATAGGCAAGTAATATTTCCCTTACAGCCTCTGCTGTATGATAATCAATATCCCTGCAGGACAGCTCAGAGAGAATATATTCCTTACTTCTTCCCTCCTTTATTGCTCTGTATATATGCTCCTTTTGCATATATTCAATCTCTGCCCTGTTCAGAATATCATATATTATCTCCGCAATATTATTTGGAATTACCTCTGCTGTTTTTCTAAACTTAACGGTAATATCCTCCGTATAATCCCAGTTTTCAATAAGTACTATAAAAGTATGGCTCTCCTCGTCATATCCGTAAGCAGCAGCTACTGCGTTATCTCCCTTATATACTACTATTTCATTATTATCTACGCACATAAACTCCAGCTTCAGGTTTCTGGTATCCGGCAGATGCTTTATATTTCCTACAGGTTTTCTTATTATAAATTCACCCTCCGAGTAATTGTAATCAAATGCAGTTATAACATAATCCCCCTGTTCATAAGCTCTGGTGCATCCGTCATCCTCATATAAGCTAAAGCAGTTATTTTTACCGGGATATATACTTACGGTCAGATTTTTAGGATTATTCATAAAATCCTTACCTAAAATCTCATCCGTAACAGGAATAATTGCTCCCTCCTTTGCCAGTACCGGTATTGAGCTATGGTCACGATACATATATATAAATCTGTCTCCCTCATATACCGTATCCGTAAATACATCAAAGTACCTGCCTTTTGGCAGCCATACCTTTACCCTGCCCATATTTACTCCCTTTATATCAGGGGTAGTAATAGGTGCAACTATCATTTCCGTTCCAAAGTAATACTGATTTCTAACAACATATGCATCCCAATCCTCCGGATTATCATAATACATAGGCGAAATAAGCGGTCTTCCCTTATAGGAAAGATAATTCATAGTGTAAAGATAAGGTATAAGTCTGTGACGCAATCTTAAAAATTCATTCATAACAGCATGAATCTCCAGCGGATAATTCCAAGGCTCTTTTCCCGAAAAATCATTACATGAACTATGAAGACGCATAATAGGGGAAAACACACCAAACTGATACCATCTAAGCTCCAGTTCATTATCCTTCTGTCCTAACATATGCCCGCCAATATCATGGCTCCACCAGCCATATCCTATATTAGAAGCATTTGCCGTAAAATATGGTTGAAAATCTAATGATTCCCATGTGATATATGTGTCACCTGAAAATCCTACAGGGTATCTGTGACTGCCTGCACCTGCATATCTTGAAAATGTCAATGCTCTGTTTCCGTTTTTTCCGTTATCAAGAAAATGATAATGATTTAATATCCATAATGGGTCTAATCCCTCCATTTTAGAGCCATTGCCCTGCTGCCAGTCCACCCACCAGAAGTCAACTCCGTCTCTCTCTAAAGGATGGTGTACACACTCAAAATATCCCTTTATAAACTTTTTATCACTGCAATCAAACTCTACCGGCTCTTCACGTTCTACATTCTTACCCATATATTCTGCAAAGCTTTCATAACAATCCTCAAAGCCTCTTACTCCCTCTGCCGGATGAACATTCAGAGTAACCTTCATACCTCTTTCGTGGAGATTTTCAAGAAACCTTTTTGGATTTTCAAAAAACTTTTTATTCCAGCTGTATCCTGTCCAACCGCTTCCGTATTTTTTATCAATATCTACCAAATGCCAGTCCATATCAATAACAGCCACAGAAAACGGTACATTTTCACTTACAAAACTATCCATAAGCTTTGTATAGGTTTCCTCTGTATACTTATAGTACCTGCTCCACCAGTTACCCAGTGCATATCTCGGAAGCAGTGGCGTATTGCCACAAAGATAATAAAAATCAGAAAGCGCTTCCCTGTATTTATGTCCATAACAGAACACATAAATATCTATATATCTTTCATCTCTTGGCTTTACAAAATCATTAGTAAGCACGAGCGAGCTACTATCATCCAACACAGCAAAACCCTGTCTTGAAATAATTCCACTCTCTAACGGAATTTCCCCATTGGCATTGTCCAAAGTTCTTGCTGTCCCTCTAAGGTCAGAACCCGCCATTCCATAATGCCACTCATCATTGTAATGCATGTTCGTACCCTTTACCTTAATACTAAGACCATTCTCCGAAAACTTTTTCTTATCATAATAAAGCATAATATTTTCAGTTACAATTTCCAGACAATCACCTTTATCCAAATACTCGTACTCCGTAACCGCAAAATCCCTGTTTATGACTATCTGGGTAGCCTCATCCACAAAATGCCCGCTTTCGTTGTATTCCAGACGAACTAATGCTTTAGTGAGCATAGTTATTCTATACTTATCCCCTAAAATAATATTTTCTTTTTTTGCTGCCGGATGTGTGTTAAATTTCATCTCTTCCATATGGATACCTCACGTCTAATGAAAATAATCTGTCCTAAATAATATTATGTCCGGATAATTTCAATATTTTAATATTGCAGGAATTTACGAACCTTAATATAAAAATACTAAAAACCCGAACATCTTTTCATATCTTAAATTTAACACATATCGGAATATCCTTCAATGCAAATTATCTATTACTCCACCTTTTCCCTGTATATCTTTGCCCAGTAGGCATTTTCGTCCACGCAGTCAAAGGTTTCGGCTATCATGTCTACTATTAATTTTGCCTTTTCTTTTACATGGGGACTGTCAAATGCCTTTGGAAGCTCTCCATCTTCATTTATTGCTAAAAGGTATGCAAATATATCACACATATCTTCATCCTGATTTTTTTGTGAATATGAATTTAAAAAGTATACATTACTAATATCATTCTCAACTCCATATGTATATTGTAGTTTTTTATTAGATATACTTTCTCCATCATAGTTCTCTCTATCCTCCATATATTCATAACCTTCAGGTAATACACTTTTCCACTTCATATACGAATCTTCCTTATCATAATTAATCCATGAATTTACTCTAATGTATCCAATAATTCTATGAAATATTTCATGAGAAAATATAGCTTTAACACTGTTATCACAAATTTTTATATATATTGTAAAACCATCTTCTAAAAATTCTGTTTGTCCATATATATTTTCTTCCATTGCATTACATAAAAATATATTTATATTTCCTTTAACATATTCTTCTCCCTTTCCATAATTTATAAGTTCTCTAACTAAATCAAGTGTAATTCTGTCTAATATTACAGATATGTCGCTTACTGCTTTACTATTCGCTCCCATATCATCTGATAATTTATATTTACATTCCATCTCCTCACTCATATTACCCTCATAAAATATATCAATTCCATACTTTTCCTTTATTCTACTTATATTATTATTTAGCCTGTCTTTTTCTCTGATTCCAATAATTGTATTTATTAGAATAGGCACAAATACTGTAAAAAGAATTAATATCAAAAAAATTAATAATGAAACCAATAATCTGTAAATGCGTTGTTCTCTTTTTTTACTTTTTTCTATATCTTTATTTTTCATATTATTTCATTCCTTTGTCATATGTCATGTCTATAATTCAAAATAAAAAGTAATGGTCGATACACTTACTATAAAGACATATATTTAATACTCTAGTTATTTGCAACCTTTTCTCTATATACCCTAGTCCAGTAGGCATTTTCATCCACGCAGTCAAAGGTTTCGGCTATCATGTCTACTATTAATTTTGCCTTTTCTTTTACATGGGGACTATTGTATGCTTCAGGAAGGTCTTCAAACACACCTGTTGCTAAAAGGTACGAGAATACTTCAGCCATATCCTCTTCTCTTGATTTTTGAGAATATGTGCTTACAAAATAAATATTATTTATATCATCTTCTCCATAAATTGTATATCTTTTTCTTTCATCTTTATTGTCATTACCATTAACACGTTTTAAATATTCGTAATCCTCCGGCAAGGTACCATCCCATTTACCATATGAAAATTCTTTGTCATAATTCAGCCAAGTATTTATATTAATTAAAGTATCTAAACGATGAAAAAGTTCATGTGCAAATGCAGTTTTTATATTTGAATTATTACTAACTTTTAAAGCAATACTAAATCCATCTTCATTTTCAATGCCCTCTATACGTCCTGCAACAGTATCTTCTATACTGTCACATAAAAATATAATAACCCTACCATAATAAATCTCTTCACCTCTATTATATTCTGTCATTTCAAGCCAAACATCATACGGTAGCCTGCTCATTATTATGTATATGTCATCTATTGCATCATTGTTAGTTTTTATATCACCTGATAATTTATATTTACACTGTACATCATCACTAATATTATCTGCATAATATATATCAATTCCATACTCTTCTTTCATTCTAATTATGTTATTATTTAATCTGTCTTTTTCTCTGATTCCAATAATTGTATTTACCAGCATAGGCACAAATACCATAAAAAGAATAAATATCAAAAAAATTAATAACGAAACCAATAATTTGTAAATGCGTTGTTCTCTTTTTTTACTCTTTATTATATCTTTATTTTTCATACTATTACATTCCTTTATTATAATATTTTTCTACTCTGTTGCCTTTGGAAAAACAAAAGATACATCCTTTAACAGTTCACTTAATCCATATTCTGCTACAGGAATTGTTGTCCCCAAAGCTCCTCCTATAATCCCCCCTAGAATACATACTACAGTAAGTCCACCTAGTTCCTCTACAAAATCTGGTTCATTAAAAGCCAAATATACATCAATACCCGGTTCCTCTTGAATTTCCTCAATTACTTCCGGCTCTGTATTAGTATCTATATAATTTTTTAGTTCAAAGTGGATTCCTGTAGTAATACTTACATTGTCATCTATCTCTTTCTCCTCAAATATTGATACATCTATTTCATCCTGCATTTTATCCATATTCCAATCAACACCTATTCCGTTACTAAATTTTACGACCATATGTTTAGACATATCATTATCCAGATATATTTTTACACTTTCAGATAAATTAAATGCTACTTGGTTTTCAAGTGCTGTTTTATTCACTATGTCCTTACCTATACTATCCAAAAAATCACTTAACTCTCCTATAGTTTCTGAAAAGTCAAAGCTTATCTCCAATTTCTCCCCACCCGTACTCTCACTTACATTCAGCTCACTATAATATGTAACTGTTCCAAGTGGTGTATAAACAGGAATTTCTCCCAATTTGTATGTTCCGGAAAGTGCTACATTATCTGACAGCACTTCATCTAATCCTTTTTGGAATAAATCCTCTAACTGATTTATATTATATGCGTTTTCAATTATTCCTTGAGTATTTAAAATATCCTCTCCTCTTGAAGGTGGGTCTGCAAATACTTTATTAGGTATAATTGGCTTTATTATACTTTCATCAAATTTATCAAGAGTAGCCAAACTGCTTTCCAATGCAGAATTTATATTACTTTCATTTACTACCGAACTATCTGCCCCTACTGTTGTACCTGCACTTACGGTCGCACCGGCATTTAATCCCGTAATACTCACTCCCACTCCTGCATCTACACTCACTGTTTTACTGGCATTTAACCCTGTAATCACTGCACTGCTTGAACCTGCTGTTATACCCGTACTCACGGTTTTGCTTGCATTTATGCCCAGACTGCTCATTCCTACCTTAGGTGTTGTACTTGCATTTACTGTTGTATCGGCATTTAAACCTTTAACGCTTGCTCCTGCATTTGGTGTCGCACTGGCACTTATTCCAACACTGCTTACCCCCACCTTAGGTGTTGCACTTGCGTTTGGTGTCGCACTGGCATTTATTCCCTTAATACTTGCTTCTGCATTAGGTGTTCCACTTGCGTTTATTCCAACACTGCTTACCCCCACCTTAGGTGTTGCACTTGCATTTGGTGTCGCACTGGCGTTTGGTGTCGCACTTGAGGTTTTATTACCGTAATAAACAACACTATTTGAAGCCGATAAGCCATATCCCACTGTTGTACTGCCTGTCGGATATAACGTTGCCGTACTGATGCCTATGCCTGCTGACGGTTTCGCCGGTGTTGCTGATGTATTTCTGTTCATGTTTGAAACATTACCTGCATTTGCTACATAATTTTCTGCCTTTGGTGTCAATGTTCTGCTGATTGATACTGCCATTTCTTCCTCCTATGCCTGTTCATAAAAAACTCTTTTTACTGTTCCTATGTTTCTATTTATTACAAAGTATTCCTTTGTCATATGTTTTCCGTCTAAATAAACGGAAACCATCCATACATTCTCATAAAAATCTCCCTGCATATCATCAAGTTTTATCCAAAAACCTGCATTCACATCCCTGACATATGACCTTTCTACTACAATAGGAGCTTCTTCTACTTTATATATGTTACCGTCAGGCTGATGCCAAATAACTGTAATACTGTGTATTCCTGATATATTTTCAACTTCCACATATGTGGAAATTATCTTATCCTTTCCGTAGGTGAATATCCTGCAATCCTGATACATTACATCTTTTTCAGGAATAGCTTTTATAATTTTGCATTTTAAATCGTAGAGAATATGTTCATTTGTTCCGCTATCCGTACGCAAGTCAGCTACAGACCATACTTCATTGTCATCCTCTGAATAGTACTCATCTGCATTACTGTCATTTAGCCTGATGATACCATTCACTATATACTTGTAAAAAATCTTATCCTTTACAAATGAAAGCTCTGTCTGCCATACATTATCTATAAATTTCATATCACTACGGTAATAGCTATCTTCATCATAATATCTATATATAATTTCAACCTGATTTACCTTATTCATATTGTCAAATCTAAATATTCTGCTCATTTAACATTATCTTCCATATTCTGTAATAATTGTCACACATATCTTTTGCTGTAAATCCTGTTTTATTTTTCTCCAGTATATCTACCTGTTTTGCTACCTCCTCTGTCTCGTCTGTCTGAAATTCACAAATACATTTATATAAATCCTCATCAATATAAGGATTATATGTATATTTATATCCCTCTAATATTTCAGAAAGACCTCCATTGTCAGAACTTATAACAGGTACTGAAAAGTTCATGGCTTCTAAGGCTGTATACCCGAAGGGCTCATATAGTGATGGAATTATGAGTGCATCTACGAACATAAAAAATTCCTCTTTTCTATCTCCTGCACACCAGCCCAGAAAATGAATTCTATCCCATAGTCTTGCACCATCGATATAGTTTTTAATCATTTTAAAATAAGTATGGTCATTATCAGGACAGGCAAGATACAGCTCTCCCTCTGTTCTTTCTATTGCCTTTATACATTCCAAAACACCCTTACGATAATCCAATCTTCCTATATATCCAAAATTTTTCCTGCCATTCTCATATTTTATGTTTTTTGCTACATTTTCATTAAAGCTCATTCCGTTATGTACCACTTTAATCTTATCTGCAAACTGTGGATATATTTTTTCAAGCTTTCTTTTTTCTGCAAACGACACACATATTAATATATCTGCGACATCGCATAAATAGAAAAACCTGTTTCTGACCTCCTCATTACCTATAAACGGGTCAGGACCGGGTGCAGGCTCCGGTGTTGGTACTGAATGGATAACATATACTATCTTTTTATCCTTTATTATCTCAGGTGTAAGGCAAAACCATAGTTCGTAAAAATGCACTACTAATATGTCGCACTTAATATTCTGCAATTTATGAATTTCGTTTGAGGTAACAACAGCAATGTCCTTTTTCTCTAAAAACTCTTCACTTCGGTAATCTGTATCGCTGTCAAAATCCACATATATAAAACCCATATCACCTCTTCTATACCTATAGATTTCATTAATATAAGTACCTACTCCACCATAATAATAATTTCCCAATTCGTTAGTCAGATGAACTATCTTATATTTATTATTGAACTCTAGAAAAAACATATATCTTCCACCTTTCCTATAACAATATTGTTGTTCTTCAAATCATATTCCTCATATATATCATTACATTCAACATATCTTACAGGGAGTGTACTCAAATCCTTAAAAAAAATCGGCGTCTGCAAATCAAGAATAAAATATCCTTTGTTATTTCCAGCATGACATACCGCTGTTTCTGATATAATTACTTTTTTACTTTTTAATTTTAAAATTGTATTCTTTTCTATAATAAAACTATTACTATTCTCCATATTGTATTCTCCATAGTACATATCCTTACATCTTAAACCCATTAAATAATTTAAATAATATTCCAAAATTCCTTTTGAACATTTAAATTTGCTTGACTTTGGCCCGTCACTTGCGAGAATAAAAACAGATTTTATTATATCACTATATAAATATGATTTCTGTAAAGTATATGTAAAAGATATGTAAAATAATCATCTTTTCTTATATGGAATATATTAGCTGATATATATTTCAAAATTCACTACAACAATCTCCCAATTCATGCAAGAAACTCCCATTTTATTTGACTTTTATTTTTTTTAGCTATATAATCTCTAATGTATGCCTTTTTTGAAAATGGCATTTGTAGTTTTTATTTTATTAACACATTGAAAGAGGATTTTATGAGAGGAAGAGCAAAAAAAGAAGACTTATTTAAACTTCCCAATATACTTTGCTATATTCGTATACTTCTCGTTCCGGTTTTTGTTTACCTGTTTCTTAATAAATGGTATTGGCAATCAGCACTTATAGTAATAGCTGCTGCAATTACGGATGTAGTTGATGGTTGGATTGCCAGAAAATTTAATATGACATCCGACTGGGGAAAGTTCATTGATCCCGTGGCGGACAAGCTTATGCAGTTTGCAATGCTTGTAGTTACGTTTATAAAAGTTCCATGGATTTTAATACTGATTATAGCATTTGTTTTAAAGGAACTCATTTTGTTAATAGTCGGATTATATATATATCATAAGGGAAGAAACTTAGATGGTGCTATGTGGTGCGGAAAGCTATGCACGGTTATTCTGGATAGTGCAATGCTGGTTTTAATAGCCATACCGGAATTTTGGATTACGGATACATTAGCATCAGTACTTATATCCGTAGTACTTGCATTTATGATATTATCTTTTATAGTTTATCTAAACGAATACATTAAACTATACCATAAGATGAAAGAAAACAATGAAGTATAAAAATAAAAAATGTGTAATCTCCGCTTACCTTACTGTTTACAGCTTAATTTCATACAGTATATCGGATTTTACACATTTTTATTTTTCCTTTTAGTCTATATCTTTTTTACGGTTTTCAAAATACACAAAGGAATCAATCGTATCTAATATATCCTTAAAATTATCCCTAGGTGCAGCCTCTATATATTTCCTTATAATCTCGTCTTCATTATTTCTATATTTTCCATAGAATATGTCAAAAAGATTATGTCCTCTGACATATATCTTTATTGCCTCCAGATTTTGCTTAATATCCTTACTGCTATTAATTCTTACATTTTTAGTTCTTATAAGCCTTTTAAAGCTGGGAAGTCTATGCAGATAATCCCTGTACTTCTGATACAGAATATTATAAAATTCATCTTCACTCTTTATTACTCCTATTTCTGTCATAACCTTTGGATCAAGAAAATAGTTTTCAAAGGAATAATATTTTAGTACCAATACATTTTTAGGTGTAACATTTGGAAGATTATCCACATCCTCTCTCTTTCTGTTGCTATAGTAGCTGCACAGCTGCTTTACTAAATATTTAGGATTTTTTCCGTCACTGTCCCTTATCATTAAAAACTGGTCTTTCAGATATAGTTTATTAATATATTTTAAGTTTGCATATGTCTTAATATTTGTGCAGCTGTTTGTAGGTATAATGGAAATTCTGTTAAGTCTTCCGTCATCATCCCTCATTTCCGAGTAATACTTTTCTAACAGCATCGGCAATCTGTTACTGTCCTGCTTTCCTTCCACTATAAATACAAAGCTGACATTCATAAGGTCATTAGCCGTATATCCTAAATCATCCAGTATAATATCTATATCTGTATTTTCTATTACACTTGTATTGTATTCTTCATCCAATATAACCTGCTTAATCTGTCTTGACGAAAAATTAAATATCATATTAGGTGAGTAGGTTGAAAATATTACCTGATTCTTCTTAGAAAGTCTATATAATATTTCACTGGCTACCTTTTGCAGCTGTGGATGTAAGAATATTTCCGGGTCTTCAATCATAATCAGGCTGTGATCCCTGCTCTTTTCTTCTGTATATGCCTCAATAAGTGACAGTAAATATATGCTTTTAGTACCTGCACTTAATGAGTTAATAAATTCCTTTTCACCTGTACCATCATCTGTAACTATTGTATTTATCTTAAACAGCTTCTCTGCATCCATATCTATTTCATAGCTTATGGTTTTAGACTGTGAGCCGTTTTTTCTAAGATATTTATTAACGGTATTTGCAAAATCCCCTAAATTCATTTCAAATATTTTATATTCTATAAGCTTTGTCGTTTCATAAACAGACAGCTCCTCTGCTTTCTTTTCTTTAATTTCCTCAATACATTTAAAGCATTGACTGCACTTTATACTCTTATCATACAGACATACATTTTCCTTAACGAGTAAAAACTCCTCATCATACTGCATATTAATAAGACCATTCTGAAATTCCTCTAAGTTTCTGGTATGGTCAATATAGTAAAGCTTAGGAAGTATATTTTTTATGTACTCATTTTCAACACCATTTTCATCATTATATGAAACTTTCATTTCCGGTGTAACTTTATATACTACTCTGACCTTATTATTATTAAAGGTTGGAAATTTTGTTATAAATTCCCACTCCCATTCATCATAGCTTTTCGCCTTTGTAACTACACCCCATTCATACATTCGCTCTAATGCCTCTGTAGTAAATTCAAAGGTTACTCCTATTTCAATATTTTCATGTGAGTTTTTAAAATCTGCTTTACGAACCTCATAATCACCTGTAACTGCCCTTAAAGCATCAATTACTGCACTTTTACCGGTTCCGTTTTTTCCAACCAGTATAAATGCGTAATCAATATCCAATATTTCCAGTCTTTTTATGGATTTAAAATTGGAAATATACATTGAACTTATCTTCACGAAACCACCACCTTTAATATTTGGGCTATTACTATTTTATTTATTAGCTTTTTTATGTTTATTTTTGCTGCTTCTCTTTTTAACCGAATATCCAAAGCTTCCTGTCTTTTTACCTATCTCAAAATATTCTCCATGAGAATATGCTATAAGTCCCGAACTGTTAAGATTAAATTTTCCTGTTTGATCCATATATTTATCATCTATGGTAACACCTGCAACCTCCGCCAAAAACATATCATGTGAACCAAGCGGTATAATCTGCTTTACCCTACATTCTATATTTACAGGACTTTCTTCAATACCTGGTGCCGAAATGTACCTTGAAGGAAGTGGTGTGAGCTTCATATCCTTAAACTTATCTACTTCTCTGCCTGATTTTACACCACAGTAATCCGTAGCAAAGGTCAACTCATTAGTCACTAAATTAATTACAAATTCACCTGTTTCCTTTATGATTTCATATGAATATCTGCTTGGTTTTATCGATACATAAACCATAGCCGGCGAAGAACAGGTCGTTCCACACCAGGCTGTTGTAATAATATTAGGTTTTTCTCCCTCTCTTTTACAGCTTACCATCACTGCCGGAACCGGATATACCATATTTCCTGCCCTGAAATACTGCTTTCCCATATAGTAATATCCTCCAGTTTATATTTTATTTCACTTTAATTTTTATATTATCGATTTTGTTTTTTAAAACTTACAATGTTAAAATTTATTCCATTGCATAATCAATACACTTAAAATCCATACTGTCTGCTATATATTCATCACCTGAAACTACATAATGAATTGTAACAGTACTTTCTGCACTTCCTTCATAATCCTTTCGTACACCCGAATTCATATTTCTTGGTGTCTTTGCCCAGTATGTGCAGGTAAAGTGTACAATTGCATCAACACTCTCTCCCTCCACACTATTAGCTACCGAAACATCATATTCTACATTTTCAATTACTCTAAGATATGCACCATTTTCAGCATTTATATCATTATACAGCTCATCATAAATAGTCTGAAGCTGTTTACATCCATTGTCTGTAAAATAGTCAAAAAGTGTTGCTGCACCTTGGGATTCCAATCCACACCTGTATAATTCAAACACTATCTCCGGAGCATTTGTAGCAATATATTCCTCCAATATTACCTTATCACCGGAAACCACATAATCTGTACCACTTACAGATAAATCGATATATTCATTTATATCCTGCATACCCTCACGCTTTAAGCTCAACGCATGAGTACCTGCAAAAATTCTGTCAATATAATATTTCATCATATTTTCCTCCGGAAAATACAATCTTTCAATCTCTGAAATATCAATACCATCAATAGTAGCAGTATATCCATAAGGAACCTTAATTGTCACATTTGTTGCTATAAGTTCACTCAGATCCACCTTCCACACAGGAAAAAACATATACTTCTTCTCATCTGATTTTATTAGCTTTATAGAGGTTTTCTCTTTTTCTTCGCCCTTAACATATGAAATATCTATAATTGTGACGTCTTCATCTTCTTTTACACCCGCCTGCTCAATTGTATTTACATCTACCTCCTCCAGTTGATTATTCATCGCATTAGTAAATGTAGTAAGATTTACCAGTTTACTCTCCTCTACCACAGATATATCATAAAGCTTTCCCCAATTACTGCCTTCAAAACAACCATATGCAAGTTCTACTGTTTTATCCGGGTTTCCATATATAGAATTGTATGCAAGAAAAATTCCTATTCCTGCAAATATTAGTAAATACAAAATAGATAATGCAAGCTGTCTTATCAGAACTTTTATATTTATCTTTTTCTTATTTTTTTTATTTTTTTTTTCGGTCTTCTTTTTTTCGGTTTTCTTTTCTTCCATCTAATAATGCCTCACAAAAAAATTTTTCGGTGTTATTATACCATAAAATCACAAGGTGATTTTATGGGGCGAGCGCATAAAGCGAAGCTTTATTCACGAGCCTATTATACCATAAAATTGCCTGTCAATTTTATGGGTCGAGTGAATAAACCACAGGTTTATACACGATGACATTATACCACATCCTATCTGTAAATTCATTACATTTATATACTGCAGTTTTGTTATACCATTAATTAATTACCACTATATATCTGTTTCCACCCTCTTCTATTGCTTCCTTAGCAGTTCTTATTGGCATGTTAAAACTTTCGCCATCGTATGCCCTGAAGTAAATGGTATCTACATTTCCTGCATATCCGCTATAGCCTGATATCGACACAACTCCCCGTTCCGGAAGATTTACAAGTATTGGCATCTCTTTAGTAATATAATATAGTGCATCCTCTATATCTATTCCTGATACATCTATGGTATCTATATTATCATCCTTTAATACCTCCGCAATAGAAGTATAATGTGGTGATGCCGCATCTGTAGCAGATGGTACTACCTTATTGTCAAGCTTTGACAGTCTTGCCCATACATAGTTACCATTACCATAAACAACTACACCATATTCTTTACTTGCTTCCTTTATTGCTGTCACAATACTTGTAGTTGTCATTATCATGTTTCCGTTTCCATATACATAATAGTTTGTATCATCAATTTCTTCGTCCGTTTTTCCCATATCATTTGAATATACAAACTCAATATTTTCCGGAAATACCTTTGTCAATGTATTGTCACTTGTAACTGTATATGCAAATTTTAATATCAGCTCTGTACTTTTCAAATCTGTTGCTATGGTTGAAAGCTCTATGGTTGCTCTGCTGTTATCTATTTTATTGATTATCTGGTCATTAGTTGTTTCCACAAATTTATTACTTTCATCTTTTGTCATACGCTTTAACATTAGCATATTATTGCTTATTGAAATCTCTTTAATGTATATTCCCTGCTTTTCATACACTTCATCTTCTTCCTCATCATATATATCCACTACAATTTTATACATAGGGAAAACTGTATTTCCAAGCTCATCCTCATAAATATCACTACTATGAGCCACACCATATATTAAATCATCTTCAATAAAACCAATAACCTTTACATAGTCATTCTCCGGTGCCTTAATTTTATAATCTTTCTTATCTGCAACATTTATTACCCTGATACTGTTTTCTTCATATATCGAGCCGTTTTCATGCCATGCAACAATATTATTATCACTATTTATAATAAAATTACCGGTTTGCAGATTATTTGCAAGCTGGATATATTCATTACTGTCGGTTGTGATTGTATATATAGAGTCCTCTACCATTAAGTATATAATATTATCCTCTGTAATATATGCAAACTTACCTACCTGTCCTTTCAGTATCTGATATGGCATATCCGAGGTTACAAATACAAGCTCTTTCACTATATTGCTGTCATATTGGTACTGATATAAGGCAGTACCTACTTCTCCCTCGTGATCACCCTTATTCATATATCCATAAACTAAAAACAGAACATTTCCGTCTTTACCGGTAGATACAATTTCTATATTATTTTCATTGAATACATCTCTTACATCACTGTCACTGCCACTTTCAAAGGACATAATCAAAATCATCTGATTATTGTTCATATCCATAAGCCAGAGATTTCTTTCCTTCACAAAGGAAACAAAAGAACCCGTAGGACTACAGCTTGTATTTACATTCAAATCACTATCTATTCCTAAGTTTATTCTGGTAGCTGTAACACCCCCGGTGCTGCAATCAAAAATCTGCTCCATATTTCTTTCATACACATAAAGATACATAACATTTACGCCTTTACGCACACGGAAATATTCTGAAACATTATAATACTGATATACACCATTTGAATTTTTTGCCCTTATCTTATAATTAAGTTCATAACATCCAACATCTCCAAGCAGCTCTTTAATAGTAACTATAGGTATGGTTACTCTCTCAACCTCCAAATTTCCCCAGGTTACATTTGTAAAGCTGGAATGTAAATTAACATTACCCAGATTTGAGTTGTCGCTAGATGACTTTGGCTCCAGATATGGCAGGTATTCTTCCGCCCTTTCTTTATCCAAGGTACTTTCACTAAAGCCTTCTACAAAATTTATATGCTCTGCTACATTTATCTCATCCTGCATAATAACCCTTGTATAATAATTGATTTCACCATGCTTCTCTGTAACAAGCTTTATTATAAGAAGATACTCTTCCTCTTCATCTATCATTCCCGATACCTTAAATGTACCATCTGCCTTACCATTAGAAACATTATAATCAGTCACATTAGTCTTTTCAATAAGTCTTGTAGTGTCAAGGCTTCTAAGCTCATATGATATACCAGCAATTATATTGTCATACATATCTATTGTAAAACTTATCTTTCTTCCGTCACCTATAGGAGTGACAGAATCCCTCATATATCTGCCATCCATGGATATAATGTATCCGTGAAGGGTATTCACTACCATATTATCACATACCATAGACACAATAGGCAATGTAGCTGTAGTCATAACCTCTTCAGGCAATTCAGTTTTTTCTATAGTAAGTGCAAAGTGAATACCTATTGTGGCAATAAATATCACTGCCAAAACCGCTAATTTTATTAATATTTTTTTCATTTATATCAGTTCCTTAATCATAGGTTTTATATTTAATTCTTCTATTAGCTTTTCCAAGTTTTCGTTTTTCTTACAACTGTTACTTTTCCTTTTAACAGCTCTAATCATAAGATTTTTAGGTGTATGCTCCAAATCTATAAACTCTAATATCTGAGTATCATATCCATTTTCTTCTAAAACCTCTGCTCTGATTCCATCCGTAATAAGTGCAGATATCCTCTCCTTTAATATTCCATATTTAAGGACAGGTGACAGAAGTTCATTTTTTATCTGACCATTTATCTCGTGCTGACAGCAGGGTACAGATAAAAGCACCCTCGCATTCCATTTAATTGCCTTTGCAATAGCATAATCAGTAGCAGTATCACAGGCATGGAGTGTAACCACCATATCTACATCACTTAGTCCGTCATAGCCTGCAATATCTCCTTTTAGAAAAGTAATTCCCTCATATCCTAAATTTTTTGCTATTTCATTACAATTATCAATCACATCCTCCTTTAAATCAAGACCTGTAATATTAACTCTTAGCCCTTTTTCTTTTCTCAGATAATAGTAAATGGCAAATGTCAGATACGATTTTCCGCATCCAAAATCAATGATATTTATAGTTTTATTCTTTGGAAGCTTTTCTACTATATCATCTACAAATTCTAAAAACCTATTTATCTGTCTGAACTTATCATACTTATTTTTAAGAACAAAGCCATCTTTATTCATTACATTTAAGTACACAAGAAAATCTACAGGCTTCCCTTCCTGCAACAGATACTTTTTTACTCTATTATGTATAAGTATGGGTGCTTTCTTTTCTGTTTCTTTTTTCTTTTTTGTAGTAACTTGTCCTTTTTTGCTGATGAGAACAGAATATGTATAACTTTCAGTTTTTATAAGAGCCTGTTTAAAATTCTCCTGCAAATGCTTAAGAACATATTCCTTTATTTCTGATATGTTTTTATTTGTATGTATTACCTTTTTATTAATATATTCGGTAGTCTGGATATATATCTCTTCTTTTATTTTAACAGGACGCAGCTTTATCTTTTGTATCTCACAGACTGTGCTTTTTCTATCACTAATGACAGCCTCTGCTAATCTATCCCATTCTATTTCATCTATCAGTTGTATTAACTTTTCCATTATTTCTCTAATACCTGCTTCTTTTTATAACTTTTTCTTTTTGCTATATATATTAATAGTTTTAAGGAAAAACTACAATACTTTTCTAGCAATATCCTTTTATCTTTCTGTATCTTATACGTCTTCTTATAATCTCATTTATAAAAAGCACCTCTATCATGTCCTTGGTGTTGTCATTTTTTTCATCCAGTTTATTCAATAGCTCCATACATTTCTTCTGAACCATGGCAAAGTCCGGATATTCATCATACATCATACTGTTGTCATATTCCATCTTATCGCAGGCTTCCTCTACCAGATTCTGCATTTTGACTATCCTTACAGGATACATACTTCTAAAATATGCAATCTCTTCCTCTTCATCAATTCCACTTCCATACATTGAATTAAAATCAAATCTTGTCAATATTATACTCCTAGAATTTATATGATGCGTTTTAATGACATCATTTATATTATTATAATATATGACAGTTCAGTCAAAAAGTGCCATCAATGTAGGATTTTATCTAAAAATCTTCATTTATTATCGGAGTCGCCATATATATGTTTGTCATATCTTTACCTTCATCATAAGTTATAGCGATATTTACATTTGTCTTTGTACTTCCAAGCATGATATAGTCATCTATTTTTTCACAGTAGCCGTATACAGTATATAATGAATCTTCTCTGTTTCCCGTAACTACTTCTGCACCCAAATCCTGCATTATTTTATCCGTAATATTATTTTTCTCTGTATTATTAAGCTCTCCTTTAATATGACCTTTAAGTATAAGTGAAATATCTGCTACTATGCTCATTTCCTTAAAAACCTCTTTTAATTTTTCCTGATATGATACTGCACTGTCAAGAGAATTGGATATTTCAATATTTATATATAAATAATTTTTCAATAATATAATATTATCATCTTTTTGTGTTTCATTTGTGACCATTTTTATACTTGTATATGCACTTTTTGCCTGTTTTGAAAGAATTGCAGTAATTGTATCTCCATCTCTTACAATATCTATATCATATTCTTTTGTTAGACCTATGGCAGAGGCTACCTTTTCCAAATACTCTTTTCTCTCCTCCTCAGTAAAATATTCACTGCCTATAGAGGCCTCTGCCTTTAACAGACTGTTTGTATATACAAATTTATCATTTGAAAATGCAGTCACTATATTTGCATTATCATCAACATCCTCATAGATTACTATCATTCTGACAAAGGCAATTATCCACACAATTGTCAATATTATCATTATTTTTTTTCTCATAAAAACCTCCGAAAATAAAAACTTATAAAAAGTTTTTCCATTTCCGGAGGTTTTATACACATTCAAATATTAGTTATACCATCTTTTCCAATATACATTACTGTTCATTGCCGTCTTAAAACAACTGTCTATTTCATCTATTAAAAGCTTAACCTTATTTTTTACATGCGTACTCTTATATGAATTCGGAAGACTGTCATCCTCGTCTGTTGCTAATAAATAACTGAATATTTCTGCCCTGTCCTCATATATATCTTCTTTAGAATAGTAACTTACAAAATATACATTTTCAATGCTTTCACCATATGTAGTATAATCTGAATACTGTCCCTCATCATATGAATAATTAAAGTTTCTTGGATTACAATTTCTCCATTTTCTTAATTCCTCTGAATATTCATTAAATTGGTTCATTTCAAAGTCAATTACATGGAACAGCTCATGAGCTACCGTTTCCTTATACTCCTGCCACGAAAATATATCTGAATTTAATCTGATAACGTCTTTATCCTCATTATAAGTAGTAAGTCCCAGTACTTCTCTGTTTCCGTCAATCTGAACCATTGCCCCTGTAATATTTATCTCCAGATACCTTCCATCCGAATAGCCATTCATTACCTCATCAAGAAATCCCTCCGGAAGTCTGTCTAATACATCATCCAGATACCCCAATGCCCTACTGATGATTTTCTCATTGTTCATTTTCTCGATAGTAAAGCCACTTTCCCAGGTATTAGCTTCATCACCAACCTTGACTACAATATTATACTTTTCCTCTATACTGTTTTCAAGAGAAACTATTTCCTTTGCCGTCTGACTTGCTGTAAACGACATTACAAGGCTTGTAGCCCCAATGCTTCCAAATACTATAAGTGCTACTGCAAATAATGCAAGGAAAAGTGTTTTTCTTTCGTTTTTCTTACGATTATTCCTATAGTATGGCGAGTTGTAGTAGCTTTCGAGATCATATACATCTCTATAATTGTTCTGATTGCCATATGGATTAGTATTACCATATGGTGTATTAGTATTATACTGACCTGAATTCTGTTGTGGTCTGTACTGATTATTACCATATGTACTCTGATTTGTATAGCCTCCTGTATAACCTGCTCCATATGGGCTGTTATACTGACTTTGGTTTACATATCCTGTCCCCCTGTTTGCACCTGCATTACTTCCCGCTCCATATGAACCTGTATACTGGCTTTGATTTACATATCCTGTTCCCCTGTTTGCACCTGCATTACTTCCCGCTCCATATGAACCTGTATACTGGCTTTGATTTACATATCCTGTTCCCCTGTTTGCACCTGCATTACTTCCCGCTCCATATGAACCTGTATACTGGCTTTGGTTCATATATCCTGTTCCATATGGATTTGTGTTCCCGCTTCTGCTTGTATCAGTTGTATGTGGTTTATTATAATTGTTCCATGCCGAACTGTTTGCTGCTCCGTATGGACTGTTTATATTTTCTACTCTATCCGATAGACTATCGGTCCTGTTCGTAGGTCTGTAATTACCTGTATTCCTGTTTTCATACTGACCTCCATACTGATTGCTATACTGATTTGCATATCTGGTACGTGCATAATAAAATGTACTATCCTGTTCATTATTTCCTTCACTGCCTGATGTATGGGGGGATTCACTATTATATGCTGTATTTTCATTATATGTACTATTTGCTGTATTTGCATAATTTATATTATTAGTAGCATTTTCAGAATTTGTTGTATTACCTGCATAATTATTTGTATAACTACCTGTATCAGTATTAGTACTATATGTATTATATGATGTACTATTCTGCGAAGTACCGTTTGTATTGTTAGATACATTATTTGATGTATTGTTATCCATTTGCTCTCCATATACTTTGTTTGTTTACGACTATTCTATTATAACAAGTATAGACTACAATTCTATTTTTTGCAATTATATTATAATTTCTTATTAACAGTTTCCGTATTAAAGAATTCTGGCACTTTTAATAACTCTGCTATTCTCATAATATGTAATTTCAGCCATAAATTTATACGATATAATTGGAAGGTATTGCGTTATGCCATTACAATAAAAAATCCGTCCGTCTGTTGTCTTTATACTATAAATTGAAGCCGATGGTTTATTTTTATCGTATTTATTGGCAAAGAATCCACCTGCACCAATATTAGTTATTTTTATCTGTATTGTTTTTGGATTATCTTCTTCAATATCTCTTTTCAAATCTTCCTTAAGCTTTTTTAGTGGCTTTAATTTTAAATAATCTAAAAATAATATAACAATAAAAGCTATAATACACATAACACCCAAAAATCCTTTTAATAAATCCATTCCTCCAATATTTAGATATTCCTGAAATAATTTTTTTTCAATATATGCTATCAAAACAAAAATAAATACAATACCTCCGAAAATATCCATTCTTTTCTTTCTTTTTATATATGGTTCTACTGAATTTAAATCATATAAAAATTTTTTTACTGTCTATCTTGCCGAAAAATTCTGCTTTATTAAAAAAGTCTTCTTCTCTAAAAAAATCTTCTTTTCTTTCATTCATTTCCTTTTTCTCCTTTGTTATTATAAACACACCGGCACCACTTGTACTGTTATCAATTGTTAATAACTCTTAGATATTTTTTCTTCTGTTTATTTCTTATTTATATTTCCATATGATAATATATTTTCAAGTGCCAATCATACTAATAAGTTTATTATTGTATATTTTTATATAAAAAGCAACTATCCTCTGAAATACTCTATATATCAGATAATTTATATCCGATATTACAGATATTTTTTGATAGTTGCTTTTTACTTTATAAATGCAATCCTGCAATTCTCCCTTATTTTTGTGAAGTATCAAGTCTTGCTAATGAACGCTTAAGTGCTGCCTCAGCTCTTGCCATATCAACACCCGGTCCACCCTCTTTAAGTCTTCTCTCAGCTCTAATCTTAGCTTCATTGGCTCTGTCTTCATCTATTTCATCAGGCCACTCGGCAATTTCTGCCATTACCTTTATCCTATCCTTTAGGATAACTACAAAACCGGAATGAACAGCAGCCTTTTTTACTTCATTCTCCTCATGTATTGTAACCACACCGGGTACTAATACACTTGTCATAGGTATATGGTTTTTATAAACACCTATCTCGCCTTCGCTGGTTGCAAGTTCCACAAAAGATGCCAAACCTTTATAGAATAGCCTTTCAGGCGAGATTATCTCTAATTCAAATAACCTTTCGTCTGCCATATTATCTCCATTTTCGCTATACTAAGCACAGGCTTATTTAACCTTTGCAAGAACGTCTTCAATACCACCACAGTTGAGGAAATAGCTTTCCGGAACATCATCATACTTTCCTTCAAGTATTTCTTTAAAGCCTTGTACTGTTTCGTTAATAGATACATATCTGCCTTCAAGTCCCGTAAACTGTCCTGCAACGAAGAAAGGCTGCGATAAAAATCTCTGTACCTTTCTGGCCCTCGCAACAACCATCTTGTCGTTCTCTGAAAGCTCATCCATACCAAGAATTGCAATAATATCCTGTAATTCCTTATATTTCTGAAGAATTTCCTGAACACCTCTGGCAACCTTATAATGCTCTTCTCCTACAATCTTAGGGTCAAGAATTCTTGATGTAGACTCAAGCGGATCTACAGCAGGATAAATACCTAACTCAGCAATTGAACGTGATAAAACCGTTGTCGCATCAAGATGTGCAAAAGTCGTAGCAGGAGCAGGGTCAGTTAAATCGTCTGCCGGTACATATACTGCCTGAACTGATGTAATGGAACCGTCCTTTGTAGATGTAATTCTTTCCTGTAATGCACCCATTTCAGTCTGTAATGTCGGCTGATAACCAACGGCTGAAGGCATACGACCAAGAAGTGCCGAAACCTCCGAACCTGCCTGTGTAAAACGGAAAATATTGTCAATGAAAAGAAGTACGTCCTTTCCACCCTTATCTCTAAAGTATTCAGCCATTGTAAGACCGGTAAGACCAACTCTCATTCTGGCTCCGGGTGGCTCGTTCATCTGTCCGAATACCATGGTAGTCTTGTTAATAACACCCGACTCCATCATTTCATAATAGAGGTCATTACCCTCTCTTGTTCTTTCACCTACACCTGTGAATACTGAATATCCACCATGCTCGGTAGCAATATTTCTGATAAGCTCCTGGATAAGAACTGTTTTACCTACACCCGCACCACCAAAAAGACCAATCTTACCACCCTTTTGATATGGGCAAAGCAGGTCAACTACCTTGATACCTGTTTCAAGGATTTCTGCCTTTGTAGACTGTTCTTCAAAGGCAGGTGCTTTTCTATGGATAGGATAATATTCTACCTCTTTAGGAGCCTCTTTATCATCAATAGTCTCACCTAACACATTGAAAATTCTACCTAATGTTTTTTCGCCAACCGGTACTGAAATAGGAGCGCCTGTAGCCTCTGCATCCATACCTCTTTTAAGACCGTCTGTTGGTCCCATGGCAATACATCTAACGATATCATCACCTAAATGCTGTGCAACCTCCACTACAAGCTTTGCATCACCATTAAAAATATTAATAGCTTCATAGATTTCAGGAAGTTTTCCTTCACTAAATTTAATATCTAAGACAGCACCAACAATCTGAGTGATTTTACCAATATTTTTTTCTGCCATCTTTTTCACTCCTTATACTAATATAAAGTTAATTAATAGCCTCTGCACCTGCAATGATTTCCGTAAGTTCCTGTGTAATAGAGCTTTGGCGGGCTCTGTTATACAATAATGAAAGACTTGAAATCATTTCATTTGCATTGCTGGTTGCAGAATCCATTGCGGTCATTCTAGCACCATTTTCACTGGCTACCGCTTCAACCAAAGCACCGAAGATAAGACTGCTAATATACTTAGGAATAATCATATCAAGGACTTCTTCCTCTCCCGGTTCATAATTCATAGGAACCAGTTTTTCTTCATCACTTAGCTCGTACTCATCAACTGATATTGGAAGCAGCTTTTTCATTGTTGGAATGTGGCTAACTGTATTTTTAAATACCGTATATGCCAAATATATTTCACCGATTTCACCGGCTTCAAATGATTTAAGCAATTCGTCCGAAATGCTCATGGCATCACTATAAAGCGGATTGTCTATAACATCTGAATAGTCAGCCTTTACTTCATATCCCTTTGAAGAAAGTGCATCCTTACCCTTTCTGCCGACAGTGTAAAGAACTACATTTTCCTTTGCAAACTCATCGTTTTGTGTAAGAAGCTTTACAACATTTGAATTGTAGCCTCCCGCAAGACCTCTGTTAGATGTAATAACAATAACTGCCTTTTTTTTATCCGGATGATTTTTCAAAAATCTGTGATTTACATTTCCTGAACGGGCAAGTACGGCTGCCATTGTATCGTATACACCTTCAAAGTATGGTTTAGATGACTCGGCTCTGCCTCTTGCCTTTTGCAGCTTAACAGTGGATACTAATTTCATGGCTTTTGTAATCTGACCTGTGCTTTCAACACTTGTTTTTCGCCTTTGAATATCTCTCATTGACGCCATGACTATTCACCGTCCTTTATTTTTCTTTAACTTCCTTAATCGCCTGAATAAGCTTTTCTTCTATTTCATCAGACAACTCTTTAGTTGTCTTTATGCTCTCAGGAATTTCAGGATACTTTGTTTTAATATGTTCAAAAAGCTTATCCTCAAAATCAAGAATATCCTCAACTGCAATATCCAGTAAATACTTTTTGGTTGCAGCATAGATAATAATTACCTGATATTCTACTGGCATAGGCTTGTATTGAGGCTGCTTTAAAACCTCCCTTATACGAACACCCTGTTCGAGCTTTTCCTTTGTATCTGCATCAAGTTCAGAACCAAACTGTGCAAAGGAAGCCAATTCTCTGTATTGAGCCAGCTCAACACGGATAGGTGCTGCAAGTTTTTTAATAGCCTTAATCTGGGCAGCACCACCAACACGGCTTACAGACAGACCTGCATTAACAGCCGGTCTGAAACCTGAATTGAACATTTCCGTTTCAAGATAAATCTGTCCGTCTGTAATGGAAATTACATTTGTAGGAATATATGCGGAAACATCTCCTGCCTGTGTTTCAATAATAGGTAATGCCGTAAGTGAACCTCCACCTAACTCATCTGAAAGTCTTGCTGCTCTTTCAAGAAGTCTTGAGTGAAGATAGAAAACATCACCCGGATATGCTTCACGTCCCGGCGGACGGCGAAGAAGTAATGAAAGTGTACGATATGCAGTTGCATGCTTACTTAGGTCATCATAGACTACAAGTACATCCTTTCCCTGCTCCATCCACTCTTCTCCAATAGCACATCCTGAATATGGAGCTATATACTGAAGCGGTGCCAATTCGCTGGCAGTTGATGCTACAACTGTCGTATAACTCATTGCACCAAACTCCTCTAATGTCTTAACAATAGAAGCGATTGTAGATGCTTTCTGACCTATTGCAACATAGATACAGTTTACACCCTGTCCCTTCTGGTTAATAATAGTATCAATAGCTATCGCTGTTTTACCTGTCTGTCTGTCACCGATAATAAGCTCTCTTTGACCTCTTCCAATCGGAACCATGGCATCAATAGCTTTAATACCTGTCTGCAATGGTGTATCTACTGACTTTCTTGAGATAACACCTGATGCAACTCTTTCAATCTGACGATACTTCTTAGCATTGATTGGACCTTTTCCGTCAATAGGCTGACCTAATGCATTAACAACACGACCAATCATTTCATCTCCAACGGGTACCTCAACAACCCTACCGGTTGTCTTTACGGTATCACCTTCATTGATATTCTTGTGATCACCAAGCAAAACTGCACCAACGTTGTCCTCCTCTAAGTTAAGTACCATTCCAAATACCTCGCCCGGAAATTCAAGAAGCTCACCCTGCATTGCGTTCTCAAGTCCGTGAACTCTGGCAATACCATCGGCAACCTGAATTACTGTACCCACATCTGATACTTCAAGCTTGGTAGAATAATTCTTTATCTGTTCTTTAATAACTGAACTAATTTCTTCAGGTCTTAAATTCATGGAGCTAACCCACCTTCTTTACGTTGTTTTTTAAGCGAGCTGAATGTTGTATAATTCCCTAGAAATATTATAAATCTTTGTTTTAATACTGCTATCTACAACTCTGTCGCCAATTCGGATAATCATACCACCAATGATATCCTTATCTACATTATAATTAATCTCAAACTCTACATAATCTGTAGTATTTTTAAGCTTATCCACTACAGCCGTTTTTTCAGCATCACTAAGCTCTACTGCTGTAGTCACATATGCAACACCTATTTTTTTATACTCCTTTACGGAAGCTATAAAATACTCTAGTGTATCTTTAATTATATTATGTCTGTCTTTATTAATCATAATAACAAGAAATCCTGTAAGATCATCCGAAATTCTTCCCTTAAATATATTTTCGGTAACCTTAATTTTTTCTTCCTTGCTAATCTTTGGATGATTATAAAGCTTAAACAAATCATCATTTTCCTTTAATATATATAAGACAGCCTTTGCCTCATCATAGTAAGTATCTACCTGATTATTTTCGGTAGCTAATTCAAAAAGAGCATCTCCATAGGTTTTATCCACTAACTTAGCCATGTATTATCACCTATCTCTCCAAGAGTTTCCGTAATCAACTCTTTCTGTGTCTTTTCATCAATAGATGCTGCTACTACCTTACCTGCCATAAGAGTTGAAATCATAATGATTTCCTTCTTAACATCATCCGCAGCCTTTCTCTTTTCAAGCTCTACTTCATTTCTAGCATGCTCTAAAATTCTAGCTGCCTCTTCCTTGGCTTCACTAATAATTCTTTCTTCGTTTTCAAGAGCCTTCTTTCTGGCCGAAGCTAAAATAGTCTCTACTTCTTTATCTGCATTTTTAAGTTTTTCATCATATTTATCTTTTAATAATTTTGCATCTTCTTTATCTGCAACAGCACTTTCCCTATCAGCAGTAATCTTCTCCTGACGCTTCTTTAACATATCCCTTACAGGATTAAAAAGAACATATGATAGTATGATAAAGAGTATAAAAATATTAATCGCCAGTACAACCGCATCAAAGATAAGCTGTGAATCAAGACCAAATATTCTTGTTCCTAATCCGTCCTCTGCTGCTGCATCTAACAGTACCGGTCCTAATAAATTACTAATAGTACCCAAGGTTTCGCCTCCTTTCAATTTTATTGTAAAAATAATTCACCATAAAACTGCCTGCCAATTTCATGGATCTGACATTTCACCTTATTTGAAAGGTTTAACGAACATTAAGATAATAGCTACAGCAAAGCCATAAAGACCTGTTGTTTCTGCAACCGCCTGACCCAAAAGCATCGTAGATGTAATGTCTGACTTCGCACCCGGATTACGTCCAACTGCTGCAGCTGCCTGACCTGCTGCGTAACCCTGTCCGATACCAGGTCCGATACCTGCTATCATAGCCAAACCTGCACCTACTGCTGACATTGCATTAATAAAATCCTGTCCATTCATGTTAAAATCCTCCTAAATCTTTCTTAAATGTGAGTTAATCCGCAATCTTGTCGTTTACATAGACCATAGTCAGCATACAGAATACATATGCCTGTATACATCCTGAAAAAATATCAAAGTAAATATGGAGTACTGCAGGAATACCTGTTGTAATAGGTGGTGACAATAATCCATAGATAAGTCCCATCATAACCGTTCCTGATAATACATTACCAAATAAACGCAACGAAAGCGATAAAGGCACTGCTATTTCACCAATAATATTAATTGGAGATAACAGTATTGGCTTGAAAAGATTTGTAAAATGCTTTCCGCCATTCTTTTTCACACCATTGTAGTGAATGATACAAAACGTGATGACACCCATTGCAAAAGTAACACCATAATCTGCTGTTGGTGGTCTGACACCAAACAGACCTGAAATATTACATAACAATGCGAATACGAATACGGTAGCAACCCAGTTTCTGAATTTCTTACCGTTTTCGCCCATAATGCCTTTTACCATATTGTCAACTGTTGAAACCATAAGTTCACAGATGTTCTGAAGCATTCCCGGAGTGTCTTCTGCATTTGCTTTTTTAATCTTACTTCTTGCAACCAGTGCAAATATAATTAACACTAATGAAACAATAATAAGACTGATATGAGTAGATGTAAGGTAAAGCTTCTGACCAAACAACTCAAACTCTGCCCAGTAATGAGCAGAAAAATCTGCTTCTTTTTGTCCCGCAGCTAACAAAACATTGGCGGCATTAACTATTTCATATCCCACATTATCACCGTCCTTTTCTTAAAAATTTAGACGTTAATCTATGAGTAATCGGCTGAATATATGCCGAAAACTTCAATACCAGCATCCCCATAAGTACTGCTCCCACATTGCCGAGCTTTAAAAACCATACAAGCCCAAAGATTATTAAAGTGGCTATAATTCTAATAATATATGTTTTTCTGGTATGTTTAAGTGCAGTGTTCTCATCCATTCTGACTGAATCATCAATACAATATGCCATATGAATAACCATAGCAACAGATACCGATACACCTATAAGGTAACCTGTAACCAGATCCAATCGAAAACCAATAAATGCAAATAATATAAAAAGTATTATTTCCCCAATAATGAGAAATATAATATTTCCGGCAATCAAATCCGGCAGCATAGGATTATCAAGCTTAACTCTTTTTTTCATTGTCCTTTTCCCTCTTAGTCTCATCAACATTCTGATTCAAAACACTCTTTGCTAATATATATGCATTTCTTCCACCTGCAAGTATGCCTAGAAAAAGCAACCATACTGTAGTGGCGGTATTAAAATACTTATCTATCATAATACCTAAGAACAGACACATAAACATCGGAACCATAACATGGATTCCCAACTGTGTAATCAAACTAAGGCTTCTAAACACTTCTTTCCTATACTTCATATGACACCTTTTTAATAAAAGTAGTAAAATAGTATAATCTTAATAAGAAATTATTTAAGATAAATTCATCATAAAATTATATCATCTTACTACTTTTTTGTCCATTTTTTAGGCAAATTTTTAGAAATATTTTGCTTTATTTCATTTATTTGTATATTATAAACTAATTTTTACTTCTCTTCCCGTATACTTATATTCCGTATGCTTTATCCCCGCTGCCGTAAGCATCTTTTTAGAAGCTACAACACTCGGAGTTTCTGCATATTTATCACATCCATATACAATTTCTTTTATCCCACACTGTATAATAGCCTTTGCACATTCATTACAGGGAAACAAGGTAACATACAGCTTGCAATTTTCAAGGCTTCCTCCTCTATAATTGAGTATTGCATTCAACTCACTGTGTGTTGAGTAAAAATACTTGTTATCTAAAGGCTCCCCCTCCCTGTTCCATGGAAAATCATCATCACTGCATCCAATAGGGAAACCATTATATCCCATAGATAATATCTTGTTATCCGGGCTTACAATACAGGCTCCCACCTGGGTATTAGGATCCTTTGAACGCATGGCAGAAAGCATTGCCACTCCCATAAAATATTCATCCCATGAAATGTAATCTTTTCTCTTTTCTGACATATATATCCTCTCTTTAAACAACAAAAAATGCTTTGCAAATTTCCTATTGCCTTGAATTATAATCTCATGTGACTTGTTAAATCATACAACCCAGTTTTACTAATCCTCTAATTGTGAAATTCTTCGTATATGCCTTTCTTCATTGGAAAACGGTGTATCAAGAAATGTATCCACAATCTTAAGTGCAAGTCCTGTTCCAATGACTCTGCCACCCATAGCCAGAATATTTGCATCATTATGCAGTCTCGTAGCCTCTGCCATAAAACAATCGGTACATAGTGCAGCACGAATACCCTTAACCTTATTTGCCGCTATAGATATTCCAATACCAGTTCCGCATATAAGAATACCTCTTTCACATTCGCCACCAGCAACTGCATGTGCCACAGCCTTTCCATACTCCGGATAATCTACACTGGCATCGCTATAGCAGCCAAAATCCTTATATTCAAGACCTCTTTCCTGCAAATGCTTCATAACCTCCTGCTTTAATTCATATCCTCCCTGATCACAACCGATTGCTATCATAATGTCCTCCTGATGTTTCTATGAATTTAATTCATCTATTTTCTTTATGACCTCATTTATAAGTGTTTCTATAAAAACAAAATTGTCCTCATATTCCTCTATTGATTTCCCATAAGGAATATCTACATCTCCCGTGCTTCCCACAAACTCTTTTATGGAATACACATCAACAGCCTTGACAAATCTGTCATAGATTTTCTGTTTTCCCCGTTCTGTCATGACAAGAACTAATATATCTACTCCAAAGTCCATTTCCGTAAGCTGTCTTGCTGTGTGTCTTGATAAGTTAAGTCCATGTGCCTTTGCCACCTCTACTCCTTTTGGATTGGCAGGCTCAGGAAAATGTACTACCAAACCTCTTGACTCAATTTTTATATCCTTATTTCCAATCTTACGTTTTAAAATTGTTGCAGCCACCGGAGCCCTATATGTATCATCCTGACTTACAAAAATAATTTTGCTATATCTCATCCTTACCCACCTTCACAATTCTATATCCTGCTGCCTTTATCATTCGATTCATAATTGCACACCCAAATTCATCCTCGTAAAAGCTTTCACTAAGAATAATATCCACATCCTCACTGTCAAAGCTCCTAAGTATATCATAAAGACTCTTAGCAATAGAGCTCTCATCTGCTCTCGTACCAATAGATACTATAATATCACCTTCATATCTATTTATAGTTTCATCCGTAGCTATTATTCCTACTTTATGATTTTTATCTCTTTCAGTTTTTGAAATTTCATTTATTGCAGCTATTACTTTTTCAATATCTCCTTCAAATACTGTAAGCTCTGCTTTTGGTGCATAATGCTTATACTTCATTCCCGGTGCTTTCGGTCTGTAGCCCTTCTCTCCTATATCTTCAAGCGTTTTGGCAGATACCACCTTATCCTCGCAAACTTTTCCTATAACCTTTTCTATCATTCCCCTTGTAATGTATCCCGGTCTGAGTATCATCGGAATTTCTGATGTAACATCCACTATGGTCGACTCTATACCAATACCTACACTGCCGGAATCCACAATCATATCTATCTTACCTGACAAATCCTCTATAACATGTTCTGCCTTTGTAGGACTGGGTCTTCCTGAAGTATTTGCACTGGGCGCAGCTATAGGTACCTTGGCTGCCTTTATAAGCTCTAACGCAACTTCATGATTTGGCATTCTGACTGCTACTGTATCGAGCCCTCCTGTAGTTTCATACGGAATTATATCTTTCTTTTTAAAGATTAGAGTCAGCGGTCCAGGCCAGAATGCCTCCATCATTTTACCGGCATTTTCCGGTATATATTCCACAATATCTTTTAGTTCTTCTGGTGATGATATATGTACAATCAGGGGATTGTCTGATGGTCTGCCCTTTGCCTGATATATCCTTTTGGCTGCGGTCTTATCTAAGGCATTACCACCCAATCCATATACGGTTTCTGTCGGAAATGCTACAAGACCTCCGCTATTAAGTATATTTCCGGCTTCATTTATATAATCCATACATATATTTTCAATATTAATTTTTTTTACTACAGTGTTCATAACTGCCTCTATTTCTTAATCATTAATAAAATCTGCTTCTGTAAGTATCTTTTCTTTATCCTTATTTCCAAATAAGCTCTTGATAAGCTTACCTATAGATTTTCTTTCTGCATTATCAATTGCTATATCAATAAGCTGTTCTACATGGTTTTTGTGTATTACAAGCGTAATAGTATAAAGTTGGTCAATCTTTTCATGTAATGCAAGCATTCCCATTTCGTCAATCGCATACCCCTTTTGTTCTGCATAATCAACTGCTATTTTTGCCCAATCCCTTATTTTATTATGTTTCAGTTTAATAATATTGTCAAATTTTTCACATACGGCTTTATTCTCAGCCATATACTTCTCGGACATAGTCCTTTCATCTTCAAATATAACTATTCTCTTTACCGGGTCTTCATTTAAAACCTGCAGTAATTCTTCAAACAGCTCTGCTTCAATAGATGCCGACTTTTCAATAACTACATCACATTCTCCAAGCTTGGATACAAAGGTAGAAATGTTCTTTTCGGTAAATGATGTTCCATTTACTTTAGCTATTTTCTTTGTTCCCTTTTCCCTGATTACGCCCATAAGCTTTATAATTTCCATAGCAAGAGTAGTTTTTCCACTCTTTACATCACCCATAATATAGACATAGTCATTTTTATCCACACTGCCCTTTAACATACTTTGCAATACCTTTATTACCTGTTTATCTAAACCCTCAACTCCCGAATACTTTTCTATAAACTCCTTAATTAGAGTTTTAATATCCAGCTTTTGTGATTTGTCAGAGGCTGTCTTTTCTGTAGATTTATCCGGTTTTTCTGAAGCTTTATTATCTGTATTATCATTTGGCTGTGTTTCTTCCTGTTGTTTATCTGTATTCTCTACCTCTTCATTATTATCTGCTTCTTCTGCATTTTCTACATTCTCTGTTTCCTCAGTATTCTCTATTTCCTCTGCTTTTTCTGCAGCTTCCGACTCTTCTGTATCTTCTGCTTTTTCTATATTTCCGGAAATCTCCGCATTCTCTGACTCATTTGTATTTTCTGTTTTTTCATCAATGCTGTCTGTTATGCCTATATCTTCTGTATCGTCAGATACATCACTACCACTGTCTTCCACGCTGATATCCTCATTATCGGCAGATATGTCACTACCGTCATCTGCTGCACTGCTATCTTCCATATCCTCCTCAGATATGCAGGTGGTGTCTGCTGTATCTGTCTGTTGTTCAACATTTTCTGTATCATCAACCGACCCTGTAAGCAATTCCTCCAGTGCATCTAATGCCAGCTCCTTTGTTTTACTAATTTCCTCATCACTTCTAAATCCCATATCCTCAATCTCCTCTTCAATTATATTACTATCCTCCTCCAAAAATTCATCTTCAGTTTCCTCCAATGTAATTATATCCTCTGCATTTTCCCCATATTCTATGACATCTTCCTCCTCTGATTCCTCTAAAGTTTCATCTATATTTTCCGGTTCATCTTCAATATACTCTGTATCATCTATGTAGTCTACAGTATCAATATCACTTATCTCCTCCAGTTCTTCCACCTCTTCCAGAGAAACCGGATCCTCTGCAAATATTTCTTCACTATATGTATCTGTAGCTTCTTCTACATTTATATTTTCAGCTTCCTTTGGAACGTCCTCTTCTACAGGCTTATAAATACCACCAAGCAATTCATCAATGGTCATCTGACCCTCAATCTGCTCATCATCTGTATTTACCGGTATTTCAGCATTATTACCTTTCTCCTTTAAGATATTACTGCCACCCAAGCCTCCGGCAATCTCCTTAATGATTTCCCTGCTTGGAATAATCTTTGTCTTTTCTGCCTCCGGTACTATCTCCCTGACAACGGTGCTTTCTTTTTTCTCTTCCTCAGGTTTAAATATATCATCATTATCTATAAGCTCATCATCTGTTTCATTTTCGAGAGTTACTTCACCAAACAGCTCAACCATGCTCTTTGCAATTTCAGCCTGAATATTATAGGTATCGTATTTGTTATCTACAGATATCTCTTTTAGCTTAATATCCTCTACATTTATTTCCTCTGCTTCCTTCTCCCATCTTTTGTCATACTTCTCCTGCTGGCTCTTAGTAAGCGGCGCATGCAGCATTTTAAGCTCCATAGCCTTATCTACATACTTTCCTTCGCTAAACCACAATATAATTGTATCACAAAGCTCTATACATCTGTCTGTATTTCCTGCCTTGTGATTAAGCTTTGCAAGCTCATATGTCCACTTATCATCCATATCATCCTCTACATATTTTTCCAATATGTCAATCTGATTTTCAATAGGCTCGTTTTTAAGCTTTGATATCTCATACTGTAAAATGTAGCAGGAAGCATCCTTAGGTGCAATAGTTTTGAAATCCTCATAGTAGTCTAAAGCACTTTCCAAATCCTTGCGCTTAACCGATATTCTTGCAAGTCTGAAAGCTATCTGTCTGCCAAGCTGTGAACGTTCATATGCTATTTCCAAAATATCTCTGGCACTGTCAAAGTCACCAATGACTTCATACACATCTGCAACAGTTATAAGCAGGGCGTTATTTTTAACCTTACCAAAATCTATTGTGTCAGCTATTTTCGCTGCCTGTGTATATTCCTTTTTCCTGATAAGTTTCTTAATCTGTTCTGTTTTGATATTAAATTCGTATTTATCCAAAACTATTCACCTCTAAAATAATGTTGTTTGCTCATATGTCAATGTTTCATAATCCATTTGTTCATTATCAACATTACTACAGTAGTCTACTACTACAGTCTGCTGTTTTCCATCAATAAGCTTCTGACCTAAAATATAATTTACATCAAATCTTCCGGTAATTGCAGGCGTTGTACCTCTTGCAGGTACTATCAGCTGTACGCTGTTAGTCTTTAAGAGCTTAAAAATAGGCTCCCAAATATAAATATCCTTTGCAGCACCAAAAGGATTGTCTATAAATACTACTTTCTTAAGTCCGACACCTTCACTGCCCTTGGAATTTATACTGCTGATATAGTTGATAACAGCTATCAGAAACTGAATATAAATACCCTGCGACTGTCCTGTGCTTCCTACAGCCTCCTCGTATTTTAAATATCTGCTCTGTTCCTTAATCCTCTCTCTCTTGTAGAGATTTAACTTAATACCATTCATGTCCTGCACAATAGCAGAAAACAGTTTCTTAAAGGATAGCTGATTCCTGATATATTTTAAACGCTCTGTCTCATTCTTCATGGAATCTGCCACATTTACCGTATCGTCAATATATTTTTCCATACTTAGCTTATATTGATCCTCTTTTATGTACGGAATATTTAAACTGATAATGGAAATGATTTCTCCATCCATATTGATTTTTGAAAGCTTTGGCAATCTGTCCAGTTCATTCTTAATATTGAGACATGTCTGTATACACTGGTTTTCAAAGCTGTCCTTTATCTTTTCCATATCTTCAATACTCTTTAAAATTCTTTCCTTTTCAAGTGTTATGCAATCAACTATCTGTAAGAGTGCCTCTGATAATTCTTCAGCCTCTGATACACTTTCGGGAAGAACAATATTGGTACGCATTTCATCAGCCAGTGGCTCTGCTCCCATTTTCACAAGAATATCCACAAGCATCTGTTTTTCCTTTTCAAACTGTTCCCTCTTATCATACATCTCTTTTAAGAATTTGTCATTTTTTTCTACTATCTGACCAATCTTTTCCTCAATATCCCCAATTCCCACAAAGAGTTTTTCTTCTGTACCCACATTTATTTTAGCATTAGATATAATTTTATCAATATCTCTTTGCAAAATTATGTACTTTTGATTGTTTTTTTCTATCTGCCTTAAGTTATCATTAATTTCCGACAGTTTTCTCTCAAAACCTGCTATCTCTTCTCTCCTGTTACTGATATACATATCAATATCCGTATTTTCTATTGATAATTCCGCATATTCTCCATATTTTTCAACAATTTTCAGCTTTCCTTTTTCAATACTCCCCTCTGCCTTATCCTTTAAGGTACGGATACCTGTTATTTCATTATGTATATCATCGGCTCTTTTACTTCCATCTTCAATCTGTTTTTTAATATTTTTAAGCTCCTCTTTACTTGTAACTGCATACTCTCCCTTTTCATAATATTCCTTTACATCCTCTAAAAATACTCCATTATAGTCAATAGCCGTAAGTGACTTTTCCATTGCCAAATCATAGTTATTGATGAGCTTCTGTTTGTCGGACACATCTGACATATCGCTTTCGCATGCCTCTTTAAGTCCCATAAACCTTGCCTCCAGCTCCACATCCTCCAAACTGCTTTCTGCCTTTATATCCTCTCTATAGTACGCTTTATACACACTATCCCAGACAGACTTTGTTTCTTCTATCTCTTTCTTTAGCAGATTTACATTTTTCTTCCTTGCTGCTAACTGATTCTCCTGAGCCAGAAGTCTTGCTTTAGTGGTTTCATATTTTGATTTTGCTGCTTTAAGAGCCTGCTCCTTGTCATTAAGTGTTCTTAGAATAATCATCTGCTCTTTACTATAGTCCATTAAGCAGTTTACGACAGCAAGCTTTTCTGTCAGCTCTTCTTCCCTCTCTTCAAGCTTTTCTGTTTCTTTTGTAATATTGAAAATTACCTCTGCAATATTTCTGATATTTTCGGCTATATCTGTACTTAAACTATCCAGTTCCTTCCTTTCCTGTTTTAAGCTTTCATATCTGTCCTGTATTTCCTCATACCTTTCCATATGCCCGTTTATATATTCCGATATAAATCTGCTGTCACCCTTTAACAGCTCAGCAGTTTCCTCCAGCTGTGATATTTTAAAATCTATACTGCTTATCTCTTCGTTTATTTTTATCTGCTTTTTTTCTATCAGTTCTTCATTATAGAAAAGTTCTTGGTTACACATTACAAAGCTAAGATTTGAGCTGTCTACAGCATATATACCATTTTTTACCGCTTCAAATCTAAGAATCGGTACTGCTGTCTTAACACCGGAAAGCTCCTTTAATCCTGTATCAGCTGCTATCGTATGATAATTTTCTTTAATCAGTATAGAATATGGCAGCAACGGATTAATTTCTAATACCGACTTCTTCTTTTCTACTGATAATGCCTTTACAAACTCCGCACCTAAAACCGCAATATTTCCGTAATATCTCACAATATAGCTGTATACGTTTTTTATTTCCTCACTTAAAGGCACAACTATACCGTTTCTAAAACTAATAATATAATTATTTAATATATCCCGTTCATTCTTCAGCTTTAAAAGCTCCTCCGTTGCCTCATTATATCTGAAGTCAACAATATCCTTTAATATAATAAGGTTTTTCTCACCATATATCTGAGAAAGCTTTTTTACCTTTTCCTCCAGCTTTGCTCCCTCTTCTTTTTCATCAATACATACAGAAAGCATACTGTCATTATTTTCTATACTGCTTCTGATTTCTTCTTTTTTGGAATTCAGGCTTTCCTGTTCTTTAACAGCCTTCTCATACTGACTTCTAAGTGTGGTCTTTTCTTCCATAAGTTTTTCATACTCATTCTCCAGCTCTATTTTATCTTTTGCAGGCTCAAGTGATAAAACTCCTTTATATTCTCCACGTTTTTCATTTATTTTATCTGTAAGCATCCCAAGCCTGCTATTACAATCTTCAATAAGATATTCAGATACCGCCATCTGCTTTTCTGCCTTAATATCCTCCTCTTTTAACTGATTAAGAAGCTCCTCCTCCATAGATATAATCTTTTCGTTTTTTTCTATTTCGCCTTCTATTTCTATGTATTTTTTCTTATTTCTTTCATACTTAACTGATGATAATTCTTTTAATTGTCTGATAAGCTCTCCCTTATCCTTCAAAATATTATCAACCATAACAGTAAGACTATCCCTCTCCTTTTTATAGTAAAGATAGTCTGCATAATCATTTATGCTTTCGCATATAGAAAGTTTTTCCTTTAGATTATTTATATTTTCTGTCTCTTTATTTAGTGCATCATCAAGTTCGCTAAGTTTTTTTGTATATTCCGAAAGTCTTGCCATTTCCTTTAAAATACCGGCAGTTTCTACTTCTCTTTTATGCTCTGCAATTATTTCCGATATTCCGGCTGCTTCACTTTCACATCCGGCAAGCTCCTCCTCACCTTTTTTTATCATATCAAGAATTGTATAATAGCACCTGACTATTTCATCAACTAAGCTTTCCCTGCCATAGTAAAGCTCCTTAACTATATTAACTCTGCCGGAGAAATCCTTTATAACCTCCGTCTGTCTGTCATAGTTATTAATATCCTCTTTTGATTTTAGAAGATTTACCAGCTTGTCCTTAATACCTATAAGGGTTTTAGCCATTATATCTTCCCTGTTCTCTCCATATGCTTTGCTGTTAAAGGCTTTTTGGATAATTTCCTCTATCAGCAGGTCTTCTACTACCTTTCTGGTAGTCTTATAGTTGCTTTCAAAATAAGCACGGACATGTCCCTCAGTTTTATTAATCCCTCTTATAATCTCCCATTCACTCTCATATATGCCATAGCCGGCAATAAATCTCTGGTACTCACCCTTACGTTCAAAAATCTCAATTTTTAAGCTTAAGTCCCTTTTCTCCAGTTCTCTCAGATAATTCTTAAGTCCGTTATATGTAATCCTCTCATTTCCTTTTTTCAGAGGAAGATTTTTAATGTCATTATCATTAAATTCACGATAAAAGATACAGTAGTTAAAATATTCGATAGTTGCCGTATCCTTATTTTCTTCTTCACTGCTATCCTTTGCTTTTCTTGCACAAAAGCCTGTCAGCATATATTTATAATTATCTTTTATATGAGTATCACTAAGTTTCCATTCCACCAGAGAATGAATAGTCGTACTTCCATTACCTGTTCTAAACAGCTTTTCAACAGGTTGTTTTTCATCCAGTGTACAATTCGGAAGCATATTTTGTAACAAAAGCAGCATGAGAACACTTTTACCGCCACCATTAGCCAAGTCATAAATGGTGTTTTTACCGGAAAATCTCATTAAAAAGTCATCATAGTACTGTGTGCCAAAATTATATCTAACATTATTTACTCTGATACGGTTAATGTATGGCATTAGTTTTCTCCTTTCATAATTTCGTAAATTCTGCCTTTGTAATCATCAAAATAATTCTCTATCAATGCCTTAAATCTGTCCTTTACATAGTATCTTCCCTCTGATTCCAGCAAAAGCTCCTGATTTACAAGAAAATTAAATACCAGCTTTACAAAACCGCTCTTAGAGCCTCTGGATGCTCTTGACATTCCCTCGCTTTGACCTATTATCGGCATATCCTCCCAGGTAAGAGCTATTTCCTTAAAGCTGTTAATCTCTACCTCGTCCATATTTAATACCTTAATATCATTTAATACCGTTTTAAGACTATTATCTATACCTGTTATAATATCCTCAATCTTTACATATTCTACAAAGGTATAGCTTTTGGAATCTCTATAAAACTTTGTGATAATGTTATATATAATAAAATAGCATAAATACAATTCCCTGTTTAGTTTAACACCGATTTCTTTCTTTAATTCTTCATTGGTATAACCAAATACTTTATTATTTTCACCTGCTGAAATATATAATCCATAATTATACTCGTATAAATTTATATTCATTTTCTTAAAGATTTTAACAACCACATCATATACTTCACCATTACTTTCGTATTCTTCATATAACGAAATATTTACTTCCTTTGAAACCTCTTCTCCCGTGATAAGAGCCGATACTATATCCAGTGCTTTATCTAATTCTTTATCTGTCATCTCTGCCTCCTGATATTTATCTATTGCAATTCATCTCTTATACTGACTTTGAAATATATATCTGAAATTTCCACATTTTCACTAATACACTGCCTGTTTTCTTCATCACACATAACCTCAAACGCTATACCGGAATATATATCCTCTTCTTCGCCCATTACCACTTCCTTCAGATACTCCTCAAAGAAAGTGTCAGGCTTTTCTACAATACTGTCCGTATCATAAAAGTTCTTCTGGCACATATGTACCAGAAGCGAATAGTAATCACCGTTTTTCAATATGTTTTCTGTATATTTTTTAACCAGATACTCATTCAATACTGATAATGAAAATTCTTCCTTCTCCAAAAGCAGATTTAATATGTCCTTTATAATCAGATTGTAATTGTTTTGAATACGTCTGTCCTCTACCTCATCTTCATATACATAATCCTTTTCCTCTACTCCCTCTCTCACTTTTTCCGCAGCCTCCTTCTTATCCTCCTTAAGAGAAAGCATTTTGTCAATATCATTCAGATAAAAGCTCTTTTTTATATTAAGCTTTAAAAGCGGCTTTATAATAATTTCCGTCATATCTGCTCTGTCATTTTCCATAAGCTTTTTAAGCACATATGTAAAATCAAAGCTGGGACGAAGTCTGTTGAATTTTGCTTTATTTATAATCTCGTCAGCCTTTACCTGCAAATCCGTACAGGCATTAAGCAGCTCGCTGTGCTTTATTATAGACCTTTTAAGTTCTGTTTCCAGTAAATATATGTCATCTATGGTGCTAATATATGTATCATCATTTTCCACACGCTTTAATGCGTTTTCAATAAGCTCCATATTCTTAGCAAATAGCTTTTGTTCATCCTCAAACCACCTGATTCCGGTATTTACAAATTCTTCATAGGCGGCCTCTCCTGCAAATACATCCTCACTTAAAATATTTAAAACCTCATTCTTTTTAATCTTAAGTCTGGACACCTCACTATTAATTCGTTTTATTACATCTATACCACCCTTATAATTCTTCGTAGTAATCATTTTTGAAAGTAATACCTGTGCAATACTGATACTGCTTTCGTCTTTTATTTCCTTGGTATCCAGGTAAAACTCTATTGCCTCACTGGTAAGAAAATAAGCAAGCCTGTCCTCTCTGATTCTACTGTCAATAAGCTTCATTCTGATAGTCTTTTTACATTTATCAACAGGATCAAAATACTCATATGTAAATGGTCTTCCGCCATTAGTCAGCTTGTCAAAAATATAGGAGTTAATTTCCTTTTCCTCTTCATCATCCAGTGGAATTTCAAAATCTCTCCTATACACCTGATGCAGAAAATTTTCATATTCCTCATAATATACATCTGATTCTTCAAAGTTATTTTTCTCAATAAAAAAGCGTAATACTGCCATAAGTATATAACCCATATCCAGATTTACATACTTTCCACCCTGAAACTGTGTAAAAGCATTTTCTGTCAATCGGAAATACGGATAATATTTCTTAATGTTCAGCATACGCTCATTATGATCATGTATTATATCTCTTATTAAGATGTATTCTTCTGCCATGTTATTTCTTCCTAAATCTCTGTTCGTCCTTCTAATGCACGAAGTAATGTCACCTCATCTATGTACTCTAAATCGCCTCCAACCGGCACTCCTGATGCAATTCTTGTAACCTTAATACCACTCGGCTTTACAAGCTTACTGATATACATAGCTGTTGTTTCGCCCTCCAGACTGGAATTTGTGGCAATTATAACCTCATCAACATCTCCTCTTAATCTCTCCATAAGCTCTTTAAGCTTTATATCCTTTGGTCCGATTCCAAGCATTGGGGATATAGCACCATGCAGTACATGATATACACCGTCAAATTTGCCCGTCTTTTCATATGCCGCCAAATCTCTGGTATTTTCCACCACCATAATAATTCTGTGATTTCTTTTATCACTACTGCATATAGGACAAGTCTCTCTGTCTGTCAATGTAAAACATTCCTGACAGTACTTTACATTTTCCTTGGCATTTACGATAGTCTGTGACAAGGCATAAACCTGTTCCTTTGGCATATTAATAATGTGAAATGCCAGTCTTGCTGCTGACTTTGGTCCTATTCCCGGCAGCTTTCCAAACTCCTCAATAAGCTTAAGTATATGACTGCTATAGTAATCCATCAGAAAGGAAATCCTCCGCCAAGACCACCTGTGATTTTAGCCATCTGTGCACTTGACTCTTCTTCCATCTTTCTTAATGCCTCATTTGTAGCAGCAACAATAAGGTCCTCTAACATTTCAATATCCTCAGGATCTACCACCTCTTCAGAAAGCTTGACCTTTGTTACCTCTTTCTTTCCGGATACAGTAACTTCAACTGCTCCACCACCAGATGTAGCCGTATATTCCTTTTCTTCTAATTCCTTTGTAGTTTCCTCCATCTGCTTCTGCATTCTCTGCGCCTGCTTCATAAGGTTATTCATATTGCCCGGCATACCCATGCCACCCGGAAATCCTCCACGCTTTGCCATTGTTTTATTCCTCCGTTATATTAAAATTTATTTTGGAAATCGCTTCCATATAATGGTCTGTAAAGTTTTCCCCACTATCTAAAAGCGATATTTTTACTTTAATTTCCTTGCCAATTATTTCCGATATGGAATTTTTAAGTTCTTCCTCATGTAATCTTGCACCCTCATAAACCGTAGCATCCGAAAATACCACAGATAGCACATCAGTGCCGTCTGTTGCAAGCTTTGCATTACCTATAAGACTTTTAACATATCCTGTAAGCTTTGCATATATCTTTGGCCAGTTATCCACAACCTCTTGAATATCCTCCGGAACAGCTACCTGTAACGGCTCTTTTACAGCCGGTATATTATCTGGAGCTGTAGTATTTGTGGTATTTGATTGCATAGCAGCCGTTATTGTAATTCCATTTTCAATTTTGTTTTCAAGACTTGCAATCCTGTCAATGACTGAAGACATATCCTCCTCCATGGCAGGTCTGGTCATTTTGATAAGTGCTACCTCTACCAATACTCTTTTTGCGGTAGCAAACTTCATCTGGTTTAAAAGCTCGGATAAAATTCTTATATATCGCATAATGACAGGAATTTCTATCATTTCGGCTTCTTCCTTTAAAGCCAGAAGCCTTTCATTTGACATATCTATAATCTCATTCGCATTATCCGAGGTCTTTACCAGTAAAAGATTTCTCAAATACCATGTAAAATCGCTTACAAACTGTGTCAAATCCCTGCCCCGTATAATAATCTCCTCAAGCATATGAATACAGTCTATGGAAGCACCACTTATAATACTTCTAAGCATACTGCTGAATACATCATTATCAACAGCTCCGAGTACCTCTAATACATTCTCATATGTCAGTGTTTTATCCATATAAAAGGCTATACACTGGTCTAACAGGCTTAAAGAATCACGCATTGAGCCATCTGCTGCCTTTGCTATATATCTGATGGCCTTTTCCTCTACCTGTAAATCCTCTCTGCCTGCAAGCTCTGTAAGTCTTGCGGCTATGGTGTCCACAGTTATTCTTTTAAAATCATATCGCTGACACCTTGAAAGTATGGTAATTGGAATCTTTTGTGCTTCTGTAGTTGCAAGTATAAATATAACATATGACGGAGGCTCTTCTAAGGTTTTTAGCAGAGCATTAAACGCTCCTATTGAGAGCATATGCACTTCATCAATAATATAAACCTTGTACTTACCCTCTGTAGGCGAATACTGTACCTCATCCCTGATTTCCCTGATATTGTCTACACCATTGTTTGAGGCAGCATCTATTTCTATTACATTCATAGATGCACCTTTAGCTATTGTCTTGCAAACGGAACATTCTCCACAGGGACTGCCGTCTACCGGATTTTCACAGTTTACTGCCTTTGCAAACAGCTTCGCAATACTCGTCTTGCCGGTTCCCCTGGTACCGCAAAACAGATATGCATGACCTATTCTGTCTGCCTTTATCTGATTTTTTAATGTTGTTACAATATGGTCCTGACCCTTTACCTCACTAAAGGTATCAGGTCTGAACTTTCTGTATAATGCTGTATATGACATATTTACCTATCTAGTCTCCAAAGCTTATGCCTACTGCCTTAGCTTCTTCTATTATTGATGATTCAGGATCAACTGTTTTCAGCTTTCCTGCTACATCTTCAAGTGGTACTCTGACAATTTCACCATTCTTAATACCCACCAGATTACCATAATCCTTATCCAAAATCATCTGTGCTGCTGCTGCACCAAATCTTGTAGACAATACTCTGTCATATGGACACGGACTTCCGCCCCTTTGTGTATGTCCCGGAATAGTTACTCTGATTTCCTGTCCCGTCTTTTCTTCTATTCTTTTTCCGATTTCATAAGATACTGAAGGATATGGACTGTTTGCCAGCTTTTTCTTGTACTCTTTCTTTGAAAGCTTTGCATCCTCCTTAGAAATAGCACCCTCTGCAACTGCAAGGATTGAAAATCTCTTACCTTCCTTTGTTCTCTTCTTAATTGCATCTACCACCTTGTTTATATCATATGGTATTTCCGGAATAAGAATTATATCTGCTCCACTTGCCATACCTGCATGAAGTGTAAGCCATCCAACCTTATGTCCCATAACCTCGACAATAAATACCCTGCCGTGGCTGGCTGCCGTTGTATGAATACAATCTATAGCCTCAGATGCAATATTTACTGCACTCTGGAAGCCAAAGGTCATATCTGTTCCCCAAAGGTCATTATCAATAGTCTTTGGAAGCGATACAATATTAAGTCCCTCTTCCCTAAGAAGATTTGCCGTCTTTTGTGAGCCGTTACCGCCTAAAACTACAAGGCACTCTAAGCCGAGTTTTTTGTAGGTTTTCTTCATAAGCTCAACCTTGTCCCTGCCCTCACTGTCAGGTGTTCTCATAAGCTTAAAGGGCTGTCTTGAAGTTCCTATAATAGTACCGCCCTGTGTAAGTATACCTGAAAAATCTTTTGGCTTTAATACCTTGTAATCCTCATACATAAGTCCCTTATAGCCTTCGATAAAACCAATTATCTCCACGCCTTTTATGTTGTTGTACAAAGTTTTAGCAACTCCACGCATAGTTGCATTTAAGCTTTGGCAGTCACCGCCACTTGTAAGCATTCCTATTTTCATATCTGTTCGTCCTTTCTATAATTATATTTTATTTTCATACATTTTTAATCTCAAAATTTTGTATCTCTAATGTATTTCATTTTCGCAGCTTAGTATTACAGTATAATTCCTGTTTCTCTCATCTCTACATTATATAATATGTCCAAAATAATCGCAAGATAATATGCCTTTGAGTTTTTGTATTTTTTATTTTTATCTTCCGAAAGTAACCATTATGCCAACTCCCGTACATATAATTCCCATTACAAGAAGAATAACAAAAAGCAATATGTAACTCACCCATGAATCACACCCGTCCGGTATGTATCTTTTTGCAATTACATCATAAGAAGCAAGATATGCTTCACTTGGATTAGACTGATTATATATCATGTCCTGCTCTACAAGAACAATTGAATATCTTTGATTATTTATTTTTTCAGTAATTACATATTCATTTCCATCTGCCTCATATTGAATTTTAACCTTAATATCGTAATATATATCATCATTGTCATGATTAGTTGTCGACATACTCCAATCTTGGTCTATAACCTCACCTTCAGTATAAATAAAATCAGCATATCTTTTACCATCCGATATTTGAGCAAAAATCTTGATTGGTACTGATGCAATTAATAAAATACCCCCAATAATAAAAACCAATCCTATAAGAATCATCCATGGGGGTCTTTTTGATTTTTTTGAATCATTACCCTTTAACGGCTTAGCGTATCTTGAAAGCCATATCAAATCTTCTGTCATTCTCTCTTTATATGTATTAATATCTGTATCAACTCCTACAAATGCTACACGCTTTGCTCTTGAAAGTTTTTTGTCATAATGATTAATATCACCGTCATTTTCCATGACTACATCTATATCAAATATAGCCAGATTTCCATGAACGCATCTGTCATAATATTGTCTGTCAACCGATACGGTCATTTCTCTGTTGTCAGCTCTCTTAAACGATACAGAATAAATCTGTTCATTATTTTTATCCACATAAAATGAAGTTCCTGTAATCATTCCGCCTAATATTCTGTTAAATTTTTTTAACATATAATTAACCCTTTACAAATTAAGCTATAACCTCTTCCATATATGAAAAGGTTATAGCTTTAGAATACTAATTAACCGTTACAAAACATTGTACCTTATATTTTCCATCCTTTGTGGTAACCGTAATTGTTGAACTGCCCTCACTTACCCCCTTAATTGTTCCATTTGAAACTGTAGCAACAGAGCTGTCTGAGGATGACCATACCAAGTCACTGTTTGAATATCCCTCAGGAAGTGTAGCTGTTAACGTTACAACCCCACCAACATCCATGGCTACGACAAACTCTGACAATGTTAATAAATATCCCGTATTTGTATTATTATCAGTAGTCGTATCTTCACCGGAGGATGTAGTTGTGTCTTCTGTAGTAGTTTCATCCTCATGCAATGGTACAATTTTTTTGTCAAGTATAAGTTCTTCTTTTGCCTCATATATCTTTATCTTTTGTGTATTGTCTTCTGTTAATATTCCAAACTCGGCATCAATACCTATCTTCTTAATTAATGTACCATCACCTCCAATATAAATCGTAACTAAAGGTGCATAAATCATAACTGAACCGGTAGCAATAAGCTTATCCGTTATAGTCATCGTATTTTCGGCTTTATTTTCTTCATACTCTAGTACTTTCTCTAATCCCCCCTTTACTTCTCCTTTTGCAGATATTTTAACACCACATTTCGCTAAATCAAATCCCCAAAAATCAACTGCAATCGCTGTATCTAATCCAGCTTCAATTGATGCTCCTAATTCGCCACTATGACTAGATGATTCACTATGTGTTTTCTTGAATTTTCCATCACTATAGCTTAACTTATTTTCACTTTTTACTGTATATGTATAAGTAATAGTACCATTTACATCAATAAATAATTTAACCTCAACCCCTACACCAAATCCTGCTGCTACAGGCACACTAAATTTACCAAGTTTAAATTCTTTACCTGCTTCACCTTTAAACTGAATTTCTGTCTTTGTATCACTATAAATACTAACTGAAAACTCTTCCAGTTTATCTGGTATAGTATCAAATAAAGTAAAGTGTATTTTTGACTCTATGTCCACTCCCAATTCCATAATTACTTTACCAGATAGTGTCCAACCAGTATCCCATTCTTTATCTGATTTATCTTTATCCTTTTTTTTGTACTCCTCCTTGGCATCTTCTAATTTTTTCTTTAACTCATTTGTATTTATATTACCACTAATATAATCATCAATTAAATCCGTGCAGGTTGTAAAATAATCATTAGTAGGCATTACTTTTGATTTTCCAATCAGATATAAAAATGCTTCATTATCGTTATCGTGAAATGCCGTATTCGTAATATTGGCTTTTAAACCATTCATATTCTTTTCAAATGACGAATCTATTTTTAAACCACTTGAACCAAGACTAATTCCTAATGTGATTGAGTTTGATGCCCCTGATTCATATGTATGAGTCTTTGTACTATCTATACTATAATCACTTGAATTTAATATCGAAATATTATCTTTGTTCTTAAACGCTACAGAACTTGATATATTACTTTCTTCTAACTCTTCTATTACAGTTACACCTTCTGCAGGTTCAAAATATTTAGGATCAAGCATAAAATTTTGGTCCACGTCTATCTCTTCAAATACCTCATAAATCTCAGGAACAACTGTTTCTATTGTATATGTTCCGTCACTATTTAAATCTTTTGATATCACTTTTAAAGTGTATCCATATGGATGTTCACTGTCCGTCGGCATTAACAAAACAGAACCTACATCTAACTTATCTGCCTCTTCAGCCAAAACAATATTTTTGCCCTCATTCGCTAATGTTGTTATTTGTTCTATTGTATTATCAATCACTGTATCTCTATATATTACATTAAATACTTCTTCTTCCTCAGCCATATAAGCAGAGACAGCCGAATTCAAAACAGTAGATGCCTCAACAGGGGTAACTCCTGTATTCAATTCATCTGAATCGCTATACTTAATATTTGTTAGTCCATACTCATTTGCACAATTAATAATACTTTCATTCAAATCATCACTTGTAGCATATTTTTCATAGTCCAACTCAGCAGCAAGTACCGATGTGGTTATAACAAATCCTAATGTTGCCACATCATCGGGCTTAAATGTATCTGTGCCTGTAGATAAAATATTCCACTCATAACATGCCTGTACATATGTATATATTTCATCATCACTATTAACATCTGTATAATATGGACTCTCACCTGTAAAACTATCCAAACCAAAGCCCTGAGCAAGCAATTGTATCCATTGACCTCTTGTAATATATGAAACTAAATTACTGACTTCCTTCACATCATCTGCTTCATTCGCTCCACACGCAACCAATGTTATAGTCATAGCTACCGCCGTTATAAATGATATAAACTTTTTAATACGTATTTTCATATTATCAAACAACCTTTCTTTTCTATTAGTTATACTTTTAAACTGATGTTACAAGTTTTTTACCGGTTTGATCCACTATACTATTCTGCATAGTTTTATATCCTTCAGCTGCCTTAGTCAAAAAATCGGCATATGCCTTCATAATTCCTTCCATCATCACAAAATCATTCTTAAATTGATTGATTTGTTCAACAAAAGCTACGTTATCAACTCCCTGCCAGAATCCTTCTCCAGCTAATGAATCTACTATTGAATATAACTCGGTATAGCTGTTATGATATTTTTCAGCTAAATTTTCTACTCTTTTCGCAGCAGCCTTTACCTCTTCTGTAGAAATTATAATTTTTCCCTGTGCCATATAAATTTTTCCTTTCTTTTTATCGATTATAGTTCCCATAAATTTTTTCCTCTGATCGTATCAGAAGTATCATTTGTCTACTATGCTTTAGGATTTAAAGCATTAGATTTAATCTGCTTTATGTAACTTTCCTAAATTTTATTTGCAATCACTGATAGTCTGTACCTTAAATTTTACTTTTCTGAAAGTTCTTTTAATATCTGTCATTTTTGTACTACTTTCTATGTATTAGTTACTAACTTCCTTGTCTTATAAAATTTCTCCTTAATATTTATTCATGTTTTTTAGTAAGTGAAGACTACAAAAACATACATAGAAACAATACCCATAATGATGAATAAATCAATTATACGTATTAAATGTACTGTGTATATTTGTTCCGGCTGAGTTAATTAATGGATCTTTATCTCTGAGCTTAGAATTTCTCTTTTGAATTTTATGAACAATAAATATATTCCACCTTGTTATTATCATACTCTTTACTGTAATTACTAGTGTTTTAACCTACAAACCTCTATAAAGTATTTGTTTCACAATACAGACATTTGTCCTTATCAAAATTGTTATAATCATTGTATATTTTGTAAACATGCTAACATCCTTGCAGTAATATATACAATATAATTCTACAACATTATACAATATTTTACAATTACATTTAACTTGAAGTTTACATATTTTTATTTTCAGTTTCAAAAATTTTTGTTACTAAAAATAATGCAGACCTCCTTTGCAAAAACATATCCTGTATATTTTTCAATTCGTGTGACGGTCTCTTTTTTAATCTAAAGATAATTAACTCAATCATTTAATACAAATACTGATTAACAAGATTTACGCATCTTGAACCTTTCTTAATATCATCTTCGTTCAAATATGAAATATCGTAAAACCAGCACTGCGGAGTCGCTAAATATAAATCTAATCTTGTTATCTTTTTCATATCTATCCTTACAATATCACCAGTTTTATATTTCGTAAATTCAACAGTTTTATACTTGAAGTAAGGATATCCCACCGGTTTAAGATAATTTCCCACAGTTGACAAATAGATCTCCATTCCTTCAGGTGTATTTACAGAATTTATTATTTTAAAAGAATTTACATGTGAGGTTGCAAAATATCCATTATTATCTGTCAATTTGCTTATTATACCTTTTTCACTTCTTTGAATATATTCATTAAGTCTTCTTTTTTCATCTTCTAAACAGTTATTAATTACTTCACCTGATATTTTATGACTATTTAATATATTTACTTCCTCTATATTAAATATCTGATCATTATCAGCATCTCTTTTATATAAAAAAGTAACATCTGCTACAAGCCCTTTTATCCATCTGAAATATATATACTCATTGACATTGGTTTCTATTATGTAATTTGAGCCAGTTATGCCTTTTACATAATATTCATGTCTTCCATGGGTTTTTCCTAAGCTCATATCTAAATCAGTATAATATTTAATTTCTCTACTAATAAAAGTCATTGTTTCTTTATATTTTTTTTGTGTAGCTTCTTCCTTATAATAGCTGTTAAACGCATAATCTGCGTTATTATCCCTGCTACTTAATATAACAACGGCTTTAATAAGTCTGTATATACATATTAAAATAACTATAGCTCCAATAATAATAATTGACCATCTTAATATTAAATATATAGTATATGAAGACTCCAACGGATTATCAGCAGGTTCATTTACAATAAATTCATCCAGACTGCTTAATATATATATGAATCCTGAAACAAATACTATTGTAGCTATGATGCCAATAATACTCGAAACAATATTAATACTAGCCTGCTGTTTCTTATTTTTCCTTCTTTTATACATAATTTTCACTAAACTTCTACATTGCCTGCTTACTTATCTTTGATAGTCGCAAACAATATTTACATTTTCCTTTCTATATATATTTCCATAAATATATAAACTTATTTTATAACTAGATGATTTTTAAAATATCATATTATCCTTTGTGAAAATTTAAAAGCAACAATTTCTTTCATATGTATTTGCTATGATGCTAAGATTCTAAGATATAATTATACAAATATAATATTAAAAATATTATTAATACCATACTCTCATATGAGATATCCAATATAGTATATATTTACCACTGTAAATCTCTTGAGTCAATACTAAAAAAACTGACACAATTTACACTATCAATATAATATTATAGCATAGCACTGTATTGCCTGCAATTCAGTGCTATGCTATCTTAAATACTACTGTTACCTCCATTTGATTATCTTTTGCCATGGCAAATATCTCACCCTCCATTTTATTTATAAGATTTCTTGATATATAAAGTCCCAGACCGCTTCCTATAACGCCCTCCGAATTTTTTCCACGATAGAAACTTTCAAATATATGATTGACATCGTTTTCATCCGGTATTTCACCTGTATTCATTACTGTTACAAGACAATTATTTTCTTCATAACAGACTGATATTTCTATAAGCTGTCCGTCGCCATATTTTATGGCATTTTCCATTATATTCTGTAATACCTCAACACTCCTGTCCATATCTCCCTTTATAAGACTGTTTTTATATTCCTGTATTGTAAATTCAGTTTTAAAAACCTCCAGCTTATCCTTATAAAATCCCTCTATCTTATCCATTAATTCTGAAAGATAAAACTCATTCATCTCCACCGGTATTTCTAAGAAATCTTCTCTCTGACTTTTTACAATTTCATTTATAAAACTTTCAACCTCATCTGCTTTTTCATTGATACTTTGTGCCACCTCAAGCTGTTTTGCCTTATCCTTATAAAGCTCCTTCGACAATGCCTTTGAATAGAGCTTTATTGCAGATAATGGAGTTTTTATATCATGTGACAGTGATAGCACCATGGACTTTTTATCCTTTTCGTTTTCCAGTTCTCTTTTTCTGTCGCTCTCAAGCTTTTCACGGAGCATATTTAATCCCCAAACAAATTTACCAAAAAATTTATTTTTATCTTCTTTTAATGGCATTGTAAGATTTCCCTTTGAAAGCTCATAAGGATATTTTTCCAGAATATAAAACGGCTTTAATATTTTAGATTGTATGAAAATCATAAATATAACTATGACTGTGGCAATTAATGCCAAAGGAAGATTGATACACAAAAGTACTTTATTTATATCTATATTTGAGTAAATTTCATATTCTATCTTATATAGGCTTCCATTTATATACCTGATAACATAATTTTCACTGCTATTTAAAAATAATTTAAACTCATTAATAAATATATAAAATCTGAGTTCCTGCTCTTCTAAGCCTTCATTGTCCCGCAATTTAAACTCCTCTACATTCTTCACATACTTATAGTCACTCAGATTCACATTATATAATCCGCTATTTTCAACATACTTTTCCACCCTGTTTATCTCCACCAGATACTCTTTTCCAAGGTTGTTTTCATTGCATAAGAATATAACGCTTACATTAATAAGCGCCACAATCACTAAATAACATATAATTGTAAGTAAACTGATTTTTTTATAATTTTTCATATATTATATTTAATCCTTAATTTTTTTGTAAAAACCAATACCCCTTACTCATCACCGTCACAATAACAGATGACTTACTTAATTTATGCTTCAAAACGATACCCCTTACCCCATACCGTCAGTATATGCTCCGGATTTTTTATATCCTCCTCCAGCTTTTCCCTGAGCCAGTTTACATGAACCCGTACTGTCTGCAATTCACTTTCACTGTCAAAGCCCCAGATACGGTTAAATATCAGCTCTGTAGCAAGCACATTGCCCTCATTTTCCATAAATAACTGTAAAAGCTCATATTCTTTAGCTCTAAGTTCTATTTTTCTGCCTGACTTAAATGCTGTCTTTTTTACTTTATCAAGTACAATCTCTCCTGACTTTATAGTGTCTGTACTGTATCTTCGCTTAAATATCCCTTTGATTTTAGCCAATAAAATATCAATATCATATGGCTTTTCAATATAATCATCCGCACCAAGCAGCAAACCATTCAGCTTATCATCCTTTTCAGTCCTTGCACTCACTATAATGATGGTAGTGTCCTTTAGCTTTCTTATTTTACTGCATACTGCAAATCCATCCATTCCCGGCAGCATTATATCCAATATAATAAGCCTTGCTCCATATTTTTCAAATATATCTACGGCCTTTTCTCCGGTATCCGTAACTGTTACTACATATCCTTCTGCCACCAGAAAATCATTTAGCAGCTTTGACAGTTCTTTATTATCCTCAACTACAAGTATATCTAACATATTACCATCCCATATCCATCAGCCAGTTGTTAAGACATCTTTCCCTTGTTCTCTCGTCATTATCTGTATCTTTACTAAACTCATATTCACCCTTAATATTTCCGTCTAACATATATAACACCTTTTTGCACTTTGATGCAACCTTTACATCATGTGTTACTAACATAATGGTTGTTCCCTCTTTATTCATCTTCACAAGCTCTTCCATTACTTCCTTTGATGCACTTCTGTTTAATGCACCTGTAGGCTCATCTGCAAATATGATATCCGGATTATTTATAATGCTTCTGCAAATACATGCTCTTTGAAGCTGTCCGCCTGAAACCTCATTAATATCATTGTCTGCTATATCGGCTATATCAAGCTTTTTCATCAGCTTTAAGCCTCGTTTTGCAGTTTCTGTATATGTTTCATTTATCTTTCCTGACTGCCTTGCAGGCAAAATAATATTGTCCAGAATACTTAAATTCTTCATCATATACATCTGCTGGAAAATGAAGCCCATATTATTAAGCCTTAAACCGGCAAGCTCTTTTTCCGGCATTTTTGCAATATCTTTTCCCATAAATAAAATCTCTCCTGATGTAACATTATCCATCCCTGATACTGCATACAAAAGTGTGGATTTGCCGGAGCCTGAGGGACCCATTATAGCGGTCATATCTCCCTCCTCCACTGTAAAATTAACATTTTTTAATACATTGTTCTGTATTTTGTTTACAATATATGTTTTACATAAATTTTCTACTTTTAATGCGTTCGACATAATATTTCCTCTTTTCTTTTACTGTTTTAACATTTATTTCTTATTCAATGTTAGATGTCTCTGTTGCTTTGATCCCTCTGACTGAAAGTGATGCAATAACAGCGGCAAAAATGGTACTTATTAATATAATAAACGGATAAATTACATAAACCTCAAGTGGATTAATTGTATATCTTATACTGGAAAGTCCCATTATCTTAAATCCCCATCCAATACTTAAATCTGTCATAGGCGTTGAAAGCAATGTACCTATAACAATACCTATAAAAGCTGCCATAGTCATTCTCAGCATTTGCCAATGCATAAGAGAATTTATATTAAAACCAATACCTTTAAGTAATCCTATCTCACCCTTTTCCTTTGTCAAAAGTATCTTTTCTATTAATACTGCTACCAGTATATTTATAACTATGACAACTGCCACAATAAGATATTTTACATTGTCTATTTGAGTTGAGATATCACCCATCATCTCATTAATATATCTTTTGCCGTCTCGTACTTTATACTCCGGAAATAATTCAGATATTTTTTCATAAGCTTCCTCTTTTGTTTTTTTGTCCATATTATTTGTATATTTAATCTGAACAGCTAAATTGCCCATAGCCTGTTCATATGAAAGCTCTGCATTTTCATAAAACCTGATACCCTGACCCATATTAGTCATCGTCTGGAATATTGCCGTAACTAAAAATTCCTTTTCTCCTGCTCCTGTATTTATCACTATATAGTCACCTATATCTGCAGCTAATTTGTCAGCAATAATATGGCTTATTCCAACCTCATTTTCATAGATGGGTGCATTTCCTTTCATATAAGCATACTCCGTTGATTTTACATCTCCCACACCTACAAAAGATAGTGACGAACAAAACTTATCATCCTTTGAAGCATTCAGTGTAAAGAGTATTTCTATATAAACTTTGGCATCTATTCCATTGTCAGCTAATCTTTCTTTTATCTCCTCCAAATTTGCGTAAATCTCTTCTCGGCTCTTACCACCTGTTAACACAGCACTATTATATAGATATACATCCGATGGTACCATTGAAAATGCCGGTATTATTTCAGAAGATTCCAGTGTATTAACTATATTAATCGGAATTATTATCAAAATCAAACCCATTGCAAATGTCACTGCTAATATGCTAAACTGCTTCCACTTAGAAGTAATATCATTTATTGCCATAAATACAACCGGTTTAAACGGCATTCTATTTAAACTGATAAGTCCGTTAGCTCTGAATCGCTCACCTGTTGCACCATTTCTAACGGCATCTATCGGTTTCATTTTCTTTATCTTTTTAGTAGCTCTAAAGCTCTTATATATAATAAATAATATAACCAATAATACACAGACGGTATTTATTATAATATTCCATATATTATTTTTCATTACTATATTTTCAGCTACTGATTCACGCAATAAGCTTCCAAATGGAATACTGATTCCAAAGCCGATTACACCACCTGCAACAGAAATCACAAAATATTTTACAATATATAGTACTCTTATTTTTTTATTTTGTATTCCTATTGCTTTCATAATACCTATCTCCCTGAATTCTTCATTAATAGTAAAAGAAATGGTAAATTTCAATATAATTAAGGAAATAATAATCAGACATACACTTACTACCATAAGCATTCCTGCAATTATCATATCCATAATATATGTGATTCTTAATGTATCGTTTGTTAAATTACTTATTGCATTAATACCTGTCTTTATATATTCACTTTCAAATTTTGAAATGTCCTTTAGCTCCATTGAATAGCCAAATAACACTGATAAATTATTATTCTCCAGCATTTCTTTATACTCTGAATCATTTATAAACAAACGTGTTATTCCCATCATGTCTGAGCCGCATATGATATCCTTAGCTATGTTAACTGTATATTCTTTAGCGGTATCGTTTATTGTTACCTCAATTTTATCTCCTGTCTTTACACCAATATGCCTCGCAAATATAGGTGTGATATATATATACCCGCTTTTTATATCTTCTATTTTTTGATTATTCTCATCAAATATATTTGTTGAAACTTCCCTATCACTCATAACAAATATTGAATTTGCATAATCAATAACCGTACCGTTTACCTTAACATCATTCTTTGATATGTTAATCATTCTTTGTTCTTTATAGCTGTCTACATAATCATTTTCCTCCAAAAACTGAAGCATCTTTTCTCTATATTCTTCTGTTATAAAAGTGTCATAGTCTGATACTTCAGAAATTTCCATATAATTATCCATTGCAGTCATAACTGCTATCATATTACTTACACTGCTGCCTATAAACAATGTAGCAAGTGTTATAAAAAGCAGTAATATGACATTCATTGTCTTTTTACGTTTCAGGTCTTTTATTAGTATTTTTAAATACATGGCCTTAATCTCCTTTCGTGGATTTTTATTATGGAATGAAGTATAGCAGAGGAATTGTTAAATAATAATTAAATATATTAACAGCTTTTGCTTCAAATATAAAAAAAATAGTCACCCTGCTTGACAAGGGGCATATCAGCTCCCCGGTAAAGTTTAGAACGACTATTCTTACAGCTTATAGATTTTATTTAGTGCGGTAAAATTAACTCACCTTCCAACCATTCTGTTAAGTATATTATACTCAATGTACCACTTTTTACAACAAAAAGTCCAAAGGGTTTGTATCAGGTATCCCCAAAGCTTTATAGCAATAAAGATTTATGGTATAATAACACCGAGTTGTTTACAACTCGGTGTGCCTTGTGGATAAAATCTGTGATTTTATCCACAAGGCAGTAGTGATGAATAATTTATTGTATAATGCCCTCGACCCGTAAAATTACTTTGCGATTTTATACACGAGGCAGTAGTGACAATCAATTTATAATTTATATATTAGATTTTATCCTCATAGGAAGGAGGCAATATGAACACCAACCTGGAATATTACAAATATTTCTACTATGTAGCTACCTGTGGCAGTATTTCCGCCGCAGCAGAAAAGCTTTGCATTTCACAGCCGGCTGTAAGCCAGGCTCTTAAAAGCCTTGAAGCCTCTCTTGGCGGCAGGCTGTTTTTGCGTACTCCAAAGGGCGTAAAGCTGACACATGAGGGTAATATTCTTTTTTCCTATGTAAAGACTGCATATGAAAATATTCTTCAGGGTGAAGATGCCTTCAGGCAGCTTTTAGACTTAGACAATGGTGAAATTAAAATCGGTGCATCTGATATGACTTTACAATTTTATCTTCTGCCATATCTGGAGATTTTTCACGAGAAATATCCACAGATAAAAATAACCGTAACCAATGCTCCTACTCCCGAAACCTTATCCAATCTTAAAGAAGGAAAAATTGACTTCGGTGTTATCACCACTCCTTTTATCAGCTATGAAGGTCTGATTGCCACAAATGTGCGTGAAATTAAAACTGTATTTATTGCAGGCGATGAATATAACTATCTTAAAAATAAAATACAACCTCTTGATATTTTATCTAAGCTCCCTATCATTTCTCTGGAAAAAAACACCAGTACTAGAGCATATATTGATGAATTTCTCGCCGAAAAGGGTGTATTTATTGAGCCGGAATTTGAACTTGCTACCAGTGATATGATTGTTCAGTTTACCCTGCGAAATCTGGGAGTAGGATTAGTAGTATATGACTTTGCAAAGCCATTTATTGATAATAATAAAATTTTTGAGATTAAAATTAATGAAAAAATGCCCAAACGTTATTTTTCCATTGTAACAGACAGAAGGAACGCAATTTCAGCGCCTGCAGGAAAACTGCTGGATATTATTAATAATCTGCATTCTTAATATGTTTCATAATCAGCATTTCCGTACTTTTATGTTGAAAAATACGGAAACTTAAAGTCTCATAAATATTTATAAAATTAAGGAAATCTTTAAGTAACCTGCAAAAATATTTTATAATAAGATCTTTTAACATTCTAATCATATTAGATAAATTCAAAAATTATTAAAAGTAAAATCTCCCGCAGCAAGCTTGGCTTTGGCGACTGCTTTGCAGGAATAAAAACAGGTCAATCCATATATAAGCATATGTTATACTCTTCATAATTAATATTAATTTTACTTATATCAACATTAGTGCTATAATAGCCACGTTGTTCAAAATGGCAGTACAAAATGTGCCGTGAACACATTTTCATAAAACGCAAAAACAATATAAACTAGGAGGTCTTATTCTATGGTAAGAGCAGTCGTAGGTGCAAACTGGGGCGATGAAGGTAAAGGTAAAATTACAGATATGCTTGGGGAAACCTCTGACATTATAGTCAGATTTCAGGGTGGAAGCAATGCCGGACATACTATTGTAAATGATTACGGTAAGTTCGCACTTCACATTCTTCCTTCAGGTGTATTTTACAATCATACAACAAGTGTTATTGGTAACGGTGTTGCATTCAGTATACCGGCACTTTTTAATGAGGTTAAAGACATTGTGTCTAAGGGTGTTCCAATGCCTAAGATTTTAGTGTCTGACAGAGCTCAGATAGTTATGCCATACCATATTTTATTTGATCAGTATGAAGAGGAACGACTTGGTGGAAAGTCATTTGGCTCTACTAAATCAGGTATTGCTCCTTTCTATTCAGATAAATATTCAAAAATTGGTTTTCAGGTTAATGAGCTTTTTGATGAAGAAGTTTTAAAAGAAAAGGTTGAGAGAGTTTGTGAACTTAAGAATTGTATTTTAGAGCATTTATATCACAAGCCTGCCATCAATCCCGATGAATTATTAGACACCCTGCATGAATACAGGGATATGGTTGCCCCTTATGTTTGTGATACCGCAGCATTTTTACAGCAGGCTATTAAGGAGGGAAAGAACATCTTATTAGAGGGTCAGCTCGGTACATTAAAAGACCCTGACTTTGGTATTTATCCAATGGTTACATCCTCTTCTACACTTGCCTCATATGGTGCAATAGGAGCCGGTATTCCTGCATATGAGATTAAAGATATTATTACTGTTGTCAAAGCATATTCCAGTGCTGTTGGTGCCGGCGAATTTGTAAGCGAAATCTTTGGTGATGAAGCTGACGAGCTTAGAAGACGCGGTGGTGACGGTGGTGAATATGGTGCTACTACAGGTCGTCCAAGAAGAATGGGATGGTTTGATGCAGTTGCTTCAAGATACGGCTGTAAGATGCAGGGGGCTACACAGGTAGCATTAACAGTACTTGATGTACTTGGTTACTTAGATACACTTCCTGTTTGTATAGGTTATGAAATTGACGGCAAAGTTACCAGAGATTTTCCTACAACCACAAAGCTTTCTAAGGCTAAACCGGTATATGAATATCTTCCGGGCTGGAAAACAGATATCCGGGGCATAAAAAAATATGAAGAGCTTCCTGAAAATTGTAGAAAATACATTGAGTTTATAGAAAAAGAACTTGAAGTAAAGATTACAATGGTATCAAACGGCCCGGGAAGACATGATATTATATACAGATAACCGCTTATATATATGCAAAATACCATATGTGCAGAGTGTAATATATAGAATATAACATAGACAATAGTCTTATATTTATAATAATATCATAGACATATATACTTATACAGAATATTTTTAGGGCTTACAAAAGATAATGATTTTTATCTTTTGTAAGCCCATTATTGTTTTTGTCTTATTACACCTTTGTTTCCGTAAATCTCCAATTCTTGGAAATCCAATCACCGACATATGCATAATATATAAAAATATGCTTTTTACTTTGGTAGGTTTCGCCAAAATCATTTGTACATTAATTTACATACTCCTGTATAACATCATCACTCCAAATATGTGCCTCAATATATCTCTCAGGTCCATATTTCCCATCATCATTCCAATCCTGTGGGAATCCATACTTATCAATTATTTTTAATATCTCTTCATATGTATACAATTTTTTACGATATTCTTTACCGTCATTTACTTTTGTGCTAAATGTCGGATGTGAATCTCCATATGTAAATGAAACTGTCCTTAAATCAAATTTTTCAATTGGTATTTTAATAAAAGCACAATTTTCAAACCATGTACTAAGCCATGGGCTCTTCTCCAAAACCATATAATGTGGTGCTTTTCTTTTTATTAATCCACCCTTTTTCAGGAATTCCGTCCTTAATATATTTTCATAGTATAAACGGTTTTCCATATAATCTGTCTGCCTTTTTGCACATTGAACATCCGGTTTATTCTCTGCAATTTCACGAAGAATTTTATTCGCCTCTTCAATCGGAATATCCGACAGATTTTTAAAAGGTCCAACCATACTATCATAATAATGATACAAATTCAATTTACAACTGCCTCTTTTCTTCTATTGGTTATCCTATATTGATTTTTATTGAGTTCACAGCCTCTTCCTAACAGGAATTACTTCTTTAGAAAGTCACTAAATTCTTTTAATTCTTTTTTCTTATCTTCAGAAAGACAGTTAAATTCAGTATTACTAATCGCACCCTCTAATGTATATAAATGCACGAGACAAATCTCAGGATATGTCTGTTTTAGTTTTAAATATGCCTGCTTTGCGCCTAAATTAACAAGCTTCTCAGATGTATCAATTCCTACAGATGTTAGCTTTTTTTCCATTTCTTTGCCAATATTCTTCATAGATGTTAATTCTGACATGCTGCCTCCTAATTCTTCTGCTTTTCTTCTGAATTTTGTCTTTTTCCTTTTAGAAGTCCTGCTACCCAGATGTATACATATATCATTGCAGGAATTGCAATTGTACAGGATATTGCCGCCATAAACATGGCATTTGCTTCAGGTCTTGCCATTACGGCTGCAACTATAGCCCATATATATAATCCCAATATGGCTATTATTACTACTACAGCACCTATCTGTTTTAGCTTTCTTTTCATACTGTTTCCCTTCCACTATATATAGCTATTGTAGCACTTGTTCCCAGTCTGTCTGCACCGGCTTCTATCATAATATCTGCAATATCTTTAGTTCTGATACCGCCGGATGCCTTTACTCTTGCCTTATTATTTACTGTATCCTTCATCAGCCTTACATCCTCTGCTGTCGCCCCACCACTTCCAAAGCCTGTAGAGGTCTTTACGAAATCAGCCCCTGCTCTTACCGATAATTCACATGCCTTTACTTTTTCCTCATCCGTAAGATAACAGGTTTCAATAATAACCTTTAATATTCTGCCCTCGCAGGCTTTTCTTACAGCCAGTATATCCTCATATACGGCCTCGTAATTTCTATTCTTTAATTCTCCAATATTTATAACCATATCTATTTCATCTGCTCCTGCATTTACTGCATCTTTTGTTTCATATGCTTTCGCATTTACAGACATTGCACCTAAAGGAAATCCCACTACCGTACATACCTTTACATTACTTTCCTTTAACTCATCTGCTGCCAGACCTGTCCAATAGCTGTTTACACATACAGATGCAAAATCATATTTCTTTGCTTCGCTGCAAATCCTTAATATATCCTCTTTTGTGGCATCCGCCTTTAGAATTGTATGGTCGAAATATTTTGAATCCATAAAACCTCCGATAAAGCACTGAATTGCAAGCAATTCAGTGCTATTCATATTTTGGCAATTCACTACTGCCTCGTGGATAAAATCACAGATTTTATGCACTCGGCACACTGAATTGCCTGCAATTCAGTGTTATATAGAAAATCCACGCATCCGGCGTTGTATGTGATTCATGGACGTTACTCTTACAGTTAGCTCTGCTCAGGCTACCTCACGTCACATAGAAGGTTTTACTTAGTGCTGCTCCATTCCTGACCTGACACGATTCGTAAATTTCTATTGCATAAGACCCAAGCTTCAACGCCACTTATAAAAGGCAGCTCCACAAATCATCATCCGAAACCGGATATCACCCTTGCTAAAGCGGATTGCAAGTACAGGGCACCGCTAACTCCCCGGCTGCGTGGAAATTTTAAAGCATATTTAATTGTTGCACTATAGTGCTTTGTAAGTATAAATGATTTTTGTGAATATGTCAAATTTCTTTTTCTAAACAATTACTAAACTTTTCGGCTTTTTGCAACTTTTTTAGACCTCTTAGCTCCTTAAAATATCTTTTAATAATTTCACTGCATTTATCCTCTAAAACTCCTGCTTCTATATCTGTCTGATGATTAAATTCCGGAACATTTAACAGATTCATAATTGAACCTGCACAACCTGCCTTTGGGTTCATACAGCCTATATATACCTTTTTTATTCGAGACTGGACTATCGCTCCCGAACACATCTGACAGGGCTCTAAAGTAACATACATTTCACAGTCATCAAGCCTCCAGTCTCCCAACTTTTTAGAGGCCTTTTTAATAGCATTAAGCTCTGCATGTGACAGTGTATTTTTGTCCGTAACCCTCCTGTTATATCCTCTGCCTATTATTTCATCCTTATACACAATAATACATCCTATAGGTACTTCATTTAGTTTATATGCTCTTCTTGCCTGTGCCAATGCCAGACTCATATATTTTTCTTCTCTATTCATTAAAAAACCTCCCGAAAATACTATTATCAGGGGTAATACTAAACTCCATCGTTTTTCCGGTTACAGGATGGTTAAACCTAAGTGCATACGCACATAAAGCTATGCCCTCATTTTCGTCATTATTACTGCTACTGTCTTGTATAATATCTGTATCTGTCTTTTTACAGGATTTTTTGGTTGGTGCCAAACTTCCATATTTTTTATCACCATATAATGGTGCTCCGTTACCACTGAACTGTACTCTTATTTGGTGATGTCTCCCCGTAATCAAACAGATTTTTGCAAGATATAACATCCTGCCGTCAATATCTTTTTTATCGGTAATCTCATATTCCAGTACAGCCTTCTTTGCATCCTTTATTTCACCTTTTTCGGCAATTCTTGACATATTACTGCGACCGTCCTTTATAAGATAATCTGTAAGTACCTTTTTTTCATTAAATCCCAATACACCTGGTGTTTTCTCTAACAGTTTCAAAATGGCATAATATGTCTTGTTAAAATCTCCGTTTGCAAGCTGTTTTGACAGAGCAGCTGCCGACCTTTTATTGAGAGCATATACCATAACTCCCGCAACCGGTTTATCAAGCCTATGGACTACAAACACCTGCACCTGTTTTTCTTCCTCTATTGCATAATAATTTCTGATACAACTTACCATATCTGCTCCCGCACCTCTCTCTTCCTGTGAAGAAACAAAGGCAGGCTTCTTTACTACGATAATATCCCGGTCTTTATATAAAATCTCTAATTTCATATGACATTCCTTTACAATTTTCCTGAAAATCTTTCTTTATGAACTCTCCTAATATTACCATAACTATTCTAACATAACCCGTAACTATGTTCATTATAAATTTTCTTTTTGAGTTTCCGTATTTTTATTTTTAACTTCAAAAAGTTTACATCATCATAACGATATAATAATCCTGTACAAAAAGTCACAGATATACGTGAACTTTTCCTTGACGCCCCATGAAAAAATGTTATTCTATATTTAAGATTTATTTATAGGAAGTTACGGTATGATTAAAACAACCTTAGAAACCAAAAGATTATTACTTAAACTGTTAGACGACAGCTTCTGCAATGAAGTATCCGATTTTCTTGTGAAAAATAAAGACTTTTTTGCTCCATTTGAAACTATTAAAAATCCCATTTATTATTCACCCATATTTCAGAAAAGCGTTTTGGACAGAGAATATAAAGCCTCCATCAGTAAAGAATATCTTAGATATTATGTACTTTTAAAAAATGAGCCTGATCGTATAATAGGTACTGTTTCCTTTGGAAATATTACTCCCTTTCCTTACTGCTCCTGCATAATAGGATATAAATTTGACGAGGATTACAATGGCTTTGGCTATGCAACGGAAAGCATTACGTCTGCCATCTCCACCGCATTCACTTATTTAAATTTACATCGTATAAATGCTTATATACTTCCAAACAATTTACCGTCAATAAAGCTGATTGAGCGACTTGGCTTTAACTACGAGGGACTATGTGAAAGCAATATTCAGGTTCAGGGTAAATGGCAGTCACACAGGCTCTATTCTCTTATAAATCCTTTAAACGGCACAGATATGCAAAAGTCAGATAATTAACTTATCCATATTCTATACACAACAAAATACTCACTAAAAGTAAGAGCTGCACTCCAGCCAAATCAGCTTTAACTAAAAGGGCAGCTCTTACTTATAGTGAGTAAAAAACATTCCTGCTTTTTATGTATACTTTTTCATATATTCATCAATAGTTGCCTTATCAATCTTAACTCTCTTATCCATAGTTTTCATTATATCTCTTATCTGCACAATCTTGAAAACATCATTATCTCCCAGATTATACAGCTTATTGTCCACAAAGCATAACACCATAGGTCTGAGTACATCATCCTTATTTACTTTAATAACAAGTCCTGTATATCCGTTAGTAAGCTCTACACATACACCCGGATACAGCATTTTAATACTGTCTACCAATGCACCTACCACTTTACTGTCATATTTGTCACGGTTATTCAGTAAAGTTCTTACGGCAACTACATCAGAAATAGGCTCTTCATCCAGCTTCATGGATGTTACATCATCATAAAGCTCCGCTATCTGTAAAATCTTAGTAGACAGAGAAACCTCCTCTCTGCCTGCTTCACGGGAAGGCTTAGATGAATTTCTAACTTTTTCCAAAAGAATAGTCTTGACTTCATCTACTATAAAATCACTATTCAATAAAAAATTTACACCTCTTTGTTCAATTTTAGTATTTATCTCACTTTCATCCTCTTCACTCTCCTGCTGCTGCGATGCAGTTGACATAAGCTTACCTATATCATGTATCAATGCACTATAAATCAAAACTCTTGTATTAATGGTTGACACTTTCAGTCTATATGCCATCATAGCAGACATTATGGCTACATTAATAGAATGTTTATAGACATAATCCTCTGTACTTCTGATATTTTGCATAAAATTAACTTTTTTGCCCCTGCGACAATAATTCTTTATAATCATCTTGATAAGATTTTCGATATTTACAGGTTTTTTATCTGATAAAATCATATCTAAATCTTCCTTTAAACCAAACATACTCATAGTCTGGAATCTTTCAAACTCTATATCCTCCTCTGTCATTGGGGGTAATGGTTCAGCCGGCTCTAATATGTATATACCAATAATATTAAAGTTTTTAATGCTGTTTATACCCTGTTTTGTAAGCTTTGTATCCCTATCATACAACAGTACACCGTTTTTATTATAGATAGGCTTAGCTAAACGCATACCCTTTGCAAGATCTTCTGTTTTAACAAATCTCATAGAAACACCTCTCATCTAATATTATTAATTAATCTCTCATTACCAAAAAAGGTACTATAGAGATAATCAAATGTTTCGTAGTCATTACAAACTCTTTAATTATCTCTATAATACCACATTTAATAAAGATTAACAATTTATTCCTGACTTGAGTTTATGTATTTTTATTTTGAGTTTCATAAAGTTGTGCTACCTTTTGGCATCAATTTCTTACACCAAAATCCTCTTTTCCAGTTCATATTACTGCTAACCCCGAGACAATCCACCTCACATTCCATAAATCTCTTAAATCCATACTTTCCTGCCATTATTTCATCATTAATGGTCTTATATCCCGGCACTCCTATGTATATTCCGTCTGCCTCTATCAGATATGCCCCTCCATATTTCATAAAACAATGACACAGATATGCGTTTCTGACATTATTCCAACAGCACCTTGGCAAAACATAAATATCCTTTGGAATTATTCTGCATACAGGTAATTTATTTTTATCAATTACATACTGCCCAATTCTCTGTTTGCCAAAAAATCTTTCAAGAATTGACCGGCTGTTATTATTATTCTGATTATCCTTATCTGTCTTTTCAAGCTTTTCTTTTGTTTCAATTTGTTGCTCATTTATATTTTGTCCTGTTTTTCCTTTGATTTGTTCCTCAATTATAGATTTATTTTCGGTTTCCTTTTTTCTCATATAATCTGAACTTATATTATCTTCTTCATTCTCAAAAGCTTCATCCCTGTGTTTTTTTTCATTCTCAGTCATCTCGTTACTTTCCCTAATATTATCATTTTGTATCTCTTCTGCATTTTCTCTGTAATCATTTCGGTTTTCTTTGCTGCCTGTATTGTTTTTATTTCTTTCTGTATTATTTTCACTACTCGTGCCATAATTCATTTGTCCGTTATCTGTAACTTCCATTCTGTTTATACCGGCATTTTCCCTATCTATAGACTCTATAGGCACACAATTTCTATCCACCAGATAAACCGTATCTTCTTCAATTACTTCATAGCTGTCTTCCATTATATTATTCCTGTTACCTGATTTATCTGAGATATCAAGTACCATAATTTCATTCCACTTTACACATTTTCTTATAATATACTCATCTTTCCAGAAAGAAATAAACCTTATATTAGTATCATCCCTTATAATTATTCCATGTATATCACTTGTACTATATTTTCCCTCAGTTAAATCCCTCATATTTACTATTTTCTTTAATTCATAGCTTCCGTTTTTTTGTACTGCATCTCCCACAAATACAAGCTTTGTAACGTCTTCTCTCACAAAAAAATATACCTCAAGATGTTCTTTGTTTTCGTTACATCTTAAAGATATATTCATTTTTATCTGATTGTCATCTGTATCAATTTTCCCAAATCCTATATTCTCTCCCTTACTTCCATTTTCATATTTGTAAATATACGAAACTAATCTTTTCAAGCCCTCTCCTATTTATAATTTTGTATTTATAAATACTATGACATACATTTATGCTTTATGATTTTTTTAGGGAATTATTTCAACTTCTATGTAACCTTCAGGTAGAGTATGAAAATAATAGTTTACCTTTCATAAAAATTTGAGTTTCTAATGCTCGCACATCAGATAATCCTTGTCCTCATCGATCATCTGAAGCATGATAGCCGTGCATGTTGGATCAAACTGTGTTCCCTTTCCTTTTTCGATTTCTCCACGAACCACCTGCTGCGGAAGGGCATCTCGATAACTTCGCTTTGAAGCCATAGCATCATAAGCATCTGCAATTCCGATAATCCTTGCCGGAAAAGGAATATTATCTCCTGCGACTTTGTCCGGATAACCGCTTCCGTCATATTTTTCATGATGATACTTTGCTCCGATTGAAATGTCCGGAAATTCCGATATTGTTGTCAGAATTTCCCTACCGATTTCCGGATGTTTCATTATCATATGGTACTCTTCATCAGTCAATTTTCCTGTCTTATTAATAATTGCATCTGATATTCCTATTTTTCCAATATCATGCAAAAGTCCCATGTAATAAATTTCCTGCTGATCCTGTTCAGACATTCCCATTCTTTTTGCAATCTCTCTTGAATAAGATGCCACTCTTTCCGAATGTCCGTTTGTATATGTATCCTTCGCATCAATTGTTTTCGCAAGTGTCAGAATTACCTGTTCATACAAACGTTCAACCTTTTCCCTTCTGTCTTCCGCCTTTTTTGTCTGTTTCTTTACTTCTATCTGTAAATTTTTTCGTAACTCATCAAGTTCTGCAAGTGTTTTGATAAGCATATGGTAATCCGGCGTTTCCATGGAAAACAAAATAATAAGGACTGCAATCGATGGTGTGAACACACCCAGCAATATATCCGAAAAAAACAGCATCTGCATAATCGGTCCCAGTAAACACATAATAATATATACGCTAATGGATATTTTCTGCTTTACCTTGAAAAATCTTTGATTTTTGATAAGCACTACTGTTGAAAATAATACAAAATACAACGGAATAATGTAAACGAGCAAATACAGACTTCCATGAATATATTCCCCTTTCTCGTTAATGCTGAATAAAAATCCTGTAAACATATTCAATATAAGAAGGACTAACAGCAATAAGTAAATAATTTTATTTATATGTATGCTTTTTACCCTACTCACATATTGGTAGACATAACTTTCCACATATCGAAGAAAACAATATCCAAGACTAAACGTCAACATAAAATAAACAGTATTTGCAAGTATATTCACAATCGGAGGTATTATGCTCCCGTAACTAATGGTAATGGCTGTCACAATATCCATGATCTCTGTCGCCAGAATACATTTCACAACTAATTTAAATTTTTTATTAACCTCAGATTGATTAGAATAATATATACATAACGCAGCATAGATTACTAAAAGATATATCACTCCAACTATTTCAAAATCAATATTATAAATCAGATTCATTACCATTCTCCTTGTCATTTTTATCATTTGTACGTATACCTGAAAAGTGTCAAGTATCACGACTACTATCGTACCATTTTCCATAGTATATCTAAACATCCCTGAAATCTTTTTGGAAGAATTTCAATCAGTCCACCATATCCCAAATAACAATTCTGATTTATTGAATTTATTAATAGCGTTATTCTACCACAAGAATACACACAATTCCACTAATTTTTTCTTAATCTTTCTTTTCCTTATTTTGCTAAAATAATTGTACCGTTTAAGTCTTTTTTCCTTTACCCTCCGATATTAGTTCTTTGACCAATCTGATACTTCTCTTCCACTTATATAATTTGTAAATGCAGCAAATTCCTCCAATGACAGTGCTTCACCTCGTACGGTTTCCGAAAGTCCCATTTTTCTTAAAGCGTCCACTACCTGCTCCTTTGAAAACCTTAACTCACTGCTGTTACATATACTGTTCTGCATGGTCTTTCTTCTCTGATTAAACGTTGCTCTGATAATAGCAAACATAAGCTTTTCATCACTTACCTTAACCGGTACCTCCTTATGTGCTGTAAGTTTTATAACTGCCGAGCCCACATTTGGTCTTGGCATAAAGCAGTTTGGCGGAACATTTGCCACAATTTCAGGCTTTGCATAATACTGGACAGCTAAAGAAAGAGCACCATAGTCCTTTGTTCCCGGTCCTACCTGCATTCTGTCAGCCACCTCTTTTTGTACCATAATTGTTATACTTTCTATTGGTACATGACTTTCAAAAAGTCCCATTATAATTGGTGTAGTAATATAATATGGAAGATTTGCGACCACCTTTATAGGATTTCCGTCATTTCGCTCATTTGCCAGTTTGTTGATATCTACCTTTAAAATATCCTCATTTATTACCGTTACATTATTGTATTCACTTAATGTATCCTCCAATATGGGAATAAGATTTTTATCAATTTCTACAGCAACTACCTCTCTTGCATTTTCTGCTAAATACTGTGTCATAGTTCCAATGCCGGGGCCTACCTCCAGTACAAAATCCTCCTTTGTCACACCTGCATTCGATATGATTTTCTCCAATACATGGGTATCAATCAGAAAATTCTGACCATATCTTTTTTGGAAATTAAAATTGTATTTTTGCAAAATTGCAATAGTATTTGCCGGAATTCCAAGTGTTGCCATACTTCCTCTTTTCTCTATGATATATTTATATATGTACAGACAATTACAGATTTATAAATATCTATCTCATCATTTACCTTAGCATATATAACTGTCTGATTTTTTTGCAATAGAAACAGACTATCTGTACAATCATTTAACCTTACTAAACAGCCTCATGGCATTTTCATATGTTTTTTCGATAACCTCTTCTTCGCTTATATTCTTTATCCTTGCAATTTCTGCCACCACATAAGGAATATATCCCGAATAGTTTCGCTTTCCTCTATATGGCTCCGGTGCCATATATGGACAATCCGTTTCCAGCAAAATCCTTTCCAGCGAAATATCCTCCACAGTTTCTTTAAGCTTTTTAGAATTTTTAAATGTCACTACTCCGCCAACCCCAATATAATATCCCATCTTTACAAACTCTCGCGCCATTTCCTTTGAATAGGAATAACAGTGAATTACTCCGGGAATTTCCTCTGCATTAATATCTTTCATTACCTGTATAGTGTCCTCTGCCGCATCCCTTGAATGAATGATAACAGGCAGCTTACACTCTCTTGCCAGTTGCATTTGTCTTTTAAACCATTCCCTTTGTCTTTCTCTTATCTGCTCATCCTTTTCCCAATAATAATCTAATCCGATTTCACCTATCGCAACTGTCTTTTCCTCTCCTGCCACCCCTCGTAACCATCCAAAGGTTTCATCATTTAATCCGTCAATTTCACTTGGATGTACTCCCACTGCCGAATATACAAAATCATATCTTTTTGCAAGCTCTAATGTAGTTCTTGTGCTTTCAATGGAAGCACCTACATTTATCACACGGTTTATTCCTTTAAAAGGAAGGGATGATATAATATCATCCCTGTCCTTGTCAAAACGTTCATCATCATAATGCGCATGTGTTTCAAATATCATAATAATCCCCTAACAAATCTCAGCACCCGCCGGCATTTTCTTTTCAGGTGTCATAAGTGCAAGCTCACCGTTTTCATCCTCAGCACAAAGTAACATTCCCTCTGAAACTACTCCTGCAAGTGTAGCCGGCTTAAGGTTTACAAGTACCATTACCTTTTTACCAACCATTTCTTTTGCACTATAGTGTTGCTTAATACCGGAAACTATTTGTTTTACACTGCTTCCAATTTTAACCTGTGAACAAAGAAGCTTTTTAGACTTTGGCACTTCCTCACAGGAAATGATTTCACCTACCTGAAACTGCAGCTTTGCAAAATCGTCATATGTGATTTCTTCCTTTGATTCAATATCAATAACAGGCTCATCCGATACTGCCGTATCCTCTGTCTCTTTTTCCTTATTGTTTTTTTCTGTCATTGTTTCAACCTTTTCCATTATTTCATTAATATCAAGTCTTGCAAACAAAATTTCAGGCTTTTCGGTTACTTTATTACCTGATGGATATTTTCCAAACTCATCTAAATCTGCAAGCTCTCTCTTTGGAGCATTTAACTGCTTTAAGATTTTATCTGTAGTTTCAGGCATAAATGATTCCAGAAGAGTTGCACCTATACATATACTCTCTACAAGGTTGTAAAGTACAGTTTCAAGTCTTTCCTTCTTTGCTTCATCCTTTGCTAATGCCCATGGCATTGTTTCATCAATATATTTATTACATCTCTTAAACAATGTAAATATTTCCGTAATTGCATCTGCTACTCTAAGCTCTTCCATCTTTGATGTAACCTTTTTAACAGCTTTAACAGCCGTCTCTTTCAGTTCAGCATCAAATGGCTCCCCGCCATCATCGTTACTATTGTTTACAACTCCTCCAAAGTACTTGTTTGACATCGAAATAATTCTGTTTACAAGATTTCCTAAAGTATTTGCAAGCTCTGAATTTAATCTTTCTACCAAAAGCTCCCAGGTAATTACACCGTCATTTTCAAATGGCATCTCATGAAGTACAAAGTATCTGACTGCATCCACGCCAAAGAAATCTACCAAATCATCAGCATATATAACATTTCCCTTTGACTTGCTCATCTTACCATCGTTCTGAAGCAGCCAAGGATGACCAAATATCTGCTTTGGAAGTGGAATATCAAGAGCCATCAGGATAATTGGCCAATATATGGTGTGGAATCTTAAAATATCCTTTCCGATAAGATGTAAATCTGCCGGCCAGTATTTATTAAAATTATCTCCATGATTTCCGTCTGCATCATAGCCTAAGCCTGTGATATAGTTTGTAAGTGCGTCAATCCAAACATAGATAACATGCTTATTATCAAAGTCTACAGGAACTCCCCATTTGAAAGAGCTTCTTGAAACACAAAGGTCCTGAAGCCCTGCTTTTATGAAATTATTCATCATCTCGTTTTTACGGGATTCAGGCTGTATAAACTCCGGATGTTCCTCAATATGCTTAATAAGCCTGTCCGTATATTCTGACATCTTAAAGAAATATGCTTCTTCCTTTGCCGGCTGACACTCCCTGCCACAGTCCGGACATTTTCCGTCTACAAGCTGTGACTGTGTAAAGAACGATTCACAAGGTGTACAATACATTCCCTCATAATGACCTTTATAAATATCTCCCTTATCATAAAGCTTTTTAAAAATCTTCTGTACCTGATTTTCATGTGGCACATCTGTAGTTCTGATAAATTTGTCATAAGAAGTGTTCATCAAATCCCATATTCTCTTAATCTCCGCAGATACATTATCTACAAATTCCTTTGGAGTAATGCCCTTATCTGCTGCCTTTAATTCTATTTTCTGACCATGCTCATCCGTACCTGTCTGAAAAAATACATCATAGCCCTGCTGTCTTTTAAATCTTGCAATACTGTCAGCAAGCACAATTTCATAAGTATTGCCAATATGAGGCTTACCGGATGTGTAAGCAATCGCTGTTGTAATATAATATGGTTTCTTTTCCATTTCAAATCCTCCTGCAAAAACAAATCTATAATAATCCAAATATAATATTTAACTGCAATACTAATAATTTTATTATCTGGGGTAATAAATGTCAATTAATTCTTATTTAGAGTTTCCGTATTTTTTATTTTTATATTAAAAAAAGTCTTGTTGCCAAAGGCAAGGTTCTTATATTTTAATTATGATACTTTTTAGTGTGTTCCTACCACTTTAAAATCATAATATTCCTTTACCTTCCCAAAATAACAGATGCTGTCCCCCGACATCAGCTCCACCCCTTGACCATTAATATCCTGAATATACTTAAAGTCTTCCATTTTCCACATATTGCAATATCCGTTTTTACTATTTTCTTCATTTATATATGAAATATAAGGCTTTTTATCTTTATAAATATAGCTGTCAAAACCGACTACCAGATATCCTCCCACAAGTCTTTTATTATAGTGCTTTACAATATCCTTAATACTATTAATTTCTATTTCCTGCGGAAAAATATATACCTCCTCTCCAAGCTTTAGTTTTCCACCGAGCTTAACCAGATTTTCAGATATTTCCACACTATCCCTAAAATATATATCCTCAAACTCCTTGGTATCCTCTAAAATTCCACCTGATATACCATCCCGGCCATTTATCACATATACATTTACAGGTATCCTTTCACCCTCTTTATAATAGCTGTATATATAGTTTATTCTGACATAATCCTCACCCTCATAATTACCTGCTGCCACCATTGAAAATTCTATTTCACTTTCCGGATTATTTGTATCCACAACTAAATCTGCTACTTTATTCTCCTCCTGCAATGTAAAATCAAATAATCTGCCTGAAACATGCACATTAAACTTAGAATATGCAAAATATTCATTAGAATTAATATTTGCACTTTCTCCCCCTGCATTATCACCGCCTATATAATTTATTGCATAATTTCTAATCTCTACCTCATAATCTCCCAATAAAACCTCATATGGAAGTACAAAGCTGTCTTCTGCATTTACATCAAGCCACGTCTCTTTTTCATAAATAACACCATTCTTTTCCACCTTAAATGGGAATTTAATCTGTGACTTTTCTATATATTTACCGTAATTTCTGTCTCCATATCCCTTATTAGAAGAATGAAATCCATTACATCCCATGTTAATATTAAAAGTACATCCCAAAACAATAGTATTTTCTATAGGAGCTGTCTCCTGGTTATTTGACCTGTCCTCAATAAGCCTTCCATAACATACAATAGGTGTATGTACTTTTACGTTTTCAAGTGATTTATTAAAGTTCTTTTTAACACCATTTGAAATATTCTTATATTTTAAAGTACAAAGTGACTGGTATACACCATTTCTTGCAGTATTTCTAATTGCAATATTCTTTACATATATATTACTTAATGGCGGATTAAAATAGACAGGACTTTTTCCTTTATTTTCCGATAATTCGTCACTTAATAATACATTATTTCCTATTAGAATTTTATCACTTTTTACACTAAGACCTGTAACCTGCTTTTTGGCAAGGGAACTATAATCTTCATTGGGTATTGCGGGTTTTAAATAGCTGTCAGAAGTAATGATTTTTGTTCCCGAATGTACAGTAAGACCTTTTGTATTTACAATAATATGTGACATTATATCATTATAAATATTTGTTCTCATTGTAATATCACCGGAATAATTTTTAGAAAAATTCACATTATCAAAGCAGTTATTTGTTACAAGCAGCTCATTTATACCATATACATCCACACTGTCTGCCTCATAGTATTGAAACTCCCTGTCCACCAGATAATATCTTACAACCTCTCTTGTTTCCTGCTTTGTACTTCCATCATATCCCCTCCATTTAAGTATATAAGTCGTATTTACCTTAACCGGTACAGATAACGTTCCCTTTACAAGTGCAACCTTAGTTTCATAATAGTAATTACTAATGGTTCCATGTACATATAAATGCTCCCCTGATGGAACAGCCTTCGCAATATCATATATTTCATTATCCTTTTCATTTGAACCAAGCTTTAAATTATTTATAACACTGCTTTTATAACCACTGTAAGTTTTATTATATTTAAGCTGCTGTTTCAGCACTTCAGTCTGCGCCGGGTATTCTATGACTAAATTATAAAATTGTCCTAAGCTCTGTGGGTCTCCCCATGGCCTTGCACCTGCTATGCCCTCAAAGGTGCAATATACTTCTCCCGATAATTCCCCACTATCACTTACGCTTCCCATTTCCATACCATACATTACTACCGTCATAACAGAATCAATATAGACATCTCCACCATACGAAAGCAGCTGATTTTTCCATTCTGTTGACACTCTGCCAATCGCATTTAAAATCTCATTTCTATCACTTTTAAAATAACAGATTAAAATATCCGGGTTTAATGGATCAGACTCCGTATTACCTCCTGTCCTTTTAGGAATAATCGCATACTGCTTACCCGGTGCATCCAATGGCAGATCATATCTCTTTAGAATCCAGCCTATTGTTCTGTATTTTATACCTGTATAATCCTTTCCACTTACGGATACAAACAGTAGATTACCATCTTCATCAAAATATAATCTTGAATCTGCATAGGTAATTGTAGAACAAAATAAAAAAACGGTACATAATAGGAACATCGCAAGAAAAAGCTGCATAAAACGAACTTTTCTGATTCTTTTAAATTTCATAGATACCTCCTTTTCTCCAATAAAGAAGGTCTGATTTTTGTATACTTATAGTATCAGATATTTACAATTATTTCAAGTAGCTTTTCACATACATTTTGTAAATATTATAATTACGTTTATATTTCAAATACTCATACAAGCGTGTAACTTATAAAATTACTTGCCGAAGTTAAATATTACCAACAATCTATGGAGCATCAGACTTGCCTGACTTTGCCTGGTTGCCCACGGGAATAAAAAACATGAGACTGTCAATATCTTTTACTTATCATAAATTTATTGACAATCTCATACATGAATAAATAATACTTACAGTCTGTTTATAACATTACATCTACGCTTCCACCCTCTACCATCACAGGTTCTTCCACAGGTGTCATTGTTGCAATTGACATATCCAGTACTCCCATATCAAATTTCACACCGCCCGACATACTCTGTTTTTCGCTTTGAAAACGGTCAAACATGGCTTTCAGATACTTCATATCTGCCTCGGTAATTTCCTTCATTTCTTTACTACGATGTTTTTTCTTTAGCATTTCTATATCAGCAGGATCTATATCATCAGAATATGACATAAAAGCTTCTGACAATTCATCAAGTCCATTTAATTCTTTCATATCACTCATAGCACCGGACATTATATCCTTGAAGTTTTTACTTACGGTTTCTACCATTTTTCTATTCAGCTGTCTCATTTCCTGAATATGCTCTTGTAACATCATTTGCTGTATCTGGGCTTCTAACTTCATATCTGAAACCGTTTCCTGTACTTTAGCTTGTCCTTTAAAACAATATCCATCATCACTATATTGATTTTCCATAGCACTTATATAGGATTCACTTTCCTTATTTTCCCTTTTATCCTCCATTTCACCCTCGCATGCTTTAGAGTTTCTGACTGCCCTTTCCTCTTCCTGCAAATGCTTTACCTTTTTCCTTGCAATTCTCTCCATCTGTTCTGCATGAATAATTGCACTTTCCAGTTCCTTGCTGTCATATTCATCTGTTCGCAGTTTTTTTCTTAGCTCTCCCACTCTTACCTTTGCTTTAGTAACAGCCTGACGTGCAGAACCAGTTGTTTTCGCTCTTATAATCATTCTGGATATTTCCTTAAAATTATAATTCAGCTTTTTCTTCTTTTTATTAGTTGCTGATTTTTTAACCCCTGTAGAAGTAATTCCGGTTTTATTTTTAGATTTAGTGCTGTTTGTAATTATACCCACACCCGTACTGCTAATTCCGGTCACTGTACTCATGTCATCATCCTCCTTGAAATTGACATTTTACTGCTACTAAAAATTAAAATCTATTTTTATTCCTTTTATATCCTCATCCAGCATATCAGTGCTCTGTATCAGCTTTTGTATATTTTTCTGGGCTTCCCTAATATTTTTATCTGATATCTTTGACATATTATTACTTTGAACAAGCATATCTACTCTGTTTATCTCACTTATAATTTCTTCCTGCTCTCTGCTCTTTTCCCGTGCCTTTTCTGTAAGCTCCTCCTGCTCTTCTTTATGTTCCTTTATCGCTTCTAGCTTTTCTTCTTCCTCTTCCTTAGCCTCTTTAGCCTCTTCTGCTTTCTTTTCTTCCTCTCTTGCAGCTTCGTCAATATTGTCCTTTGCATCCTTTCTAAGTATTCCTATAATTTCCTTACTCAGATTATCCATAATGGCCTCTACAACTTCATTTGCATCTGCCATCTCCTGTGATTTTAACTGATCTATCCTCGTATCAAATATACTTTCCGATATCGATTTTAATTTCTCCTCAGCTGTATATATTGTAGACTTATACTCAGTACTGCTATTATTTAGCTTAAGCACCTCATTTTGATATTCTGTTCTTGGTACATTCTCCAATTCCTTTAATCTGGCAAGCTCCTCCTCTGTAAATTTATTATCAGAAACATGATTTATTCTGTCCTGATAACGTTGTAACAGTTCCAAATCCTTCTGTTCCTGTGAATCATCCTCTACACCATATTTTTCTTTAAGATATTCTTTTTCCTTATCAATATTGGCAAGTATACTTTTTGCCTCATCCACATCCTTTAGAATCTGTGAATGTTGCTGCTTCATCTGCTCAATAGCATTGTCAGACTCAATATCGCTGTTCCATGCATCCTGAATCAGCTTCATAGCCTGTTTTTTAGCCTGATTACGTTTTTGCTCAATAATCTTATCTGTTGCTATATTTTTATTTTCCCCAACAAAAAAGCTGTTTTTATGCTTTGATGATTTTTCTTCCTCATTATTATTTACAAACATAGTTGTATTATCTATAGTATTGCTTATTGCTTTTATAGTAATTGACATACTTATTCATCCTTTCTTATATATAATTATCCTGATTTATAAGTACACTTTGGACTATTTATAAATATCATTTTCTGTAAAATGTATCCTCAAATCAGCTGCTTTGTCTCAAGTTTCAAGTTATCTGACTCCTACAACATCTGCAAAATATATGTTTGACTTTGATTCTTTGACCGTATGAATAAATTATCACACATATATGTCTACACCTGCAGATGTGCTTTGCCCCTGACCTGCAGATATATCACCGTCTGCATATACATTCTGCTCTGATATACTCAAATCTGTATGAGTATCAATTATACCTTCTGATGAAATACTTTTCTTTATTTCTTTTAGTACTTCTTCTACATCAGTCTCCGGTGTAATTGCAGTAATCTCATCTGCATTTTCCTGCTCTTTCCCTGATACAGCATTTTCGTCCTTTTCTTTATCCTCTTCAACAGTTTTTTCAGGTAAACTCTGATACTTAGATGATTGAATAAACTCTTCATGAACTGCATCTATTCCCGCTACTTGTTTCAAAATTTTTTTAAGCATCTGAACTTTCTTGCCTTTAGGTATATGAGGATTGCTTGCTATCTCTTTTGTAGCAGCCAAAAATTCACCCATCTTATTAATTTTAAGCTTTTCTACCTCTTCCTTAGACTTACAGTTTTGCAGTTGCTTTTTATAAGCAGCCTTTTCACGTTGCAAATCTTCATACTCTTTTAAGGCCTGTGGCGCATTTTTACGAAGATACTGAATTTCATCCGGAGTAAGCTTTGCTCCTGAAGCAAGCTTTGCATCAATATCTGCAGGCTTTTTGTTTTCTCTGATACTATCTGCCTGCTGTTGAAAAAATTGCAGTTCCCTTTCCTGCGCCGTAAGTTCTTTCCTGCCTGCATTAATATCCTGCTTTTTCTGTTGCCACTTACTGTTCATAACAGCCATATTAATGCTATTGGAAATAGTTCCTACTACAGAAATCATAGACATTCCTCCTTGAATGAATACTGCCAAAATCCTTTTTGGCTACACTTTGTCAATATCTATATCGGAATTTTTTATTGAATTATTAACTGCTATAGTTATAAAACTTCAAATACTTTGCATAAATTATCTGTCAAACCCATATATCAATACTGTACATAAGCACCTTATTTTATTCATACATGAGTTTCGACCTTAAACTCAAAACATGAATAATATCATTTAAAACATATATGATATATCCTCTTGCTTACATTAAATAATATGTTAAAATATAATTGTTAATACTTAATTCAGGTTTTAAAAGATATTTTGCAAAGAAACATATATCATATACAGTATTTAATTTTTAACACTCCCTGATATGTTATCTGTTTTGCTGCAATATATTTTGATATCTGAAGCATACTTTCATTATAAAGGAGCAGTAATTCTATGAAAAAAAAGAAATATTTTTGTAAACTTCTGTCATTATTAATGGTAGTTGTTCTTTTAACCTCTTGTGGAAAAGCTTCTTCTACTTCTGCTGAAGCTAAAGCTTTTTTGCAATCACTAAATTGGATTAAAAATTTAAATCAAGCACAGTCTGTACAAGGCAATCCACAGACACCAACCGAAGCACCTACATTGCCTCCAGAACCTGAACCAGAACCAGAAAAGCCGGTTATCAATACAGAATATAATTTCAGTATATATGACAATAATCTTCGCACATATACTGACGAGGAACTGTCTATACAGGCTGAATTTAAGGAATTTTTAAATGGTCTTTTTGTTGATAGCATGGAAAGCAACTATCTCAACTTAATATATACTGTGGAAAATCCTGAAGCTATGGGAATTAAAATAAGTGATGATATTTCCTGGGGTGAATGCAGTATTGAAGCCATGGAAGAAGGCGAACAGGAAAATATTGACCTTTACAATGAGCTTACTGCCTTTGACTATAATTCACTTGATTATGAGGGTCAGCTTATTTATGATACACTGAAAACTATGCTTGAAAATGAAATGACCGGCTATAAATATTGGTATTTTGCTGAAAACCTGTCTCCTTTAAATGGTATTCAAACCAGTATTCCTATTATGCTTGCAGAAATAGAATTTACTGAAAAAAAGGATATTGATAATTACTTAATGTTAGTAAATGATACAAAACGATTTATAGATGACGTTCTTACTATTGAAAAATACCGTTCTGAAAATTATGGGCTTTTCTTAACAGACGCAGGTGCTGACGACGTTATAAATCAGTGTAATGAATTTATAGATGTTGAAGAAAACATTTTAATCAGTTCCTTTGATTCAAGAATTGATACACTTGATTTCTTATCTGACACAGAAAAGAAAGAATATAAAGAAGAAAATAAAACAGCAGTTAATACAAATGTAATTCCTGCATTTAAGGCTATCGCCGAAACACTGCCTGATTTAAAAGGAACCCGTCTTTACAATGGTTTATGCGAATACGAACATGGAGATGAATACTATGCCTATATCGTATGCGATAATTCAAGTACTCTTGCATCAGTAAGTGATTTACTTTCCCTTACTGAAAAATATATAGATAATGCAGTTGAAGCTATACAATCAGCAGATATGATGGATATGTATTCAGCTTACTATCCTGAATATCCATACAGCGATCCTAGAGAAACACTTGATTTCTTTGCAGATAAACTTACTGTTGATTTTCCGGCTCCTGCTACTACCGAGTATGAAGTAAAGTATGTACCAAAGTCCCTTGAGGCATCCAGCTCGCCTGCCTTTTATATTATTCCACCTATAGATAATATTAATAAAAATATCATCTATATCAATGGAAGTGATGAATATGCAAACACAGATTTATATTCAACACTTGCACATGAAGGATACCCTGGACACTTATACCAATGCTCATACTTTAACAGCTTAAATCCAAATCCTATACGTTCTGTACTTTCATTTACAGGATATAATGAAGGATATGCAATGTATTCAGAAAGATATTCATATGATTATAGTGGATTATCCGAAGGTGCAATAGAGGTATTAAAAGCCAATGATATATATGGCTATGGATTATACTCTTATCTGGATTTAAAAGTAAACTATTCCGGATGGAGTTACAAAGATGTATGTGACTATATGGCAGATTTAGGATATGATGAAGAGATAAGTCAGGAGCTATTCTCAATAGCAATAAATGACCCTTGTGTATACCACAGATATTTCATAGGACTTGTAGAAATGCTTGAATTAATGGACTATGCCAAGGAGCTTCTGGGTGATAGCTATTCAAACATAAACTTCAACAAATATATTCTGGAAATGGGACCGACCTACTATGATATTATCAAAGACCGTATGTCTGACTGGGCTGATCGTGTTTTAGGACAATAATATTATTGAATCTTAACCAAATAGTAATATTAAAAAAGTGGTGCTTTTGGTAAAGCACCACTTTTTTAACATCATATAGATAATAATCCTTAATTCTCATCTGTATAGTAATAATACTCTACGAATTTGTATTCTTTTTAATATACTCCTCGTATCGCTTCTGTGAAGCCTTCATCTCTTCAGACATCTCTGTCTCCACATATTCAGATGGCTCAAGCTGCGATAAAGCCTCCTGTAAATCATCAAGATTAATTAAATTTTCGTCCATTCTTTACTTCCTTTCTTATTTTATGATTCTTTATATACCCATGCCTTCTGCACTCTATAACTAATAAAAAACAATACCACATCTACAACAATCTTTATAATAACCAATAAAAGCTCTGCACTTGTAGCAAGCAGCCATGACAGACCTGAAACTAACAAATAAGAGATAGACATCTGTATTACACAAACAATATAATATCTCACAAGTACTTTCTTAAAGGAGGCATTTGACTTAAATACCGCCTTTTTATTAAATATACAATTAAATATGGAAGATATAATTCTTGCGCCAACTGTTGCAATAAATACTCTTGTATTATTATCCAACCGGTTTCCAATGCTCCATACGAATATTGAAAACATTACAATATCAATAACACTTGATGCAACCGAACTAAACATAAACTTAAGTATAATCTTATATATCTTAATAGAATCAACAATAGGATTGAAATGTGAAGTCTGATTTTCCTCTATATATACTGTTTCAATTCTCTGTTCCTTATATGGAATATCTAATTTCTTTAAAGACAACAGCATATTAGTTTCGTATTCAAAACGCTCTCCTTCTATTTTCAGCATTTTATCAAGATGCTGAAAAGGTATGGCTCTAAGACCTGTCTGTGTATCTGAAATGTTTACACCACAAGCTACTCTGAAGATAAATCTTGTAAAATTATTTCCAAACTTACTTCTGGCAGGAACATTCTCTCCCGAAAACTCTCTACATCCTAAAATAATTGCGTTTTCTTCTTTAACCATCAAATCCCTGCAGGCTGTAATATCCTTAACCTGATGCTGGTTATCACCATCTACTGTAACTACTCCGTCTATATTTTTTCTATTTTCTAAAATATAAGAAAAGGCCGTCTTTAAAGCTCTTCCTTTTCCCTTATTTACTTCATGTGTTAAAATCGTACATTGTTTAAGCTTTCCCAATCTTTTAAAAGGCTCCATATGCTCGGTATCACTACCATCATTTACAACAACAATATCTTCATATCCTGCCTCAACTAATCCTTCCACAACCTTCTCCAGCTTTGAATCCGGATTAAGTGATGGAATAATAATAGTTGTATTCATTTTATACCTCTCTGTATCACTCTTAAATTCTGGTGAGATTTTTTCAAACTATACATTCATGAGTTTCCATATTTTCTATTACTGTAGGCAACTCGCAAAGCAGATATTCCTGTATGGATTTTCGGCTCGTTGCTCACGATAATGAAAAATATGTAAACTATATAGACATATCATATAAGATTAATATAATCTTTATTATCTATATTTATTATACAAATAAATACCACTTTGTCTAGCTTTTTTGTCGATTTGTAAGACCATAAAAAAGAAGTATCAGTATATTTAATTAATTCTGATACTTCTTTTTTGAAAGGAAATTTATAGTTTGTCAGTATTACTGGAATTCAACTACGTCTATCCATTTATCAATAAGTTCTTTTTCCTCTGCGATATTCTTAGTCAATCTTGCTGCTGCTACAATCGGAAGCCATTTCTGTACATATGACTTGTCCGTATTTGTCTTTTCACAGAACTTATTCATGTACAAGTCAGCAATCTTATCATTATATAATGAAAGCCATAAATATGATCTTGCTACATCAGCACTGGCATTTCCCACTGTAGCGTGATTCCAATCAATAATATGTGCCTGACCCTTGTCATCAATAATAATATTCTGTGGTGTAAAGTCACCATGGCAAAGCTTATCATGTTTTGGTGTACTCTCAAGACGTGATAACAACTCATATCTCTTTGTATCATCTATAGATGCGGAATTAATCTTGTCAGTCATTTTCTCTTTTAATTTTCTAAGTGAAGGACATTTCTTAGAGAACATATCTATCTGTATATCTACCATCATATCCACATATTTATCTATATCATTTGGATTTTCTTCCATAAGCTGGCTAAGTGTCTTGCCCTCTACACATTCCATTGCAATAGCCCATTTGCCGTCCACCTGTGATACCTCTACTATCTTAGGTGTATTTAAATCTAATGGCTCAACACTGGCAGCAATGAGTGCCTCTGTAAATACATCTTCCTTTTTATAATCCTCATTAAATACCTTAACAGCTAAATCACCACTCTTATAAACCTCATTATACTTGCCCTTTGATAATAATTTTTCTAGCTTCATTTCTGTATCCTCCTGGTTCGATATTTTTCCTTGATTAAATATTCAATCACGATCAATTCTTTAAAAATATAATACTACTTTTTATCGAAAATTAAAAGCATAGTTTAAAAATTAACATGATTGTTTATTCTTTAACAGTTTTGTTTATTCTTTAACGATTTATTGACGCCATAACAACACTGGCTATTATTCCTACCAAAGTGCAGATTAATGCACCCGACAAAGTCCATCTTGTCTTTTTCACCTTTGCTGCAAGAAAATACACACTCATTGTATAAAAAATAGTTTCTGTTGAACTCATCATAAGTGAAGCAACCATTCCAATAAATGAATCTGCTCCATAGTTTTTGTACACATCAAGCAACAACCCTGTAGCTGCTGAAGATGAGAACATTTTTACTATGGTAAGCGGCATTAACTGTGCAGGAAATCCTATTTGTTCAGTAAGTACGGCCAGTTTTTCACCTAAAAATTCCAGAAAACCCGAAGCTCTTATAATTCCTACACCTACCATTAAACCTATAAGAGTCGGTAATATCTCAACAACCACCTTAATACCGTCTTTTGCACCCTCAATGAAATCTTCATATACATTTCTCTTCATTAGTATTCCAAATCCAACAATATATAATATTAAAATTGGAATTAACATATTAGAAATTTTAATAAGAAAAAGCATAACATCACCACAAAATCTTCTTGTAATATTGTTATGCTTTGTATCTTTAAAATATAACTTTTTCTATAATATTTTTCTGTATAATTCTATAACTCCCTTTTCGGAAATGTTTTTCGGATGTATGAACTGATTTCTCATTGCTCACAGAAATAAAATCCAATCTGTCGTTTTAACAAACTGAAAGTTATCCAATTAATGTTTCTTTAAATATATGTTTCAAAATATCCTGCGGTATATTTTGCTTCAAATAAATTTGAAGCATGCCTTTAGAAGTAATTTTAAAATCTTTTAGTTCATTTCTATATTTATCTATTGCTGTTGCTTCTATGTTGATATGATCTTTAAATGGAATTATCCTCACAAAGCTATCGCCCACATTATAACTCGGTAATTTTGCCCATAGATTTTCTTCAACATCACATGGGACACTGTCAATAAGCAATTTTCTTAAACTAAGATACATTTCCTTTATATCATTTGAATATTTATCAATATATTCTTTAACGTCTTCTCTCATACATATATTAATCTTTCTAATCTAAATCCCGATTTGTTATTGTAATTCTACTCTACTTTTCACAGAAACATAATTCCTACAAATGGTTCTATACTAAAGATATAAGCTATAGTATTAAATACCATCTGTAACTAATTAGTAGTATTATATGAGCCAATACTGTCTCTGGTATATTCCTTAAATTCATATCCCAATGCTCTGGCCTGATCTATGAAGTCTCCCAAAACAGCAGTATTAGCTTCTGATACTGCATGTAATAAGTAAATAGCACCATTGTGTAATCTTTCTACTGTTGTCTGCAATGCCTCCTCATGAGATGGCTGTTTATCTACTAACCAGTCTACATGTGCAAAGCTCCAAAGCACTGAGGTGTAACCCATATCTGCCGCAACAGCAAGCGACTGCTCACTAAAATGTCCCATTGGTGGTCTGAAAAGATACATTTCATATCCATAATTATCCCTGATATAATTATGTAGTCCCGTGTATTCTTCCTTTTGCTTTTCAATTGAAAGTGTAGGCATTGATTGATGAGTCACGCTATGGCTGCCTACTACATGACCTTCATCAATAATTCTTTTAAGTAAGTCCGGCTCTGCCTTTACCCAGTCCATAGTTACAAAAAATACTGCCTTTACGTTCTTTTCCTTTAATACATCAAGAATAGCACCTGTATAGCCGTTTTCATAGCCCTCATCAAAAGTAAGGTATATTACCTTGTCATTTTCCTTTATAAATTCTACCTGATAATCAGAGTATTTATTCTGACAGTAAATTGCACCTTCATATCTTCCGTCCTCTAATCTTCGTGAACCTACGCCATACTCTACTAATTCTGTCGAATATTCTGAATAATCTCCTGAATAATTACTTGTAGTTGTAGCTTCAGAGGTTGGTTCTTCAGTTGTCGTTTCTTCCGGAGTAGTAGTTTCAACAGGACCTCCCGTTGTAGTAGTTTCATTATCTGTATTCTCTTTACCACAGCCCCACATAGATACTGCTGCCATGATAACTGCTGTCGTTAATAATACTTTAATTTTTCTCATAACATCTTTCTCCTTTCAAACGATTATTATATATCAAGTATTCTATTAAATCCAGCCTTATCTAAAAATTCCAAGGATTTTTTCATATATTCATCGTATAGCAGCTTTGGATTGTGACAATCACTACCTGCAATAACTTTAATATCCGTATCCTTTATCATATTCCAGAACTCCCCGATTGGATACGGATATCTTTCACTATTTCCAAGTCTGTTAATTCCGCGTCTGAGTCCATTAGCATTATATTCAAGTATAAACCCATATTTTACTGCTCCGTCTATTAAAATATCAAAAGCTCGTTTATAATCATCATTAATATCGAAATCTCCAACACCTATTAAATCCGGGTGACATAAATACTTAAAATATCCTGTTTTCATAGCCTCCACTGCTCTCTCGGCATATTTTATATACAATGAGGAATCATAAATATCATAAGTATATTGTAAAATGCCATCATCTTTTTCAAAAAAATGAACACCTAATATAAGATAATCACATCTGTCATCCTTTAAAAGCTCTTCATAGTAAGAATTGTACTGTGGAAGATACTCAGCCTCAAAGCCTGAAAATATCTGTATCTTATCTTTATATTTTTCTCTTGCAGCAATGATTTCATCTAAATATACATCCTTCTCTTCATAGTTCATCCTTGCACCATAGTTAAAATCAGGATATGGTACATGGTCTGACATACCTATTTTATCAAAACCATTATCCATAGCTGCAACTACATAATCCTCCACACTTCCCCCTGCATGTCCACATCTGCAACAATGTGTATGATAATTTGTAAGCATATTAACTGCCTCCGTCTATTTTCGCCTTTAATTCCTCTAAATACATCCATCTGTCCATTTTTACATCTAATGTCTTTTTTAGCTCTTCTTTTTCTTTTGTAAGCTCATTCAGCCTGATAAAATCCCTTGCATGTAATATAATTTTTTTATCAATCTCTTCTAAGCATTGCTCCAGCTTCTCAACCTCTCCCTCTATTGTTTCATAATCCTTTGCCTCCTGATAAGAAAATTTAAGCTTCTTCTCTTTTGGCTTTTCTTTCCTTTTATCACCCTGCACATCCTCCCTGTTACAGGTTATATTTACAGCTTCCCTTTCCGCTTCCTCCTGCATTTTTTTCGCAGAATAGTCTGTATATCCACCCTCAAACTGCCTTATATTTCCGCTGTCCCCGAATTCAAATATCCTATTAACAGTTCTGTCTAAGAAATATCTGTCATGAGATACTATTACTACTATTCCACTAAAGCTGTCCAGATAATCTTCCAAAATAGTAAGCGTACTTATGTCTAAATCATTTGTAGGCTCATCAAGTATCAGAAAATTAGGTGCCTCCATAAGTACCCGTAAAAGATTTAACCGTCTTTTCTCTCCTCCTGAAAGCTTTTCTATCAATGAATACTGAGTTTCTCCGGAAAATAAAAATCTCTCCAGCATATTCGAGGCTGAAACCATACCGTCCTTTGTCTGTACAAACTCCGCCGTTTCCCTTATATAGTCAATTACCCTGAGTTTAGGATTCATATATGCAAGTCCTGCCTCCCTACTTGCAGCTATTTCCTGTGAATAATATCCTATTTTTACAGTCTGTCCCACCTCTATATTACCACTGTCAGGTATAATATTCCCTGAGATTATTTTCATAAGGGTAGTTTTACCACATCCGTTTTTTCCGATAAAACCTATCCTGTCATTTTTTAAGAAAATATAGCTAAAATCATTTATTAAAATTCTGTCCCCATAGGCTTTAGAAATATTATTTATTTTTACCGTAGTCTTTCCAAGTCTTGTAATTGCAGAGGACATTTCCACCTGACCATTAGCTTCAAAGTCCTTGGTATTCTTCATAGTCTCATACCGCTCAATTCTCGCCTTTTGCTTTGTAGACCTTGCTCTTGCACCCCGCAGAATCCATGCTAATTCATTTCTCAAAATCGATTTTCGCTTTCTGTCGCTGGCTATAAGCATATCCTCTCTTTCTGACTTAAGCTTTAAAAATCCGGAATAATTTTCTTTATAGCTATATATTTTCCCTCTATCTATTTCATCTATTCTATTACATACACTATCCAGAAAATATCTGTCATGCGTAACCATTATTAATGAACCCTTGTAGTTTTTAAGCTGTTCCTCCAGCCAATCAGACATTTCGTTATCCAGATGATTTGTTGGCTCGTCCAGTATAAGAATATCAGAAGCTGCCACCAGTACTGCTACAAGTGCAGTTCTTTTTTTCTGTCCACCTGACAGCATACTTACATTACTGTCAAAATCATCAAGCCCAAGCTTTGTCATCATCGTCTTGGCTTTTATCTCAATATTGCTATCCATAGAAGCCTTATTTTCTCTTAAAATATACTCAATTACTGTTTCATTTTCTAAAAATACAGGATTTTGTGGCAGATATTTTATCACTACATGATTTGCCTTTGTGACATTACCGCTATCAGCCTCCTCATGTCCTGCAAGTATCTTTAAGAGTGTGGATTTACCGGTTCCGTTTATACCAATAATACCAACCTTTTCATTTTCGTCCAGATAAAAATCCGTATTGTCTAATATTTTTTTCTCCGAAAATTCCTTAACTAATTTAGTTCCTGAAAGTAAATTCATTTTTACTTTATCCTTTCATTTCCTATATCTTTGCTTTCTGCTCATAAACTTACAAAATATAATACCTGCAATAGTACTAATAGCTGTCGCAATTATAGCAGGTGCTATTATAATCGCAGGATTAACACTTCCATATTGATTTCTGTATGCTATGATATTTATGGGAATAAGCTGTAAGGATGAAATATTTATAATAAGAAAAGTACACATTTCATTACTGGCTATACCCAGTCCTCTTTTTTTGTTCATATATCCTGTATCTGCCATACGTTCATCTTCCAGCTCAGCTAATGCTTTCATCGCCTTTAAGCCTGCAGGTGTAGCTGCCCATCCCAATCCAAAAATATTGGCAATGAAATTTGTTGTAATATATTCTCTCGCCTTATGACCCTTTGGTATATTAGGAAACATAAAGCTTATAAATGGTGACAGTTTTTTAGATGCCGCAGCAATTATACCACAATTTTCTGCAATTTTCATTATACCGGTCCACATAGTTACAACACCCAGCATCGTTATACATAGACTGACTGCATCCTTGCCGGACTCAATAGCCGCATCTCCTACCGCCTGGATATTTCCTGTTATACTGCCATAAACAATTCCAATAACTATCATTGCCGCCCACAAATAATTTAACAACTCAAACCTCTTACAAATCTTTCATATCAGAATTTTGTTAAAAATATACTGTCAAATTTAACACTTTATTACATTGAATAGTCTCATTTTATAACATATTTTCATTCTGATATCTTTTTTATATGTATATGAAATTAATATTAAATTGATACTTCAATATATTTGCTTATTTCTCCGTTTTCAACAATTCATTGTAAATATCCCTCTTTGATACACCTCTGTCCTTTGCTACCTTTTTCATAGCTTCTTTCTTATCAATTCCCTGTTTTAAATAAATATCCATATGCTCTGCAACTTCCATTTCCATATAGTTATCTATTTCCTCCTGTCTCTTTTCTTCTAAAGACTTTCCCTCTATTACAAGTACAAATTCACCCTTTGGAGCTTCATTTTCATACTTTAAAACTAACTCCTCTATAGTAGTTTTATTGGCATTTTCATGTACCTTTGTAAGCTCCTTACAAAGGGTAATGCTTCTGTTTCCAAGACTGTTCAATAGCTCTCTTAAGGTTCCAAGCAGATGATGAGGTGCTTCGTATAAAATTATAGTTCTTGTTTCATTTTTAAGCTCCTCAAGTATATTGGCTCTTTCCTTTTTATCACTTGGCAGAAATGCCTCAAAAGCAAAACGTCTGGTCCTTTGACCTGACATTGTGAGTGCAGTTATAAGTGCTGCCGGACCGGGAAGTGAACTTACCTCTATTCCTTTATCAAAACATTGTCTAACCAGCTCCTCACCCGGATCTGATATTCCCGGAGTCCCTGCATCAGTAATAATTGCAACATTTTTACCCTGCAGCATTTCATTTACCAGATATCTGGCTTTATCATATTTATTAAACTCATGATAGCTTGTCATTGGTGTATCTATTCCAAAATGATTTAACAGCTTAATACTGTGTCTTGTATCCTCTGCCGCAATTAAATCTACTTCCTTTAAGGTCTTTAACACTCTAAAGGTAATATCCTCAAGATTTCCAATAGGTGTAGCACATAAATATAATTTTCCTTCCATATACTCTCTCCAAGCCTGATATAATTTTACTTTTTATAAGTTTTTAGTATATCCTCCGTATAAACATTTACCTCTTTATATACTATCAACGGCTTTTCGACCTTCAAAAAACCGTTTCCACCCTTTAGCCCTTCTATCAATATCATATTTGCCTCTTTATCTGCATATGGATGTACCATTCTTATACGCTTTGGCTCAAGTTTGTATTTTGTCATTATGTTAATTATCTCTACCATTCTGTGAGGTCTGTGTACCATATAAAACCGTCCCCGTTCCTTTAGTACATATGAAGCCTCCCTTACTACATCCTCCAACGAGCATAACACCTCATGCCTTGCAATGGCTTTCGGCATATCCGGGTTTTTTAGTCCATGATTATCATTCATATATGGTGGATTTGTAGTCACTACGTCAAAAGAAGCTCTCCCAAAAATTTTGGAGGCTTCCTTTATATCACCATTTACAATTTCAATTTTATCCTGAAGGCAGTTAAGCTCTACACTTCTTCTCGCCATATCAGCGCTTTCATCCTGAATTTCCAAAGCACTGAAATGTTTGCCCTCTGTTTTTGCTTCTAACAAAATAGGTATAACACCTGTTCCCGTTCCCAAATCTAATACCACTTCATCCTTTTTTACATTGGCAAATCCTGATAATAGTACCGCGTCCATACCAAAACAAAACTTTTTGCTATTCTGAATAATTTTGTAACCATCCCGCTCTAAATCATCAATTCTTTCGCCTTCTAGCAAATTAATCATCAAATTTTGATTTTCCTTCCTGCCTCTCAAGTGCCTCTAATTCCTTTAGCTCTGCATCACTTATATTAAGGTTTTCTTTTCTTCTCTTAGGCTTGAATTTTAATCTGTCTACCTTATATTCACGAATTTCCTTTTCATCATTGATTTCCACAATAACCTTTACATTTTGACGTAGTGCAGTTACACTAATTACCTCTCCCTTCAAACCCTCATCAGTTGTTACAATATCTCCTACATTTGGAAGCTTTGAATTCAATTCCTCATATATATCTTCTTCATTCTTCAGACAACACATAAGTCGTCCACATACACCGGAAATCTTAGTTGGATTAAGGGATAAATTCTGATCCTTTGCCATCTTAATAGATACAGGTGCAAAATCCGATAAAAATGTATGACAGCACAGAGACCGTCCACAGGTGCCAATACCACCTACAGCCTTAGTCTCATCACGCACACCTATCTGCCTAAGCTCAATTCTTGTCTTAAATATAGCAGCCAAATCCTTTACCAGCTCTCTAAAGTCAATTCTTCCATCCGCAGTAAAATAAAATAATACTTTGTTGTTGTCAAATGTATACTCTGTATCAATTAATTTCATCTCAAGTCCATGCTTTTTTATCTTTTCAAGACAAATCTGAAAAGCTTTCTTCTCTTTTTCCTTATTTTTTAAGGATGTTTCATCATCCTCGGCAGTAGCGACTCTGATAACCTGTTTTAACGGCTGAACAACTTCATCCTCTGCTACCTCTTTAACCCCCAATACTACAAGCCCATACTCTACACCTCTTGCAGTTTCAACAATAACATGCTGTCCCTGCTCTATATCCATTCCTGCCGGATCAAAATAATATATTTTTCCTGCTTTTCTAAATCTTACACCTATTACTTTTATCATATCTATTTAAGGGATTCCCTTTCCTTTCTAATGTTGCTTTATAAACGTAAATACTCTCACCTGACCAATTGCCTATGCCATATTAGCCGGTCTTTACTGCCTCCTGTATAAAATCACAGATTTTATTCACTCGGCACATCGAGTTGTAAACAACTCGATGTTATTATATCATATTAACTGGTCTTTACTGCCTCCTGTATAAAATCATAGATTTTATTCACTCGGCACATCGAGTTGTAAACAACTCGATGTTATTTTAACAGATTATCACGCATTAATCCATATTTTATTTACTTGAGTTTCCGTATTTTTTATTTTTAGGTTTAAAAAGCTTACAGTAGTATAATAATGTAAGCATTCTGCACAAAAATCGTAGATTAAAATTTACTTTCATCTGCAATGTTTGTGCAGGATGTATATGTTGCCACAGGCAACATAACTTTTTAAACCTAAAAATAAAAATACGAAAACTCAATTTTATTTATTGAGTTTCTGCTTTTTTACAAATTATCCCGTATACACATCAGCATCAGCTCTATCGTTAATTCAAAGTTTACATTTGCCCTGAGCCTTGTGTTTACCTTATCTGCCGACTCAAATATTTCATTAATTCCATTATAAGATAACTTTATACTATATTTTTCCATAAGTGAAATTTCATCTTTAAAAATAAGCTGATTAATATCCTTAGATGCCTTAAATATTAATACATCCCTAAACCATGCAACCATAAGGTCAATATATTCTGAAATATTATTTTTAAACTGACTTACTTCCTTTACATATCCGCTAATGTCTGATACTGTAGAACTTTCCAAACCCTTAAGCTGTCTTAATATCATGTCTTTAAGTTCATTAAACTCTTCTATTGTCGCCAGCCTTATTGCTCTACCCAAATTTCCGCCTGCAAAATTTGCAATGATTTTTGCTTGATAATCCGGAACTTTTTCCTCTTTTGTCAAATACTCAATAATCTGTTCATTTTGTAGAGGTTTCAAATCCAATGACACACATCTGGACAATATTGTTTGCAAGAAACCTTCCTTGTTACTTGTGAGAAGAAGAATATTTCCATATACCGGTGGTTCTTCAATAGTTTTTAACAACGCATTTTGTGCAGCCACATTCATTTTTTCTGCCTCATCTACTATATATATTTTATGCTTACCTGAATATGGCTTTATGGCAATATCATTATTTATCTGTTCTCTTATATCATCTACCGAAATAGTACTTACTTTCTCATGTGAAACCCATTTAATATCAGGATGATTATTTGATAATGCCTGTTTACAGGAATGACATTCCATACAAGGCTCGTCACCACCCCTTTCGCACTGCAATGTCATACTAAATATTTTTGCTATCGTTTTCTTCCCCATTCCACTTTCACCGTTTATTATGTAGGCATGGGAAATTTTATTCATATTTATTGCATTCTTCATATGTGCAATAATACTTTCCTGTCCAATTATATCCTTAAATCCAACCATATCTCATCTTTTTATATACAAAAATACTCTCATCTTTTCCACGGTCAAGCTTTATAAAAGGTATTTTTGTAAATATCTCCTTTCTTATTTTTCACTCTTATCTACCATAAAATCACAAAGTGTTTTTATGTATCGAGTACATAAACCAAAGGTTAATACACGAAGACATTATACAGTAATTTCTCCTACTGCCGAGTTGTAAACAACTCGATGTTATTATATCATATTGGCTAGTCTTTACTGCCTCCTGTATAAAATCACAGATTTTATTCACTCGGCACATCGA
>CAMWKO010000009.1 GCA_947174885.1 uncultured Clostridia bacterium
TGTCAGACTCCCCGCCAACAACAACTAATTCTATATCGTGTAAATATTCAGAGAGAGTGATGTTTTCAATCAACGGTTGGCAAATGATATTTTTGTGTTTAATGGGTAGTCTGGAAAAAATACCCAAGCGGTAATCTGCGTTTTCTTGATTTTCAATCGTGCAGCCAACCGTAACATTTTCGTACCCATCTTTCCAATCGTGCGGAATACAATCCAAAAATCTTTCAATCCGCTTTGTTAGAAAAAGAAAATGTAAGTCGGAGCGTTCCCGTATCATTTCCCAACATTCAGTACGCCACTTATCAGCGTCCTCTATTAAGAAATCTGATGAAAAGCACACATAAACCGTTTGACCGGATTTCATTTTATAAGCTCCATTTTTTGTTTTTTCAATAGGGGCGTGAAATTTTTCTGTTTTCATAACAATATTTGTATCAATTCCCTTTTTATAATCCCCTTTATGTATATAGCAATATTTGCAGCCTGTACTGTATCTGTGGCAACCACGCCAAGGGTTCCATGTTCCCATAAATATACCTCCCGTTTTAACTTCGTCTTTTACGTTTATCAATCGGCTTTTCCGCGTTCTTTGGTATCAGCCACATACGACTAAACTTTGCTACACCTGGTATGCGGTTTTCCTCGCATAGCTTTTGTACCCGTCTTTCAGAAATGCCCCATTTTTTCGCCGCTTCCGGGGCAGAAATATACTCTAACATTTTCATTCACCCTTTCTCAAAATTCTATCAGATATAATTATATACGGTCAGCCGAATAAATACAAGTTTTCTTCTGCAAAGAGTTGTGAATTATTTGGACTAACCAATAGAACTGTGTAGACATACTCTGAAACCACATTACGGCTTACAAAACCTTACGGATTTTCAGAATTGAAAATCGAATATCGGTAAGGTTTTTTGTTACAAACTTTTTTTAATATGGTTATAAATGTTGAGTCCTTGTTTTTGACCATATTTTAAAACTATGGCCTTGTAAATGGTTTGTTTAGCGTTTTTATCATTGTAGTGTTTGCAGATAAGAGAGGAAATATATCCAATAATTTTATTGTCAAAAGAGGCTTTAATTAATGTTTTCTGTATTTCCGTATTAAGTTGGGAGATGTAAGATGCTTTAGGCGATGTATCGGGAGTATACTTTTTTATTATTGGTTTGACAATTTGATATAGCTCAATGTAATTGGCATAAGTTGACCTTAGTTCATTATGCACATTATTAGAAAAATATTCACTGCCATAATGTTTAGAAACAATGGAGGCAACTGAGTTGCTTACTGTTTCATCGTATCCGGATGCACTGATATTACGCTGGATTTCAGTGTTAAGCTGTGTTTTTTGGGTAGAGGATGCTTTTTTTGTTGATGTCGATGATGCTTTAGTTTTAATAGTAGTTTTTTGAGGTGATGGATCAATTTTGAGTTGACGTGTAATTATTGAGGAACTGAGTCCTTTGAAAAATGAAATGATGTTGTCATAATCGTTATCCTTACTAACGATTATGTATTTACATTTTCAAAATCTATTAAATAGTATGTTTCAATATTAGGCATGGTACATCTCCTACTCATATGCATGGGAATTGCTTATTATTTTTAACGTTTTCCAGTTTGATAAAGTATTTCTAACATATTTAGAGTATAGTGTCAATATATGAAAATATAGGGAATAGTGATTGCTATACCCATATATTTTATAGTGATAAATGGAGTACAATAAGTTCAACATACAAATGGTATGGTTGGGTCTTGGACGTATTGGGAATTATCGTAATTAGGGGATGGAACAAGCAAATAGAATTGGAGAAAAGTTAAAAGTATAGATATATGAAAGAAAGTTTGCAATTGATGATGATTGTCTGAAGCAAGGCAAAACATCATTTGGTAAAGATTACTTTAAGGAATTACTTGAAAGAGTAGGTTCTATTATGTCAAGTGAAAGATGTATATTGTAGCAGGCTAACGCATTTGATATTGATAAAAATTTTTAAAATTTATACCACGAGTATAATGACAACTAAAGAAAAAGGTGTTATAGTACGATATGTAATAAAGATAAGCGGAGTAAAAAAGCTCCCGGAAAGGAATAAAGACATGACAGCAATGAATCGTTTTAGTTATCTTCATAGTGAACAACATTATTCGGCATCGATCATAAGTTATGATGGAAGCTTTAGTTTTGTGAACCTATTTAGAGATAAGCATAGGCGATTGAATTGTGTTAAAGAGTCTGCAGGCAATGAAAAGGCCTGACAGAATATATACATGCTTTATACGTACCGCTTACCTTTAGTAGGGTAGGTGGTATTTTTTATGCAGATATAAGCCTAATTGGTAAGGCAGTGGTCTTGAAAACCACCAGTAATCGGGTAACCGGTGTTTCAGTTCGAGTCTGAATATCTGCGTTAGCTTTTCAAATATTGTGAAAAGCAATGTCCAATGTAAGAAAGAAATAGGAAAAGAGGATTGGGAAATGGATTTAATAGAAATAAAAGGAAAGGTAAATACAGCTCTCTGCTATGCAAAGGTAGTAGAGGATGAAGCGATAGAGCAGATCAGACGTATGTGTGATTATCCTATGACAGAAGGCTCGAAGATTAGAATTATGCCGGATGTCCATTCCGGTAAGGGATGCACTATAGGAACTACTATGACTATCATTGATAAGGCAGTACCTAATGTAGTTGGAGTGGATATTGGCTGTGGTATGTACACTGTTAATCTTGGAAAAATTGATATAGATTTTGAAAAGGTAGATGAGGCTGCACATTATATTCCATCAGGAATGAATGTGTGGGAAGGTCGTCAGGAAAGGTTTAACCTTACAGAACTTGTATGCTATAGAGAACTTAAAGATACCAAAAGATTAGAGCGTTCTTTAGGTACTCTTGGAGGCGGTAATCATTTCATAGAAATAGATGAAGCTGATGATGGCACAAAGTATCTTGTAATACATTCGGGTAGCCGAAATCTTGGAAAACAGGTAGCAGAGCTTTATCAGAGACTTGCGATAAACCTGAATCGCGGTTATGGAGATTATCTTGAAAAAAGAGATGAAATCATAAGAACATATAAGGAACAGGGACGTAAAAGTGAGATTCAGGAAGCATTAAAACAGCTTCATTGGCAGGTATATGAGAGCGAAACAAGTATGCCGGAGGATTTATGTTTTCTAAGTGGAAATTATCTTGAGGATTATCTTCACGATGTTGAAATATGTCAGGCGTTTGCTAAACGAAACAGAGAGAAGATGGCTGAAATTATTTTGGATAGAACCGGTATGACCGGCAGAGAGGCATTTCATACAATTCATAATTATATTGATACAGATGAAATGATTTTAAGAAAGGGCGCAATAGCAGCCCATAAGGGAGAAAAAGTGCTGATTCCAATTAATATGAGAGATGGAAGTGTACTTGCTGTCGGTAAGGGTAATCCTGAATGGAATTATTCAGCTCCACATGGAGCAGGAAGAGTAATGTCCAGAATAAAGGCGAAAAATTCTTTGAGTATGGAAGATTATAAAAAGACAATGGAAGGTGTTTATACAACTTCAGTAAATGAAAATACATTGGACGAAGCACCAATGGCTTACAAATCACTTGAGGACATTATAGATGTAATCAAAGAGTCGGTAGAAGTTATTGATGTAATGAAACCTATATATAATTTTAAGGCATCAGAGTAGAGATTTTTTTCTCTGCTCCGGTGATGCCGGAAACGGAGGAAGAAATGTTTACAATGCCTACCATCGATATGGTAGCAACCGGAATAAATATCATGAGATTAAGAGAGGCTGCGGGTTTAACTGTAAAAGACTTACAGGATATATTTGGATTTGCAACACCTCAGGCAATTTACAAGTGGCAGCATGGAACTGCATTGCCAACAATAGATAATTTGGTAGTATTGGCAGCAGTACTTGGAGTTCAAATGGATGAGATTATCGTTATCGATGCAGATGTTAAAGCACAGATTAGCGCATGAAAATTAAATAGGAGCTGAAAATCAGCTCCCGGTTGGTCCCCTGGTCTAAAGGCTAGGACATAGCCCTTTCACGGCTAAAATGCTCGGTTCGAGTCCGGCGGGGATCACTGTGGCTATAGAACAATGGCTAGTTCGGCAGATTGTGGATCTGCTCATCCGGGTTCGATTCCCGGTAGTCACCCCATGGGTAGGTATGCCTAGCGGCGAGGGCGGCGGACTGTAAATCCGTTACATAAGAAACACCGTTGGTTCGAGTCCAACCCTGCCCACTTTGTTTGCGTGTCAGAGAGGCTGATTGAGCCACCCTGCTAAGGTGGTGTGCGGTAATACTGCACCGAAGGTTCGAATCCTTCCGCAAACGTTCTGTTTATTTAAGCTTAGGACCATTGTTGGAATGGTAAAGTTCATTAATTGTCTCTGAATAGAGTGAGCGTGATTTCTTATATGGATTATTATTGCTGTTCTTTATTGTAGTGAATATACTGTTGTCTTTTGGTACCATGTTTATCAGTATAATTATATACAATGGCAAAATCACAGCTATGAATAATGCAGGAATTTCTATGGTCTATGATTTTTATATTTTATAACTAAATGAATAATATTAAAGAACAGATAAAGGCGATATATAAAAAAAGGAGTTATACAATTTTGAAAGTTTTGCAGAGCAAATCACACAAATGATTTTCTCTGTCAGGAAGGCAGACGGGCTTTGTATTTCATTGGATGCTATGGTATAATTTTCTTGTGTTGAAAGCAACGGAGTTGATTTTATCAGGACATTGAAAAATTTCCTCTGGAGACGAAGAAAGGAAATGGTTATAAAGTGAGCAAAAAAGTGACAGAGCTGCAACCTTGGGAATGCTTGATGAAAAGAATTGTATGGCAGCAATTAGGTAACATAGAAGATAAGAAAATTCTTGATTTTGGAAGCGGTATTGGAGTGACAGCTGATTATTTGGCTAAAAATAATGATGTAACAGCAATTGAGCCGGATAGAGAAAGCGTAAATGAGAGGTGGAGAGATAATCAGTATAAGCAAATTACAGGCAGTACGGATGAATTGCGTAAATTTTCTGATGAAACTTTTGATATGATTATTTGTCACAATGTCTTAGAATACGCTCGTGATAGAGAAGAGATTGTAAAGGAGTTTGCCAGAGTTCTTAAACCTAATGGAAAAATTTCAATTGTAAAGCACAATCGTGCCGGAAGAGTTATGCAAATGGTTGTGCTTTTAAATAATTTTGATCATGCACATAGCTTGCTTGACGGAAATGACGGAGTGAGTACAAAGTATGGGGTAATTCAATATTATGAAGATTCGGATATTGAAAAATGGTGTCCCCAACTTAAAATAACAAAAATACTTGGTATGAGAACTTTTTGGGATATGCAACAGAATCAGGAAATTCATAAGAATACAAATTGGCAGGATAAAATGATTGAGATAGAAATGCGAGTGTCAGATATAGATGTATATAAGGACATTGCATTCCTTCATCATTTGTTAATTGAAAAACGATAGGAATATTGTTATTGAAAAATACAAACGCTGGGATAATTACTGCTGTTATGATATAATTTGATTTTGGAGGTACACTATGGCACTTGAAAATAAACTGGGAATTACCAGTTCACCGGAGCTTGACAAAGCAGAAGAAAGAATAAGTAAGAAAAAAGCTCTTGAACTTTTTGAAAATGGCATACTCGATAAGCTTGAAGCAGGAAAGTTTTCTTCACTTAAAGCAATTCATAAATATCTTTTTGATGAGATTTATGATTTTGCCGGTGAAGTAAGAACTGTCAATATCTCAAAGGGCAATTTTCGTTTTGCACCTTTAATGTATCTGGAAGCAGCACTTGAGAATATAGATAAAATGCCACAGTCTACTTTTGATGAAATTGTCGAAAAGTATGTAGAAATGAATATTGCTCATCCTTTTAGAGAAGGAAATGGGCGAAGCACCCGTATATGGTTAGATTTAATATTTAAAACCGAAATTCATAAGGTTGTAGACTGGAGCAGAGTTGATAAGGAAGATTATCTTCTTGCTATGGAGCGCAGCCCAATCAAAGATATAGAAATAAAACATGTCCTTAAGGCAGCACTTACTGATGAAATCAATAGTCGCAAGGTATATATGAAGGGTATTGACCATAGCTATTACTATGAAGGTTACACAACCTTTAAAACAGAAGAACTGTAAGTTTTGTTTTCACACATATATCTTTTTTGCAAGGTAGCATTTATTAAGCTGCACATACAAATCAGAATTAAAAAATCAGATAAAACAGAGTTTGAATAAGGTAAAAAGGTTTTCTTGGTTTTATAAAAATTGATATACCTGAGAATGAGATTGTAGAGTACAGATTATAGAGATTGGAGTTTTTGATGGAAAAAGAGCTTTCGGAAATGAGTTTAGAGGAATTATGGAAGTTGTTTCCTATATTTTTAACGGAACATAAGGATATTTGGATAAAGTGGTTTGAAGAGGAAAAAAGCAGTCTTGAAAATATATTACCGCAAAGTCAGATAACGAGGATAAGCCATATAGGAAGCACTTCAATTAGCACAATATGGGCAAAGCCTATTATTGATATTCTTGTTGAAATATCTGTAAATTGCTGCATGGAAACGATAAAGTTGGTCCTGCTTGATAATGGGTACACTTGTATGAGTCAAAGTGAGGGCAGGATTTCCTTTAATAAAGGATATACAAAAAATGGTTTTGATAAGAAGGTGTTTCATTTACATTTAAGATATGCAGGTGACAATGACGAATTGTATTTCAGAGATTATCTTTTGCATAATAAAAAGATTGCTCTTGAATACGAAAAATTGAAATTGAAATTGTGGAAGAAATATGAGCATGACCGTGATGGATATACAAATGCAAAAACAGAATTTATTGAAAAGTATACACAGGAGGCAAAGAGAATACTTTTAACGACCGGTCATCATAATCAATGTTAGTTTGTTTGTAATTCTGATAGGCATCACTTTTGAAAAGAAAACAAGAAGTTTATTATACAATCCCGGAATGACTAAACGTTTTCCTTTTATCATTTTGGGGTAAGCTATTTTAACAACTTTATCGGGTTTCATCACGGCAAATCTGAAAAGCAGGGTATGTTCCATATTTGCTTTCTGTGCAAATTCGGTTTTGGTTGCTCCGGGGCAAAGCAAAGTGACTTTTATTCCTGTATTTGCATATTCTCCATAAAGAGCATTTGAAAAAGACATGATATAGGCTTTTGTTGCTGAATAAACTGCATCAAAGGGAGAGGGGATGAAGGAACCTGTTGAGCCGATATTAAGTATGTGTCCGGAATTGTTCTTTTCCATAATTGGCAGAATACGTTTTGTAAGTTGGGTAATAAAACGTATATGCAGGTCAATCATTTTTATCTCTTTGTTAATATCCGTTTCGGAGAATAGGCCACATTCATTGAAGCCGGCATTATTGACAAGAAAATCAACAGATATATTCCAGTTGTATATTTTCTTCATAATAAAATCAACAGCATCTTCTTTTGTCAAATCATATGCAATAAAAAATACTGTCACATGATACTGATTCTGTAAAAATAATTTTTGCTGTTCTAATTTCTGTTTATCCCTTGAAACAAGTATTATATTATTTCCCATACAGGCAAATTTTTCCGCAAATGCTCTTCCAATCCCGCTTGTTGTCCCTGTAATTAAAACATTTTTCATTCTTTTTCCTCACTTAAACTTTGAAATTGCTTACATTTGTTTACTATGTGTCTGTATATATTCTGCTCTCACTTTATCAATGGTTTTACCACCGATGCCAAAGTTTTTGTCAGACACTTCCTTAATGGTGGTCACAAAAAATTCCTGTGGTATTTTCATAATCTCAGAAGATATTTCTGTTAAGCGTTTAATCAGTTCCTCTTTTTGATTATCTGATAAACTACCGCTTTCTACTGTAATATAAGGCATTTTCTTTTTCCTCCTGGTATCTTTCTTCCTTAATTTTTTCCATGATTAAATAACTTCCATTCCTCGCTATATGATATATTTTTATATGAAGAATCCGCTAAAAGCTTTTCATAAAATGATAATTTTTTTTGTGTCAAAATAAATGCGTTTTGTAAATTAGTCATTTGATTTTTAATATCTTTCATGTGATTTTGTACCATAACATAACGCTGTTCAAGTGTTTGACTCCCCTGTATTAGCAACGAGACATATTCCCTAATGGAGTGAATGGGTATATTTGCCATGCGCATACACTGTATCATTTTTATCCACTCAATGTCCTCATCTGTATATTGTCTGTATTTTTGGTTGTTGCGGGCTATCTGTGGCAATAATTTTTCTTTTTCATAATATCTCAAGGTTGCTGTTGATAACCTGGTTATTTCTGCTGTTTCTTTTGCTGAATACATATAAAACCACCTTTCTTTTTTAGTATAAACTATGAAGTGTGCTTCAAGTCAATCAGTTTTTCTTGTTGTCTTTCAGAAAAAATTTTCTTGGCAACAAAAACAGCGTTAAGTACTCTTGGGAATCCGACATAAGGAATACATTGTATGAATGTTTCAATGATATATCTGCCTAAGTCAGGGGCAACATTTTCCAGAAAACGGATAACATGCTCACCACCTGCCCCGTCAATCATTTTTATCTGTTCTATACCTGTTTCATATCGTGTCTGTTTCATTTGATTTTACCTCCTGTTTGATTTATAATGTGAGCATATTACTTGAACCATAGTTTAAGTCAAGACTTTTTTGAGGTATAAAATGACAATCGGAGAAATAGCAAAAAAACGAATTTACAAGAAAGCACGTTGCGCTACTATGAGAAAAAGGGATTGGTAAAAGTACAATGCAGGAGAGGTTGTTAATACTACAGGAGCATAGGGAGTATGTACTGGAACAGCAAACAAAATGGAAAGAATATCTGCAAAATTTAGATGAAAAAATAGTTTTTTATCAGCAGTCCATAGAAAAGGAGAAATAGTTATTTTGAATATGTTAGAGATAAATATGAAATATACATTTAGAAAATGCAAAAACGCAGATATTCAATTTATATATGAATTGAAAGAAAAGTGTTTTAAATGGTATGTAGAAAAAATATATGGTTGGGATAAAAAAACGCAGCTTAAACTAATACAGAACGAAATGGATGAACATTTGGATGATATGAACATCATTCAGCTTGGTGAGGTAGATATAGGTATATTCACATTTTATTATGATGATAAAGGTGAGGGATATATTGATATGTTCGCAATACTGCCGGAATACCAGGGAAAAGGAATAGGAACACAAATCCTTACAAACATTTTGGAAAAAAATAAAGATGTAAGAATATATTTAAAAACATATAAAGAAAATCCTGCAAGAAATCTTTATCAGAGAGTAGGGTTTAGGAAGTATGAAGAGACTGAAACTCATTGGTTGATGGAGTGGAAAATTCGAGCTTGAAAGGATGAAATTTATGGAAATCAGGCATATCAGACAAAGTGATGACAGATTTGCAATTAGCCGTATCTATGAGGAAAGCTGGAAATTTGCATATAAGGATATTATTCCGCAAAACTATCTTGAAAGCATTCCTGTCGGTCATTGGGTTTCTAATTTAGATAAAGAGGGGATGAATACTCTTGTGATGATTGAAGATGATATATTCATCGGTACCTCCAGTTATTGCAAATCCAGATTTTCTGACTTTAGCAATTTTGGTGAGATTGTGTCGATTTACTTACTGCCTCAATACATAGGTAAAGGATATGGTAAGTTACTGCTGGATGCTGTTGTTGGAGAATTAGCACATCTTGGATTTTATGATATATTTTTGTGGGTTCTTGAAGATAATTTAAGAGCCAGAAAATTTTATGAAAAAGCCGGCTTTACCTTAAGTGAAAACTATTTGGATGATAATATTGGCGGAAAAGAGTTGAGAGAGATTCAGTATTGCTTTCAAATATGTTCAAATCTAAGGAATATCGAAGACAGATAATTGCAAAAGAATTATTAAACAAAGTTATGAATGAAGCGAGAGAATATGCAAAACAACATTATGTATTATCGAAAAAACAATAATATAGAGTGCATTTATTATAAGAACTCAATACAGTCTTATCCTACACATACACATACGAATCATGTTATATTCGGATACATTTTGGAGGGAGAGGTGTGTATTATTTGTGATGGAGAAGAGTGTTTATATCATGCAGGGGAGCATTTTTGTATCCTGCCTGATACTCCCCATGCAGTAGAACCGATAAATGATAGCATCTATTCCATGGTAAGTATATGTGCATTTGTCGATGAAATGTCAGATAAATCAGGGAATGAAATCAGTTATACAAAGAGGTTAAAAGAATTGATTTTGGAAGAACCGGAGAATACATTTTTAATTGAAGATATGGCACAAAAGATAGGCGTGAGTCCATATCACATGATTCGACAGTTTAAGGAAGCTTGTGGCTTGACACCTCATCAGTTTCAAATACAATCCAGAGTTAGAAAAGCACAGAAATTATTAGAAGAAGGAAAAAGCGTGACCGAAGTAGCTTATGCCACAGGATTCTGCGACCAAAGCCACTTTGATCGGTGCTTTAATAAAATTGTCAGACTGACTCCAAGCGAATATAAGAAGTCCGTAAAACGATTAATTTAGCATAGTGCCGGAATAAATTTAGCAAATAGGTAGAGTCCGTCCTTTCCTGCATTAACTTCGTGAGGGATACCAATCGGCATGATTGAAATGGTGCCGGTTTCATAAGGAATTGAAACACCATCATTGATACATACACCATAACCGGCAATTACCTCATGTGTTTCTAATTGTGTTTCGTGGATATGATTTTTAATGCTTTTGTTAGGGGCAATGCGGACAAGATGGTAACTGAACATGCCGTCTGTATCTTTGGCGGTAACGATATGTTTGAGCTCTACACCGTCAAAGGTGGGGTGCTTTGACCAGGAAATGTTCACAAATTCAACTGTGGTAGTTGATAGTTTGAGAGAACCGTTGTTAAATGCTTCAAATAAATTGTTGTTCATAAATGTTTGTCTCCTTTGTTTTTTATGTGTATTATAAGAGTAAGAAGATGTTAAGGGATTGGATAAAATTGCGGTATTCTAATTTTTACATATGTAATAATGGATTTTGCATAATTTTGGATAGAGATAAACGAAAAATGTCTTGATATAATCTGATTTGCAACACAATCAGACAAGAAGATAATAAAAATAAAAGGACATAGGATTTAAGGAAGCAGAGTGGGAACAGAAACTTTTGTAACAGGCAATTATAATTATAGTTAATGAGATGATGATTAAATAAATGTGTTATACATTTTTTACAGATTGGAGATTTAAAATGATTGGAATATATTTTAGTGGAACGGGAAATTCCAGATATGCTTTGGAGGTTTTTCTTAGAAAATATGATGAGACAGCGAAAGCCTTTTCGATAGAGGATAAAAATATAGTCAGTTACATAAAAGACAATGAGGAGATTATATTCAGCTATTCCGTACAATATAGCAATATTCCTAAAATGTTAAAAGACTTTATAGACAAAAATAAAGATTTATGGCAGGGTAAAAAAATCTTTGTAATTGCAACAATGGGATTGTTTAGTGGAGACGGGGCAGGCATTCTGGCTCGCAGATTGCATAAATACGGGGCTTGTATTACAGGTGGATTACATTTGAGAATGCCGGACAGTATAGCAGATGAAAAAGCATTGAAACGCCCGTTAGAAAAAAATAAGGAACTTGTCAGAGTGGCAGAAAAGAAGATAGATAATGCAGTTTTAGACATGAAAAAAGGAAAAACACCAAAAGAAGGAATTGGTTTTCTGTATCGTATGGCAGGATTATTTGGACAAAGGCTGTATTTTTACAATAAAACAAAGCAATATACAAATAGAGTGAAAATTGATAGAGACAAGTGTATTGGGTGCGGTAAATGTGTGAGGTTATGTCCGATGAAAAATTTGAGTGTTGAAAGTAGTCTGGCTAAGGCAGAGGATAGATGTACAATGTGCTATCGTTGCATCAATACCTGTCCGAAGCAGGCAATTACATTGCTGGGAAAAAACGTAGTAGAGCAGGGAACGATAGAGAAATATTTGTGAACTTCCCTGTTTTATTTTTCTGCTAAAAATCATATTGTACATAACAAATAATGTTAGTTTCTATAATTGATGAAGTGATTGAAAACATGTTTTTAATGTATAATAAAAACATGACATACAGTTGACGTGTTTTTCACAGTATAATGAGAATTGTTAAAGGAGCAGTCATGAAGATAGACAGACAGATTGGAATTTTGTCAATTCTGTTACAAAAGGATATGGTTACAGCGCCTTATCTTATGGATTTGTTTGAAGTTTCCAGACGAACCATAAACAGGGATATTGAGGATTTGTGCAAAGCAGGAATTCCTATTGTGACGAAACAGGGAGTGAATGGCGGTATCTCAATTATGGAGAACTATAAATTGGATAAAACACTGTTTACGTATGGGGAAATGCAGGATATACTTGCGGGACTTCGCAGTCTTGACAGTGTAAATGGAACAAATCGCTATGGGAAACTGATGGAAAAGCTGTCAGCAGGTTCTTCTGATTTTATGGTTGGCAATCAATCGGTATTGATTGATTTATCCTCGTGGTATAAAGATTCTCTTGCCCCTAAAATTGAGATTATACGAATGGCTATTGAACAATGCAGAAAGCTGGAATTTGTATACTATTCTCCGAAGGAAGAGTCGGTTCGCTGTATAGAGCCCTATTATCTGATATTTCGATGGACAAGCTGGTATGTATGGGGGTGGTGTAAAAATCGCAGAGATTTTCGATTGTTCAAATTAAACCGCATGGATAATCCTCAAATATCAGAGCAGGTGTTTGTGAAAAGACAGGTACCAATGCCGGATTTAAGCAACCAAAGAATCTTTCCGGGTGGAATAAAGGTGAAGGCTTTGTTTGAACCGGAATGTAAATGGAGATTAGTGGAGGAATTTGGAAGAGGAAGTTTTAAAGAGCAGGAAGACGGAAAACTTTTATTTCAGGCAGATTATACAGACAGTGAAAATCTGATTACATGGCTGATGTCTTTTCGAGATAAGGTGGAATTACTGGAACCTGAGGAAATACGGAAGGAGATTAGAAATAGTATTGAAAATATGAAAAGGAAATATGAGGGTTACATTTAGATTATAAAATTGTGGATAGTGAAGGAGATTGAGGGTTACCATATGAGATACGAATGGATTTATGAATATTTACTGGATAAGACGGGAGTGACAAAGGATCTTCAGAAGGATTGGAATTGGATTCGCTTTTCAATCGGAGGCAAGATGTTTGCAGCGATTTGTTTGGGGGAGAATGATGAACCTTATTATATTACATTAAAGCTGGAGCCGACAGAAGGGGATTTTCTACGGCAGCAGTATGAGGATATCATTCCCGGCTATTATATGAATAAAATGCATTGGAATTCCATTAAACCCGATGGAAAAGTGCCTGATGATTTATTAAAAGACCTGTTGGACAAATCGTACCGGCTTGTGCTTGGCAGCTTCAGCAAGAAGAAGCAGCGGGAAATTTTGGAGAGTTCACCTCAGGATAAGCCACTAAGCTGTTGTGGTACGGAATGTATAAAATGTGAATATTATGGAAATATGTGCAGGGGGTGTAATGAAAGTTTAGGAAAGGTATTTTTTATGCCGGAAGGACAGGCATGTCCGATTTATGAATGTACTATCAACCGGAAAAAACTGAAAGGGTGTGGGGAATGTTGTGATGTTCCGTGTGATATCTGGAGAAGCACAAAAGACCCTTCTTATTCTGAAGAATATTTTAAACAAAACATAAAAGAACGTGTAGAGAGATTAAAGAAAGCGAGAAAGAACGATGGCATTTGATTATAAAAAAGAGTACAAAGAATTTTATATGCCGAAGAATAAACCGGAAATAGTGGAAGTGCCACCTATGAACTATATTGCAGTTCGTGGCAAAGGAAATCCTAACACAGAAGGAAGCGAGTATAAAAAATCTATAGGGTTACTTTATGGAATTGCATTCACGATTAAGATGAGTAAAAAAGGCAATCATCAAATTGACGGATATTTCGATTATGTTGTGCCACCGCTTGAAGGCTTTTGGTGGCAGGAGAATGTAAAGGGGATTGATTATAGCAGAAAAGAGGATTTTCATTTTATTTCAATAATCAGGCTGCCGGATTTTGTGACAAAGGAAGACTTTGACTGGGCAGTGGAGGAAGCAACAAAGAAAAAGAAAGAAGATTTTTCAAAGGTAGAATTTCTGACATATGACGAGGGCTTATGCGTTCAATGTATGCATATCGGCTCCTATGATGATGAGCCGGCAACAGTTCAAAGGATGCATGATTTTATGGCTGATGAGGGTTATGAGCTGGATATTACGGATAAAAGGTTTCATCATGAGATTTATTTAAGTGATGCGAGACGGGTGGCACCTGAAAAATTGAAGACGGTAATAAGACATCCTATAAAAATTCGATGATGGTGCAAGACTTGAGATTATGAATAAACCCGATATGAAGGATAATAAAAAATTGATTTAAAGAACGTGTTTTGCACATATTGCATTTAGTGTGGGAAGTAAAGAAAAGGTTGATGGAATTGCAGGAATAATAAAACTCAATGTACTGGCGACTGGCGGTGTTCTTTCGCTTGTCGCCGTACTCGTTCCATAATTTTAAATTTTCTGTGAGATTTCTCAATTACCTCTTGACTTCGTCTGGTTGGTTTCTATTCTGTTACAGATTTATTGTATGGTATCGTTGACTATATTTTGCAAAATATTATTCAAATCATTCAGATAATTATCGCGCGCTTTTTTGAAATCTTCCACACGTTGTTTCGATTTTTCAGGCTCCTTAACATAGTTTAATCTGGCATACCTTTTATGAATTTTATGACACTCTTCCTCAAATTTCTGTTGACATCTAATTACAGCTTCATACGTACTTTTTTCTTTAAGCAGGAAAAATTCTATCCTTGCCTCATTTACACTCAAATGATTTGCCCCTCCTGCATAGTTGTGGTCATCTGCTTGCACACCATCATTTTCCCAACCGCAAATAGGGCAAATATCAAAAGAATTTTCTTCCGGGAATTCATGTTTCCCGCATACAGGACATTCCATAAAAACGCCTCCCTTCGTATGTTGGAAATTGTAAAAAACATTATATCTATTTATTTAATGTTTAGCAAGCGTCTTTATGAATAAATCATCGAAATAGCAGGAAGGCTGTCTGTTTGACAAAGTTTTCCTGTAAAATTTTGCAGCACATTAGAATTTATTTACATGTTATCATTTAATTTTGCATATACATATGTATCTTTCCAAATAGCTTTTTCAGTTTCATCTTTCCAGAAATATACATTTTTTCTAAAATGGGCTTCACGCTGAAATCCTAACGCTTCAAGTAATTTCCATGAGTTCTCATTGTTGGGGTCACATTCTGCATATATCCTATGCACGCCATTTGAAAATGCCTGTTGAATTAAAGCTTTGCAGCTCTCAGCAGCATAACCATTTCCCCAATAATTCCTATTAAATACATATCCTATTTCCAGTGCTTCAAAGTCACGTTTTCCCATATATACATTTCCAATCATTTTGTGAGAATTTTTCAATTCAACAGCAATCATTTCATCTGTACCTATGCGCCATTTAAGATTTTCTTTTGCTTCATCAAAAGATAGCGGTTTATATGGTTCGTATTTCACAACTTCTTTATCAGATAAATATTCAAATAAGTCCTGTATATCTTCTTTTTTGTATCTTCTTAAAATCAACCTTTCTGATTCTGCTATGATTATTTTGTTCTCCATGTCATTCTCTCCTTCTTACATAAATCATTTTAATCTGTAAAGTCTTTTATACTTCTTACTCATCAAAGCGAAACCGGAACAGTGTAGCGATAAGTCGCCGCTTTATGTTGTCCTCGTTGTCCTTGTTGGCGTGACCGTTTTCAAGGGAAGCAAGCCGGATTCGTTTAATGTAATGCTATAAAACCTCGTTCATGGCTTCCGGCTTCCCGATGGTTGCTCGGACAATGGTTTCATAAGGCACAAGGTTAGGGTTCATCATGTAAAAACACCTCCATTTCTTTATGTAGCGTTTGCAAGGCACTGTGTATATAATGCCACGCCGTACTCCAGAAGCGTCCGTACATTTCCCCGATTTCCTGCTGGGTATAATGCCCGAAAAAGTAAAGGTAGATGATTTCTCTCTTTTTCTCCGGCAAAGAAAACAATGTGGCGGCAAGTTCCCCGATGGTAAGGATAACTGTATGACCGCATATCTTAATGGAATATTGCTCATAAAGGGCTATGAAATATTTGTTTGACGTACTGAACGGGTAAAACTTTTCTTGTTCCCCTTTACTCCAGATGAAAATGTAATTCTTTTTATTCTTCTAACAAAGATAACGCTTCTACGAAATAGTATAATCTATATTAATGTTGATAGGGGAACACTTTGAATTTATAATAAAAGATGTGCCACATTTTTACATGGCACATCTCGTTATTATAAGTTCTTTGTTTTTTCCTGCCTTATAATTCTTTGAATACTTTTTTCCACAAGAAAATATTTTTGGGAGAGTTGCTTAATTGAAATTCCACTAATATATTCCATGTAGATATTTGTATTTCGTATAGATAGTTCTCTTTTTGCCAAAGTATCAACTTTTCGTCCTTTCTTCTTAGGTTCCGATTTAGGGATATAGATAATCTGACCATCTACATAGCATTGTATCTGCTTAATTATCTCTATTGGCAATACATCTTTTGCACTAATATAGTTCATGTGTTGAACCTCCTAAAGAAATTATTTAGGATAAGCATGAACTATTACTTTTTAGATTTTTTAGATTTTTGCAATAGCTCATGCTATGCAACTTTTGTTCTACTCATAAATCAATCCTACCTTTCATCTTCTAAAAAGTATTATATATTGAAAGTCAGTTAAAATCAATGCTCAATTTGTTTGTTATTCTATCTATTAACATCTGATTTTCTTATATATAAAGAATGAGGGTGATTTCGCCGCTGGCGGTCTATCTCTTGTTTTAGGTTTCTTGATTTTTTACCATACATGAGTAATTAATATGGTGCGTGAAGCAAATGAAAAGGATTTAAAAGAAATAGTAGAACTATACTTATATTTTCATGAGAAGTCTGTTCCGGAAATGTTGTTACACATTATGATTACAGAGGAAAGGGATATGCTACAGAATGTTTGAACTATACAAAAGAAATTGCAGAAAAACAAAATTGCTATAAGATAATGTTATTAACCGTCTCAAAGGAACAAAAGACAGTGAATTGATATATGATTTAAAAAGAATTATTAAGGAATGGTAAAAAAGGCAAGAAAAAAATTATAAATAAATAAAAAACAGTTTGACATTTCCATTCCTAAATAGTATCATAGTTCACAATTATATCGATATAAGAAAAAAACAGAAAGGATTTAATGCAATGCAGAATATGAATAGATTTTCACATCATATATATTCAGTCGTGCCTGTGAATCATTATAATCAGAGGCTTATGTTTGATGGAATCTATATAGTGTTGCAAAATCTTTATAATCCCGAAGAAATTATTTAAAATGGGATTAGATCTTTTAATATTTTCAAATTTGTAATACAAAAAATGTACCATCAAACGATAGGAATGTTGTTTGGTGGTGTTTTTATTTATACCGGTAATACTAATTTAAAGCGTCGACATTAGATTATACAAAATAATCAGAAAGGAAAAAGTGTAGTGAATTTTATTATAAGTTCATTATGCAAGGTGGATATAATGGAATACAGATTAGCAAAACCAGAGGATGCAAAATACATATATAAGATAGTGCAGGAAACAATTAAAGAAGTTTATCCAAAGTATTATCTTGCAGAAATAGTAGATATGTTTTGTGAATTCCACAATGAAGAAAACATAAGTAAAGACATTGAGAACGGAAATGTTTATGTTCTGTTTAAAAGTGATGAAATAATCGGAACAGGAACGATTAATGGGAATCACATTACAAGAGTATATGTATTGCCCGAATACCAGGGAAATGGATTTGGAACATACATTATGGAACAGTTAGAAAACGTAATAGAGAAGAAGTATGCCAAGGCAGAAATTGATGCTTCCCTGCCTGCATGTAAAATGTATTACAACAGAGGATACAGAACAATAGATCATGGTATATGGAAATGTGCTGGAGATGTAATACAGATTTATGAAATAATGGAAAAAGTTTTTCCTGCAAAAAGATTAAGATTACGTCCATATAAAAGCTGCGATGCAAAAACGATAATAAGCTGGATTAAGGATGAAATCAGTCTCAGAAAATGGAGCTCGGACAGGTATGAGTCTTTTCCGATTACAGAAGATGATATGAACAGGAAATATATGGATTGTAACGGAGATTGTATTGATAGGGATAATTTTTATCCAATGACAGCATTTGATGACAGCGGAATTGTAGGACATCTGATTATGAGATTTACAGATGAAGAAAAACAGACTTTACGATTTGGATTTGTAATTGTAGATGATTCCAAGCGTGGTAAGGGATATGGAAAGGAGATGCTTTTACTTGCCACAAAATATGCCTTTGAAATTTTAAAGGCTCAGAAAGTGACGTTAGGCGTATTTGAGAATAATTCCTCTGCATGGTATTGTTATAAATCGGCAGGATTTAAAGATGTGTCTTCGGAAAGTGAAGTATACTATGATGTATCAGGTGAAAAATGGAAATGTATTGAAATGGTCCAATACAACTGTAAATAATCAATTTACCTCCAGAACATAATAAAACCTTACTGATTTTCAGGATAAAAGCTGAATATCAGTAAGGTTTTTATTAACATTTTCAAAATAAAATCAATTAAATAATATGTTTCAATGACAGACATAGCTTTTACTGCTTTGCCATTTGAATTTTCGCAACAAGACTTTTTGAAGCTAAAAATAAAAAATACGGAAACTCTAATATACTATAAAATAGTTTTTTATTACAATATATGATAAAATATTTTTATGTCTGACTGAAATTTGAAAGGTAGTAAGATATGGAATCAGAAGAAATATTAAAGTATTGTCTTGAAAATTTAGAAGGTACAATTTTAGTAGAAAGCTGGGGAGAAAAAGGAATATTTTATAATCCTAATAATGTTTTAAAAAGAGGAGTATATGTACTTACAATAAAAGAAAAAGATGGAGATAATGATAAAGGCTCAAATCTTAATAGAGAAAATGTTTATAGAGTTAATTTAGGTATTCGCAAAAAAACTTTTATAGAATTATTCAATGAAGTACCCAAAAGACCAAATGCAGGTGGAATAGTAGATATGAATTATAATTTTACAGAATTAGATAAGATAATTCCTCATCCTGTATATGCCTGGATGGGATGGATTTCTGTATTAAATCCGTCAGATAAAACTTTTGAAGAATTAAAAACATTTATTGGGGAGTCTTATGAATATGCAGTAGAAAAATTTAAGAAAAGAAAAGTATAAATAGTAATTCTGCTGAACTGATGAAAAACCAAGAAAAGAGAGACTTTATTGATAAAAGAAAGAATGAAAGCATGGAAACAAATTTACAAAAATGGCTTTCAAAGGAGAAAAATAAGTGGTAAAGAATAATCTAAAATCTGAAAGAAAGTATTATATAGATAATTTAAGATGGGCATGCATTCTGTTATTAGTTCCATTCCATGCAGCAATGGCATGGAATTGTTGGGGAGAGGGAAATTATATCTGGTTTCAGGAAAATAAAGGATTGAGTTCGTTTATAACATTGATTTCACCATGGTATATGCCATTGCTTTTTGTACTTGCCGGAATGAGTGCCAGATATTCTTTGAAGAAGAGAACAATGAAAGATTTTGCAAAAGAGAGAATAAAAAAGTTGTTGTTACCATTTTTTATTGGAGAGGTGACAATAGTGGCTGCCATAACTTATTATGCAGATCGGTTTCATAATAATTATGAAGGGAGCTTTTTTAATCATTATGGGACGTTTTTTACAAAATTTACGGATTTAACAGGATATGATGGCGGATGGACACCCGCACATTTGTGGTTTCTGTTATATTTGTTTATCATATCATTTGTGGCATTAGGTATTATTCGGATACAAAAAAGATTCTTTCGTGGTTTTTCATGTAAAAATATAAAAATGTATGGAATTTATCTGCTAGGAGTTTTTCCGGCAGTTGGAAGTTATTTCTTAGATATTGGGGGAAAAAGCATAGGTATGTATATGGTATTGTATTTGATAGGGTATTATGTACTGGCAGAAGATATTATTGTTGAAAAAGTTGCAAAGTATCGTGTATGGAATTTGGCTATTATGATAGTAGCAGATATACTGGATGTTTATATGTTTGTATGGAAGGAAAATGCCAATGGTGCAGTCAATACCATTATGATGTATATAACACTTTGGTTTGGAATACTGACAATAATCGGATTTGCACAAAAAGAATTTAATTTTGTAAATGGTGTCACAAGGTATCTTACATCGCATTCATTTCAAATATACATAATACATTTTGTGTGGGTCGTAGCATTTCAGTTTTATTTTGATAAAGCAACGGATAATATATGGATATTGTATGTTGTACCGATTATATTATCCTATGTTATGACTATTGTGACTTGCGAAATATTAGAAAAGGGAAAAACTATAGTTTAGAACTTGGAGGTAACTATGAATAAAGATGAAATATTAAGAAAAGTAGATATTTTATATATAATGTGGAAACAAGGTAGTCTTGGCGGAGAGTTTATGCCGGAAGATGAAAATCCTCATTTAGAAAAAGATTCGATAGAGAATTATTTATATTTTACATTACCTATGGCTCTAAACTATCAAAGAAACTCTTATACATTATGGGAAAGTGCTAATAAAACATATAATGATGAAGAAACAGGATTTGTATTTAATCCTAAATTATGTTTAGAAAAAAGTTTTGAAGAAGTACAATATGCACTTACTAAATATAAAGTATCTTTACAAAAACAAAAACAAACTGAAATATGGTTATCACTTTGTAATACATTTGTAGAATTATTTGATGGTGATATAAGGAGACTATTTGATACATTAGATAATGATGTAGATAAGATCAGAAATTTTATACAAAAGGATAATAAAAAGAAATTTCCATATTTATCTGGTACAAAAATATGTAATTATTGGCTATACGTTATTTGGCAATATACAGATAGAGAATATAAAAACATGGAAAATCTGACAGTAGCCCCTGATACACATGTTATTAAAGCAACTCATAAATTAGGCCTTATTAACGATAAAGAATTAGAAAGTTCTGATGTCCAATTAATAGTAATAGATAGATGGAATAATCTATTTAAAGGAACAAAGTATAAACCTATTGATATCCATACTGCATTATGGTTATGGAGCAGAAATGGATTTATAGATTTAATAACAAAATAAAGAGAAAATAGACGATTTTAATTGGAGATAAATTTCAGGTTGTTTTACCGGGAGAAAAAATGGAAGCTTCTGTTACATTTTATTAAATATAAAAGTGATGCTTCATAAATAATTCTGTGCAACTGTTAGTTGCAAAGTCTTTATCAATAGCAACATCAGGTTGGTTTAATAATTTTTTTATTATTGATAAAATAATGAAAAAGGAGGTAATCAGCATGACTTTAGGAGACAATATACAATGGTTACGCAAGATGAATAATATCACACAGGAAGAACTGGCAGAAAGATTATCTGTCTCAAGACAAACAATTTCTAAATGGGAAATGAATCAGACATATCCTGAAATTCCAAAACTTATTGAAATAGGAAATCTGTTTAATTGTAAGGTTGATGAGTTACTAAAAAAAGATTTGTGTAAGAATCAGGAAGTTTATTCAGAGATAACAATTAAAGAAGTCACAGGCTTTAGAATGGGACGATATGTTATGATTTCTCCAAATCCGGAAGACGATGTAAATTCTTATATGGATAGGTGGGCAGAATCAAGCGGACTTAATGATATTCCGGGTTATAAAGCAAAACGAATAGGATGGGATTTTCCATTTGTATCAGCAGAACAGCAGAGCCGCTTTGGATTAAGAGGGTATGTGGCAGCATATATATTGCCTGATGATTTCGAACCAAGGTGTGAAGGAGTAGAAATTGTAAGTCAAAATACAACAACCTATGCCTGCATTACAATATGTGACCCGTTTTCAAGAGCATTTGAATATATTCCGGGTGGATATAAAAAGATTCTGGATTATTTAAATGCAAATGGATTTAAAGAAAATGTAAGTGGCGAATATTTATCATGTTTTGAATACGTGTATGAAAAAGAAGATATTACTTACATGGAAGTATATATTCATGTTGATTCTGTAGGACATGCCAATTTATTTACACCATTAAGATAAAAAATTATAAATATATTATAATGGAATGGAGAGATATTATGAGACTCGTTATGCAGCCAACATATACAACCTGTGGTCAAGCGTGTATCGCCATGATTACGGGAAAAGATGTTGAAGAAGTTATAAAAGATATGAAAACAGATGGACAAACAAGTATTGGTCAGCTGATTGAAGCATTAGATTTTTATGGAATAAGTCATGCCGAAAAGAATACACGCATTTCAAAGAAAAATCCTGTTCCGTATGAATACTCTATATTAACTGTTCATACAAATGCAGGCTATTCACATTGGATATTATTGTTTGATGGCAAATACTACGACCCTGAATTTGGATTAATTGAAGGTGAGTACACACATGGGAAAATAACCTCTTTTTTAGGAATATATAATTAGTATTTTGTCAAACAGAAACACACATACAACTAGGAATTTGCAAAGGAGGACAATATGGAACAGAAAGCAAGTGACATTCAGAAACAAAGAATTAAAGAAATAGAAACAAAGGCAGATGAATTAGTAGGTAAATGTGAAATTATGTTTGTTTCCTCTGTTAATGAAAAAGGTTATCCAAGAACCTGTTGTGTTAGTAAATTAAGTGATGAGGGATTTAGGGATATTTATTTTGTAACTTCAAAGAGAAGTGAAAAGCAGGGAAAGGCAAAACACTTTGAAACGAATACAAAATCAAGTATTTGTTTTCAACACGAAGGGGATTCCTTAACCTTGGTGGGTGAAGTTGAAATAATAACTGATAGAGAAGAAATGCAGAGATTATGGAACGAGCAGGACAGAGCCTTTTTTTCTAAAGGAATTGATGACCCTAAAATAAGATTTATACATTTTCATACATTAGAGGCAACTTTCTGGATTGAATGTAAATTTAGAACTGTAAAATATAAATAAAAGATAAATCTCGGTTTATCAGGAGATGCACTAAGCACTTGTATTACCAAGTGATACTGCATTGCTTAAGGCATTATATCTGGCTATACTTGAAGCTATCAGCTATCAAGAAGTGGACACAGACCATACGAAATTGGTGTGCTATATATGGTGAGTTTTGTATCATGTACGAAGGCAGGCTGCCATAATAGAGTCAGGAAGTATATTATTACAGGCGGTATTCCCGCCTGTTTTTTATATGCTCTTAGAGCAGTGATATATAAAGCAGGGCAGAATGCTCCAGATTCAGAGCAATCTGCTAAATCATTATTATAGACATAGTATACGCCAAAGGTTGTCGGACCGTTCTCTTTCGGCATGTAATCAGGCGACTCCACATAGAAGCGGTAATAAGGCATCAGCATCTTTTCCAAAGCACTGCTTCGGTAGACAAGCTCCACTTTTCGGATTAGCGTTTCGTCCTCAATCTCATATGGAATACTGATGATATGCTCTCATTCAGAAGACAGTCACGAGACATAATAGTTTCATTTGCTTTTACCTCCTGATTGATTTATAATGTGAGCATGTTACTTAAAACGTAGTCTGAGTCAGAACTTTTTTGAGGTGTAAAATAGCAGTCGTGAAATAGCAAAAAACAAATTTACCGGAAAGTACATTGCGATATTATGAGAAAAAGGAACTGATAAAGGTTGCAAGGAATAATTGTTGTTTTATCAGCAACACATATAACAGGAAACAAAACAGGTATGTGATGATGATTATTAAAGAGAAGATGAGATATAAAAAAATACTGTTAATATTTTTTTGCCTAATACTTTTATGTCAGGGGTGCAGTATTGAAAACAGTGAAAATAATGATAACAGTATTTCATATACACAGGAAAACGAAGAAGCGTTAAGCCATATACAAACAGACAGCGATAATAGCAATGTCGGTTATGTAGTAGAGACAACAGAGAATATTTTATCGGTTGTCCCACCGTTTTTTGGGAAGCCATATGTGGAGCTTAATAATAATGTTCCCAATTTTACACCTGAAGAAAAAGGAAGCAAAGTAATATTTGAAAGTTATAGCGAATTAGATGAGTTAGGTCGTTGTGGTGTCGCATATGCAAACATATGTCAGGATATAATGCCAACGGAGGAACGTGGTGAAATAGGTCAGATTAAACCCTCCGGATGGCAGCTGATAAAATATGATATTGTTGATGGAAAATATCTTTATAACAGATGTCATTTGATTGCTTATCAGCTAGCAGGTGAAAATGCAAATGAGAAAAATCTGATTACCGGTACAAGATATTTAAATGTTTCAGGTATGCTGCCATTTGAGAATGAAGTGGCTGATTATGTTAAATCAACTGGAAACCATGTGTTATATAGAGTAACACCCATTTATAAGGACACCGATTTAGTTGCAACCGGTGTTCAAATGGAAGCATATTCTATTGAAGATGACGGAGTCGGCGTATGCTATAATGTGTTTGTGTACAATATTCAACCGGGAATAAGTATTGATTATGCAACAGGAGAGAGCCGGATTATCGACGGGGACAATCATTTAAACGCAGAGACGGGAAATGCTTCAAAGGACAATCCGGATAAGCAGGATTATGTTGTGAATACAAATACAAAAAGATTTCATTCACCTATATGCACAAGTGTTGATGATATAAAAGAAAAAAATAAGATAGAAGTAAACTGTAGCAGGGAAGAGCTGATTGATGCAGGATATATTCCCTGCAAGAGATGTAATCCGTAGTAATAATTTGATTTTATGAGATTGCAGCCTGCTTGAAAAGCCGGCTATATTAAGTATGTTTTTCAGATTGATAAATAGTAGTTTTTTGAGGTGCTAATACTATGGAATTAGTTGATTATACAGGAAAATTAAATAATCATAGTGAATATTTACAAGTAATAAAACAATTAGAAAATAAATGCAAATATATTGAGTATGTTTTAGTAAATGAATATGAAACAAGATTTATAGAGAAATTCAAAAGTCTTATCATATTGTCAGAGTTAAAAAATAAATGGTGGGGAACAAAATCCAGTCAAAAAAATAAGGTATATAAAATAAAATCATCAAAAGAAGTTTTTAACTATCTAAAACAATTTGAAACTTTTTGTAAATATACTATTTCAAATGATGGCGATATTGTAGAAGATACTGATTTTGGAATAAATGATATTGCGTTTTTTGATGATGAAGATATGCCATTATTATTTACAACTACACACGAAGGCTATATTACAATTAGAGATGATTTATTTAGATAAATTTACAATTTAAAGAGGTGTTTAAGTATGAGCGAAAGACCTGATTTAGGTATAAAATTAGATAGCAAAACATTTAAGGAATACTATTATTTAAAAGAGGAACTAATTGATTTTTGCAGAAAAAATGATTTGCAAACAACCGGCGGGAAGTTAGAACTAACCGAAAGAATTGTTGACTTTTTAGATACAGGCAAAAGAACATTTAAAACTCATACGACTAGAAAAACTACAATTATTGGTGAAATAACACTTGATACAATTATAGAAGAAAATTTTGTATGTTCCGAAAAACACAGAGCATTTTACAAAGAACAAATAGGAAATAGTTTTTCTTTTAATGTTGCTTTTCAAAAATGGTTAAAAAGCAATTCCGGAAAAACATACCAAGATTCGATAACTGCGTATTATCAGATATTAGAAGATAAAAAGAAAAATAAAACAACTATTGATAAACAGTTTGAGTATAATACCTATATTAGAGATTTCTTTATTGATAATAAAGGTAAAAGTTTAGAGCAGGCGATTAAATGTTGGAAATACAAAAAGAGTTTAAAAGGTAATAATAAATATGAAAGGGAAGATTTAGAAATATTAAATAGTTAAATACAAATTACAATAAATTCGGCAGGTAGTCCGGTTGTGCCAATCAACAATTGGTTAAATCCAGAAGGTGCAACGACAGGAAATGTCGCCAATAAAAGCATTTGCATATAGAAATATTGGAAGACATTTGATGAATAGAAATGTAAAGAAAATCAGAACGGCAAAATAAATTTGTCCAAACATGTGAGTTTTAAGACGGATTATAAGTATATGTTATAAATTATGTAAAGTCAAAACGACATTTCTTAGAGTATATTTCATTGTAAATATAGGTTTTAGGTGAATTATGTTATTAGAAGATATTAAAAAATTTTGTATGAGCAAGCACAAAGCATATGAAGAATATCCGTTTGGCGATGTTCCGATATGCTATAAGCTGAATAATAAAATATTTGCACAGATTTATCCTTATCCGGAGGATTACAAAATTACACTTAAGTGTACTGCGGATGCCGGTCAGTTTTATCGAATGGTGTATCCGGGAAAAGTGGTCAGAGGTTATCATTGTCCGCCTGTACAGCAGCCATATTGGAACACTATTTATTTGGAGGATTTTCCGGATGAAGAGTTGTTAAATATGATTGATCATGCGTATGAAACGGTTTTTAACAGTTTTAGCAAAAAAGTGCAGAAACAGATTTTAGAGGATGAATGAAAGGTACTGAGTCAGCATTTAAAATCAGGAGAAATGAAAATGGCAGTAGAATATAGAAGATTAACAGAAAAAGAACTGGAAGTATTTATTGATATGAGGATTAGTCAGCTGAGGGAAGAAGGTGCAAAAGAAGATATAGACCTGAAACCTGCTTTGAGAGATTATTATAGTCGGCATATGGCAGATGGTACATTTATATCATGGTTAGCTGTTGATAAAGATAAAATTGTTGCAACAAGTGGAATATCGTTTGTTGAAAAACCACCTTATTTTGGCTGTACAAGTGGAAAAATGGGTTTGTTATCAAGTATGTTTGTGTCTAAGGAATATCGCAGACAGGGAATTGCAAAGGAATTATTGGCCAGAGTTGTAAATGCAGCAAAAGATTATGGTTGCGGTACTGTTCAAATTACGGCTTCAGATATGGGTGTGCTGCTGTATAGCAATTTCGGGTTTGTAAAGAACGGAAATTTTATGCAGTATAAATTGTAATTAGAATGTAGTATGTAGAGAGAAGGTGTTGTGTTTGACAGATAATAACTCGGCATTTGATTCCAAAGAATATGATAGAAAAGTTTTGCAGACAATTCCATATTATGAGGAAATTTACAAACAGATTATTGATTTGATTAAAGTGCATAAATCAGATGGGTTATCATTTTTAGATTTAGGATGTGGAACAGGCAAAATTGCAGAGGTGGCATTTCCTAATCTGGATATTAGAAGATTTGTTTTTGTTGATTCATCGGAAAATATGATAAAGATAGTAAAGGAAAGATTTGCCGACATAAAATCTGAGTTTAATGTCTGTAATATCATAAATACTTCTTATACGGAAGAATTTGATGTAGTTACTGCAATTTTGGTAAACCATTATTTTCATAAGGAAGAGAAGACAGATGTGTTGAAAAAATGTTATTCTGCATTAAGGTCTGGTGGAATTTATATAGGATTTGAGAATTTTATGCCTTATACCGAGTATGGAAAGCATCTTGCTTTAGAAAGATGGAAAGCATATCAGTTATGTAAGGGAAAGAATTTTAAAGAGTGTCAGGAACATATTAACAGATTTGGAGTTGATTATTTTCCGATTACAATATCAGAACATTTGGAAATTATGAAACAGTCCGGATTTGATGTGGCAGAGATATTTTGGATATCAAATATGCAGGTTGGCATATATGGGATAAAGCATTAATAAAACCTGCCTTCCATTCTATAATTAAAAATTCAATATCCCCAAATCTCAATTGCCGTATATGTATGGCTATAGTGGTAGCCAAGTTTTTCTGCCAGAGCAACAGAGCTTTTATTCTGTGCATCCCAACTAGGATATAAATTTCGTTTTAAGCACTCCAATATCAGCTTTGCTCCACATGTATATGCTAAGCCCTTTCGGCGATATTCTTCTTTGGTATCAATCTCTATTTCAATGCCATCTTTGTATCTGGAATAAGATGAAGCACCGGACACAATCGCATGGTTTTTTAGTATTACTGTACCTAATCCGAGTCTGCGATAATCTTCATAAGTTTGAAACTGTGATACCAAATCAGCACTCCATGTTTGGGACTTACACATTTGATAAAGCTGTTTGTCAATCATACGAATTTCATATTCACCCGGTAAAGAGGAAATTACGTTTTCAAGTTTCTCCCTATTGAAAATATCAGCTTCTTTTTTTATAGCGTAGCGAGAAACGATTTTCGCCTTATTACCATAAAATTGTGTGATTGTATTTTTCCAGTCATCATTTTGCGGAATCATAATCATAAAATCCTGTATACACCAATTAGGTTTGTAAGACACTAATTCTATACTGGGGTTTCCGGCAAAAAAGATAAAATCTCCAAGTATAGCCATTGCTGCTGTTGGATTGTGTAAGTCGTCTGCATATATTTTCCCCATAATTCCCTGTAAACAGGACAAAATAATGGTATCTTCCCATTTGTCAAATAGTGCTGCAACTTTTTCACTGTTTGTAACTTCGTATACCATTCAAATACCTCCGTTAAATTATTGTTCGGAATACATAATATAATGTCATTGGCATATAAATTTCTTTGCCATATTTTTAGATTTTGCTTATCTGCGTAATTATTAATCAAATTTATTTTAAAGGTTAATGCTTATTATAACATAAGGAAGCCGGTAATTCATTAAAACTTTTAAGGTTATTTAGTATGATAAGAGATTATGTAAAAAACAGAATTATTTAGTCTCATAAGAAATTGTAAATATTGTCTTTTTGCACATTAAGGTACTTAAAAATGCTATAAATTTTAATGATTTGGTGCGTAAATAAAGCCCGTTTATCTTGAATGTTGATGAGGGTGGTTTGTTCTGCTATTCCGGAAACAGAGTTGAGAAAAGTTGGAACGATTTATATATGAGTGATATAATATAAGCAACGAGCCAAGTGTAAGAGTTTACGCTTACAATTGGCGACTGCAGATATTCATAAGCTGTGCTTATGAATAATGTGAATATCAAAGAAATCAAATAATTTAGATTAAAAGGTTGAATATAAGATGGTTAAAGCAGTTTTTCTGGATTTTTATGGAACGGTTGTACATGAAGATGGAGAAGTGATCAGTAAAGTATCACAAGAAATATTTAATACCGGAAAAGTAAAGGATAAATCGGAAATCGGATCCTATTGGTGGAATGAGTTTCAAACAGCTTTTATTTCCGCTTATGGTGATGATTTTGAAACACAGAGAAAATTAGAATATCAGTCACTTAGTAAAACGATACAACATTTTAATTCATCTGCTGATGCAGAGTCATTAAGCAGCCTGATGTTTGAACATTGGATAAAACCACCTATCTTTGAAGAAGCAAAACGATTTTTTGAAATTTGTCCAGTATCTATTTATATCGTATCTAATATTGATAGAGATGATATATTGAAAGCTATAGAATTTCACGGATTAAAACCAATGGGAGTGTTCACAAGTGAAGATGCAAAATCATATAAACCTAGAAAAGAATTATTTGAATTTGCATTAAATAGTACCGGGTTGTCTGCTGAATGTGTTGTACATATTGGAGATTCTTTGAGTAGTGATATTAAAGGAGCCTTGTCTGTTGGAATAAATGCAATATGGGTAAATCGAAGCAGCAAAGAAATACCAGAGGGTGTTAGTGCTGTTGGAAATTTATTAGAAGTATATGATACAGATTTCTTTAAAATATAAATTAAAATTAAATTTTAGATGGAGGAAAACAATGGTGGCATTTTTGAAATTAAGAAATATCTAATGACATAGAGCTATTTTGAATAGTTTTATGCTTGTTTAGCTACAACATAAATTATTTGAAGTTAGGAGAATGCAAAATGATATTTCAAGATAATGTAATTAAAGAATATTTGAAAAATGTATATTTTATAACTGGCACTCCGTGCGGGGGAAAAACAACCATTTCACGTGCCTTAGCAAAAAGATATGGTTTAATGGTATATGATGTTGACGAACAATTCTCAAAACATCAGAAAATCTCAAATAAAAATTGGCAACCTGCAATGAATAAAACATTTAAAGGGGCGGATGAGTTTTTTGACAGAACAATAGAGGAATATTCTCAGTGGTTATTAGACAATACCAGAGAGCAATTAGATTTTGTGATAATGGATTTGATTTGTATATCTCAAAGTCAAAAAGTAATATGCGATTTACATTTAACTATTGATGAGGCATCAGTATTGACAGAATCCGAAAGGATAGTCTTCTTAATCAAAGAACCTTCTAATATTGTAGATGAATACTGTAACCGAAAAGACCATGATGTATTTAAGCTGTTTATAAATAGTGCATCAAATCCAATAAAGGCAAAAGCAACCTGCAATGCAACGCTGGAACGTATAAATAAAAAAAGATATTGCCAGATAAAAGAAAGTGATTATTTTTGGCTTGAAAGAAATTTTGGTAGTACGGTTGAAGAAACAATGTTAACAGTTGCAAAGCACTTTGGTTTAGAATAAGTGGTTAATTCAAAATGAGAGAATTATCTCGCTTTCAAGATTTCAAATTATGGAGGTAAATGTAATGAATGATTTTAGTATAAATGAAATGCAGGAAATGCAAAGAACCCTTCAAGATAAGTATAAAGATAAATGGGAACCTATTTGTCCGGAAACAGGAAAAAACAAGATGCTTTGGATGATTGGTGAAATAGGTGAAGTAATTGATATTGTTAAAAAGCATGGAGGAACAAAGGTTGCTACCGATATTGATTTAAGAAAAGAACTTGTTGAGGAATTAGCAGATGTTCTTATGTATTATAACGATATAATGTTATGCTACAACATAACTGCGGATGAACTAAAACAAGTATATATTGAAAAATTTCAAAAAAATATGAATCGCTGGTAAATTTTGGACTGCCAAAGGTGTTGGGATATTCCAAAAAGGTTGGGATATTCTAAAAAGGTTATAACATTTTGTCCATTGAATTGGGTGTTCACAAGGTATTTACTTTATAAGAATTTACATAAATAACTATAAAGATTTATAAGACGAATTACATCTATATAATCAAAAAAATATGTAGCAAAAATGAAGTTGAGGTGACATATGAGGAGAATATTAATGTTAGGCAACAGCTATACGTTTTGTAATAACATGCCGGATATGCTGGCAGAGATACTTGATTGTGAGGTGGTTGCACATACCAGAGGCGGGGCCAGACTTGCAGAGCAGTTAAATCCAAATACGAAAATGGGAGCAGAGACACAGAGGGCTTTGAAAGAGGAAAAATGGGATTACGTTGTTCTTCAGGAAATGAGTAATGGACCGATTACTGCTAAGAAAAGCTTCTTGAAGAGTGTTTCAGAGCTTTGTAATCAAATCAGACAGAACGGAGCAGTTCCGGTCTTATATGCTACATGGGCTTATAAGAGAGGTGGAAAACAGATGGAAACTATGGACTGCGATTATGAGCAAATGTACAGGATGATATATGATGCTTATCATGAAGCCGCCAAGGAAAATCACGCCCTGATAGCTAATGTGGGTAAGAGATTTTATGAATTATCAGAAACTACAGATTTGTATATACATGACGGAAGTCATCCGACAAAACATGGTTCTATGATTATTGCAGAAACAATTGCAAAGACAATCAGGAAACATATTGAAACTGAGAAGCTTTAAAAACAATATAAAAAGGACAGATGCAGATTACTCCTGCATCTGTCCCTTTTATACTTTCAGAATTTACAATATTATTTTTTCAGGACATAATAATCCGTATAAGCTTTTTGATCATGGCTGCCTATCAGCTTTTCATCACTGGCTGTAAAACCCAAATGCTCTACTGCAGATTTTCGCTCCAAAGCAGAAGGTACGACCTTTGTGGCAACTATCTCACAGTCAAACAATTCAAATGTTTGTGGAGTGATTAAGGACAGTATTTCAAGGATATTTTCCCTGTACTCATAATCGCTTCTCAAATCCAGTCTCAGCAGACCGCAGTTATTAAAATAATCATCTGCGTGGCGGTTAAACAATTCAATTGTTCCGATTACATGATTAATATCTTTGTCAATAATTGACCAGCGAACAAATCCCTTTCTGTCATATTCCCATTTCCATGCCTCTATCATCCCTTGCACATGTTCTAATAATGTACAATGGAAATCTCCGTCACAATTATCACTGTTAAAAATCGGTAAAGCTTTTTCATCAGAATACACCAGAAGCAAATCGGGTGCATCTTCGGCTTCAATAAACCTTAGAAGATACTTTTCGTTTTCATATACGGGACATTTTTCATATGGACTAACCATTATGACACCTCCAATTTTATTTTTATAATACTATGTAAGTGCGGATATTATATAATAAGCACAGCTTATGATTATCTGCAGTCGCCAAATGTAAGTGTAAACCCTTACACTTGGCTCGTTGCGGATATTATATCATAAGCACAGCTTATGATTATCCGCAGTCGCCAAATGAGTGCGTAAACACTCTCACTTGGCTCGTTGCCTACATTATATCATAACCATATACGACAACTGTATGTCATAGTTTTTTATATAGAGAAATAATTTTTTCGGCTGATTCCAACAGTCGCATACGGATTTTTTTCGGTTTGATTACCTCGACATTATCGCCCAATGATAACAGTGTTCCAATCCATAACTGCTCATTTTCAACCACGGTTGCTTCCATTAAGATATCACCATTTGGGAATTCCTGTTTTACAGTTCCGTTAAGATATTCAATAACCCGTGATTTTGCTTTCTCTTTGCATTTTATAAGTATTTTGGTATATTGGCGGGAATCTGTTTTGTCGTTTTTTTTCAAAATAGTGTTCGCAGATTCATGTTCCTTTTTAAAAGGCTTATCTGTAATTTTTAAATTGTTCATCCGTATAAGCTTATATGTACGGTAATCATTTTTTACGTTAGAATAAGCAAGAAGATACCAGGCATACCATCTATATATGACAGCAATCGGCTCTACAATATGTGTACGTGTTTCGTTGTTATTGTTTGTATATGTGAAAGAAACTGCATGTTTTTCAAGTACAGCATTTTGCAGCAGATTCAGAGTAACCTGATCACCTTCACGCAAAACGGAAAAATCTAAGATTATACCATTATCGTTTGGTTTCGACACATGGGATATTTTTTCCAGTGTAAGTTTTGCTTTTGGATCTCTGATGGCTGATACTAACCCTTCAAGTGCTGTCATAATATATGAATAGTCGTCCATAGTGGCAAATTCGCTATCAAGCTTAAATCCGTCAGATATTTCATATCCTCCTGTTGCTCCGGTAGCTGAAATAATCGGGATTCCTGCAAGACACAGAGAATCAATATCCCTTTGGATTGTTCTGGGTGATACCTCGAAATAATTTGCCAGTTCACTTGCGGAGGTTCTTCCGTGATTCATAAGATATAATGTGATAGCCAAAAGTCGTTCAGTTTTCATTTGTTTCTCCTAATGTTTAAATTGGAATTTGTTAATCATTTACACGAACCATACATACTACCTTACATTCTTCAAATCCATATTTTTTATATAGGTTTACTGCATCTTTTGTTTTCAACAAACCATTTATTCCCGATAATTTATCTTCATGTAAAACAATCCACTCCACTATTTTTTTACCAAGACCTTTTCCGCGAAATTCTTCATCAATGTAAACATCGCTCAAATAATAAACCGTAGAATAATCTGTTATAACTCTGGCAAATCCAACCAGTCGTTCAGAATTTACTTCAAAAATTGCATAATTTAATGAATGGCTGATTGCCTTCTGAGTGGCTAACTCACTTCTATCTTTTGCCCAATATGCCTTTTTTAGCAATTCATGTATATCATGACATTTATTCCTTATAATTGTTTGATCATCAGTCATATAAAACTCATTAAAATATTGTAACATATTTCTCTCCATTAAATTTAATATTTATAGTATAAATTATGGTCTATAAAGATTCAACGGAAAATGCTGAATATTAACAAGAATCCATATCGTTGTTATAAAAATTATTAAAATATGACAAAATAAAATTTGCTATTGACTCCTACGTTGCGTAATAGTTTATTGTATAATTACACGGAAGGAGGAACCGACAATGATGACTGTAAATGAAGTAAGTAAATTGACAGGAGTGAGTATACGCACTCTGCAATATTATGACAAAATCGGACTGCTGAAACCAACCGAATATTCACAGTCCGGATACCGCCTGTATGACGATACGGCTTTGGAAATACTACAGCAGATTTTACTGTTTAAAGAATTAGAGTTTCCTCTAAAAGAAATCAAAGAAATTATATCAGGACCGGATTTTAACCAAGATAAGGCATTGGAACAGCAGATTACACTGCTGACCATGAAAAAAGAACATCTGGAGAACCTGATTAACTTTGCCCGTGGAATAAAGCTTATAGGAGTGAAAGGAGTGAAGAAAATGGATTTTTCTGTATTTGATACTAAAAAAATTGATGAGTATGCAAAGCAGGCAAAGGAACAGTGGGGAAAGACGCCTGAACATAAAGAATTTGAAGAAAAAGCCCAAAACAGAACCAAAGAAGAAGAACAGGTTATTTTGGAAAGGTTTTGGCAGATATTCCTTGACTTTGGAAAATTAAAGGCTCTTAAACCGGAAGCTACCGATGTCCAAAACAATGTTAAAAAATTACAGGATTATATCACGGATAATTTTTATAAATGCTCGAAGGATACTCTTTTGGGACTTGGTCAGATGTATGCAAGTGGCGGGGATTTTACAACTAATATTGATAATGCTGCCGGAAAGGGAACAGCGGAGTTTGTAGCTGAAGCCATTAGGATTTATTGTGGCAGGACAAATTGAGTGATTAAAGAAAATTTTAAAATTATTAGCAGAATCAGAAATAATTTATAATGTGAACAGGCATTGGGATAATTTATCCTGATGCCTTTAAATGATAAAAATAATGAAGCTTAAGTTTTAATATTTATTGAAAAACAGTAACAAATAATGTTAGAATATCAGATATAATTCTTGAAACTGTTGAAAATAGACGAAGAAAGCAATTATATCCTGAGACAGTAACAGATATTTAAGAAAATTAATCAGTGCCTCATAAGAAAAAGAATCGGCAGAAAGGAAACAGTCAATGGATTTTGTTAAAATCATGAATTCGGGTGAATATGATTTTTTAAGGAATAATAAAAGACTTGGAAAACGGATAATTCTTATGGGACTTGGCGGAAGCTATGCCTATGGAACTAATAATGAAAATAGCGATATTGATTTTAGGGGAATTACGCTAAATCTGCCATCTGACCTGTTGGGACTGACGGAATTTGAGCAATATGAGGATGAAAATACAGATACTGTTATTTACTCTTTTAATAAGATTGTAAGGCTTCTCTTGGAGTGTAATCCAAATACAATAGAGCTGTTAGGTTTGGATGAGGAGCAGTACCTGATAAAAACAGTACTGGGGCAGGAACTGCTTAATAATAAAAGTTTGTTTTTGTCAAAGAGAGCTGCAAAGTCCTTTGGCGGATATGCAAGTGCCCAGCTTAGACGATTACAGAATGCTATTGCCAGAGATTCTATGCCACAGCAGGAGCGGGAGCAGCATATTTATAATTCAGTGAAGAATACTTTAGAGGATTTCAGACGAAAGAATGAAATGTTTGACAAAGGTAATATAAATATATACATAGATGAATCGGATAATCCGAATTTCAAGACAGAAATATTTATAGATGCGGAATATAAACATTTGCCATTAAGAGATTACGAAAAAATGTTAGGCGCCATGAATAATGTTATTAGAGAGTATGACAGGATTGGTAAGCGCAATAAGAAGAAAGATGATAATCATTTAAATAAACATGCAATGCACCTGATACGACTATTTATGATGGCGATTGATATACTGGAAAAAGGTGAAATAAGAACTCACAGAACTGATGATTTGGAATTGTTAAAAAGCATAAGACGCGGTGATTTTCAAAAAGAAGATAAAACATTTTCAAAGGAATTTTATGATATGCTGTCTGATTATGAGAACAGATTGGAGATTGCAACACGGAATACAGAATTACAGGACAATCCCGATATGCAAAAGGTCGGGGAATTTGTTGAATATGTGAACAGAAGAGCGATAGAAGGTGATTTTTAGTGAAGGATATGAAAAAGGAAATATTAGACAGACTTGAAGAAATAGAGAAGAAGGAAAATGTTAAAATTATTTATGCAGTTGAGTCAGGAAGCAGAGCATGGGGTGTTGAATCGCCGGATAGTGATTATGATGTAAGATTTGTTTATGTAAGAAAAAAAGAGGACTATTTAAAAATTAATGAAATGAGAGATGTTATTGAGTGGCAGCTTGACGAAATATTGGACATTAATGGCTGGGATTTGAAAAAAACGCTTGTCCAGTTTCATAAAGGAAATGCAACTCTTTTTGAGTGGGCGAATTCACCCGTTGTTTACAGGACAACAACTGAATGGGAGGAAATATATAAGAGCTGTAAACAGTTTTTTTCCGTAAAAACATCACTTTATCATTACTATGGAACAGCAAACAGTACTTTCAGGCAGTATTTACAAGGGGATGAGGTAAAGTATAAAAAATACATTTATGCACTCAGACCAATTCTGGCGTGTAAGTATATTGAAAATAACCGCACTGTTCCACCGGTGAAATTCAGTGATTTGCTTAAGCAAAATCTTCCAAAAGAGCTATCGGAGGAGATAGAGGAGATGCTTGCAATAAAGTTAAAAAGTGATGAAAAAGACATGAATCCGAAAATGCCTGTAATTCAAAAGTACATAGAGGATGAAATTGTAAGATACGAGCAGATTTCAAAGAATATGGAGGATGACAGAAATCCGGATTGGGAAGTACTGAATAAAACATTCTTAAAGGTGTTGCTGGTAGAATAACACCGAGTTGGGAAACAACTCGGTGTGCCTCGTGCATAAAATCTGCGATTTTATCCATGAGGCTGTAGTGATAGAGGGAATTTAACACCGAGTTGGGAAGCAACTCGGTGTGCCTCGTGCATAAAATCCGTGATTTTATCCATGAGGCTGTAGTGATAGAGAAATTTAACACCGAGTTGAGAAACAACTCGGTGTGTCTCGTGCATAAAATCCGTGATTTTATCCATGAGACTGTAGTGATAGAGGGGGTACATCCATGGAAAACGATTATATGTTGAAATCGTTGATAGTTTCTCTCAGATTTTTAATACTGTCTAAAACCTCTTCGGTTTCCTTTGATACAGCCTCTCCGTTATATGAAATTTCCTGCAAATTAGCATTTATTGTATTGATAACGGTATTTAATTCATGTTGTGTTTTTGTGACATTTTCCAACACGTCATTAATTTCCTGAACAGATACGCGTAATTCTTCTGCTTCTGCACCTAAATCATTGCTTACATCTGAATAATAAACAGCATCTGACTGATAGCTGCTGCCCAATTCCTCAAGCTTATCATAATCAGGCATGACAGACTGTTCAAGAAACTGTACAACACTGTTGCTTTCATCAGAAAGTATCTGCACGCTTTCCAAAACGCTTTCAGTAAGGTCGTTTACTTTATTAATTTCAGCACTTGTAGTCTGGCTTAGTGATTTTATTTCATCAGCTACTATTGAGAATCCTCTTCCGGCTTCGCCTGCTCTTGCTGCCTCAATAGAAGCATTTAATGCAAGCAGATTTGTCTGTGAGGCTATTTCCTGTATAGCATTTGACACCTCGGTAATCTTATTAATTACCTGTACACCTGTAATGGCGGCTTCAATTTTTTCACGACTTTCATTTGTAATTGAAATTGCATTTTTCCTGTTAATGAGCAGTGCATTAACAAATTCTTTAACTGATTCAGTGATTTCACTTGCTCTTGTTGACATATTTTGTGCCTGACCGGCAAGCCCATCTACCGATTCCATAATTGCTCGGCAGTTTTCACTGATTTTACCGATACTTTCCGTTTGTGAATTGACAGTTTCTACTGTATCTATCATTGTAGAATTAATTTCCGTAATATTATCACTGATACCTGTGACTCCATCTTTTGTACTTGCCATCTTTTCCTTAATAAGTGCAGATTCTTTTTGAGTCTGTTGGATTGTTGCAATAAAGCGTTCCTCTAACTGACCTATAAGATAGTCAATTTCCTTTACCTCTGATTTTGTTGAAGAAGCAGTATCAGTGCATATGATTTTATCTTTAATAAATTTCTTCATCGTATTCATAGGTTTTAGCATTTTGCTTATTGATAAATTTAATATCAGTATAGAAAGGAAAAGAAGAAAAACTGCCAACAAGACAGGAAATATCAGCTTTTTATGTATTTCACTTTCAATCACACTTTTATTTTCACTTATACCCAATGTCCAGCCTGTTGTATTAATGGTGCTGACAACACCATATTTTGATATTCCGTCATAATCTGTAAAAGAAGTAACTTCTTTGCTTTTAAGGTCAATATCTACCTTGTCGGTAAGTATTGTATTTCCCTTTTTATTAGGGAGAAAATCATCATTTATATGTGTAATAACACTATTATCATCTGCCAGAAGAAATGATTGTATATCTGTATCTGTGCTGATTTCTTTTGTGATTTCAATTAATCTGTCTATAGTAATGTCAGCGAGTACAACCGCCTGTTCGCCATCAATAGTAAGTGGCTCGGCAATACTTACAATCATCTGTCCCGTTGCAAAATCCACATATGGAGCAGTATAAATTATATCATTATTACTAATAGCCTGTTTCCACCAGTCACGTGTTGTAGGATCAAGATCAAGTGAAGAATGGTTAGCCGGAAATACACCACCGTCATATCCGAAACAGCAATAATACATAAGAGCATTTTCATTATCTGCAAGGTTCTTTTCAAGATAATTCATAATTTTGTCTTTATCATCAGCCTTCATATCTGATAATGCAATCTTTATTGTATGGACAATGCTGCCCTCACGTAACAGCCAGCTGTCAATTATCTCTGCATTTTCCTGTACTTTTTCGGTAAGAAGCTCCTTTGCATTTTGAGTCGTTACCATACTTAATGAAAAGCCGGCGCTTAATGTTATAAAGAGAATAATTAGAATTGTGCATATTGAAACAAATGTAAGTATATTCCCTTTTATTGTGCGGTTGAATTTTTTTCTTTTAGAGTCCATGATATATCCTCCTCTTTATTAATGTTTAGAAATTTATTACCTCAAGCGACATGCCAAAGTCAAACTTGATTGTCCCGGCTACTGCTGTGAGGGTCAAATGCCCCAAAGCTATGCCGTGGTGCGGGATTGATGCTTTGTAGCTTGCTACTAGGACTTTGTATTAGATAAATTAATTACTTACACTTAAAGATTATATTTAATAGCATAATAAAAGTAGTAAGGCATAAAAGAGTGTAGTATCGTTGGATATACTTTTTGCCATATATCGCTTATCATATCATAAAAACGTTGCTTTTTCTATATGTATTTACTTTTAAATTTATGCATTTGATTTGAATTTTCTGATTTTTATAATACTTATATTCTGATGCTTTAAAGTATTCAGACTCAGATTATTTTAACAAATATATGATATTCTGTTTGTTGTGTGCTATAATATTCTGTATAATTTAGATTTCGTTATTTTTTCTGTCAGAGTCCATAATGTAATATGGAAATATACAACAAAAGAGAAGATTTGATGCGAAACCTATTTAGAATAGTTACAGCTTAAAAAATAATATACTATTCCGGAGAGTATAGATTTATAAGGAAGATATAGAATTATATGTGGAAAGGAACATATTACAGGACAATCTGTTATGTAAGGAAAGAGGATAATGAACTGGTCTGTTTTTATTTCCCATTCAACGAAAGATGGAAAAATAGCAAAAGAGCTATGCAGCTATTTAGAGAGAAATGGGAAAAAATGCTTTATTGCACCACGGGATATACAGGGTGGAAGAGAATATGCAGGAGAAATATTAAAAGGTATTGAAAACTCCGAAACAATGGTTCTGCTGTTGTCTGCAAATTCCAATGAATCTCCACACGTTCTGCGTGAAGTAGAGCGTGCAGTAAGCAAATCCATCCCCATTATTATTTACAAGCTGGAAGATGTGGAATTATCAAAATCAATGGAATATTTTCTTATGGCACATCAGTGGATGGATGCAAAAAAGACAGGAGATTTTGAAAATGTACTAAAGGTTGTAAATGGTATTACCAATCCGAATTTAACGGATGACAGTAATGCCAAAACTAAAGAGGTAGAAAACAACAACACTTCAAATGTTAAAAGTAATAATAAAAAAATAATTGCAGCAATAGCAGTGTTACTTTTTAGCGTAGCCGTGATTGGAAGTTTCCTTTTATTCATTAATAATAATGATAACGGAAATGTAGCTGCAGAAAATCAGACATCTGATGAGAAGCATACATCAGAGGATAATCGCACATTGGAGGAAAATCAAACTTCTGGGGAAAATAATACATCGGAGGAAAATCAACCTTCAGTCACAGTAGAGGTCGGAGATATAGTAAAGCTTGGAACATATAACGATGAAAAAATAGAATGGATGGTGCTAAGGCTGTCAGAAGACGGAAAAGAAGCCGTTCTTATCTCGAAAAACATTTTGTCCATGAAACCATATGATGTGGCAGAGAGCGGAAGATTTAATTATGATAAAGACGGAAACAGCTATGTGGAGGATCCGAGGGTAGATGAAAATCAGGAGCTGCAGATACAGGTACGTGGTAACAGCGATTGGAGTGTTTCTAATATAAGGACGTGGCTTAATTCTTCGCAGGAGTTTGTAAAGTATCAGGATCAGGCACCTGATAACAGTGCCATAGCAGAGAAAGTGAATGGCTATGTACATGAGCCGGGATTTCTGTATGGATTTGGTAAAGAGGAAATGGCGGCAATCAAAGAAGTGGAAAATACGACCCCCGGAAATGCTTCGTCAGGTAAGGATTTTATTGTCACAAAAGATAAAGTATACCTGCTTTCCTTAGATGAACTTCAGTGGTTTGAAGATGCAGGAATGAGTATTCTTGCAAAACCGACACAGGCTGCAATCGATAGGGATGGCACCACATGGTATGAGGATGATATGGAAATATTTTTGGTAACGGCACATTATTGGTGGCTGCGTGAACCTGTAAAGGAAGCCTCAGGAAGATGCTATATAGTCGGAAACGGAAATCCTAAGTATCCTGATCAGCTGATTTATGATAAAGATGTAGGATTGGAGGGATTTGGAATCAGACCTGCGATTACGGTTTATGTGGATAAGCTTGCAGATATACAGGATTAGTTAATATTAACACCAAGTTGTAAAGCAACCGGGTGTGTTTCGTGTCTGTATGAAAACAAAGGATTGTGTACAGCAGGATGATATTATGGAGATTGCCGGATTACTTAGAAAATGTGATGTTGTTGTTCTGGCAGCTCCTGTTTATTGGGCAAATGTACCGGCAATAGTTAAAAATATGTTTGACAGACTTTTGGGAGTGGTAATGGAAGAAACAAAAACTTTTCCAAAATCAAGACTTTCTAATGAGCAAAAGTATATTCTTTTGACAGCATGTAACACGCCTGCTCCGTTTTCCTATATTTTTGGACAAAGCAGGGGAGCAATTAGAAGCATGAAAGAATTTTTTAAAACATCAGGTATGAGATATGCCGGGAAATGTGTATGGGCAGGGCAAAACAAAAAAGCAATTCCACATAATGTTAAGAGCAGAATTGAAAAGCTTATAAAGTGAAATGAAATGTAATGTGATGTTTAGATTAGCAGTGATCTAATAGCCTGTCAGGTGCATTAACAATAAATATATTGTAGTAGAAAGGAACAGATATATGGGAATTGTTTTAGGTTTTTTAAGTCTTATATGCTTTTGTCTGTTGTCAGTAAAAGTCATAACCCGTATCTGCCGTTTAAAGAAAGCAGACAGATTTTTTATGAAAATTCATAAACTAATCAGTGCGGTTCTGCTTATATGTGTATTTCTACATATAGCGTTCGTTTTTCGGGTATTGAAAAGTCGAAACGGATTTGTGACTATATCAGGTATAATAAGCAGCCTTTTGATGATATTATTAATATTCTTATGCCATGTGATAAAGGATAAAAGAAAAAGAATATACCTGCATAGAGTTTTGACTGTTATTACCGCATTGTTTATCGCAGGACATATAGCAGTATATTATATAGACTTTTACGGGTATCAGCAGAAGATTAAGAACATGGTTTTCGAGGATATAGATGTGACAGAAGCAGAGGACGGAATATATGAGGGAGAATATGACGCAGGTTATATATATGCCAAAGTAAGGGTTGAAGTAAGGGATGGTATGATTGTTTCAGTAGAGCTTTTAGAGTATGAAAATGAAAGAGGACAGATTGCAGAAAACATTATTGATGATGTGGTATTAAATCAGAAAATTGATGTCGATGCAGTGAGTGGTGCAACTAATTCCAGTAAGGTTATAAAGAAGGCTGTTGAAAATGCCTTGAAAAATGCTCTTAAATTCAATACCGATAACGGAAACTGAAAACATCTTATTGACTTTTAAGAAATTTATGATTATAGTATAGCTCATTATACTGAAAACAGGTTTTATATATAAGGTATAGCCAACGAATGTATGAAAGGCAAAAGGATGATGTACAAACTCATTTTATTAGATTTAGACGGGACATTGCTACATACGGATAAAACCATATCAGATTACACGGTATCAGTTCTTGAACAATGTAAAAGAAAAGGATTTATTGTAGGGGTGTCAACTGCACGTGGAGAATCCAATGCAGTGCAGTATATAAAGCGTATCAGTCCTGATTTAATTATATCAAGTGGAGGAGCATTAGTCAGATACAAGGATGAAGTTTTATATTCCTGTAACTTTGATGAGGATGAAACGAGGAAAATTATTGATGCAGGCTTTGAACTGACAGACAGCAAATGTGAAATAACCGTAGATACGTTGGAGGCACACTATTGGAATTACAAGGAAGATCCGCATATTATGTCACCTGATTGGGGAGAAGTGGAATACACGGATTATAGTGACTTTAATCAATCATCATTAAAGATTAGTATAGAATTGCAGGATGAAGACATAGCTAGAAAAATTGCCGACCGGTTTGATTGTGATTATGCCCGATTTTCTGACGGGAACTGGTATAAGTTTTCAAAAAGAAATGCGACAAAAGAAAGGGCAATAAAGGAGATTATATATAAATTAGGTATATCGGAAAAGGAAATTATAGCCTTTGGGGATGATTATGTTGATATAGAAATGCTCAGCATTAGTGGTTTGGGAGTTGCCATGGGTAATGCAATTAAGGAGGTTAAGGAAATAGCAGATGATGTAACGAAGTCAAATGATGAGGACGGAGTTGCTGTATATCTGGAGGAGAATATCTTAAAATAAAGTTTCAAGGTAGTATATTTAAATGTTATATACAAACTGCAAAAAAAGATAGAGTCGGCAGTAAAAACATGAATTATCTGAAAAAAGTGTTAGGTATTGGTTACAAATTCAGTGCTGACAGTGCGGGGAATGACAATTTATATATGGATTGACTGTCTGCTTTTGGTAAAAAAATAGCAGTAAATTATGTAATAGATTTACTGGAAGTTACAGAATTATACCTTAATTTCTTTCCAAATTTTTGGATACATACTGCCCAAACTGTAAAAGGCGAAGAACGAAAGCTAATGCCACGTAAGGCACTAATTTGAAAACAACAGTCAAATACAACTTAATAGGCATTAGAAAAGGCAAAAGACAGCATAGAAGGCAGAAATGCTTTTTATGCGGTCTTTATTTTTGACTGAAAATTAAATCGCACATTCGTCAAATGAAAATCTCTTTGCTACAATGAGGATAAAGGAGGTCAGATGATATGCGAGAGCCAAAATACTACATAGCAATGGATGAATATGAACGAGGGATTATCACCAACAGTTTAAACAGCCTGCGAAACAAGCTGATTACAGATGGAAAGTACACCGACGCCATGGATGATATTCTTGTGAAAGTTGCTTACGCACCAATTAAAAAATTCAAAGTGAAACACAAGGAGACTTGATGATGGAGAAGAGTTTGTTTGAGCAAATGGGCGGCAGTTATACACAACAAGGTGATTATTTTTTTCCCGACCTGAAACTTCCCGAAGATGAAAACAAGTCTATCGGCGTATGGGGACAACGACATCTAAGGTATATACGGCGATACAAGCGACGGCAGCCTTTTTGTTATAAAGCAGTAAGTATCAATATTGCAAAAATGATAGGTTTATGCTATGATAATAGCAATCTTTTGAAAGGAGAATGACTGAATAATGTCATTGTGTGAGTTAGTACGGAATATGCGCAAAAGGGCGCTTCTATCTCAAGAGGATTTTGCTAAGCTGCTGAATGTATCCGTAGGTACGATAAATCGCTGGGAAAATGGAAAAACCAAGCCGAATATTACGGCTATGAAGAAAATCAAGGCTTATTGCGAGGATAAGTCTATCCCCTTTGAAGAGATTGAGTCAGAATGGCTCAAAGATAAGGAGTAATATCATGGCTGACATAAAGAAAGATCAGGAGCGGGACGAGCTGTTCCGCACTATATATAAAATTGCTACCGACCTTGTTCACGCAGGTCATGTATCCGAATGGGATTTCAAATCTTATGTTCTCGGAACAATGTTCTACCGCTATATTTCCGAGAATTTTGCCACCTATATCAATGCAGGCGAACACGCAGCAGGCAATACCGATTTTGATTATGCAAAGATTTCTGACGAGATAGCAGAAACGATACGTGAGGATATGATTCAAACCAAGGGCTTTTTTATCCTTCCGAGCGAGCTGTTTTGTAATGTCCGTGCCCGTGCGGATAAGGACGAAAACCTTAACGAAACCTTAGAGCGTGTTTTTAACCATATTGAAAGTAGTGCTGCCAGTGGGGATGCGGAAAATGATTTTGCCGGACTGTTTGACGATTTCGATGTAAACAGTAAATCTATCGGCGAAACGGTCGCTAAGAGGAACAAGGTGCTTGCAGAGCTTTTGAACGGCGTAGATAAAATGCCGTTGTTTCAGGCGGATGGTATCAATCCCGATCTGTTCGGCGACGCATATGAATATCTGATGGGTATGTACGCCGCCAACGCAGGCAAAAAAGGCGGTCAGTATTTTACTCCGGCAGATGTTTCCGAACTGCTTGCCCGTCTTGGCACGATTGGAAAGACGAGAATCAACAAGGTATATGACCCAGCCTGCGGTTCTGGCTCGCTTCTGTTGAAAGTTGAAAAGGTTTTAGGTAAGGACAATATTGAACAGGGATTTTTCGGACAGGAGATCGACCTGACTACATATAACCTTTGCCGTATCAATATGTTTCTGCACAATATCGACTTTGATAAATTCAGTATCGTGCGTGAAGATACGCTGCTCAGCCCACATCACTGGGATGACCAACCTTTTGAACTGATCGTTTCCAATCCGCCTTTCTCTGTTCCGTGGGAGGGGGATAAAAATCCGCTGCTGATCAATGATATTCGCTTTTCTCCTGCCGGAGTGCTTGCGCCTGCATCAAAAGGCGATATGGCGTTTATTATGCATAGCCTTTCTTGGCTTGCAAATAACGGAGCTGCTGCAATCGTCTGTTTCCCCGGCATTATGTACCGTGGCGGCGTAGAGCAGAAGATTCGTAAATACCTTGTGGATAACAACTATGTGGATGCTGTTATTCAGCTTCCGTCCAATCTTTTCCTCAATGTCACCATATCCGTTGATATTATGCTCTTTAAAAAGAACAAAACGGATAATGCTATTTTGTTTGTAGACGCTTCACGGGAATTTGTTAAGATGACGAAAAACAACCGACTTTCCGAAGCGAACATTCAGCGTATCGTTTCTGCCGCCACGGAGCGGAAGGACGAGCAGTATTTTACCCGTCTTGTATCAAACGACGAGGTTGGCAATGAGCAGAATGCCTATAATCTTTCGGTTTCAACCTATGTGGAGGCGGAGGACACACGGGAAAAGATTGATATTGCAAAGCTGAATGCGGAAATCGCAAAAATCGTAGCACGGGAACAAGTGCTGAGGGATGAGATTGATAAAATTATTAGGGAGATTGAGAGATAATACTATGGAAATATACGGATGGATAATTGAACATACTGATATTTTAGGACTGATAATTGATTTTCTTTCACTATTGGCAACCATCTTTCTTACTATTGCTATTTATTTGCTGGAGAGGCATCATGAAAAAGAAAGAGAAAAAGCTGAAGAAAAAGCACAAAAATCAGCCGTAATCGAGAGTGCAAAAAATTTTCTTATTAATAACGATAATGAGATTGAATATATTCCGTTAGCAGAAATTGCAGCAAAACTTAAAATAAGAAGAAAACATTGTCGCCACTTAATAAACCGATATTTACGTTGCAGTGAACAGCAACAACAGGAAATTCTATGTCAAGCAAATATTCCAGATATTCAAGTATCGATGGATTCTGTGCAAACTGCATTGAAATATCTGCAAGCCGATTTGAACAAATATAAATTTGGTAGAAACATACTCTACGATGAAGCAAAATACCTGCACCGTGCTTTTGAAAGATGGTCAGAAGTTGCAGTTGATGATGTTAATCCTTATATATTTGAAGATTTGCTAAAAAGTGAATGGCATGGTGAACAATCAGGAGTTTCGTGGCGATCCTCAAATTGTAGCACTACACTTTCCTCATATATGTGGGACTATCTGCATCCAACGGAAATCAATATTGATAGGAATAGAATCAAACCGCCTATTGATATGGTATTTCAGAAATGTAATTTAGGATATTGTGAAGAAAGCACTATGACATTCTGGACAATGCGGATTATTATTGATGCCTGCCACACTATTAAAAACGAACAGTACGAAGATATATTTGATGAATATCTCATTCAAACACAGGAAGATATGTATTACTATACTTTAGCTGTGCTGTGCAAAACATATGCCGCTGGAGGGGATAAACAGAAATGAGCAAACTTGAAGAAGCGATACAAGAGTTTTGCCAAAATGGTGTTATATACAAGGAGCTAAAAGAAATCCTTACGATAAAAAACGGCAGTGATTATAAACATCTCGGAACTGGAAATATTCCAGTTTACGGTTCCGGCGGTATTATGACATATGTTGACCATTATGCCTACGATAAACCGTCAGTTTTAATTCCGAGAAAAGGGTCTGTTGATAAACTTTATTATGTAGAAGAACCATTTTGGAATGTGGATACTATTTTTTATACGGATATTGATATCGGTCAGGCAATACCAAAGTATGTGTATTATTGCTTACAGATGGAACATTTGGAACAGTATAATACTGCTGGGGGTGTTCCAAGTTTAACTCAGGCTGTATTAAATAAAGTTAAAATTCCCGTCCCCCCTCTCCCTGTTCAACGCGAAATTGTTCGTATTTTGGACAATTTCACAGAGCTTACGGCAGAGCTTACGGCAGAGCTTACGGCGAGAAAAAAACAGTATGAGTATTATAGGGATAAACTGTTGGACAATACAAATTCCCCTATGAAAACTATTGCTAATTTATGTCATGTATTCGCTGGTGGAGACGCACCAAAAGATGCTATATCTAACGAAAAAACTGACAAGTATTATATTCCAATTATTAGTAACGGAATTGGTGAAAATGCTTTTTATGGATACACTACAACTGCAAAAATAACCAATCCGGCTGTCACTATTGCTGCAAGAGGAACTATTGGATATGCAGAATATAGAGATTATCCATATTTCCCAATTGTTAGATTGCTTTCAGCGATACCTAAAGATTTCAAGGAATTGAACACAAAATATCTATACTATTGCTTACAGGATAAGTCATATAAAGTGCCTATTAGTGGTATTCAACAACTTACTGCTCCCGAAATAAAAAAAGTGTCAATTTATGTTCCACCCCTTGAAGAACAAGAACGCATCGTTGCCATTCTTGACCGCTTTGATACCCTCTGCAACGACATTACAAGTGGCTTGCCCGCCGAAATCGAGGCACGGCAAAAACAATACGAATATTACAGGGACAAGCTATTAACATTTAAGGAGAAAACAAGCTGATGGGAAAAGGAAGAAACAAGAAAAAAGCAAAACAGAATATTGCTTCAAAACCTTTACAAACCGCCAATATCAATCTACCGGAAAATATGAGTGCGGAAGCAATACAACACATCATTGCTTGTGCTATTGTAGAAGCCGAGGAAATAAAAACACAAAAAGCAGAAGAACAACGTAAAGCTACTCTTATAGAATGGCGTGATAAAATAGGATACAGGGAATATAAAAACAAGTTCAAACAGTTTTTCAATGAGGTAAAGGTATTCATAAAAGTATTGTTTCTGCCTAAAAAACATATTGAAGGAAATCGAGCTTCTGAAATACTGTTGAAATTGTTCATAGCATTATTCTTTTGGATTATGAAGTGTTGTTCGCTGATTTTGTCTATATTGTTGATTGCGCTTGTTCCCGCTCAATATATAATGCAAAATATCACTGTATTGCCATGGTATCAAAATATGCTTTATATTTTTTATGGAGTATTAGCATTTGTATTTTCCCGTTTATTCCGAATGGCAGGTATCGAAATAGATAATCTCGATGATCGTAATTATCTTTTCGGTCTGTTTGCTTCCATTACTTCTTTTGTTTCAATTATTATTGCGGTTATCGCTATTGTAAAGGGGGCTTAACCAATGCCGTATTTCAATATTGTTGCTCGATCCAGCGAAAGCACGGTTGTAACCGAATACAAGCCGCAGTCAAAACGCTCGGAGGCTTACCAAAGCGAAGCGGAACTTGAAAAAGAATTTATCCGCCTGATGAAAGATTTAGGCTATGAATATCTGACCATACATAAAGAAAAAGACCTTATCGACAACCTACGCACACAGCTTGAAAAGCTGAACGATTATCGGTTTTCTGATGATGAGTGGAATCGATTTTTTCATGAGGTTCTTGCCAATTCCAAAGACAGCATTGTAGAAAAGACGCGCCTTATTCAGGAAGATCATGTGCAGGTATTGAAGCGTGATAACGGAGAAAGTAAGAATATCACGCTTATTGACAAAAAGAACATTCATAACAATACGCTTCAGGTCATCAATCAATACGCAGTTTCTGCCGACGAAGGCGCTGCGCACGCTAACCGTTACGATGTGACAATTATTGTGAACGGTCTGCCGCTTATACATATTGAGCTAAAGCGTAGGGGTGTGCCGATCCGTGAGGCGTTTAATCAGATCGACCGTTATCAGCGTGATAGCTTTTGGGCGGCAAGTGGGCTTTATGAATTTGTGCAGATATTTGTAATATCCAACGGCACGAATACCAAGTATTATTCAAATACCACCCGCTTCAACCATATTAAGGACGCCAATTCTCATAAGGCGAAAAAAGAAAAGACAAGCCACAGCTTTGAGTTTACATCCTTTTGGGCAGATGCAAATAACCGCATTATTCCCGACCTTGTGGACTTTACAAAGACATTTTTCTGCAAGCATACTATTCTGAACATATTGACTCGTTACTGCGTTTTTACGGCGGAAAATATGCTGCTTGTTATGCGTCCCTATCAGATTGTTGCCACCGAGCGTATTTTGAACCGTATTGAGATCGCAGAGAATTATAAGAAGTACGGCAGTGTTGCCGGCGGCGGTTATATTTGGCATACAACAGGCAGCGGTAAAACGCTGACATCATTTAAGACGGCGCAGCTTACATCAAAGCTAAATTATATTGACAAGGTTCTGTTTGTTGTTGACCGAAAAGACCTTGACTATCAGACGATGAAGGAGTATGACCGTTTTGAAAAAGGAGCTGCCAACAGCAATTCCTCTACTACCATACTGAAAAAACAGCTTGAGGACGACAACGCAAAAATTATTATTACTACCATTCAAAAACTTGCTACCTTCATCAAAAAGAATGCTGGTCACAGCGTTTTTGACAAGCGTGTGGTCATTATCTTTGACGAATGCCACCGCAGCCAATTCGGTGATATGCACTTGGCAATTACGAAGTATTTCAAAAAATATCACTTATTTGGATTTACAGGAACGCCGATCTTTGCAGTCAATGCCGGAGTAAGCAAAAATCCCACGCTTCGCACGACTGAGCAGGCTTTCGGAGATCAATTGCACACCTATACTATCGTGGACGCCATCAATGATAAGAATGTACTGCCATTCCGTGTGGATTATATTAAAACAATGGATAAGGAACCGGATATCGACGATAAAGAGGTATGGGATATCAACCGTGAAAAAGCGTTTCAGGCTCCCGAACGCATTCGCTTGGTAACAGAATATATCCTCACGCATTTTGATCAGAAAACTTATCGTGGAGATAAAACTTATACATTCAATGTTTTGCAGAATATCGCTGATGTGGCATCTGCAGGTGGCAGAGCCGCTATTGAGGAAATAAAACAAAAGCAGCGTGTCAGCGGCTTCAACTCAATTTTTGCAGTTTCATCTGTGGATGCTGCAAAGTTGTATTATGCCGAATTTAAGCGTCAAATGGCTGAAAATCCGCAGCGGCGGCTAAAGGTCGCTCTTATTTACAGCTACGGTGCAAACGAAGCAGAAACAGACGGACTTCTTGATGAAGAAAACCCGGAAGATACTTCTGCACTTGACGCAACCTCCCGTGATTTTCTTGACACAGCTATTGCCGATTACAACGAGATGTTCCATACCAATTATTCCACAGACGGCGATAAATTTCAGAACTACTATAAAGATGTGTCGCTCAGAATGAAGAATAAGGAGCTTGATTTGCTCATTGTGGTCAATATGTTCCTGACAGGCTTTGACGCAACTACGCTTAACACGCTGTGGGTAGATAAAAATCTGAAAATGCACGGATTGATTCAGGCGTATTCTCGTACCAACCGAATACTCAATTCGATCAAAACATTTGGGAATATCGTTTGCTTCCGCAATCTGCAAAAACGCACAGATGACGCTATTTCACTCTTCGGTGACAAGGAAGCAGGCGGCATTGTGCTGATGCGCGGTTATAAGGACTATTATTTTGGCTACGAGGACTCTGACGGAAAATATCATCCCGGCTATGCCGATATGATAGAAGAACTGACAACAAAGTTTCCTCTTTCTGATGAACGTATCATCGGAGAACAAAAACAGAAGGAATTTATCGTCCTGCTCGGCGCTATCCTTCGTATGCGTAATCTGCTGACATCATTTGATGAGTTCGCAGGGAACGGAATCCTTTCCGAGCGTGATTTTCAGGATTATCTCGGCAGATATCAGGATCTTCGTGACGAATGGAAGAATCGTAAACCTAGCGGAGAAAAAGAGGATATCACAGACGATATTGTTTTTGAAATCGAGCTTATTAAGCAAATTGAAATCAATATTGATTATATCCTGATGCTGGTTAAAAAGTATCATGATTCACACTGTGATGATAAGGAAGTGCTTATCACGATCCGTAAAACTGTAGACGCCAGCCCTGAGCTTCGCAGCAAAAAGGCACTTATCGAGAACTTCATTGCCGGCATTAACGATGTTTCCGATGTTATGATCGAGTGGCGAAACTATGTGGCTGAGGAAAAAGAAAGAGAGCTTGTTACTATTATCAAGGAAGAAAATCTCAAAGAAGAGGAAACAAGAAAATTTATTGATGTGGCTTTTCGTGACGGTTCGATAAAGACAAGCGGTACGACGATTGATAAACTTATGCCGCCGATGTCCCGCTTTGGCGGTGGAAACCGTGCTGAAAAGAAGCAGGGCGTGATCCAAAAGCTGCAAGCATTTTTTGAGAGGTTCTTCGGAATTGGATAAGCAGTTCTTCCTAAAAAGTAAAAGTGTATGTTAAATAATAATGGCAAACTACAAGACAAGGGCGGCGGAGCAATAATGCACCACCGCTCTTACTTGTGGAAAGATATAAAAAAAATCATATAGTATGCCCAACTTTCCGAAAAATGTCAGGACAGAACAAATCTTTTTGTTGACATCTAAGAGTTTCGAATTATAATAAAACACATGATATATAATAACTGTTATATAACGAATGGTTTATAAAAGGAGATAAATATGCCACCTAAAGCAAAGTTTACAAAGGATGAAATTTTACAGGCAGCCATGCAAATTGTACGGGAACAGGGATTAGAGGCCGTAACCTCCCGTGAACTGGGAAGAAAACTTGGAAGCTCTACATGTCCGGTTTTTACGGTGTTTGAAAATATGGAGGAAGTAAATTCAGAGATTATTAAAACAGCTAAAGAATTGTATAAAGAATATATAAATGAGGGACTAAAACAGGAGCTGGCTTTTAGAGGTGTTGGAATGGCATATATAAAATTTGCGATGGAAGAGCCTAAATTATTTCATATTTTATTTATGAAAGAACATTCAGAGCCAATAGATATAGAACATACACTTATGCTGATTGATGAAAGCTATATTGACATTTTGAAATCTGTCAGAGAGCCTTATGATTTACAGGAAGAGGAAGCTAAAAATCTATATCAGCATCTTTGGATATATACACATGGAATTGCCTCGTTATGTGCTACAAAGGTATGTACTTTTACCAATGCGGAAATTCAGTTAATGATGACAGAGGTTTTTACGAGCTTACTTGAAAAAATTAAAAGGAGTAAATCAGATGATAAAAATTAATAATATACATAAATCATATGGAGAAAAGAACAATCAGTTTGAAGTGCTTAAAGGAATATCTTTAAGCATTGAAGAAGGGGATTTTGTAGTGCTGCTAGGGGCATCCGGCTCAGGCAAGTCAACTCTTTTAAATGTAGTTTCGGGTCTGGAGAAACCTGATAGTGGTGAAGTTTTTTATAACAATGAAAATATTACGGTTTTATCAGATAAACAGCTGACGGAATTCAGAAAGAAAAATATCGGGTTTATTTTTCAGCAATACTATTTATTACCTAATCTTAATGTAGAAAAAAACGTAAAAATGGGAGCAGATTTAACAAACAATAAAGAATATGAAAAGATTATTGAGGCTGTTGGATTAAAAGAAAAACGTTTAAAGTATCCACATGAGCTTAGTGGTGGGGAACAGCAAAGAGTTTGCGTGGCAAGGGCATTAGCAAAGAAGCCTGCCGTATTATTTCTGGATGAGCCTACAGGTGCGTTGGATGAAGAAACAGGTCGTCTGGTGCTTGATTATATATGCAGTTTACAAAAGAAGCTGAATTTTACAATAATAATGGTAACACATAATGCAAATATTGCGGATATGGCAAAAACCGTTATCCGAATGAACAGTGGCAGAATAGTATCAACACATCAGAATCAAATACAAAAAAGTGCATATGAGATAGGATGGTAAAGAGATGATAGTAGGAATTAAGGATATATTTAAAATGCTTGGAATCATTATTATTTCAGCATGTGCAGTGTTTGTATGTACACTTTTTCTTAATTACAATATAGACTTAAAGAATATTGAAGGTTTAATTAATACAGCTTCAATGCAGGTATTTTATGATGCACAAATCATGACAGGAAAAATGGTTAGTACATTAAGTGGAGGCTGCCTGCTTCTGACTTCTGTTGTTATGCTTCTGTTTTATATTAAACATTATATAGATACACATAGGAAAGAATTAGGTATTTTAAAGGCAATGGGATATTCTAATCTGAAAATTGCCGGAAGCTTTTGGGTATTTGGCATTAGTATATTGCTGGGGACATCATTAGGATATATTTGTGCGTATTGTATTATGCCTGAATTTTATTCGGTTCAGAATGAAGATAAATTATTACCGGAGGTTATCGTACATTTTCAACCTGTACTGCTGATTTGTCTGGTTGTATTACCGTCGCTGGTTTTTGCATTTTTATCCGTGGTATACAGCTGTATAAAGCTTGAAATACCGGTAATGGAACTGCTAAGAGGCAAAAGTATACAAAAGGTAAGAACCGCAAAATCAATTAACGATATGCCTTTTTTAAAGGAACTGAAAAAAAGCACTGTACGACAGCGTAAATCCTTAGTTTTTTTCATTGCCTTTGCTACATTCTGCTATGCTGCAATGGTGCAGATGTCATTTAGTATGAAAGAATTAGCAAGTGTAATGATGGCGGTCATGATTTTTTCTATTGGTATTATTTTAGCATTTGTTACATTATTTCTGGCGATTACAACTGTTGTAAAATCAAATATGAAAACCTTAGCGATGATGCAGGTGTTTGGATATTCAAGGGATGAGTGCAGGAAAGCAGTTTTAAGCGGTTACAGAAAAATAGCCTATATCGGATTTGCCATTGGAACAATATATCAGTATGTACTATTAAAAATAGCAGTTTATGTCATATTTAGAGATATCGATAGTGTGCCTGATTATAATTTTGATATACCGGCATTTATAATTACACTGATTTCATTTGTGATTCTTTATGAGCTAATAATGTATTGGTATAGCAGGAAGATTAGTAAAGTATCAGTTAAAGAAATTATGCTGAATACGGAATTGTAGACAATCCGGTAAAAGCTAAACTCCAAACTATTCAGGCTTCTTCATTAATTTTAACAGTAGTAAGTTAAAAAAAATTACAAAATCCTTAGAGGTTTTGCATATTACACAGCCGACACTATTCCGATAGCTTGCGCAGATGAAGGAAGAAGTCGGCGTAAAACTATTTGACAGAGGTACTCGTAAAATAAAATTAACTAACGATGGCATTCTGCTTCGCAATCATACAGAAGAAATTTTGCAGATTTTATGTGTTTAACTTGGTCTCTCTCTGAGTTTATTTTGAACTTCATAAAAACATGTCAAAAAGTATACACTATGTTTTTAGGTTGGTTTTGGCAATTCCTTTATTTCTTGTATAAACTTTTCAGAAGCCTTAGAAAATACCTGATATTTCTTCCAGACAATGCTCATGCCTTCTTCTCTTTTTGGGGAAAGGGGGCGGAAGCATAGATTGCTGTTACCAGAAGTATTGATGATTTTATCAAATCCGATTGCATATCCCAAGCCTTCTGCTACCATAAGTGAAGCATTGAAAAGCAAATTGTAGGTTGCAACAATTTCCAATTCGGACAAATCTCTTTCTGTCCATATAGATAATGCCCCGTTGTTATTATCTTGTCTTGATATAATCAGTGGTTTGTCCAATAAGTCTTCTGGAGAGATAGTTTCCTTTACAGCCAGTGGTGAATCCTTTCGCATCAGTACACCCCAGATATCTTTATAAGGTAATGGTATCGAATTATATTTTGAATGGTCTACAGAGCCAAACACAATTCCAAAATCAATCAGTCCTTTATCTAATTGTTCCAGCACAAATTCAGCATTTCCGCTGGTGATATGGTAATGGATGCCGGGATAAGATTTGTAAAGTTCCTTTGCTGCTTTTGCAATAAAGCGGACAGCGTCGGTTTCTCCTGCTCCTATATATACATCGCCAAAAATAACCTGATTTGAAAGTGAAATCTCCTTCTCAGTTTTATGTACCAAATTCAGGATTTCCTCTGCCCGCTTTCTCAGAATCATTCCTTCATCGGTGAGAGTAACTTTTCTGGAACCTTTCGTTCCACGGATCAAAAGCTGTTTCCCTAATTCTTCTTCCATAGCTTTTATCTGGGTGGAAAGAGTGGGCTGGGAAAGGTGCAGTGATTCTGCTGCCCGTACAATGCTCTGCTCTCTTGCCACAGCAAGAAAATATTGAAGTACACGTAATTCCATATTCTCGTTTCCTTTATTTTCATATTTTGATGTCTACAGTATAGCATGTCGTTGAATAGGCTTCAACTATGCATGTGCATTTATCACAAGTATTTACTATTCTATTTTCTTTTCACTATACTTAAAGAAAATTTTGTAAGGAGGTTTGCTTATGAAAAAAATAGATAGGAAATTCCTATGCAAATGGATTAATTATAAGTATTTGCTATTGATGGTGGAGGAAAGTATAATAAAAACAGAAAGGCAAAAGAACTTTTTAGAGAATAAGAATAGGGAGCGATGTGAGATGAAAAAAAATATTTTTACAATGTACCTTTACGATAATAATACCCCAACAGCCATTGCAAGATGTGTGGGAGCCGGTGACCGGCGGCTTCCTGTTTATACCCCGGTGCCGGAAGGATGGGGAAACAAAATTGTTCAGATTAGCGAGGGTGAGTAAAGATGGATAACAAAGAGATTAAGCTTGAGAAACTGACCCCGTATGGGTCAAAAGAAGCAGTCATTCAAAATCTGGAAGATGCAGGGTGTACCGGGGACATCATTGAGTGTTGTATAACCTGTATGGAACAGGGAAAAAAGAATGAATTGCTGAAACGGCTGGAAGAACACAGAACAGGTCTTCTGAACAAGGTACATGAAGAAGAAAAACATATAGACTGCCTGGATTATTTGGTTTATCAGATTAAGCGCTATTAGTACAAATTTGAATGAATATTGATATGGAGGAAGATATCATGAAAATAATTGAAAATCAGACATTTGACATGGAACGTGCACTTTACGGAAGTAATGGTGTATTAGTAAAAAATTGTTCTTTTGACGGACCGGCAGACGGTGAAAGTGCATTTAAAGAGGGAAGGGATATTGTGACGGAGCATTGTTTTTTCAATCTGCGTTACCCTTTCTGGCATGACCATGGATTGAAAATCACAGATTCGGAAATGACAGAACTTTGCCGGGCAGCATTGTGGTATTCTGACAATGTGGAGATTTTGGACAGTAAGCTGCATGGAATCAAAGCACTGAGGGAGTGCAGTAATGTCCTTATAAAGAATTGTGATATTATTTCACCGGAATTCGGTTGGTCTGTGCGGGAAATCCGTATGGAAGATACCACGGCAATCAGCGAGTATTTCATGATGCGCTCGGAGAATCTGACATTTAAAGGCGTAAGTTTTAAGGGTAAATACTCTTTCCAATACATCAGGAATGCAACATTTGAAAATTGTGTATTTGATACAAAAGATGCTTTTTGGCATGGTGAAAACATAACAGTAAAAAACAGTGTGGTAAAGGGCGAATATTTGGCATGGTATTCAGATGGCCTTACTTTGATAGGCTGTAAGATCATCGGAACACAGCCGCTGTGTTACTGTAAAAATCTGAAACTGCTTGACTGTGAGATGATCGGTACGGATCTTGCCTTTGAAAAATCCGAAGTAGAGGCAGTCATCACAACAAAGGTTGACAGTATTAAAAATCCGATGTCCGGACGGATTGAGGTGCCGGAAGTGGGAGAGCTGATCATGGATGATGAAAATGCGAAAGGCGAGGTTCTGATCTGCGGGAAAAAAAATAGAGATATAATCTGCAAAATGTGCAGCTGTGCCTGATTTTTTTAGGAAGTGATACTATGATGGCAAGTTTCTCTTTGCAAGTAGAATTTTCAATGGACTTCTTTTGGTGCTACGGTTGGTCGTGGGAACATTGACGGTGTAGAGAACTTATCGTTATGGTTTCACAGCAGGATTAAAAACAGGTCTGGGATCTTTGGTTGAGGATTGTCTGCATGACAAAGCAGTTGCTTTCTGTAAAGGATGCCTTGCCTGTCTGAAATTCCAACACGGTGTGAACCGTGATGATGCGGATAATATCGCACAGAAAATGAAGGAGGCAGATATATGAAAAAACTGATTTGTACGATGCTGGTTTTTACAGTGTTATTTATGACAACTGCCTGTAGAAACAGCAAAGAGGAACAAAATGTTAATATGGAATCGGAAATCAGTACGGCTCTGCCGGATCAGTCGGCAGAATCTATCGGGGAAAATACAAAACAGGAGGTAACAGAGATGAAGATGAAAGTTCAAGTCGGGGATACCGTTTTTATAGCGACAATGGCAGAGAATTCTTCTGTAGATGCGCTGAAGGAATTAATGGCAGATGGCTCTCTCACCCTGAATATGAGTGATTATGCAGGCATGGAAAAGAATGCAGATTTGGGAATTACGTTGCCACAGAACAATGAACAGATGAATACGCAGGCTGGTGATATTATTTTGTATCAGGGCAGGACGTTTGTTATCTACTATGATACAAATTCATGGAGTCTGACACCAATTGGGAAAATTGACAATGTGGATGCAGAGGAACTGAGAGAGGCGTTGGGATCTGGAGATGTTAAGGTGACCTTATCTCTTGAATAACTGAATCAGGTTGTACTGCCTAAGACTGCCAATCCTGAGCATATGCGAGATAACACAGAGATGAATTTTACAATCAGTGATGGTGATATGGAAATATTAAATAACATGGAACATATTAGGTTTAATATTTAATAACACTATGCGCTCTGCTTAAGCAGGGCGTTTTTTTGTATTCCTTATCCATGCTTTGCGAGGAGCAAAAAAATGCTCTTTAGCGTTTGGTTGTGCGAAGAATAGAAGACAAAGAGCATAATCAACTTTTAAACTGTATTTTATGTATCTGTGATTATTTAAAGTTTGTAGAAAAGAGGAGATGTGTGGTAAAATGTCATCGTGAATAAACCTGCGGTTTATTCCCTCGCCCCATAAAATTGACAAGCAATTTTATGGTAAAATAACAGTGATTTAGTATTTAGTAAAAGATAGACAAAAAAGGAGTCGGCTTGTATGAAAATAGAACATATTGCTATGTATGTTAATGATTTAGAATTGGCAAAACAGTTTTTTGAAAAGTATATGGGTGGGAAATCAAATGATATGTATCATAATGAAAAGACCGGATTTAAGTCGTATTTTCTGACATTTGATGATGGTGCAAGATTAGAGCTTATGAATAAACCGGATATGGAGGATACTTACAAATCACTTAAAAGAACAGGCTTTATACATATTGCATTTAGTGTGGGAAGCAAAGAAAAGGTTGACTTATTGACAGAGGAGATGAAGAAAGACGGATATGAAGTTATCAGTGGACCAAGAACAACAGGTGACGGATATTATGAGAGCTGTATTGTAGCCATTGAGGGAAATCAGATTGAGATAACCATATAATAGCATGTAGAAAATAATAGGTATGAACCGACCTCCAATCGTTAGATTTTAGGTCTGACTTTTAAGGGTCGGTTCAGTAATCAGGGAGGTGGTTTTTATAAATTATATTATTAGAGAAATGAAAAAACAGGAATATACGCTTTTAAAGGATTTCCTGTATGAGGCAATATTTATTCCCGCAGGGCACGAGCAGGAGGGAATGAAAGCACCTGACAGAAGTATAATAAATCAGCCTGAATTGCAGGTATATATTTCGGATTTTGGCAATAAAAAAGATGATTTATGTTTTGTAGCTTTGGTGGAGGAAAATATTATAGGTGCAGTATGGGTTAGAGATATGAATGACTATGGTCATATAGGTGAGGGTATTCCATCGTTTGCTGTTTCATTATATAAGGAATATCGTGGGTATGGAATCGGAACAGAGCTTATGAAAAGAATGCTTGCAGAGTTGAAAATCAGAGGATATGAACAGGCATCGCTTTCAGTTCAAAAGGAAAACTATGCAGTGGGGATGTATAGGAAGCTTGGTTTTGAAATTTTTGATGAAAATGAAGAGGAATATATTATGGCGATTAGATTCATTAAAAAATGATGTTGACATAAGTGAAATATTATGAAAAACATTGTAAGCCTATTGAACAAATATTTATTAAGGAACATTTATGTATCTGAAAAATATTATACGAGGAGAAATTAGAATGAACAGAAATGAAGTTATTACAGATCCTGTAAAATTAGTCCGTCTTGAACTTAAAAATGCTGGATTTGATATTGATAATATGAATGTACCAAAAAGAGTATATCTGCTTGCAGACAATCTTTATGATATTATGCTCCAAAGGAATTGCGGAAAATATAAATATCCGTTAGGCGGAGAACTTTATGTATTTAATGATAATGAGAACGTAGGCTTTATAAAAGGAAATATGTGTTCTCCTGCAATAGCGACACAGGCAGAAGATTTAATTGCCGGAGGAGTAAAGGAACTGATACATATAGGATATGCAGGTGGGTTACAAACGAATATGAAGGTAGGAGATATCGTACTTACGGATGGAGCATACAACGATACGGCTGTTGCAGGATTATATGGATTTGATTATGAAATTATTGAAGCTTCTATAGAGTTGACAAATGAGTTGGAGGAGCTTTTAAAAGAAAATAAAATCAGATACAAAAGAGGTATACATTGGACAACCGATGCAGGATACAGAGAAACCTGGGGACAGCTAATAGATCACAGGGAAAAGGGGGCTCTTTGTGTTGAAATGGAGGGTGTAGGTCTGTTTACCATAGCCAAATACAGAGATTGTGTTGCGACAGCAATATATATTGTTTCGGATGTACCTGAAGATAGCTGGAATTTGGGATGGGGTGAAGATGTATTTGAAAAATCAGAACAGCAGGTGATTGATTTGATTATTAATTCAATTCGCAATTTTTAATATAAACAGAAATGGAGATTTGAGATGATTGGATTAATTGTTGCATATTCCAAGAATCGTGTAATTGGAAATTCAGGATGTATTCCTTGGAAAATAAAAGGTGAACAGAAAAGATTTAAAGAACTGACAACAGGAAATGTTGTTATTATGGGACGACGTTCTTATGAAGAAATAGGACATCCGCTTCCAAACAGAACAACAATTGTTGTATCAGGAACTAAGAATTATGATGCAGATAATTGTATAACTGTGAAGTCGTTGGGGGAGGCTGTTAAAATTGCCGGAGACAGAAATGTATATATATCCGGTGGAGAAAGTCTTTATAAGGAAGCGTTGTCTATTGCTGAAAAAATGTATATTACGGAAATTGAACTTGAAGTAGAAGGAGATACTTATTTTCCTGAATTTGATGAAGCTTTGTTCGACAAAGAGATTAATCAGCATTTTGATGGCGATATACCATATACTTATGTTACATACACAAGAAAATAGATTGCCCAAAAAGGAGATTTGATATGAAATACATTATTGCAGGAAAAGATGATATGGAACTACTCATGGAGAGCAGGTTAGAGATGTTAAGCGTAGTTAATAACTTACCCAAGGAATATGTATTCAGTGACGAACTGCTTAAATACAGCAGGGAATATTTTAGCAATGGAAATCAGACAACTGTTTTAGCCATTGATGAAAAAGTAATAGGATGTGCCTCGATATGTTATATTGAAATTATGCCGACATTTTCACATCCAACCGGCAAAAGAGCACATCTGATGAATGTATATGTAAACAGCAGTTATCGCAGACAGGGAATTGCTTATGAAATGGTTAATATGCTGATAAAGGAAGCAAAGGATAAAGGCGTTACGGAAATAAGTCTGGATGCCACAAAAGCCGGCAGACCATTATACAAAAAACTTGGATTTACTGAATCCGACGAGTGCATGGTATTATGTCTGTAAGGAATTCAAAAGTTTTAACAAAATCAGGACATTAAAAACCGCTTATGACAAAATATTATTGGAGACCCGAAGGTTAAAGGAGCTTAAGAGATATGCAACAGGAGAAATTTTACAGCTTATCACATGATTTAAGGAGAAAATATAAATATTTAGAAAAAATAGTAGGTGGAAATCTTGAGATAAGAAAGCGATGTCATGTATGCGGACAATATGTAGAGTTTGATGAAAGGGCATATAAGGACTTAATATTTGAAGTTTCTGATAATCCTGAGTATCCGGATAATATAATGTTTGGGGGCTCACCAAATTTTATTATTATTTCCCAGAGGGCATTAGAGGTATTTAATAAGGAATCAATTACAGGCTTTCAGGCATATCCGATTACAATTCTTCATAAAGGACAAAAGATTGAAAGACAATATTACATTTTAAGAGTATATGGAAAAGCAGAATATAATTATAAAAAGATGGGGAAAAAGCCGGCATTTTACTGTGAAAATTGTGGATATACAGAATATTCAGGGAAAAGACCATTGAATTATGAGTTTACATATTTAAAGGAAAACAGCTGGGATGGTTCGGATTTATTTTCACTTTCAGCTAAGTATTGCACAGAAAAAGTTATTAACATCATAAAGAAAAATAAATTAACCGGATTTGATGCGGAAGATATTATACATTCTTTAAATCCACATGAACAAAGCTATTGGAAACATTTATAATTCAATAGGTGGAGAAGCTTTTTCCTCCATATGAGCATTAATTCCGTACATTTGACAACTCTGATTAAGCAAGAGTATAATGAGAACCAGTAAAGTTGAGCGGAATTGAGAATACTTCTTTTTTACACTGATAGCAGTTGGAGTGAAAAGAAGTTGGTATTGTCATTGCCCATGTGTATGCAGTGGAGGGTGCAAAGGTCATAGTTTGCGGTCGCAGAGTGGAAAGGGTCAGGCAGTTGTAGATTTTTATCTTAATGTGGCATCCTCTTTTTGAAACCATAGAAGTCTAAGGGCAGAATTACAGACGATTGGAGATAATAAAATGGCAGTAAATTTTTATGAAGAAGTGGAGGATGAATTATTAAAATTTGCAGTTATTATAGCAAAACAACAGGATAAATATGTTTTTTGTAAGCATAAGGACAGGAATACCTGGGAGGCTCCGGGAGGACACAGAGAGCCGGGTGAGCTGATATTAGAAACTGCAAAGAGAGAGCTGTATGAAGAAACGGGAGCAGTTGATTTTGATATTAAGCAAATCTGTGTATATTCAGTTATTGCAAAAGATAATTTTAACGGACAGGAAAGCTTTGGAATGCTTTACTATGCCGAGATAAGGTCTTTTGAAAATGAATTGCATAGTGAGATTGAAAGGATTATAATAACTGACAGATTACCTGATGAATGGACATATCCTCAGATACAGCCAAGACTGATGGAGGAAGCAAAGAAAAGAGGTTTTTAATCCAATGCCGGAAAGTACACCGGAAATTTTAGAGTTATGGAATAGAATTGTAGAGGATAAAGACCATCATATTATCGTGGCAGAAATAGATGGAAGAATTGTTTCTTCCTGTGTATGTGTAATTATTCCGAATCTTACACATAATCAACAGCCGTATGCCTTTGTTGAGAATGTAATTACAGATGAAAAATATCGTAAGCAGGACTTGGCTACAGAATGTTTAAATTATGCAAAGAGAATAGCTGAAAAAGAGAATTGCTATAGTAATTTTATAAACAAAAAGGAGTCTGATAAAATGAGAAAGATATTAGTTACCGGTGGTACAGTATTTGTAAGTAAATTTGTAGCAGAATATTATGTGAATGCAGGAGACGAAGTCTATGTATTAAATAGAAATAATCATTCACAGCCTGAGGGAACAATTCTTATAGAGGCAAACAGAAATAATCTTGGAGATGTGTTAAAGCAGTATGAGTTTGATGTGGTATTGGATGTTACTGCATACACAGGAGCGGATATAATAAATTTGGTTAAGGCTTTGGGTAATTTCAGGGATTACATATTTATCAGCTCCAGTGCGGTGTATCCTGAATCCTTACCACAGCCTTTTAGTGAGGAACAGCAGGTAGGGGAAAATAAGTATTGGGGTGTATATGGTACAAATAAGATTGATGCAGAAAGAGAACTGTTAAAAAGGGTTCCCGATGCGTACATATTACGTCCGCCATATTTATATGGGGAGATGAATAATGTATACAGAGAAGCATTTGTTTTTGAGTGTGCAGATAAGGACCGTAAATTTTATCTTCCAAAGGATGGCAAAATGAGGTTACAGTTTTTCCATGTTCGTGATTTATGCAGATGTATTGACAGTATTATAGAAAAACACCCATCAAATCATGTTTTTAATGTTGGAAATGAAGAAAGTATATCTGTCAGAGAATGGGTTGATTTGTGCTATGGTACAACCGGACATACGCCTGAATATGTGGAGGTACATAAGGATATAAACCAGAGAGAATATTTCAGCTTTTATGATTATGAATATATGCTTGATGTATCAAAACAAAAGGAGCTGATAAAGGATACAATTCCTATGGATAGAGGACTTAAAGAGGCTTATATCTGGTATAGTGAGAATAAGAATAGTGTGAACAGAAAAGAGTATATCGAATATATAGATAAAAATTTGTAAAATGCAAAGTGAAGAATGAAGTCAGGCGCTTATGATAGGAGTATTAGGAGGGATTGACCATGCAGGAAAGCAGATTATTTAAGATAGTCTATTATCTTCTTGATAAAGGAAAAGCAACGGCTCCTGAATTAGCAGAAAAATTTGAAGTGTCAGTCAGAACAATTTACAGGGATATAGATGCCTTAAGTGGAGCAGGTATTCCGATTTATACAGAAGCGGGAAGAAATGGTGGTATTCATTTGATGAATAATTTTGTTCTGGATAGAAGCTTATTATCAGAAGAAGAGAAAACGGAAATACTGGATGCATTACAGGGCTTAAGTACTATACAAAATATGAAGAATAATGATACACTTAATAAGCTTTCTGCGCTTTGGGGTATCAGTTCGGAAAATTGGCTTGAAGTGGATTTCTCTAGATGGGGTAATAAACAGAGTGACAACGAAAAATTTGAATTGCTTAAATCAGCTATTATATATCACAAAAGTGTGAAAATTACTTATGCAGGCTCCTCTGAAAGTGTAAGCGAAAGAATTATACATCCGTTAAAACTTGTGTATAAATCGAGGGATTGGTATTTGAAGGCATATTGCACAGAAAAGCAGGATTATCGTTTGTTCAAGCTGACCCGTATTTTGGAATGGGAGATTTTAAACATAAGTTTTATTCATCATTCCTTTCCGAAACAGGAAGAAAATTCACAGCAGATATATAATCAGATAACACTTCGTTTTCCGAAGGAAATGGCATACCGGGTTTATGATGAATTTGACAGGGCGGAAGTTTGCCAACAGGAAAACGGAGATTTTATTGTTTCCGTGCAAATGCCCGAAGATATGTGGCTTATAAGCTTTTTACTTTCTTTCGGAACACAGGTGGAAGTTATTGAGCCTGATTATCTAAAAGATATTCTGGCACAACAGGCAAGATTAATTTATGAAAAAAATAAATCCTGACATATGGTGTCAGTAATTCTCTCTTATAATATGGACAGTAACTATATTACTATTTTGGTGTCAGTATTTTTTATTTTAGTTGCAAATAAAGTTTAGTGCCAACTAAAATAAAAAATACTGAAACTAGAGTATCACTAATATTAAAAAGGAGAATTTTTATGAGCAGACCTACTACTAAATCTGATTTGATTAGTGCGGCAAACGCCAATTATGAAGAGATGAACAGCCTTATTTCGTCATTGACAGAAAAAGAATTATCAAAAGCTTTTGATTTCTCGAAAGATGATAAAAAGAAAGAGGCTCATTGGGCAAGGGATAAAAATCTTCGAGATATTTTAATACATCTCTATGAATGGCATAAGCTTTTAATTAACTGGGTGCAGTCAAATCAAAAAGAAGATAATATACCATTTATTCCAAAACCATATAACTGGAAAACATATGGAGATATGAATTTGTTTTTCTGGAGGAAGCATCAGAATACAACCTTAGAGCATGCAAAAGAAATGTTAGAAAAATCTCATAAGGAAGTAATGGAGCTGGCGGAAACTTTTTCAAATGAGGAACTGTTTTCAAAGGGTATATATAAATGGGTTGGTGGAAGTACACTAGGCTCTTATTTTGTCAGTGTTACGGCAAGTCATTATAATTGGGCAATAAAAAAGCTTAAAGCACATAGGAAAAACTGTAAAAGTATTTGATGATAAGGAATTCTATATAAATAAGGAATCTTACGGTAATGTGAAAAATATGTCACAAGAGAAACAACTTCCTATAGGAGTGTTTCACTTGTGATATTTTTTTACAAAAATCATTGACAATAAAACTTGGCAGTGATATATTTGTCTTGCAAATAAAACTTGGCAAAGGAGAAATCAAAATGAATAAAGATGAAATTTTGAAAATAGCACAAAAAGAGGGTCATGATGAAATGAAGCTGCAAATCAGAGACAAGTCAATAAAATGGACCTATATAGCAATGGTAGTAGCAGTCGCAATATTTTCATTTATTCGTTCTGAACAGGGATTACCTATGATGGATTTATCTGCAACTATGGGTTTCTCTGTATCTGTAGGGGAGACATACAGGTATGTAAAATGTAAGGAAAAAGGCTGTTTAGTGATAGCTGTAATTGCATTTATTGTTGCAATAGCAGCTACCATAAGATTTGCAATGGGGTATTAATATGGATGAAAAATTAATATTAAAAAATAATGTGAAAGAAGCCCGTTCTGAAAAGAAACTTTCACAATCCTCGCTTGCGGATATGGTTGGTGTATCCAGAAATACAATTAGTTCGATTGAAACAGGACAGTTTAATCCAACAGCTAAATTGGCATTGCTATTGTGTATTGCGCTTGACAAAAAATTCGAGGAGCTGTTCTATTTTTAATTTGGGGTATAATAACACCGAGTTGAAAAGCAACTCGGTGTGCCTTGTGCATAAAATCTGTGATTTTATCCACAAGGCTGTAGTGATAGGGATTATGGTATATTGAATTCAAGCTGTTTCTTGTATTTTAAATTGTATTGGATTATAATAATTTAGAATATCTAAGAATAGATGACCTTTGGTAGAAGTATGCCAATATAAACAGATGATAAATTTAAATTTGAAAAGGAGAAACAAAATGGTATTGACATACAGAGAAGCATCTAAATCGGATGCCAATTTGCTAATTGATATTTATAATTCTTCATTTTATGAAGATTATATTCACTATGGCGAATGCCCCGGTTATGGTAAAACAAAGGAGCAAATGGAATTGTCTATTCTTAAATTTCCTAAGTATATTATCATTAAAGATAGTATTCCTGTTGGGGTAATTTCTTTTGAAAATAAAGGAAATGGAAACTATTATCTTGGCTGTTTATGTATTATTCCGATGTATCAGAGAATGGGGATAGGTTCACAGGCACTCCAATATATGCTGTCAATTTTTCCTGAATGGAAGCAGATTACATTGGTGACACCTTCGGACAAGGAGCAGAACATAAAATTCTATACTGAAAAATGTGGATTCAACATTGATGGCAAAGAGATGGACGGAAATGTAGAAGTTACTAAGTTTATTATGGAACGGTAAATTCCGGTTTATGCCTGAGGAGGCCATGCGATATTTGGGTGTTTACAAACATTTAGTACAGAACCTGTTGGATGCCACTGTAAATAATAAATGGTGGACAGAACCGGACAGAGGTATAATGGATGAAAACGAAGTTATATTAAAAATGATTGAAGAAGCTCCTCAATATACAAAGTACATAAATAAATTTTTTAATGACGGAAGAGATAAGCTGGTAGAGGAATTTGAATATTTAAAAAGTGGCTTCAGGATAATAAATGCAATACAGTTTAAGGATTATGAAAGTACGGTAAATGAATTAGAAAATATATTATCCACAAGATAATGGAGGGATATTTAAATGGAAAGCAGAATTGAAAATGCAGTTGAAAAAAAGGGTAAGGGTTATAATTGTGCACAGGCTGTTGCCTGCACTTATTGTGATTTAGTAGGAATTGATGAAAAAACCATGTTTCGTATGACTGAGGGCTTTGGTATAGGTATGGGAAACATGGAGGGAGTATGCGGTGCTATATCAGGTGCATGTGCGATTTTAGGATTTCTTAACAGTACTGCTAATTTAGAGCATCCGGACAGTAATGGAGCAACGTTAAAGCTTTCAAGAATTATAATGGAAAAATTTAAGGAACAAAATACTTCGCTGGTATGTAAAGAACTTAAGGGAATAAATAGTGGGAAAATACTTCGTTCCTGCCCTGATTGTGTAGCTGATGCTTCAAAATTTTTAGAGGAGATTTTGGCAGACAAAGGTATAATGTAAAAAATATTTAGAGAGAGAAAAGAATATGAAGCTTGGAAGAAATGATATGTGCTGGTGTGGCAGCGGCAAAAAGTATAAGAGCTGTCATTTAATGTATGATGAAAAAATAGAAAAGATATTGCGGGAGTATAAGGGTGCGGTGGCACCATCTCACAAAATTATTAAAACAAAAGAGCAGATAGACGGTATCAGAAAGGCAGGAGAAGTCAATACCAGAATACTGGATGATATTAGCGAATATATTGATGAGGGTATTTCAACAGGAGATATAGACAGACTTGTTGTCGAAAAGACAAAAAAGTATGGTGGAATATGTGCCTGTCTTGGATACGAGGGATACCCGAAGAGTGTATGTACCTCCATAAATGAAGTGGTGTGTCATGGAATACCTGATGATAAGCGTATATTAAAAAGCGGAGATATTGTCAATGTAGACTGTACTACTATAGTAGACGGATATTATGGAGATGCTTCCAGAATGTTTCTTATAGGAAAAGTCAGTGATGCAAGAAAGAAGCTTGTAGAGGTGACAAAGGAATGTCTTGACGAGGCTGTAAGCATTGCCAAGCCTTGGACCACATTAGGTGATTTCGGCTACAGTATCAATAAGAGAGCCACAGATAACGGATATACAGTAGTCAGGGAAATAGGAGGACATGGTGTAGGTGTGGATTTCCATGAGGAGCCATGGGTACCTCATATTGGCAGAGAACATACAGGTATGATTTTGGTTCCGGGTATGACTATTACCATTGAGCCTATGATAAATATGGGAAAGGCTGATGTATTCTGTGATGATGATGACGGCTGGACTATTTATACGGAGGATAATATGCCATCGGCACAGTGGGAATATACATTGGTAATAACCGAAGACGGAAATGAGATTTTGTCCCATTAAAAAATAAAGTAGAAAAGATAAAATAAAGTAAAAAAGATAAAAATAATATTTATTATATAAATGTAAATAATGATATTAAGGGATATTTATAATTAATATGGAGGTTATAAGATGAAAGACGATACAATTAAATTATTGAGAGAGTGTGATGCCGGAATAAAAATGGGAATTTTGTCCTTAAAGGATGCCCTACAGTATATTAAGGATATTCATTTAAAGGATTTGATAAGCAACAGTATTGAAAGACATTTGAATCTTGAGGAAAGAACAAATAAGTATTTAAATAATTGTGGAGATGACGGAAAAGAGCCGGCTACCATGGCAAAGATGATGTCTAAGCTGAAAACAAATATAAAGCTTGGAGGAGAAAATTCTGACCGCAGTGTGGCAGATTTAATTACGGATGGATGTAACATGGGAACAAAAACACTGTATAAGTATCTTCATCAGTATAAGGCAGCAGATAATGAAGTCAAAAAGATAGTAGGTGAGATTATAAAAGAAGAGGAAGAACTAATACAGGATTTAAGGAAATATTTGTAATATACAAGGATATATAAGCACTTTAAAAGCAAAAAACACATATAAAAGATTTGAAAGAACATTCCTTTAAACATATTAATAGGAGATGTTCTTTTTTTATAAAGAGCATCTATATGAGATTTATTGTTTTTTGTTTGGTAAAAAACAGCAAATCAGAAAAACAATTCCATCAGTTACAGCGAGCGAAATCCATACGCCGTTAATTCCAAGAAGCTTTGACATGATAAAAACAGCAGGTATAATTATTACAAAGCCTCTTAGTATGGAGATAATAAATCCATATTTTACAGAATTAACAGCACTGTAATAGCCTGATTTTACAATATTTAAACCAGTAAAAAAGAGAGATAAAAAATATAAATGTATACCGGTGTATGCTATATTAGTAAGTGTTTCATTGCCTTCGCTATTAAAAATTGAAATGACAGGATATGCTGATATAAATAAAAAAATATACACTGCAATAGAAAGAAAAAGAGAAAAGGTTATACCCAAGCGGTATAGCTTTTTTACATTTTCTTTATGCCCCAAACCGTATTCACGGCTTAACAGTGGCTGCATACCCTGAGAAAGACCGGTAAAAAGAGCCATTACTATCATAGCAATATTGGCAATAACTCCATAGGCGGCAACACCGATATTACCTGAAATCTTAAGAATTATTATGTTAAATACAAATACTACAACACTATTTGCAAGCTCTGTAATAAATGTGGACATTCCGGGAGCAGAGATTTGCCAAAATGCTGATAATGAAGGCTTTACCGACACAATATGAAAGCTGTTCTGCTTTTTTATTTTATGAAGTGACATAATTAAAAGACTTATAGCAGGAGAAAATCCTGTGGCAAGTGCAGCTCCGAACATACCAAGACCAAGAGGAAAAATAAAAATATAATCAAATATTATATTGAATAAGCTTCCAAGCGACATGGCAACCGTAACCAGATGTGGTTTGTTATCGTTTCGTATAAATGCCATAAACAGATTGTTTAGCATAAAGGCAGGAGAGAAACAAAGTAGAACTCTTAGGTAAGAAGCGGTAATGTCAATTACATTATCATCCGCACCTAAAAGAACGGATATATTCCTCGCAAAGAATACACCTGCCATAAAAAAGATTATACTGAAAATAACAGAAATAATCAGAGCATGTGTAAATATTTCACTTTTCTTTGTAATAGAGTATTTTGTAGCACCACCAATACCAATCATAAGTCCGATAGCATTCATTACATAAAAGGCAGGAATAGCTACATTTAATGCAGTAAGTCCGAGATTTCCCTCTCCCTTTGAAATAAAGTATGTATCTATAAGAATATAGCAGGAGATACCGATTAATCCCAATATACTTAAAGATACATATTTAAAAAATTCCTGTTTTATATTTAAGGCAGTGTTTTTTGTATCAGACATAATAGGCTCCAAAGTTTACTTATATTTAATATATATTATATAAACTATGTGTTTTATATAAGTCAAGGATTAAATGTTTAGAGCTTTTGTATTTTTCATTTTAGGTCTAAAAGTTTTTTTGATAAAAATAAATTCAGGAAGTTTGAGATTATTAACGTCGAATAAAAATATGTAAGTTCTGTATTCAGTGAAATATAGAAAATATATATTATGTGTGATATAATATAGGCAACGAGCCAAGTGTAAGTGTTTACACATACATTTGGAGACTGCGGATAATCATAAGCTGTGCTTATGATATAATAGCAACAGGTTGTTTACAGCCGGATTGCAGTAATAGGAATTATAATATAGTTAAAAGGCAGAGAAATTTATGACACATTTTATATTATTATAAGGAAGTTTGAAAAAATCTTCTTATTTTTTAGAAACGTATATATCAGGAGGATTATTATGGATAATACTAAAGCGATTGAATTTAATAAGAATGAAGTAATAGCGGGAATTGTAATTAAGCTTATAGCAATATTGGCTTCCGTGTATGGTCTGTATATGTCTATAGACAGTGCAATGTCATTTACATATTTTACAAACCTATCTAATATTTTGATAGATATAGTTTTACTTATATTTCTTGTTTCGGATATTATGCTTCTTTTATCAAAGGAAAATCAGAAGAATAAGAAAAATTGGCTTTATATTGTGAAATATATGGCTACGATTAGTATAACAATTACATTTTTAATTTACCTGACACTACTTGCTCCAACAAATAAATTAGGATTTATAAATGCATATTTGAATAATAGTGCAGGAAGTCTGTGTCTTCATTTTATTACCCCATTGCTCGCTATTTTTGATTTTATGTTGTTTGACTATAAGTATAGTTCAAATAAAGCCCATGCTGTATTTGCAACTATTCCACCACTTTTGTATGTAGTGTTTGTAGTAATAGCTGCATCCTGTGGTATGCGCTGGAAGGTCGATATGTATGCTCCATATAATTTTTTAAATTTTGGAGCCGAAACAGGATGGTTCGGATTTGATTTAAGCCAGCTTGGCTCAAAAACGCTTGGAGTTGGAGTAGCATATATGATAGTTGTATTGCTGCTTATATTTATAGGAATAGGTGAGTTATATTTAATGATGAAGAATAAGAGAAGAAAATCAAGGATGAAATGATGAGGGAGAGGGTATTATGAGAAAATGCATTATTATAATGATAGGAATTTTAATGCTGCTATGTGCAGGATGTGGAGATAATACTCCAAATTCAGCAGATAACAACCCGACTACTACAAAAGAGATAATAACTACCACACAGGAGATAACAACAACAGAGAACAGTGGCGATGAACAGCCGACAGGATATCCAAGCGGAGAAGTTCAGAGATTATATGTTTTCTACAATGATAAGTTATATGTATATGATGATAATAAATTAAGTATAAGTGAAGATAAAATTATGGAGATATATGAGGGATATGAGTTGGTTGGAAATATACAAAAAATTTCTAATCAGGAAATGCCGGATGAACAGTTGGAAGCATCAAGATGTGAGGCCGGATTGAATGTATATGCAAATGAAAATAAAACAGATGAAATATTATTATATTACAATGATAATTTGTATACATTAGTTAGTGAGTAACTGTTAATATGCGGTATATTACTATTTAAACTGTATTGTTAAATGGCAATATACTGCATAAAGCTTTTATCATTATACGGTACTTCAAGAAAACTTTCATGAAAAAAGTTGACTAATTTATATTACTATGCTATATTAAGTGTGCGATGGAAGAAGTCTTTTTTTTTTGCGTCAATTTTCGGTGTATGTATTATAGGTACATAGACCTTTGTTTTGGTAAGTAAAAAGTATAGAAACTAAAAACAGACAAAACCGACGAATAAAAAAGATTAAGCAAACTAAAAAATTCAAGTGGAGGTGGAAGCTGTGCGCGTTAAAATCACATTGGCATGTACTGAATGTAAACAGAGAAATTACAATATGACTAAAGACAAAAAGACACATCCGGACAGAATGGAAACAAAGAAATATTGTAAGTTCTGCAAGTCACACACAATGCACAAGGAAACAAAGTAGTAGGACGGAGGTAATTTATGAGCGAAGCTGCTTCAGAAAAGAAAGAAAAGAAGAGCTGGTTCAAGGGTCTTAAGTCTGAATTTAAAAAGATTATCTGGCCAGACAAGCAGACAGTGGCAAGACAGACAACAACAGTTGTGGTTGCTTCAGTTATACTTGGCATAATTATACTTGTGGTTGACTACTTGTTAAACTTCGGCTTTGGTTTTATTTTTCCGGCAAGTTAGGGGGATAATATGGCAGAAGCAAATTGGTATGTAGTTCACACTTATTCAGGATATGAGAATAAAGTAAAGGCTAATATTGAAAAGACTATTGAAAACAGAAATCTTCAGGACCAGATTCTCGAGGTAACAGTTCCAATGCAGGATATGGTTGAAATGAAGAATGGCTCTAAGAAACAGGTATCAAAGAAGATGTTCCCAGGATATGTTCTTATTCATATGATTATGAATGATGATACATGGTATGTAGTTCGTAATACCAGAGGTGTTACAGGCTTTGTAGGGCCGGGATCAAAACCAGTTCCTCTTACAGAAGAAGAGATGAAACCGTTAGGAATTAACACGCCAGAAATTGTATTTGACTTAAATATGGGAGATACAGTTACAGTAACAAGCGGTGTTTGGGAAAATACTGTTGGAGTTATTAAAGGTATCAATCAAAATAAGCAAAGTGTTACAATTAATGTAGATATGTTTGGTCGTGAAACTCCTGTAGAGATTAGTTTCACAGAAGTAAAGAAAATGTAGTTCTGGTTATCAGGACATGACACTTTAGTGTCAGGCATTAAACAGTTATACTGCAATGCAGTATGTGGGAGGACAGAAGGATTTTTCCTATGAATCTTCCGATATTACCACAATTTAGGAGGTGCCTAAAATGGCAAAGAAAGTAGAAGGATATATAAAATTACAAATCGCTGCTGGTAAGGCAACACCAGCTCCACCGGTTGGTCCAGCACTTGGACAGCATGGTGTAAACATTGTTCAGTTCACAAAGGAATTTAATGCAAGAACTGAAAGCCAGGCAGGAATGATTATTCCGGTTGTTATTACAGTATATGCTGACAGAAGTTTTAGCTTTATTACTAAGACTCCTCCGGCTGCAGTTTTATTAAAGAAGGCTTGCAAGATTGAATCAGGTTCAGCCGTTCCTAATAAGACAAAGGTTGCTAAAATTACAAGAGCAGAAGTACAGAAGATTGCTGAACTTAAAATGCCGGATTTAAATGCAGCTTCTATTGAAGCAGCTACAAGCATGATTGCCGGTACAGCAAGAAGTATGGGCATCGAAGTAGTAGACTAATTACTGTTATAAGTTTGTGGGAGGCGAAGACGGAAAGCCGTCTTGTAGAGAAAATTCTCTAGTCCCGATATTACCACTAGGAGGTTTTTTAGAATGAAACGAGGAAAGAAATACGTAGAAGCTGCTAAATTAATTGATAAGTCAGTTCTTTACGATGTAGACAAAGCTATGGAGCTTGTTAAGAAGGCTTCAACAGCAAAATTTGATGAAACAATCGAAGCTCATATCAGAACAGGTTGTGACGGACGTCATGCTGATCAGCAGATTCGTGGTGCCGTTGTATTACCACACGGTACAGGTAAGAAAGTCAGAGTATTAGTATTCGCTAAAGGTGATAAGGTAGCAGAAGCAGAAGCTGCCGGTGCTGAATTCGTTGGTGGCGAAGAACTTATTCCAAAGATTCAGAACGATGGTTGGTTTGATTTTGACGTTGTAGTTGCTACACCGGATATGATGGGTGTTGTTGGCCGTTTAGGTCGTGTACTTGGACCAAAGGGCTTAATGCCAAACCCAAAAGCCGGTACAGTTACAATGGACGTTGCAAAGGCAGTTGCTGATATCAAAGCTGGTAAGATTGAATACAGACTTGATAAAACAAACATTATTCACGTGCCAATCGGAAAGGCTTCATTTACAGAAGCTCAGTTAGCGGACAACTTCCAAGCGCTTATCGATGCAATTAACAAAGCTAAACCTGCAACACTTAAGGGTCAGTACTTAAAGAGTGTTACATTAACATCTACAATGGGTCCTGGCGTTAAGTTAAACCCTGTTAAGATTGCAAACTAATAAAAGTTAGTTGACATCATAAATAAAATGTGCTATTATGCACGCATATGCCGAAGACAGTAGGTTCACTTATGTGATTAAAATGCCTACCGAGGAAATAAAAGATGATTTATGACCTCTCATGTCTTTGCATGAGAGGTTTTTTATATAATTAGGAAATTCCAGTGAATTTACTTTTATGTAAAATCCTATCGGCATGAGCTTATGCTCGTTATTAATATAAGGAGGCAGAATTCATGGCTAAAGTAGAACTTAAGAAACCTGTTATCGATGAAATCAGCGAATTACTTAATGGTGCTAAATCAGCAGTTCTTGTAGATTACCGTGGACTTACTGTTGAAGAAGATACAAATCTCCGTAAGCAGTTAAGAGAAGCCGGTGTTACTTACAAGGTTTATAAGAACACAATGATTAATTTCGCAGTTAAGGGAACAGAGTTTGAAGAATTAAGTAAGCATTTAGAAGGACCTACAGCTATTGCGGTATCTAAGGAAGATGCAACAGCTCCTGCAAGAATTTTATTCAACTTCTCTAAAACAGCAGAAGCACTTGAACTTAAAGCAGGTGTGGTTGAAGGTACTTACTATGATGAGGCTGGAATTAAGGTTATTGCTACAGTTCCTTCAAGAGAAGAACTTATTTCAAAATTACTTGGAAGCATCCAGTCACCTATTACAAACTTTGCTCGTGTTATTAAGCAGATTGCTGAAAAGAACGAAGCAACAGCTTAGCAGAAGAATTGAATGTTCATAATCAGAACATTTATACTGCTACTATTTTATAAGATTTGTATCAGACAAATCACAAATTAGAAAAATAAATATTTCAAATGGAGGAATTTACAATGACAACTCAGGAAATTATTGAAGTAATCAAAGGTTTATCAGTATTAGAATTAAATGATTTAGTAAAAGCATGTGAAGAAGAATTTGGTGTTTCTGCAGCAGCAGGTGTTGTAGTTGCAGCAGCAGGTGGTGCCGGTGCAGCAGCAGCTGAAGAAAAGACAGAATTTGATGTTGAATTAACAGAAGTTGGTCCTAACAAGGTTAAGGTTATCAAGGTTGTTAAGGATGCTACAGGTCTTGGTCTTAAGGAAGCTAAGGACATCGTTGACGGTGCTCCAAAGGTTATCAAGGAAGGCGTTTCTAAAGAAGAAGCTGAAGATATTAAGACAAAGCTTGAAGCTGAAGGTGCTAAAGTTACAGTTAAATAGTTACAGACCTCTCATGAGAGAGAAATTTAAGAATATGATGTGGACGTGTCCACTTAGTTCTGATATGAAAAGGCTTACCGCCTATGTGCAGATACATAGGTGTGTAAGCCTTTTCTTTACAATTCTGTATAAATCAGTTAGAAATAGTTTATTTTGAAATAATATAGGTTATGTCTGTAATAATACATATCAAAAAAATAAATAAATTTAAAATAAAATGAACCTAAATCGGATTTTTTTGTCTATATTAATAGAACGGAAAATATATTTTTGGTTGTATTGGAGAAAAATATGAGATTAAATCAGGAAGAAATAGTATTATATGTAAATAAATCCAAGAAAGGAGATAAGGAAGCATTCTACAGGCTTTATCAGGATAATGTTAATCCGATATATTTTTTATGCCTTAAATATTTAAAGAATGAACAGGATGCATTGGATGTTACACAGGATACTTTTTTAACGGCACTCGAAAAAATAAATACAATTAACCGGCCGGAAACCTTTAATGTATGGCTTAACAGAATAGCTGTGAATAAGTGTATAAACATACTTAAAGATAATAATCGTATTATATATGAAGAATTTAATGAAGAAAACATTAATATTGAAGAATTGAATAGTGCTTTTATTCCGGAGGAATATGTAAATAATGAAGAAAAAAGAAAAGTAATTCTGGATATTATGGAAAACAAATTAAGTGATGTCCAGAGAATGACTGTCTTTTTGTATTACTATGAAGGTGAAACTGTTTCTGATATTGCTCTTATATTAAATTGCAGTGAAGGTACCGTAAAGTCCAGACTGAATTCTGCCAGAAATATTATTAAAAAGTCGATTGAGGAAAAGGAAAATAAAGGGTTTCCTATTCTTTCAATTTCTCCGTTTCTTGCGCTTTCATCCCTGGTTGGAATTGAATCAGCAAAGCTTACAATTCCACAAAACATTAATATGGCTGTGAGCGCAAAATTTGACAGTATATTTGCCGTAGGCAGTACAACTAAAATAAGTGGAGGAAAGATCGGAATGACAGGAAAGAAAATTGCTTTAATAACAGCAGGTTCGGTAGGTGCATTAGCCGCTACGGGAGCAGTTGTAGCTATGTTGGTTTTAGGTGGAGGCAAATCCTCAAAAGTGGAGGATAATGTTTCAAATAATATTAATAACGGTAATACTGTAGAAACAACTAAAGAGGCCGGCGAGAGGAAATGGAAATATTTTAATGGGGATAAATTAGATATTACCCAATTTGATAAGAGTAAGTGGAATGCAACAATATATATAGACAATAAACCATATGAATATCCAATGTCTCTTGATGATGTTATTGAATTTGTAGATGATGATGCTATTAAACATTTTGAAATTTGGGAATATATAGATGCTGATGGGGAAGAACAGTACAACTCTAAGGATCTTACGGTTGATGACATAGTATCTCCGGATCCAAATAGCAACAGACCTGTACAAAATATATATTTTTTGGGGGAGGGAAACGAGGAACTTCATTATTCCTGGTTTGATTTTGGTGCACAACTTCCCGAACATGGAAGATTAGGTGATTCGGCTGTTAAACATATAGAGTTTGGTTATGATAATCTCTATCAGACTCAGGAAAGTGATGTATTTGACAGGCTTAAACTGACCCCGAATGGAAAAAAATTAAGCGAAATGACATATTTGGATATAATAGAAGAAATAGGGCAGCCATCAATATATTATGATAATTTTCATTATCTTATATATGAATATGATAATGTCGTTGTCCGGTTTGAATTTTCTAAAGAAAATTTTTATGATGAACCTGTTGAAGAATATGTATGTATAAAAGTAGTATTCTCATATAGTGATACATTTACCCGTACAGAATATTATGATAATCTTGAACCGGATGATTTTCAGTATGATTTCAGACCTAACTTCTGTCATCTTGTGGAAGAATAATTTTATAATCATAAACTTATAAGGATAATAATAGTATACATTTTTACTGTTATTATCCTTTTTGTATAAAAAAATAACTGTCATTGATAAGTAAAAAAATAGAACTTTATATAATTTGACAAAATAATCCAATTATTATATACTGATAGTAGTATATGTACAGCATAATTGGGTATGGGATTAAGGTATCAATTTAGTGGATGGTTATAATTTCTTTAAATCATTATTTCAAAATAAAAACCCAATATTAAAAGAAAAATATATTGACTGTATGTATAAATCTATAATATAAGGAGAAAAGAAGAGATGAATAAAGTGAGAAAAAGTTTAGCGGTAGTATTAGTGGTTATTTTAGAAGTGTTATGTTTTAAAGATAATTTGCTGGCAGCAACATATGGAAACGAGGCTTCATCAGGTCAATATGTTTATACCGGGGTAAGCTATATTGGTCAAAAAGGATTTTGGGTATATAAAAACAATAAAAATTGGAATTTATTTTATAGCAATAAGAAGCTGACACCGGCTATTTATCATACAAAGTATTCAGGAGCAGAACAATTAATATTTGCATATTCGGCAGCACAGGGGGCAACAAAAACATCGTCCTGGTCAGTTAATGGAAGTATTACTCAAAGTGTTAGTGCTGCTATAAAATCCCTTTTTGAAACAAGCATCAGTGCCTCAGTTGGGATGGGGTATGGTGAAGCATATGCAAGAAGCTATTCGTTTACAACGAATGCACAGGTGGGTAAAACTATTAAAGATGATGCACCGACAGGATATTATACAAGGGTTCCGGGATATACATTTTATAAAATGGAAGTAAGGGTCCTTAATGTTTCGGATTATGCTTTGTTACATGAATTTTATTTCGACGAACCATATGGTGAAGCTGTTGTTTATACAATTTATAGTAATGACAATAAAACATGGAAAATATATTAGGAAAATATAGGAGGAATTAAAAACATGAAAAAAAGCATTGTTTTTTTACTGATGATTTTTATGTGTTTTATTGCAGGTTGTGGTGAGCAGGAGGAAGCAGCATTTATTTTCGGAACTCATTTGTGCGAATATGATATGTACATAGAATCGGGAAATGATATAGGAATAAATTTTCCCTTTGCATATAATGTGAGCAAGGATGATATAAAGCTTCTTGGTTTGGAAGGAGATAACATTGATATTTCAGAAATAAGTTTTTTTGATGACACAATAGAGCCTTGTAATGGAGTAGAAATTAATGGTTACAAATTAGGCTTCCTTGGATTAAGGGTAGATGGCTGTAAAAAATCTTTTACAATTAATAAGTTGAATATTGAAATTGCGGGAAAAGAAGAAAGTTTAATTTTTGATATTCCGTTAACAATTCATATTTGTGATAATGGAAACGAAATATATGAACGTAATACGGCAGATTATATAGGCAGTACCGGTGCTAGAAAGAACAGCTTAATGTATTCCTTTTTTGTAAATAATAATGTTATTATCACGGGATATGATATGACGGGACCATATATAGTTGAAAAAGCAGATATTAGTAGTGGAGATATAGAAATTTCGAGGCTGCCATATGAAATGCATAAGGATGAAGGACTGCTGTTTTGGGTTGATACAAATACAATTGATGAAGACGGATATAAATTTCTGGGTTTTAATTTTCTCGTCAAATATACAAATGAAGAGGGAGAGGAATGTACATATTATGTACCGGTAAGACAGCAGGGAGCAGGAGATGAAGAAAGCTGTTATAACTTATTGAAGCTTATGGTTGAAAAATATAGTGATGAGGAGACAAGATGAAAGCCAGAAAAATAGTATATATTATAATTATGATTATTGTTGTCATAGGTTTGGGGGCAGGAGTTGTCATACTGCTTAAGAGGGAGCAGAATGTAAATAGTGAGAATGCAACAGGGGAAACGAATATATTAGAACAGATTAATGTTATTTATACTGCACATTATAGCAGCATTCATAGTGTGTATTCTGATTTTGGAGAAGTGACCTCAAATGAGGAAGAATATATTGATACATATATATTAGAATATGATAATGAAACACATCCGTCAGTTAAGGTTGAAGCAGGTCAGGAAATTGAAAAGCAACAGACCTTATATGAATATAAGAATAAAGCTTATGCTTCTGATTCTCCGGGTATTGTGACAGAAATAAAAGATAAGAACAACGTACTGGAAATCAGGGTATTGAATTTTGAAAAACAATATATAGAATTCCTTGTTCCTTATAAATTTTATTCTAATATAAACTATGCTTCTAAGGTGGTGATACAGGAGGATGGCAAAGAAACAGACGGGAAAATTATTCAACTGGGATACGTTGTAAATAACGATATGGTTAGTATTAAAATCGGTTTTGATAAGTATATTATGCCGGGAAGAAAAGTGAATGTTTCCATAGATATAGGTAATACAAAAGAGATGTTAATATTACCGGTACAGGCGGTGTTTGGTGTTGACTCTGACCGATACTGTTATGTATATGATGAAGAGGCTGAAAGTATAGAAAGAGTTACGGTAACTCTGGGTGATATCTATACGGAAATTTCAGATGGAAATGAATTTCAATATTATGAAATATTATCAGGACTGTCTGACGGAGATAAAGTAGTGGAATTAAAGTAATGGCATTTAAGGTGATATTATGGATAGGCTTGTTGATATTAAAAATTTAAAAAAGAGTTATGGGAGAAAAATCGTACTAAATAATCTGGATTTTTCAATAAGCAGAGGAGAAATGGTAACAATTACCGGAAAATCCGGCTGTGGAAAAAGTACTTTTTTAAATATAGTAGGACTGCTTGACAAAGCAGACAGTGGTGAATATTTTTTTGAGGGAGAAACAGCCATTAAAGGTGCAGGTACAATGGAAAAAATACGGGCAGAAAAAATAGGATTTATTTTTCAATCGTACTGTCTTTTGGATAATCTTTCCGTTATGGACAATATACTAATGCCTGCCTGTTATAACAATATTAAAATAGACAGAAAATTTAGAAAAAAGATTGAGGAATATCTTGAGAAGTTTAACTTGAAGGAATTATCAGGGACAAAGACTAAATATTTATCAGGTGGGGAAAAGCAAAGAGTATCTATAGTAAGGGCATTGGCTAAAGAACCGTCGCTGATTGTAGCAGATGAACCTACAGGAAATTTAGATTCTGAAAATTCAGGGATAATATTTGATGAACTGAAAAGAATTTCACATCTTGGAAAAACAGTAATAGTAGTTACACATAATGGTGAGGTTTTTAGCAATGTGGACAGGAAATACAGATTATGTGATGGAGTTTTAAAAAATGAGTAAAATAAGATTATACATAAAACAGATATTTTTACTTGCAATAGGAAATAAGCTGAGATTTTGTCTGACCTTTATTGGAATGTTTACGGGACTTTTAATTTTTAGCTTGGGAAATTTGGTACTTGAGAGCTATTATTATGGGAGATTAAAGGAAATTAGAGAAACTCCGGAGAATGCAGCATTTGTACTGACTGAAGGCGTTGGAAATAATATGTCTGAAAAATTACATAGTGATAATATATATCCGGAAATTATAAGAATTTCAAATTGCAGCTATACAATTTACGAAAAATATGATGCAGACGGAAATAGTAAAATAGTATATGCATATATCAATGGAGTAACTAAAGCGGAGGGTGCTACACTTATTGATTCAGGTACAGGTATAAAGATGGTACCGGTCAATGTTATTTACGGGAGAAATTTATCAGACAGTGAAATAAATAATAATGATAAGGTATGTCTTATAGATGAATATACGGCAAATCTTCTTTTTGGAGAAAGTGATGTAATAGGAAGGGAAATTTGCTTTAATCAATATACCGGAGGTGTTGTGGTTATGGGGGGAGAAGAACAGGAAATAGTATCTTATGAAGTTGTAGGAGTTATTGAGGATACATATTACTCTAAAGGACGATGTGTAACGCAAAATATGGGATATAATTATTCTATAGGAAAAGAAAGTGTATATGAATATATATATGTAAATATTATATGCCCATATGAATACTATAAAAATATTGATGAAAGAGAAGAACAAATAAGAAATATCGGATATTTATGGGAATGTGATACTAAGGATAAGAAGAATGAATTAATAGCTAAAGAAAAGTCAGTTATTGATAGATTAAGATATGAAATGGAAATAAGTAATATTATTGATAAGGAAAATTTGAAAATTGCTTTAGAACAGGAACTTGAACCAATAAGATATGCAATAAATATTGTTACAGCAGTTTTGATGATTATTTCCGGTGTGGCTTATATGAGTATTTTGTTCTTTAGCTTAAAAGAGAGAATTTCTGAAATAGGTATCAGAAAAGCATTTGGGGCTTCCTCGTTGGATATAGTGTTTCAGTTCTTTTTGGAAAATATGATTATTACTATATTGGCTGTGGTATCGGCTGTATTGATAAGTATTTTAATAGGTGCAGGCACATCTGAATTTATGCAGAATAACCTCTTGCGTGATTATGAATTGGATGTTTCGTTAGAAATCATTATGAAGCCGATTTTATTTGGTCTTATTCAGTGTATTGTATTTACAGTTATTCCAAGTGTACGCTTTTCGCTTATGAAAGTGGCTAATGCACTGCGACAGGAATAAAAAAGGCAAGATGTATATGTTGCCTTTGGCAACAAGACTTTTTGAAGCTAAAAATAAAAAATACGGAAACTCAAAAATAATTGACATATTGAACAAACTGTGATATTATGAGAAATGCACTATTGCATGAATGGGGTATTTATGCCCTTTTTGCGCGTAGTAGTATGTCACTTAATCCTATTAAAGGTTTAAGAATATATAGACAGGGGTGAATGTCGAAATGGAGAATTACAGAATGCATCCAGTGAAATCAGGCAAGAGCGTCAGAATGAGCTACTCAAGACAAAAAGAAGTGCTTGAGATGCCTAACTTTATTGAAATCCAGAAAGACTCATACCAGTGGTTTTTGGATGAAGGTCTTAAAGAGGTTTTCAATGACATCTCTCCAATTGAAGATTACAGCAATCACTTAAGTTTAGAGTTTGTTGGCTTCCAGTTGTGTGAGGAAGATAAAAAATATTCAATTGAAGAATGCAAGGAAAGAGATGCCACATACGCTGCACCACTTAAAGTGAAGGTGAGACTTTACAATAAGGAAACAGGCGAAATTACCGAGCATGAAATTTTCATGGGTGATTTACCGCTTATGACAGCGACAGGTACTTTCGTTATTAATGGTGCCGAAAGAGTTATAGTTAGCCAGTTGGTTCGTTCCCCTGGTATTTACTACGGTATCGCACATGACAAAGTTGGTAAAACCTTATATTCTTCTACAGTTATACCTAACAGAGGTGCATGGTTAGAATATGAAACAGATTCTAACGACATATTTTATGTACGTGTTGACAGAACCAGAAAAGTTCCTGTTACAGTACTGGTAAGAGCATTGGGCTTCGGTACTAATGCAGAAATCATAGATTTATTTGGTGAAGAACCAAAAATTTTGGCAAGCTTTGAAAAGGATCCGTCTGATAATTATCAGGATGGATTATTAGAGTTATATAAAAAGATTCGTCCGGGCGAGCCTTTAAGTGTAGATAGTGCAGAAAGCCTTATTACAAGTATGTTCTTCGATGCCAGAAGATATGATTTGGCAAAGGTTGGTCGTTACAAGTTTAATAAGAAGCTTTCGTTCAAATATAGAATTAGAAACCAGATTCTTGCTGAGGATGTAGTTGATCAGACAAGCGGTGAAATACTTGCTAAGGCAGGAGATGTGGTTAGTGAAGAATTAGCTGTTGACATTCAGAATGCAGCAGTTCCTTTTGTATGGATTCAGACAGAGGAAAGAAATGTTAAGGTAATTTCAAACCTTGTAGTTGATATAAACAAATATGTTAATTTTGATGCCAGAGAACTTGGTGTAACAGAAAATGTATTCTATCCGGTATTAGCTCAAATTCTTGAAGAAAATGACAATGATGAGGATATTAAGGATGCAATAAGAAAGAGAATTACAGAGCTTATTCCAAAGCATATTACTAAGGAAGATATTATTGCTTCTATCAGTTATTGTATGAATCTTGAATATGGTATTGGTAATTCAGACGATATTGACCATTTAGGAAACAGACGTATCAGAGCAGTTGGTGAATTATTACAGAACCAGTACAGAATCGGTCTTTCAAGAATGGAAAGAGTTGTTCGTGAAAGAATGACTACACAGGACCTTGATAGCGTATCACCACAGTCGCTTATTAATATTAAGCCTGTTACTGCTGCTGTTAAGGAGTTCTTTGGAAGCTCACAGCTTTCACAGTTTATGGACCAGAATAATCCTCTTGGTGAGCTTACACATAAGAGAAGATTATCAGCATTAGGTCCTGGTGGTCTTTCAAGAGACAGAGCTGGTTTCGAGGTTCGAGATGTTCATTACTCACATTACGGAAGAATGTGTCCTATTGAAACACCGGAAGGTCCTAACATCGGTCTTATTAACTCTCTTGCTACATATGCAAGAATTAATGAATATGGATTTATTGAAGCTCCATATAGAGTTGTAGATAAAAAGGATTCAGCTAATCCAAGAGTTACTGATGAGGTTGTATACCTTACGGCTGATGAAGAAGATAAATACGTAGTAGCTCAGGCTAATGAGCCTTTGGATGCTGACGGATATTTTGTTAATGCAAATGTATCTGGTCGTTTCCGTGAAGAAACTTCACAGTTTGAAAAGAAGAAAATAGATTTAATGGATGTATCTCCTAAGATGGTATTCTCAGTTGCTACATCTATGATTCCTTTCCTTGAAAATGATGATGCTAACCGTGCACTTATGGGTTCTAACATGCAGCGTCAGGCAGTTCCTCTTATGACTACAGAAGCTCCTGTAGTTGGTACAGGTATGGAAGCAAAGGCAGCTGTTGACTCAGGTGTATGTGTAGTCTCAAAGCAGGATGGTGTGGTAGAACGTTCAACCTCCAAGGAGATTACTATCAAATATGATGACGGAACTAAAGAAACCTACAGGCTTATAAAGTTTTCAAGAAGTAACCAGAGCAACTGTTATAATCAAAGACCTATAGTATTTAAGGGCGACAGAGTTGTAAAGGGGCAGGTTATTGCAGATGGTGCATCTACTTCAAATGGTGAAATTGCACTTGGTAAAAATCCTCTTATCGGTTTTATGACATGGGAGGGTTACAACTACGAGGATGCGGTACTTCTTAGCGAAAGATTAGTACAGGATGACGTTTATACATCTATTCATATTGAAGAATATGAAACAGAAGCAAGAGATACAAAGCTTGGACCGGAAGAGATTACAAGAGATGTACCAAATGTCGGTGATGATGCTCTTAAGAATCTTGATGATAGAGGTATTATAAGAATTGGTGCTGAAGTACGTGCCGGTGATATTCTTGTAGGTAAGGTTACTCCAAAGGGAGAAACAGAGCTTACAGCAGAGGAAAGACTTCTCAGAGCTATTTTTGGAGAAAAAGCAAGAGAGGTAAGAGATACATCACTTAAGGTGCCACATGGTGAATATGGTATTGTTGTAGATGCCAAGGTATTTACAAGAGAAAATGGTGATGAGTTATCTCCTGGTGTAAATCAGTCAGTCAGAATATATATTGCACAGAAGAGAAAGATTTCGGTTGGTGATAAAATGGCAGGACGTCATGGTAACAAGGGTGTTGTTTCCCGTGTATTACCGGTAGAAGATATGCCATTCCTTCCAAACGGACGCCCTCTTGACATTGTGCTTAATCCGTTAGGTGTTCCTTCACGTATGAATATCGGACAGGTGCTTGAAATCCATTTAAGTCTTGCTGCTAAAGCATTGGGCTTCAATATTGCAACTCCTGTATTCGATGGTGCAAACGAAAATGATATCATGGATACACTTGATATGGCTAATGACTATGTCAATACATCATGGGAAGAATTTGAAGCTAAATACAAAGATAGTGTTGATCCTGAAATTATGGATTATCTGCATGAAAACCTTGATCACAGAGAACTATGGAAAGGTGTTCCGATTTCTAGAGATGGTAAAGTAAGACTTCGTGACGGTAGAACAGGTGAATATTTTGACAGTCCGGTTACAATCGGTCATATGCATTATCTGAAACTTCATCATCTGGTTGATGATAAGATTCATGCCCGTTCAACAGGTCCTTACTCACTTGTTACCCAGCAGCCTCTTGGCGGTAAAGCCCAGTTTGGCGGACAGAGATTTGGTGAAATGGAAGTTTGGGCGCTTGAAGCTTATGGTGCATCATATACATTACAGGAAATCCTTACATTTAAGTCAGATGATGTTGTAGGACGTGTAAAGACATATGAAGCTATTATCAAGGGCGAAAATATCCCTGAACCGGGTATTCCGGAATCCTTCAAGGTTCTTTTAAAAGAACTTCAGTCACTTGCACTTGATGTTAAGGTATTAAGAGAAGATGATACAGAAGTAGAATTAAAAGAAAATATTGATGTGGAAACAAGCGATTGGAATTCAATCATGGGTAACGACAACGTTAAACCGGATGAAGATTATGCAAAACATGGTTATCAGCAGCAGGAGATTTCCGGTGAAGAGTTTGTAGCTGTAGAAGAAAGTATAGCTGATGACAGCTATGATGATGACTATAATGAAGATATATTATAGAGAAGGGAGTTCCAAAAATGCCAGAAAATAAACAGTCAACATATCAGCCAATGACATTTGACAAGATTAAAATCGGTTTAGCTTCACCAGACAAAATCAGAGACTGGTCACATAGGACTAAAGAGCCTGAAGATAAAACTTCTGAAGCTTGGGAGAGATGGAACAATGAAGGTAATGTTTTAAAGCCTGAAACCATTAACTACAGAACATTAAAACCGGAAAGAGATGGTTTGTTCTGCGAAAAAATCTTTGGACCAAGTAAGGATTGGGAATGTCATTGTGGTAAGTATAAAAAAATCAGATACAAGGGTGTAATCTGTGACAGATGTGGTGTTGAAGTAACAAAGTCATCTGTTCGTAGAGAGCGTATGGGTCGTATTGAGCTTGCAGCACCTGTATCACACATTTGGTATTTTAAAGGTATTCCAAGCCGTATGGGCTTAATACTTGATTTATCGCCAAGAACACTTGAAAAGGTATTATATTTTGCATCTTATATTGTATTAGATGCAGGTAATACAGACCTTATCTATAAGCAGGTACTTTCTGAAAAGGAATACAGGGACGCTTATGACAAGTATGGTGATACATTCCGTGTAGGAATGGGTGCAGAATCTATTCTTGAGCTTTTAGAGTCTATTGATCTTGAAAAGGATTCAGAGGAATTAAAAGCAGAGCTTGCTGAAAGCACAGGACAGAAGAGAGCAAGAATTATTAAAAGGCTTGAAGTTGTAGAGGCATTCAGAAACTCAGGAAACAGACCTGAATGGATGATTCTTACTGTAGTACCGGTAATCCCACCTGATTTGAGACCAATGGTACAGTTGGATGGTGGACGTTTTGCAACCTCAGACTTAAATGATTTATATAGAAGAATTATCAATAGAAATAACCGTTTACAGAGACTTCTTGACCTTGGAGCTCCTGAAATCATTGTAAGAAACGAAAAGAGAATGCTTCAGGAAGCTGTAGATGCACTTATTGATAACGGCAGACGTGGTCGTCCTGTAACAGGACCGGGTAACAGAGCGTTAAAGTCACTTTCAGATATGCTTAAAGGTAAGCAGGGACGTTTCCGTCAGAATCTTTTAGGTAAACGTGTTGACTATTCAGGACGTTCGGTTATCGTAGTAGGACCTGAACTTAAGATTTATCAGTGTGGTCTTCCAAAGGAAATGGCTATTGAGTTATTTAAGCCATTTGTTATGAAAGAGCTTACAGCTAAAGGACTTGCAAATAATATTAAGCAGGCAAAGAAGATGGTGGAAACACTAAAGACAGAGGTATGGGATGTATTAGAGGATGTCATTAGAGAGCATCCTGTAATGCTTAACCGTGCACCTACACTTCACAGACTCGGTATTCAGGCTTTTGAGCCGATTCTTGTAGAGGGTAAGGCTATTAAGCTTCATCCATTGGTATGTACAGCATTCAATGCCGACTTCGACGGAGACCAGATGGCTGTTCATCTTCCATTATCAGTTGAAGCACAGGCAGAATGCAGATTTTTACTTCTGTCACCTAACAACCTGCTTAAGCCGTCAGACGGTGGTCCTGTAGCAGTTCCTTCACAGGATATGGTATTAGGTATTTATTATCTGACACAGGAAAGACCTGGTGCTATGGGTGAAGGCAAGACCTTTAAGAACGTTAACGAAGCTATTCTTGCATACGAAAACGGTGCAATTACACTTCACTCAAAGATATTTGTAAGGGTAACTAAGACACTTGCAGATGGAGAAGTTATTTCCGGTATTGTTAATTCGACATTAGGAAGATTTATATTTAATGAAATCCTTCCACAGGACCTTGGCCTTACAGCAAGAGAAACTAAGGAAGATGAGCTTAAGCTTGAAGTAGATTATCATGTTGGAAAGAAACAGTTAAAGAAGATTCTTGAAAAGGTTATTAATACACATGGTGCTACAAAGACAGCAGAGGTTCTTGATGATATTAAAGCTATGGGCTACAAATATTCAACAAGAGCAGCCATGACAGTTTCTATTTCAGATATGACTGTTCCTGAAAAGAAGAAGGATATCTTAAAGAATGCTGAAAATACTGTTGAAATGATTACAAACAATTATCGTCGTGGTTTTATCACCGATGAAGAAAGATATAAAGAAGTAATTACAACCTGGCAGGAAGCAGATAATGAAATTACCAAGGCACTTCTTGGTGGTCTTGATAAATACAACAATATCTATATGATGGCTGACTCAGGTGCCCGTGGTTCTGACAAGCAGATTAAACAGCTTGCAGGTATGCGTGGTCTGATGGCTGATACAACAGGTAAGACTATTGAGCTTCCTATCAAGTCAAACTTCCGTGAAGGTCTTGACGTTTTGGAATACTTTATTTCTGCACATGGTGCAAGAAAAGGTCTTTCAGATACTGCTCTTAGAACAGCCGATTCGGGATACCTTACAAGAAGACTTGTTGATGTATCACAGGATTTAATCATTCGTGAAGTTGATTGTTCAGTAGGAAAAGAAATTCCGTTTATGGAAATAAAGGCATTTATGGATGGTGCCGAGGTTATCGAAAGTCTTGAGGAAAGAATTACAGGCAGATATTCAGCAGAAACAATTAATGATGCTGACGGTAATATGATAGTTAAGAAAAATCATATGATTACTCCTAAGCGTGCAGCTGCGATTATGAAGACTAATCCACAGACTGTTAAGATTAGAACAATTCTTTCATGTAAGTCACACTTAGGCGTTTGTGCTAAATGCTATGGTGCAAACATGGCTACAGGTCAGGCGGTACAGGTTGGTGAGGCAGTAGGTATTATTGCTGCACAGTCAATCGGTGAGCCAGGTACACAGCTTACTATGAGAACCTTCCATACAGGTGGTGTTGCCGGTGATGATATTACACAGGGTCTTCCTAGAGTAGAAGAATTATTTGAAGCCAGAAAACCAAAGGGACTTGCTATTATAGCCGAGTTCGGTGGTAAAGCTGAAATTAAGGATACTAAGAAGAAGAGAGAAATCGTTATTACGGATCCGGAGACAGGCAATTCAAAGGCATACTTAATTCCATATGGTTCAAGAATTAAGATTATGGATGGTGTAATGCTTGAAGCAGGTGATGAACTTACTGAAGGTTCTGTAAATCCACATGACATCTTAAAGATTAAGGGTGTTCGTGCCGTACAGGATTATATGATTCAGGAGGTACAAAGAGTTTATCGTCTGCAGGGTGTTGAAATCAATGATAAGCACATTGAAGTTATTGTAAGACAGATGCTAAAGAAAGTTAAGATTGAGGAAAGTGGAGATTCCGAATTCCTTCCTGGTACATCAGTGGATGTCCTTGACTTTAATGAAATTAATGAAAGCCTTATAGCTGAGGGAAAAGAGCCGGCAGTCGGCAAGCAGGTAATGCTTGGTATTACAAAAGCTTCACTTGCGACAAATTCATTCCTTTCAGCCGCTTCATTCCAGGAAACTACAAAGGTACTTACAGAGGCAGCTATCAATGGTAAGGTTGATCCGCTTATCGGTCTTAAAGAAAACGTTATTATTGGTAAGTTAATTCCTGCAGGTACAGGTATGAAGAGATATCGTTCAGTTAAGCTTGATACAGAATCGGAAGTAATATCAGTTGATGAAGATATTACAGATGAAGTATTAGAAATTGAAGAAGATGTTTCTGATGAGATTATAGCAGTAACAGAATAATAAATTTGCAAATATAATGTTGCATTAAGTAGAAAATCTACAGGATATAGTTTTTGTATTACTAAAATATCTATATCCTGTAGATTTTTTGTACTATAGCCATTTTCTTTATATTTAAATGATTTCCTAAATATTAATTGGAGTTTTACAGTCAACTATGGTATTATATATATTGTTTATGATATAAACTTTAGAAATATAGAAATATAAAGACATAAAGCTAAAAAATTAAGCTTATTTTAATAATGAATAGATTACTTAAAGCTGATTAAAAATTGCATGAAAACAGATAAAGGAGACAACATGAAAGAAATATTATCACCATCCGAAATTGCAGAATTTACAGTAGAAGTAGGTGTAAACAAGGCAAATATGAAGTGGTGGAAACAATTTATACTTGGTATAATGGCAGGACTGTTTATTTCTTTGGCTGGAAATGCAGCAAGTGTAGCAGGATATGGTGTATCCGGTGTTGGGACCGGTAAGATGGTATCAGGAGCATTGTTTGGTACCGGACTTATAATGGTATTACTTGCAGGAGCAGAATTGTTTACAGGTAATTGTCTTGTATCGATGGCGGTGCTTCAAAGAAAAGTAAAAGCAGTTTCAATGCTTAGAAACTGGATACTTGTATATATGGGAAATCTTGCAGGTGGCGTGCTTTACACATTTTTAATGGGACAGACTACACAGATGAGTATGGATGGAGGTGCAATGGGAGCATATGCCATTAATTCAGCATATAGTAAATGCACTATGAATTTTATACCGGCATTTGTGATGGGTATTTTTTGTAATCTTCTTGTTTGTATTGCCGTATGGGTAAGCTACTCTTCAAAAAATGTAGTAGGAAAGATAGCGGCAATGTATTTTCCAATCTGGATATTTGTAACTTCAGGTTATGAGCATTGCGTAGCAAATATGTATTACATACCTATGGGAATTTTTGCAAAGCTTAATGATACCGCAGTAGATGCTGCTTATACTATTTACGGACTTGATGCCGATAAATTGTCACAGGTAAACTGGTCTAATTTCTTTATAACAAATCTTATACCGGTAACACTTGGAAATATAGTGGGTGGTGTAATACTTGTGGGGGCAGTTTACTGGCTTGTATATCTGAAGAAGGATAAGAAAGTGGAGGATGATATAAAAACAAACTAAAGTCTTTCCTGAAAGTGTGATTTATACCCGTTTCCTAAAACTTCACTGGCAGAGGTTACTATCATGAAAGCATTGGAGTCTGTATCACGGACAATACGTTGGATTTTAGGAAGACTGTGTTTTCTTATAACACACATTATTATTTTTTTATCGGACAGGGTATATGCACCTGAGCCGTTAATATATGTTACGCCTGTATCTATATCTGACAATAGGGCGGAAGCAATATCTCTTTCTGATTCACTAATGATTAAAACCAGCTTTGCACCATCAGTACCATAGAGAATTTTGTCCATGACTATACTGGAGGTAATCATGGCAATGCTTGAAAATAAAGCAATTTCAACATTCTTAAAGGCTATGGCAGAGCATATTACAATAATGGAATCTATAATCAGAAATAATTTTCCGGTTTCGATATGTGGAAATTTAAGTTTAAGCAATCGGACTATTATATCAGAACCACCTGAAGTAGAGCCACATTTTAGTATCATACTAAGTCCTGTAGCGACAAGGAAGCCACCGGAAAGTGCAGCTAATATATAGTTACTTGTAAGAGCAGGAAATATAGAAAGGGAATCTACAAAAGTAGAGGTTAATATAACAGTAATAATGGTAGGTATCAGAAACTTCATACCAAGTTTATAAATACCGAGTATAATAATAGGAATATTAATTATAGCATAAAGAAGACCGTTAGAAATACCTGTGTAGTAGCTGATAATAATAGCAAGTCCGGAAATACCGCCGGGTGCCAAAGAGTTAGGTGCTAAAAATAAACTGATTCCCATAGCATATACATATGAAAATAGAATTATTAAAAGATATTTCTTAATTATTTTAAGCATTTTCTTATTCATTATTTAATCTCCATTATATTATAAATTATTTATTATTTTAGTAAGAAATATACAAATATAAATTAAATGTACATAACACTGAAATCAGCTTGAAACAGTATAATCAAGTCCGCTATGATATGATCTGCAACCAATGGATTTCATTAAAACATTTAAAGTATGCACATTTTCAGGTGTTTCAATAAAGTTATCAAACAAAAGTAATATTGATAACAGCTCTTTGCGGGATTTGTTTAGCAAATCCGGGATGGACTCTGTTGATGAAATGCAAGTATCCCAAGGGTTAAACCACATTGAATGATTTATATTAAATGGGTCAGGATGTTTAATAGTATCACCGCCGGGAATAAGAGGTGAAATATATTTTTGACCCACAAATGCATATTCCAGTGTTCCGATGGCATTTTTCATTTTTGAGGATATCAGATGAAGCATTTTATGCTCTTTTTGTACAGATAGTATAGCCATTTTTATTCCTTTTTTGGTAATACGGGAATGAGAGTAGGTATTTCGTATACTGTAATGTAGCATATCTGTAATTATATTTTTCTCATAATCGGACAATATTATTTCACTGTTTTTAAAAAAATCCTGTTGACTTCTATTATTAAGATATGTTTTTATAAGTGTAATATCAATATCTGTTTCTAAAGAAAAATGCTTTTCCAGATAATCCTTTCCTTTGTTAGGATAGTTGGTCATCCAATAAACATATGGATGTATGTTACAATCAAGAATATAGTGAGATAAAAAGCCACAAAGATATGATATGGCGATGCTCTTTTGATGACTGGTAGAATTAATTATATATTCAATACAGTTTTTAAAGAAAATATCTGTTTTTGAGGTATGCATAATAGAACCAATATTCTTCCGAGGGGCAGCTATTTCAGTAGCGTAGTAGAAAAAAATATCAGGACCTAAAAGTCCCAGCTTATAAGCACCTCTTTCTTTTTCAATACAGCTTTTTATTTCAGACTCCGGCATTCTTCTATATGTATGAATACCAAAAATATAGTGAGTATCGTAACCTGGCATATTTCCTCCCAAATAAATTTAGATTATAAAACAATATAATAGCTATAGAACGGAATATTTACACATAAAGCAATTTTATCTGTCTATAGTAATATTTCCTAATTCAATCGTGTTCCACATTTCATCTATTTGAATATCATAATTTTCATAAAGGGATGAATAATATGAACCATCAATATTTAATTCTTCTTCTGTCAAACTGTCCTCACTCATAAGTTTGTTTATATATTTTGTAGTAAGTCCTATTTTGTAGCGTACATTATATAAATCTTCTAATGTAAGATTGGTGGCATCTACCTGTTTAGCAGTAAGATTACTGTATATATATGAAGCCTCATCAAGTATAACCGATTTTTCGTCATCAGTTAAATCAAAATTGTTAGAAACAGCCTCATAGTAGTAGATGTTGTCGCGAATACATACATCCATAGTACTGTCTTTAGCCTGGGATTTTACAAAAGTATTGCTAATATATAAATTCCAGTAGGAATTTAGGTTATTAGGATTGTAAAGAGAAGCTGTATGATTTACACCTGCCTCCATTACTAATATATAGTAAGACAATTCTTTTAATGAAATGTTGCAGGAGGATATATTTAGCTTTGAGGATATATCCTTTGGAACTGTAATTGTAACAATAGTATCCTCCAAATGTTCATTTAATATAAAAGAATTTTTAATCTTATTGTTGGAGTATATTACAAAAAATGCTACTATTGATGCAATAATAACTAAGGAACAAATAAGTATAATGATATTTTCTTTTTTTTTGCTCATGTCATTACCTCAAATTTTAATTGTTATATTGTATATAAAATAATATATTAATCTAGATA
>CAMWKO010000010.1 GCA_947174885.1 uncultured Clostridia bacterium
AGATGTCTATGTTGCCTTTGGCAACAAGACTTTTTGAAGCTAAAAATAAAAAATATGGAAACTCAAGAAGATAAAAAGTAGTTGAAAAAAAGTAAGTTATAAGGTATAATTTTGACAATTTGAGCATAAATAAGGTACACCAATTTTTATATTGTAAAATTATAACAGAATAACACCGGGTTACCCCATAAAATTGGGAGGCAATTTTATGGTATAATGTCATCGTGAGTAAGCACAAGGCTTACGCACTCGACCCATAAAATTGTCAAGCAATTTTATGGTATAATAACACCAAGTTGGGAAACAACTCGGTGTGCCTCATGCATAAAATCTGTGATTTTATCCATGAGGCTGTATTACAACGCCACATCTGGCAGAAGGAGAAATATATGAAAGCATTTCTGATATTAGAAGACGGACATATTTTCGAGGGAACGTCCATAGGAGCTACAAAGGAAATAATCAGCGAAATTGTCTTCAATACTTCAATGACAGGATATTTGGAGGTATTGACAGATCCATCTTATGCCGGACAGGCAGTTGTTATGACATATCCTTTAATAGGAAATTATGGAATCTGTTATGAGGATATGGAATCATTAAGACCATGGCCGGATGGATATATTGTTCGTGAATTATCAAGAATGCCAAGCAATTTCAGATGTGAAGGAACCATACAGGAATTTTTGGAGAAAAATGATATTCCCGGTATAGCCGGAATAGATACAAGAGCTCTTACAAAAATTCTTAGGGAAAAGGGTACTATGAATGGTATGATTACAACAAATGAAAGCTTTGTTCTTGAAGATGTAATCAGTGAGCTTAAAAAGTATTCACCAAGGGGTGTGGTAAAAAGGGTTACATGTGATAAGGTTTCAAAGCTTGAAGGCGGAAAATACAAGGTTGCATTGATGGATTTTGGTGCAAAGAATAATATTGCAAAATCACTTCATGACAGAGACTGTGAAGTTACTGTATACCCTGCCGCTACAAGTGCAGAAGAAATCTTAAAAGAAAATCCTGATGGAATTATGTTGTCTAACGGACCTGGAGATCCAAAGGAATGTACTGAAATCATCAGCGAAATTAAAAAGTTATATGATTCTGAAATCCCGATTTTTGCAATCTGCTTAGGTCATCAGCTCATGGCACTTGCAACAGGTGCAGATACACATAAAATGAAATACGGGCATAGAGGAGGAAACCATCCGGTAAAGGATTTAAAGTCCGGTAAGGTTTATATTTCTTCACAGAATCATGGATATGTAGTAGATGAAAATACAATAGATGAAAGCATTGCCGAAGTAGGTTTTATCAATGTAAATGATAAAACGGTAGAGGGCTTAAGATATAAAAATAAGCCTGTATTTACGGTTCAGTTCCACCCGGAGGCCTGCCCCGGACCACAGGATTCAAGTTTACTGTTTAATGAATTTATCACAATGATGGAAAGCAGGAGGAATTAAAATGCCAAAGGATAACAGTATTAAAAAAGTTTTAGTAATTGGTTCAGGTCCTATTGTAATCGGACAGGCAGCAGAGTTTGACTATGCGGGAACACAGGCCTGCCGTTCCTTAAAGGAAGAGGGACTTGAGGTAGTTTTGGTAAATTCAAACCCTGCTACAATTATGACAGATAAGGATATTGCTGATAAGGTATATATTGAGCCTCTTACAGCTAAGGTGCTTGAAAAGATTATTTTAAAGGAAAAGCCGGATAGTGTGCTTCCTACACTTGGTGGTCAGGCGGGATTAAACCTTGGTATGGAATTAGCCGAATCAGGCTTCCTTAAGAAAAACGGTGTAAGACTTATTGGTACAACTGCCGAGACAATCAGAAAGGCAGAAGACCGTCTTGAATTTAAGAATACTATGGAGAAGATTGATGAGCCTGTTGCTCCTTCTTTGGTAGTTGAAAATGTAGAGGATGGTATTGCGTTTACAAATAAAATAGGATATCCGGTAGTATTGAGACCGGCATATACATTAGGTGGCAGCGGTGGAGGTATCGCCCATAATCTTCAGGAACTTACGGATATTCTTGAAAACGGTTTACGACTCAGCCGTGTTGGTCAGGTTCTGGTAGAGAGATGTATTGCAGGCTGGAAAGAAATTGAATACGAGGTAATGCGTGACGGTGCAGGAAACTGTATTACGGTATGTAATATGGAAAATATTGACCCTGTTGGTGTACATACAGGTGACAGTATTGTAGTAGCGCCTTCCCAGACCTTAGGTGATAAAGAGTATCAGATGCTTAGAACAAGTGCACTCAATATTATCAGTGAACTAAATATTACAGGCGGATGTAATGTTCAGTATGCACTTCATCCGACTACCTTTGAATATTGTGTAATCGAAGTAAATCCACGTGTAAGCCGTTCATCAGCGCTTGCTTCAAAGGCAACCGGTTATCCTATAGCTAAGGTTGCGGCAAAGATTGCCATAGGTTATACACTTGATGAAATAAAGAATGCCATTACGGGAAAAACATATGCAAGCTTTGAGCCGACCTTGGATTATTGTGTAGTCAAAATTCCAAGACTTCCGTTTGATAAGTTCCTTACAGCTAAGAGAACACTTACAACCCAGATGAAGGCTACAGGTGAGGTTATGAGTATCTGCAACAGCTTTGAGGGCGCTCTTATGAAGGCTATCCGTTCTTTGGAACAGCATGTGGAAAGCTTAATGGACTATGATTTCACATCGCTTAGTGATGAGGAAATCATTGAACAGCTTAAGGTTGTAGATGACAGAAGAATATGGGTTATTGCCGAGGCATTAAGAAGAAATATAAGCTATGATACTATTCATGATATTTCGATGATAGACAAGTGGTTTATAGATAAATTATCTATTATTGTAGAAATGGAGAATGCCCTAAAGAGTGAGCCTCTTACAAAGGAGCTTTTAACTGATGCCAAGAGAATAGAATTCCCTGATACGGTTATAGCTAAGCTTACAGGAAAGACTGCAGATGAAATTAAAGCTTTAAGAATTGAATATGGTATTAAAGCAGGCTATAAGATGGTTGATACATGTGCTGCTGAATTTGAAGCTACTACACCTTATTACTATTCAGCATATGGTGTAGAAAATGAAGCAGCAGAAACACATCCTGAAAAGAAAGTGCTTGTTTTGGGCTCAGGTCCTATTAGAATCGGACAGGGTATTGAATTTGATTTCTGTTCTGTTCACAGTACATGGGCGTTTAAGGCAGCCGGATATGAAACAATCATTATCAATAACAATCCTGAAACAGTAAGTACAGACTTTGATATTGCAGACAAGCTTTACTTTGAGCCGCTTACTCCGGAGGATGTTGAAAATATTGTAAATATAGAAAAGCCTGACGGAGCCGTAGTACAGTTTGGAGGTCAGACAGCCATTAAGCTTACGGAAGCACTTATGAAGATGGGAGTACCTATACTTGGCACAAAGGCTGAGGATGTAGATGCTGCCGAAGACAGAGAGCTTTTTGATAAGATATTGGAGGAATGTGAAATTCCAAGAGCCGCAGGCGGTACGGTATATACTGCAAAAGAAGCTAAAGAAGTGGCAAACAGACTTGGATATCCTGTACTTGTACGTCCGTCATATGTACTTGGCGGACAGGGTATGCAGATTGCAACTAATGATGATGAAATAGAGGAATTTATGGAGATTATCAACAGAATTGCACAGGATCATCCGATTTTGGTTGACAAGTATCTTATGGGTAAGGAAATAGAAGTAGATGCAATTTGTGACGGAGAGGACATACTCATTCCGGGTATTATGGAGCATATTGAAAGAGCCGGTGTTCACTCAGGTGACAGTATTTCAGTATATCCTGCACAGTCTTTAACTAAAGAATTAACAGACACTATTGAAGAGTATACAAAAAGACTTGCAAGAGCACTTCATGTAAAGGGAATGATTAATATTCAGTTTATAGTATACAGGAATGAGGTGTATGTAATTGAAGTAAATCCACGTAGCAGCCGTACTGTTCCATACATTAGCAAGGTTACGGGTATTCCTATTGTAAAGCTTGCAACACGTGCCATTATAGGCGAAAAGATTACGGATATGGGATATAAGCCGGGTCTACAGCCAAATGCTGACTATATAGCTATAAAGATGCCTGTATTCTCCTTTGAAAAGCTTCGTGGTGCAGAAATAAGTCTTGGACCTGAAATGAAGTCAACAGGTGAATGCTTAGGTATAGCAAAGACATTTGAAGAAGCGCTATACAAGGCATTCTTAGGTGCAGGTGTAAATCTTCCAAAGCATAAGAAGATGATAATTACAGTAAACGATGCAGATAAGAAGGATGCCATTACAATAGGACAGAGATTTGAAAAGCTTGGTTATGAAGTGTATGCAACTCGAAGTACCTGTAATGTACTTCGTGAAAACGGTGTAAATGCAATTAAGGTTAATAAGTTAAATCAGGAATCTCCAACAGTAATAGACCTTTTGCTGGAGCATAAGATAGATATAGTTGTAGATACTCCTACACAGGGAAGAGATAAGACAAGAGACGGCTTTCTTATTAGAAGAATATCTATTGAGACAGGAGTAAACTGTTTTACATCCTTAGATACCGTAAATGCGTTGCTTACAAGCTTGGAAAATTCTGGAATAGATGATTTAACCTTAGTAGATATAGCAACTGTGGAAAATCGTGGAAATATATAGAACGGACATTGATGTCGTAAGATAGAAATGCCCTGCTGCCAAAACTATAATACAGTAGTTTTGGCAGCAGGGCATTTTTGTCTGTAATATTATAGACAGTATCTATAACAAAGAATAGAAAGAAACAATATCTCTATAATGAAAAATGAATTGACAATTATAGAAAAGGAATGTATTATTCCTTGTATACTAAATAAATCATATTAATCATATTGATTTAGTAGGAAATACAAAAGGCGAAACAACTGCTTTTGGAGAGATGCTTGATTGATAAAATATATTAATTTAGAAAGGATACATATGGGTAAAATATACGACAGCATAACTGATCTGGTGGGACATACTCCGCTGATTCGATTTAAGGCTCTTGAAAAAGAGTTTGGTACATATGGAAAAGTCATTGGAAAACTTGAATTCTTTAATCCCAGCTTCAGTGTTAAGGCAAGAATATCAAAAAATATGATTGAACAGGCAGAAAGGGAAGGAAAGCTTAAAGCGGGAACTACCATTGTAGAAGGTACAAGCGGAAATACCGGTATAGGTCTTGCCATGGTAGCGGCGGCAAAGGGATATAAATTAATAATTGCAATGCCTGATAATATGAGTAAGGAACGTATAGATATTATTAAATCATACGGAGCCGAAGTAGTGCTTACACCTGCTGAGAAAAATATGGCAGGAGCGGGTGAAAAAGTACAGGAAATTGCCGGTAAAATTTCAGATGTTTTCATACCGGGTCAGGGTGCAAATCCTCATAATCCCGAAGCACACGAGCTTACAACCGGACCTGAAATATGGGAGGATACTGACGGAGAAATTGACATACTTGTGGCAGCATCAGGTACGGGAGGAACTATAACCGGTACTGGAAGATACTTAAAAAGTAAAAATCCTGATATAAAGATTATAGCAGTAGAGCCGGCAGGAAGTCCGGTGCTGTCCGGAGGACAGCCGGGATCTCATAAGATTCAGGGAATAGGCGGAGGGGCTACACCGCCTGTAACGGATGAATCGCTGTTTGACGAAGTTATAACGGTAACGGACGAGAATGCCTATGAATATGCAAGACTTAGTGCAAAAAAAGAAGGCATATCGGTGGGCATATCAGCCGGTGCCGCCCTGTACGCAGCGGTACAGGTAGCAAAAAGACCTGAAAATAAAGGGAAAAATATAGTAACAATTATTCCTGATTCGGGAGAGAGATACTTATCTTCGGATTTGTATGAATAAATTAAAAAAATATATTTGGAAGGATGAAATTATATGAAGAAATTAAAAAGATTAACAGCAGCAGCGATTGTTTTTATTTTGACATTTTCGCTTATAGGATGCGGTGAGAACGAAAGCAGTGGTAACAGTGGAGAGGGAACAATTAAATTCGGCATTATTCCCGGAACAATAAGAACAGCTATAGTGCTTCTTGCGGATCATTTAGGATATTACAAGGAAGAGGGAGTTAATGTAGAGTTTGTAGAGGTACAGGAGGCTACCGCAGCACTTACCTCCATAAGCACAAATAAGAATGAGGTAGATATATGGGGACAGGGAATAGTTCCTGATCTTAATTTTATAGCCAATGGTTCGGATTTGGTTATATTTGAGGGTACGGCAGCAGAGGGAGGCGCTATTATTGCCACCCCTGAAAATGTTGAGAAATACAAAGATATTAAGGAATATGAGAACATAACAGTAGCAACAGTCCGTGCCGACAGTGCATGGGTAGTAAGCAGAGAATATTTGAAAAAGCAGGGTATTGACATTAATACTATTAATGTTATGGAGGTAGACAGTCAGGTAAATGTTGCAGAGGCAGTAAGAAAGGGCGAGGCACAGTTAGGCTTCCTACCTGCTGAATATGCAAACAAGTACGCCGATTCTGTAGATGTAGTTTATGAGGTGGGAGAGCTTGAGCCTATGTATGTATGCTGCCGTCAGGTAACATCAAGAGATACTTTAAAAAATAAGGAAAGCGAGCTTATTGCATTTACAAGAGCAAATATTCGTGCTTTGGAATATTATCAGAAGGAAGAAAACCGTCAGGAGATAATAAGTTTTCTTGCAAAATATTCCGGTCAGACGGAGGAATATGTAGAACAATATCTGTTTGAAAACAGAACAATAATGACACTCGACCCTAATAAAGAAGGTATTATTGATTACTATAATTCCCTTGTAGATGCAGGCTATTTTGAAGGAAGTATAGACGTTGCAGAGCATATAGATACAGGTATATATGATAAGGCATTAAGCGAGCTTGTTGAGAAAAATCCCGATAATGAGTTTTATAAGAGCTTACAGTAAAGAAAAAGCAGCTAAATCTGTAAAAGGAAGGAACAATACACAAATATGGAAAAAATAAAATTAGAAAATCTCACACTTACATATGTGGATGCAAAAAGCAGTTATACTGCCTTTGAAAATATAAATCTTTCAATAAATGAAGGAGAGTTTGTATGTGTTATTGGTCCTTCTGGATGTGGCAAAAGCTCTCTTTTAAGCATTCTAGAGGGGTTAAATAGGGCAAGCAGTGGCAGTGCTTATATTGACGGTAAAAAGATAGAAGGACCGGGAACAGACAGAGGAGTGGTATTTCAGCATTATTCTCTGTTTCCATGGCTTACGGCTACAGCTAATGTAGTATTTGCCATGAAGCAGAGTAAGTGTAAAGGAACTAAAAAGGAGCTTATGGAAAAGGCACAGGAATATTTATCAAAGGTAGGTCTTGCTGAGGCTTTAGATAAGTATCCGTCGCAGCTTTCAGGAGGTATGCAGCAAAGAGTAGCAATGGCAAGAGTATTGGCATCTAATGCTTCGATTCTTCTAATGGACGAGCCATTAGGTGCTATTGATCCACAGAACAGACGGGAGCTTCAGATACTTATATCAAAACTTGCCAAAGAGGAAAATAAGACAGTAATTTTTGTAACACACGATCTTGAGGAGGCAATTTTACTTGGAGACAGAATAGTATTTATGGCAAATAAAAATATACAGGCAGATATAAGCGTTGACATTCCAAAACCGAGAACAAGAGAAAGTCTTATGGGAAATCAAAAATATATAGACATGCACAATAATCTTATGCAGCTTTTCTATAACAATATAGCTGACAAAGTAGGAAAGGATGAGGTAGTAATATGATATTATCAGGTATATTATTTGTGGTATTGCTGGGTCTTATATATGCACTGCCTGCTGCGGGTAAATATGACTCTAATATAGAATTTGTAGTTGCAGTAGTTATTATAGAGGTTATATATTTATTTTCATATTTCAAAACCAAGAAAAAAAGTATGTCCGATGTGGTAGATGTAGTATATGTATTTCTTATTTTGTGGGAGGTTGTAACAAAGCTTGGTATTTCACATCCTGTACTTGTTCCGCCACCTGAAAAGGTATTTGCAATATTCAGTCTGAATAAACAGGATATGTTTGAGGGCTTCTTAAGCTCTATGAAAATACTTTTTCAAGGTATATTCTATGCAATGGTGCTTGGCATATTTGGAGGACTTTTTGTAGGATATATTCCAAGACTTAGAGATACATTTCTGCCTATAACAAGAGTTATCAGCAGTATTCCGCCTTTGGTATACACTCCGTATGTAGTGGCAGTTATGCCTACATTTCATTCGGCATCAATATTTGTTATATTTTCAGCAGTGTTCTGGCCTAATTTTATGAGCATGATTTCAAGAGTCGGAAGTATAGATCATAAAATAATAGATTCAGCAAAAGCCATGAATGTATCTTTACCGACTATGCTTTTTAAGATTATTTTGCCATACTCACTGCCGGATGTTATAGGAAGACTTTCTGTTTCTCTTACATCAGCAATGATTTGTCTTACAGGAGCAGAAATGCTTGGTGCAAGCTCAGGACTTGGATATTTTGTTAAGAAATTTTCGGATTATGCTGATTATACAAGAGTAATAGCAGGTATAATTCTTATAGCAATAGTTGTAACGGTACTTAATCTTCTTGTAATAAGGCTTCAGAAGAAAGTTATTACCTGGAAGTATTGATATACCATAAAATCACAAAGTGATTTTATGGGCCGAGAGAATAAACCGTAGGTTTATTCTCAAAGACATTATACCATAATCCCAATCACTACAGCCTCACACCGAGTTGCTTCTCAACTCGGTGTTATTATAGCATAAAATCACAAAGTGATTTATGGGGCTCGTGCATAAAGTGAAGATTTATTCACGAGCCTATTATACCATAATCCCAGCTTTGGATTACCCGAAGTCGCAAAATGAGTCTGTAAACACTCTCGCTGGATTTGCTGACTATATTATATAAGATTAAATTTATAAAATATTCTTTAAATTAAATAAGGGAGTTTTATAGTTTAATCTTAGTTAAGAGAAGAACTATTTAAAAATATTTTTAAATAGTTCTTCTTTTTCTTTCACAGGTATGTTATAATCTGTTTAAATAAAATTTTAAATAGGTAGGAGGATAGCGATGGGACTTGCAAATACATTTAAAGCATTATCCGAGCCGTTAAGGCGAAGAATACTCGAATTACTTAAGAAAGGACGTATGACAGCAGGAGAATTATCACAGGAGCTTAAGATTACTCCTCCTGCCCTGTCATATCATTTGAAATTGTTAAAACAGGCAGATTTGATTATTGAATATAAGTATAAAAATTTTATTTATTATGAAATAAATACATCTGTCTTAGATGAACTTATACTTTGGACAGGACAATTTAAAGGTGAAGAGGCTGAAAGAAAATTTCAATCCTGAGTATGTAATTAAAACCAAATCACAGGCACTTATAACTTAAGAATCAGAGGTAAAAATGAAACTGAAAACTAAAATTTTATGGATAATTACCGTATTACCATTACTTGTTACAGCTATAGCAGTCAGATTTATGGAAGATACCGTACCGGCACATTATGATTTTTACGGTAATATTGACAGATGGGGATCAAAATATGAAAATTCAAACAAAATCCTTTAATATTCACAACAAATAAATGTATACACAGCATTTTTAAGTGGAACAATTTGGTTATATGTGTTATACTTTTAAAATGTATAAATGGATTTATTGATTATAACCCGAAAGGAGATAAAAATGGAAAGACAAAATGCTTGGAAAGGTTATAAACAAAAGCAATTAAAGGAGCTGGAGGCTCTTTGCAGTGAATATAGAGATTTTCTGGACAATGGAAAAACAGAACGTGAATGTGTAAAAATAACTATAGAGCAGGCAAAAAAGTCAGGCTATAAAAATCTGGATACAATCATAAAGAAAAAGCAGAAGCTAAAAGCAGGAGATAAAGTATATGCCGTAATTATGGACAAGGCTGTTGCATTATTCAATATCGGAACAAAGGATATAGAAGAGGGAATGAATATCTTAGGTGCACACATTGATTCACCAAGATTAGATATAAAGCAGAATCCGCTATATGAGGATACGGATTTTGCTTATCTTGACACTCATTATTACGGTGGTGTAAAGAAATATCAGTGGGTGGCATTACCGCTTGCAATACATGGTGTAATTGTAAAGAAAAACGGTGATACAGTAAATGTATCAATAGGTGACAATGAAGAAGACCCGGTATTCTGCGTAAGTGATTTACTTATTCATTTAGCAGGTGAACAGCTTGAAAAGAAAGCCGCAAAGGTAATAGAGGGTGAACAGCTTGATATTTTATTCGGCTCAAGACCACTGCCGGACGAGAAAAAGGATGCGGTAAAAGCAAATATATTAAAGCTTTTAAAAGATAAATATGATATGGACGAAGAAGACTTTATGTCGGCAGAGCTTGAGGTAGTACCGGCGGGAAAAGCAAGAAATGCAGGACTGGATTCAAGTATGATTATGGCATACGGACAGGATGACAGGGTATGTGCATTTACATCACTTAAGGCTATGCTTAGTGTAGATGAAGTAGAAAGAACGGCCTGCTGTTTATTGGTAGATAAAGAGGAAATAGGAAGTGTAGGCGCAACAGGTATGCGGTCAAAGTTCTTTGAAAATACCGTATGCGAAATAATAGACAGATTAGGAGAATATAGCGAGCTGAAGCTGAGAAGATGTCTTAAGAACTCAAAAATGTTATCTTCAGACGTAAATGCAGCTTATGACCCAATGTTTGCAAGTGCCTTTGAAAAGAAAAACTCCTCATACTTTGGAAGAGGTATGGTATTTAGCAAATTTACGGGCTCAAAAGGAAAATCAGGCTCAAATGATGCTAATGCGGAGTATATTGCATCCATTAGAAAAATAATGGATGATGCAAAGATTTGTTATCAGCTTGCCGAACTTGGAAAAGTAGATGTGGGCGGTGGCGGAACTATCGCATATATTCTTTCGTTATACGGTATGGAGGTTATTGACTGTGGAGTAGCTGTACTTAATATGCATGCACCATGGGAAATTACGAGCAAAGCAGATATATATGAAACCAAAAAGGGATACGAGGTATTTTTGAAAAAAGCATAAGGAGAATAAGGCTGAAAGAAGCTTTCAACCTTGAGTTTGTATTTTAGTTGGAAGTACAGACACTTCTGATTGAAGCATTAGGAGGAACAAATGGATTATAAATCGGCAGTTGAAAAAACAGAGAAATATGGACAAAGTCATATTTTAAAATATTATGATGAACTATCTGAGAAACAAAAGCAGGCTTTGGTGGAACAGATAGATGAAACAGATTTTAGTATTATCGCAATGTGTAACCATAAAGAAGAAATTGCAAAAAAGGGGAAAATTACCCCTCTTAATGCCATGCAGTTAAAGGATATTGAAAAGAGAAAAGAGGAGTTTCATACTATAGGCATGAATGCAATTAAGACAGGAAAGGTCGGTGCCGTTTTACTGGCAGGAGGTATGGGTACAAGACTTGGCTCGGATAATCCAAAGGGTATGTATAATATAGGAATAAATAAGGACGTATATATTTTCCAGAGAATTATGGAAAATCTTTTGGATATAGTCAATTTATCAGGAACATATATACATTTATTTGTTATGACCAGTGATAAAAATAATGATATAACAATACAGTTCTTCAAAGAAAAGAATTATTTCGGATATGATAAAAACTATATATCTTTTTTTAAGCAGGAAATGGCACCTGCCACAGACTACAACGGAAAGATATATATGGAGGAAAAGTACAGAATGTCAACCTCTCCAAACGGAAATGGCGGATGGTTTTCATCAATGATTAGAAGCGGAGTTATAGATATTGTAAACGAAAATAATATCGAATGGCTGAATGTATTTTCAGTAGATAATGTTTTGCAAAGAATTGCAGATCCGCTTTTTATAGGTGCAACTATTGCAACGAAATCCAAGGTAGGTTCAAAGGTTGTAAAAAAAGCCTCAAAGGATGAAAAGGTAGGAGTAATGTGCTTGGAGGACGGTAAGCCGTCTATTGTGGAATATTATGAACTGACGGATGAGATGATGGATGCAGTAGATGAAAACGGTGAGCCTGCATACAATTATGGAGTTATATTAAATTATCTTCTAAATGTAGAGGAACTTGAAAATATAGCTAAAAAAAGTATGCCATTACATATAGTTGAAAAGAAGATACCATATCTGGACGAAAACGGTATACTTATAAAACCGGAAGAACCAAACGGATATAAATTTGAAACACTCATATTAGATATGATTCATTTAATGGATAGCTGTGTTCCGTTTGAAGTGGTTAGAAATAAAGAATTTGCACCTATAAAAAATAAGGAGGGTGTAGATTCGGTAGAAACTGCCAGAGCATTACTTAAAGAAAACGGCATTGAATTATAATACAATTTAGGATGGTAATTTTATGAAAAATCTATTAGACATATTATCAGAAAAATTAGGTGAAGCCTTTGAAAAGGCCGGATATGACAGAAATCTGGGCAGGGTAACTATATCAAACAGACCTGATCTTTGTGAATATCAGTGCAATGGTGCAATGGCAGGAGCAAAGCAGTATAAGTGTGCACCGATAGTTATTGCACAGGCAGTAGCGGATTTGCTGAAAGAGGATGAAACATTCAGCGAAATCGCAGCTGTAAATCCGGGTTTTATCAATATTAAGATTAAAGATGAATTTTTATCAAAACATATTGAAGCTATGGCAGGAGATGAAAAACTCGGTGTAGAGCTTTCAGGCGGCAAAACAGCAGTTATTGACTATGGCGGGGCAAATGTGGCAAAGCCACTCCATGTAGGACATTTACGTTCGGCTATTATTGGAGAAACTATAAAAAGACTTAAAAGATTTAAAGGTGATACCGTTATAGGTGATGTTCATCTGGGAGACTGGGGACTTCAGATGGGACTGATAATTGAACAGCTAAGATGCGAACAGCCTGATTTGGTATATTTTGATGAGAGTTTCATGGGAGAATATCCGGATACTCCGCCGTTTACACTCTCAGAGCTTGAGCAGATTTATCCTAAGGCAAGTGCAAGGTCAAAGGAAGATGACGATTTTAAGGAAAAAGCACAGACAGCTACCTTGGAAATGCAAAAGGGAAAAAGGGGTTATAGAGCCATATGGAAGCATATTTTAGATGTATCAATACCTGACTTAAAGAAAAATTATGACAATATGAAGGTTGAGTTTGAACTTTGGAAGGGTGAAAGCAGTGCCGAGGAATTTATAGCACCTATGGTAGAAGATATGATAAATAACGGATATGCACACGAAAGTCAGGGTGCGATAGTTGTAGATGTTAAGGAGGAGAGTGACCAAAAGGAAATACCTCCCTGCATTATAAAAAAATCGGACGGGGCTTCACTTTATGCTACTTCGGATTTAGCAACAATTATTCAGAGAAAGAAGGATTACAATCCGGATGAAATCATTTATGTAGCCGACAAGAGACAGGAAATGCATTTTACACAGGTTTTCAGAACTGCTAAAAAGACAAAGATAGTAGATGATAGCATAGATTTCAGCTTTTTGGGATTTGGTACGATGAACGGCAGGGACGGAAAGCCGTTTAAGACCAGAGACGGTGGTGTAATGAGGCTGGAAACACTAATTAGTGATATTAATAAGGCTGTATATGATAAAATGATGGAAAACAGAGAAATGGATGAAGCAGAGGCTTTGGAAATTTCAAAAACAGTCGGTCTTTCAGCACTTAAATATGGAGATTTATCAAATCAGGCATCAAAGGATTATGTTTTTGATTTGGAAAGATTTACTTCGTTTGAGGGAGATACAGGACCATACATTCTATATACAATAGTAAGAATTAAAGCAATTCTTAGAAAATATGAGGAAACAGGAAAGAGTACTGAAGGATTATCACTTAACAGAACACTTACACCGGCTGAAAAACAGCTGATGCTTGAGTTATCCAAGTTTAGCTCAATGATTGATGCCGCCTATTGTGAGCTGGCACCACATAAGATTTGTGCATATATTTATGACTTGGCAAATGTATTTAACAGCTTTTATCATGAAAATAAGATTATGACAGAAGAGGATGCAGATAAACAGGCAGGTTTTATAGCATTATTATTAATAGCAAAAAAAGCATTGGAAATATCTATAGAAATTCTGGGATTTGATGCACCGGATAGAATGTAGGAGGATGGCAATGAGTCAGGAAAAGGTTGACCTTTATAAAAAAGAAAAAGCAAACAGAAAGAAAAATGTTAAGAAGCAGAAAAGAGTACAGAAGCTTAAAATACTTGCTGCAGTAGCAGTTATGTTAATGGTTATAGGAATAATTGCGTTTAGTATTATTATTCAGAAAAAGGAAAATGAAACACAGACATTATCACAGGAAGAATATGAAAGTATAATGAATTATTTAAATGAGTTATATTCATCTACAACAACTTCTAATGAAAATGCAACAACAGGCGAGGGTACAACAACCGGAGAAAATGTTACAACAGGAGAGGGTGCAACGACCGGAGAAAATGCTACAACGGGTGAGGCCACTACAACAGAAAATACAACAACCGGAGAAAATGGAACTACATCTTCTGATGGGGATTCGGACACACAGTAAGGAGACGGAAAATGACAAAAGGCGATATTATTATTAGAAATGCCATTGTTCATATTTTAGATTCCACGGTAGGAATGCCTGTATTATCTGACAGTGAGTTAAGCTATGGCTCTGATTTTGCAGACTTTTTAAAAGAACATATTTATAAAGTATTAGTAAGTGATGATAAGAAAAACTGTGAATTTATAGAAGAAGAATCAGAGGTTTTCAGACTTATCAGCAATACAAATGAGGGCAAAATGGATTTTGTGAACTTTAGTAAGGATATAGCCACAAAATTATATGATATTATGAATTCGAATATTGAAATACCTGCAGCTGATTTGATGGTAGTGTATTTTGAAGTTAATCAGATTGCACAACTTGCATTGCTTAAAATGAACTATAGAGCGTCTTATATGCACACAACCATTAGCGATGAGGGCGTAAATACAAATAGTGTAACAAAATATAAAGCGATGCTTCCGAGTGAAACTTCAAGACTTACGGAAGCTGCCGTTATAAATCTTACTGACTATAAAATAAAGCTGATTGAAAAGAAATATTCAGTAAATGGTGTGAAAGAAAATTATTTTTCAAAGCTGTTTTTAAACTGCACCTCGAATTTGTCACAAAAAGCAAAGTTAAATATAGTCGAGAGAGCTATTGAAACTGTACAAAAGGAGTATTTTAATGATTCAGAGCAGTTTGAAGAAAAGATGAGGGCAAAGAGTGTTATCCATGAGGAATTGACAAATCAGGGTTCTATTACTGTTGAAGAAGTGGCGGATAAGGTGTTTGAGGAAAAACCTGAGCTTAAAGACAAGTTTAAGGAAAAGGTAAAAAAATATAAAATTGATGAAGAAGAGGAAATCATACCTCAAAATGAAACTACTACAAGAAAGTTTGAAAAACAACATCTTACAACAGATACGGGTATTGAAATCAAAATTCCGATGGAGCAGTATAACAGTACAGATAATATAGAGTTTTTAACAAATGAAGATGGAACAATATCTGTTCTTATAAAAAATATTGGACATATTACATCAAAATAGTAAAAGAGTGAAAGAAAAATAAGAAAGGATAAAATGCAGGCATTTTCGCTTGAGACTTGGTGCAGATTATGGAAACTATACTTAAAGTTAATAGTCTTACAAAAAAATTTGGTGGATTTATAGCTGTTAATAATGTATCCTTTGAACTGGAAAAGGGAAAAATATATGGTTTTATTGGTCAAAATGGTGCCGGTAAAACTACAATTATCAGAATGTTAGCAGGGGTTTCTATACCTAACGGGGGAACAATAGAGTTGTTTGGAAACTCAAGCAGAGATGGCATTTCTGAGGGTAGAAAAAAAATTGGAACAATAGTAGAGTCACCTGCACTTTATACAAAGATGACAGCAAGAGACAATATTGAAATACAGAAATGCTTATACGGAATAAAAAATGACAATCTTGCAAATGAGCTGTTATCATTGGTAGGTCTGCAGGGCTGGGAAGATAAAAAAGTAAAAGATTTTTCACTTGGTATGCGTCAGAGACTTGCCATTGCCATGTCGCTTGTAAATAATCCTGAGCTTCTTATATTGGATGAACCTATAAACGGATTAGACCCAATGGGTATAGTGGAAATAAGACAGCTGTTACAGCGTTTAAATAATGAAAGAAAGATTACAATATTAATTTCAAGCCACATTCTTTCAGAATTGTATCAACTGGCAACAGATTATATTATTATTGATAAAGGTATAATAGTTGATAAGTTGTCTAATGCTGATTTAGATGTAAAGTGTCAGAAAGCGGTAGTTTTAGAGGTTGAGGATATTGAAACTGCTGAGAAAGTAGTAGTGGAGACCTTGAAATCAAGCAATTATGAGGTAATTGGAAACAGCCTGATAAAAATATATGACTATGTAAATGACATAAGAAGTGTAGCTAAGGCAATGATGGATAACAATGTATTGGTAGTATACTTAAATATTGTAGGTAAGAGCCTTGAAGAATACTTTATGGAAATTATAGGAGGTGTTCATCATGTCTAAGTTATTAAAAATAGAATTTAAGAAAATCAGAAAATCATTGGCATTTAAGGCAACTCTTATTATATGTGCAGTAATGTGTATAATGAATGTGGGTTTGTATGTGATAATGAGTAATATTCCCGATTTAGGGGATTTACTTGGTGAAATGGGTATTACGGGATATGGAATATTTAGTAGCTGTATGACACAGTCAACTGATGCAATTATGTTAACTACTATTGTTTTATGTATAATGATAGGTGGAGATTTTTCGGCAAGAACCCTGCAATCACAGATTGTAGCGGGATACAGCAGGATACAGATAGTTATTTCAAGGTTGATAAGCTCATTTGTGATATTATTTATTTTTGATTTTGTATATACCTTCATATTAACAGGCGGTATTTCATTGTTTATCGGATTTGGTACTGAATTTACATCAAAGCTGTTTGGCGAGATGGTGATATCATTTTTAATGAGCATATTTATGTCGTATTCAATAATGACACTTTATATGCTTATTGTATTTATATTTAAGTCAGTGGGTCCAAGTATAGGTATTACGATGCCGCTTATGCTTATAGGTACATCTGTTATACAGATATTTGTACAGCTTAACGAAACAGCAGCAAAGATATTTTCATTTACACCATATGGTCAGATGTATGTTATAGGGGATTTTACTATGCAGGCAGTTGATTATTTTAAGTTTTTTTCCATTGGCACTGTATATATAGTCGCAATGACAGTAATAATTATATTGACCTTCAGAAAAGCCGAACTTAAATAGAATTAGGAGAAAATAATGAACCAGAACTCTGTGCTAGATAAAATTATAAATGTTATTATGCCATTGATTATATATTTATTTGTGGCATTATTTTCGCAGGTAGGCTTTACAACATTTGTAATGGTTACTGAGTTTAAGAGTTTGGGTGAAAATGGAGTTTCCTATAGGGAAACAGCCACCTTTGTAGAAAATATGAATAACATTGTAACCAGTAATACGCTGAGTGTTACCTTTATTACAATTATAATATGTATACCTGTTATGATATATTTGTTTAGAAAGCAGCGTGGCAATTTAACATTTACAGGAGAGAAAAAGGGTCTGTATATTAACATATTTATAGGTGTATTTGCAAGTCTTGGAATAAGTAAGCTTGTAACATTACTTCCAATAGACGGAATACTGGGAAACTATAGTGAGGTATCAAAAAATGTTATGTCATCAAATCTGCCATTACAGATAGTGGCACTTATTATATTAGGACCGCTTATGGAAGAATTGATGTTCAGAGGTTTGATATATAACAGGATTAAAATATTAAGTGATTCAGTTATAGCAGGCTATATCAGTTCCATAATATTTGGTGTATATCATATGAATTTAGTTCAGGGATTATATACATTTGTATTAGGTGTATTGCTGGCATATGTTTATGAAAGATTTTCTACATTGTGGGCATCATATTTATTACATGCAGGTGCAAACGCTATAGCTGTTATAATTAATTATTTGCCTGTAAGTAATGTGATTAACAGTCATTGGTATCTTAAGATACCGGTAATGCTTGCTGAACTGGCAGTATTAGTAGTATTGGTTTATAAATTTATATACATCAAAAAATCTAAAGACTAAGGAGGAAGATATGTACGATTATGTAATTATCGGAAGTGGTTTCGCAGGGGCAGTTGTTGCAAGAAGTGTGGCTGATTTGGGCAAAAAGGTTCTGATAATAGAAAAAAGAAGCCACATAGGCGGAAACTGCTATGATGAGAATGATGAAAATGGTATTCTTATTCATAAATACGGACCGCATATATTTCATACAAACAGCGAAGAAGTGTACACATATCTGTCAAAATTTACAAAGTGGTATGATTATAGCCATGAGGTAGAGGCTAATCTTAATGGTACATTTATTCCTGTTCCTTTCAACTTAAATACACTTAAAATAGTATATGGTGAGGAAAAATCTGAAAGGTTAAGGGAAAAGCTTATCAGTGAGTATGGCTATGGTAACAGAGTGCCAATATTGAAACTGAGAGAAAACACGGATGAAGATATCAGAAATATTGCTGATTTTGTATATGAAAATATTTTTCTTAAGTATACCATGAAGCAGTGGGGACAGACTCCTGAGCAAATAGACCCTGCAGTTACAGGCAGAGTGCCGGTGCTTATATCAGAGGATAACAGATATTTTCAGGATAAGTATCAGGGTATGCCATTAGAGGGATTTACTCCTCTTTTTGAGAAAATGCTGGATAGTGAGAATATTACGATAAGGCTGAATAGTGATGCAAAGGATTTGTTAGAATTTAAAGAAGACGGTATATATTTTGAGAATAGTAAATTTTCAGGAAATGTTATATATACAGGTGCAATAGATGAGCTGTTTGACTGCAAATATGGCAGACTTCCATATAGAACCTTAAGATTTGATATGTCGTATCTGGATAAGGAGGAATATCAGCCAAAGGCAGTAATAAACTATACAGTAAGTGAGGATTTTACAAGGATTACAGAGTTTAAAAAACTGACAGGACAGAAAAGTAAAGGTACTATTATTATGAAGGAGTATCCTATGGAATATACCGGAGGGCAGGATGAGATTCCTTACTATGCTATAGCTAATGAAGAAAATCATAGAATGTATAACCGATATACTGATATTGTAAAACAATATGATAACTTTTATTTACTGGGTCGTCTGGCCGAATATAAATATTATAATATTGATGGAATTGTAGAAAAAGCATTAAACTTAGTGAAGGAGCTGGAAAAGTAATGAAATTATTGAGCGTTGCAATACCTTGTTATAACTCTGCTGAATATATGGAGCATTGTGTGAATACATTGCTGACAGGTGGAGAGGAACTGGAGATTATCATTGTAGATGATGGTTCTACAGATGATACTGCTAAAATTGCTGATAGATTAGCCAGTGAGCATCCTGCAATCATAAAGGCTATTCATCAGGAAAACGGAGGACATGGAGAAGCTGTAAATACAGGCTTAAGAAATGCTACAGGCGAGTATTTTAAAGTTGTAGACAGTGATGACTGGGTAGATGAAAAGGCTTTACAGACAATTGTTAAAACCTTAAGATATATGGTAGATAAGCAAAAAGGTCTTGATATGTTATTATCAAACTTTGTATATGAGAAGCAGGGCGTGAAGAATAAGGCAGTTATGAATTATCGTTCTGCAATAAAACCAAGACATATCACTTCATGGGATGGTAATGTACATTTTAAAATATCACAGTATATTCTTATGCATTCTGTAATTTATAGAACGGAGATGCTCAGGGATTGTGGTCTTGAGCTTCCAAAGCATACATTCTATGTTGATAATATATATGTATTTAAGCCACTTCCATATGTAAAAAAGGTTTGTTATATTGATGTGGACTTCTACAGATATTTTATAGGAAGAGAAGGACAGTCTGTAAATGAGAAGGTTATGATTTCAAGAATAGACCAGCATATCCGTGTAGCAAAGATAATGATAGAAGAATATTCAAATATGGATATTAAAAGCAAGAATCTCGATAAGTATATGCTTCAGTATTTGGATATGATGATGTGTATTGCATCGATTATGCTTATACGTGCAAAAACAAAAGAAGCACTTGTTAAAAAGAAAGAGCTTTGGAACTGGTTAAAGAAAGAATATCCGGATATTTATAAAAAACTTAGATTTTCTATATTTGGAATTTCGATGAATTTACCTGGAAAGGTAGGAAGACTAATTTCAGTTACAGGATACAAAATTGCAAATAAAGTATTTGGTTTTAACTAAAAATAATAGACTCTGAAATTCCATATTTTTTATTTTGAGTTCATAAGGGCAGCAAGGCTTTGTGAACTCTAAAATAGAAAATACAAAACTTATGTAAAAAAGTAGTTGACAGAATATGTCTAATTGGATATAATAGCAGGGCAGGTTTGAAAAAGGCATATTATGGGATCTTAGCTCAGCTGGGAGAGCATCTGCCTTACAAGCAGAGGGTCACAGGTTCGAGCCCTGTAGGTCCCATCTAAATCTGCATATGGCTAAGTAGCTCAGTTGGCTAGAGCACGCGGTTCATACCCGCGGTGTCAGGGGTTCAAATCCCTTCTTAGCCACTAAGAAGAATTAGGAGAAAATACTTTGTTTTAAGTATTTTCTTTTTTTATAAATGTATGCAGAAAATATAGAAATAATAATTGGAAAGGGAGAAAAATAATTACATCACAAGAACATAAAGACGTAATCAGATTACATAAAGAAGGCTTTACATATAGGTAAATAGCTGAAAGATTTAAAGTAAATATGAGTTCCGTATGAGAAATTATAAAAAAAGATGAAGAAAAGAAATTATTAAAAGAAATAAAGAAAAAAATTATTAAAAGAGATTATTATAAAATTGTTTTATATTTAAAATAAGGCTGTCTGGTAATACTGGGCAGTATTATTTTTATGTAAAAATCAGGTAAAAACTGGTAAAATTATGTGATATTTTATTTATAATGATTATAATGGTTGCTATAATAAATATTTTGTGAACATTTAAAAATATATAAATAATAACTCTACAAAATTCTATTAATTTCTAATATTATAAAAATGCGTTTGTTTCAAGTATTTTTATATGATTACTTAGTATTTGTGACTTATAATTGTGATTTTATGACATGATTGAGAAAATGAATTTAAAAAGTACATTAATAAAAGGAGAGTTAGAGTAATAACTGCACTACAGTGTTTGTGTCAATTTTGAATAATCTTTATATATGTTAATGAAAATAATGATAGTATTGAGTATTCGTTAGTAATTGAAATCAGGTTTTTTGTTAAATCTTAAATATATAGGGTTTTAATTATTGTGTTTGATGTGATATAATCACAATACTAATGATATTACGATAAAAATAATCTTTATAACCTTTTAAATAAAAATATGAAAACTCAGTAGAAATTCGTATTAATCTGGTAATACTAAATATACATAATCAAAGACTCTGCGGCAGATTTGGCTTTTGCTCGTTGCTTGCGGGAATAAAATATTAAAAATTATTGTAATCATAATATCATATTATTAAACGGAGCTAATTATGAAATCATTTTTTAAAAGAAACAGTCATGCTTGGACATTACTTTATTTTTTCTTATATATGCAATGGTTTATGTGGTTGGAAAATACCATTACACCTGATACAAACTTTACAAATCTTCATGTAGCATTAGATGATATGATACCATTTTGCGAATATTTTATTATTCCGTATTTGTTGTGGTTCTTATATATTCCGCTTGTATTGGCAGTAATATTTTTTTCTTCAAGAAAAGAGTTTTATCAGGCAAGTGCATATCTGTTTACCGGAATGAGTATATGTCTTCTTATATGTACATTATTTCCAAATGGACAGGATTTGCGAGTGGAGAGCTTTGAGAGAGATAATTTATTTACTACTGTAATGGGATTAATATATGAGGCAGATACTAATACAAATGTATTTCCAAGTATTCATGTATTTAATTCAATAGGAGCTTTTGTAATACTTTGTAAGAGTAGTATACTTAAAAATAGGATATGGCTAAAAATAAGTTCCGGAGTACTTAGTATATTGATAATATTATCTACCATGTTCTTAAAACAGCATTCAGTAATAGATGTAATCGGAGGTATAATATTAGGAGGGTTAATGTATATTGTAGTATATGTAATTAATTGGAGCAGAGTTATTTCTAAGAAAACCGAGAAAACAAACCGGATTGATGAAAGTAAGGAGATTTCACTATGAGAGTAGGCATGGGATATGATGTTCACAGATTGGTTGAGGATAGAAAATTAGTAATTGGAGGAGTTGAAATTCCTTATGAGTTTGGACTTTTAGGACATTCAGATGCGGATGTTTTATTACATGCAATTATGGATGCACTTCTAGGAGCAGCATCACTTGGAGATATAGGAAGACATTTTCCGGATAGTGATGACAGATATAAAGGAATATCAAGTATCAGACTTTTGGAATGTGTAAGAGATTTATTACAGGAGAATGGTTTTATTATAGAAAATATTGATGCTACAATTATTGCACAGAAGCCCAAAATGGCACCATATAGAGAGCAGATGGAGGAGAATATTGCAAAGGCATTAAAGATAGATAAAAATCAGATAAACATCAAAGCTACTACTGAGGAGGGCTTAGGTTTTACAGGAAATGGAGAAGGGATATCTTCCCAGGCTATATGTATGCTAAGCCTTGTAGATGATATGAAAATATCAAGCGTTGATGTGACGGAGCTAGGCGAGAGTATAGTAAACAGGGAATGTGAAGGATGTAGTGGCTGTAAGCGTAACAGCTAAATATATAACCGTGGAAAAGGAGTTTTCTTTGTGAATTGTAATATGGAATCTGATAATTTAAAAGATAGTACCATGGCAAATAAGAGTAATCTGATAAATAATGGTACAGAGAAAAAACTTTATAAGGTTTTACCGGGCGATTATGAAAAAATAAAAAGCTATTTTAAATTGAGAAAACCAATTACCTGTGAAAATGTAATTACTGACTGTTATTTGTGGAAGGATTATTATGATACAAGATACTATATCAATCAGTATGGCTTGGTATGGATTTATAAGATTAAAAATGAAATTTTTTCTTCTGTCCCTTTATGCAGAAACGAAGATTTAAAACCCTGTTTTGAGGATTTAAGAAAATATTTTAATGAAGTATTGGGAATAAAGCTTAAGATGTATCTTGTAGATGAAGAGGCTAAAAATATTTTAGATTTACCTGAGGATAAATTCATAGTTGAGGAGGAAAGGGATTATTTTGATTATGTATATAATGCTAAGGAGCTTATGACTCTTTCAGGAAAGAAATATCATAAAAAGAAAAATCATTTAAACAGTTTTTTAAAGGAATATGCTAATCGTTATAGGGTTAAAAAAGCAGATTGTAGTGATACGGAAGCTATAAAACGTTTTCTAGAAAAATGGCATAGTAAAAGAGATATTGCAGATGAGTATAACAGAGATGATTATGAGCTTAAAGGGATAGAATATATATTAGATAACTGTGATATGATAAGATATTATATGATGGTAGTATATGTGGATGATGAAATTGAAGCGTTTACACTTGGAACATATTTAAAAGAAGAAAAGACAGCCTATATTCATGTGGAAAAGGCAAATCCTGATATAAGAGGCCTGTATAACTTTGTTAATCAACAGTTTTTAATTAACTGTTTTAGTGAAGCGGAGTTTGTAAACCGGGAAGATGATATGGGATTAGAGGGTTTAAGAAAGGCAAAAATGTCTTACAATCCTGTGGAATTAGTCAAAAAATATACTGTAACAGAAATTTAAAATGTATGGAGAGATACATATGAATATCAGATTATTAGGTAATATTGAAAAACAATATATTAAAGATTTATATTTAGAGGCTTTTGATGATCCGGAGCTTTATGTAGAATACTATGTATCAGAGTTTTCTAAAAATACAGATACTTATGCCTGCATAGAGGATGGAAAAATTATATCTATGGCAAATATTCATTATAAAAGAATTAGAATTGCAGGGGAGGATTATGAGGCAGCATATATTTATGGCGTAGCTACTATAGAGCAGTATAAACATCAGGGAATAATGAAACAGGTGCTGAGGAAGGTTATAAAAAGAATAGAGCAGAATGGAATCTATTTAATATATCTTATACCACAGGTGGCACCATCATATTATGAAAGTCTTGGCTTTAAGCTGATAAGAGGTACAAGAAAATACAACATATATGATGGGGAACTCCTAAAACCGGAATATAAGCTGGAAAAAACATACTCTGATGCAGAGGCCATGAAAAAGCATATGAAGGAACTTTTGACTTTGGATGGTTGTGGATATATTTCATATAAGGTATTTCCTGTTATGGTATTGGAAAATGAAAATACATGTGATTTAGTTAAAACACTCAAAGTCACTGGAGATATTGAACAAAATATAGATGTAAATGATATAAGCACGCTTGAGGAGATATATGGTGATTTCCTGAATAATGAGGATGTGTAATAGAGTAATTGGTACGATTTGTAAATATTAGTAAATATTTTTAATTTAATCGTAATATATATGTGATAAAGTAATCAGCACCCTTTGTATATATTTAAAATTTTTGTGATTTTATCGTAACGGATGTGTGGTAAAGTAATTAGCGTGATTAATAAATGTCCAATATCAGCTTATGAGGCTGTAGTGATAGGGTAATTATGGTATATTATCTACCTTAATGGAAAAATAATGCCGGATACACGTTAAAATTTAATTTAAAAAATTTTAAAAAAATTTGTGACCTCTGGATAGTATTTTTCGTGTATTAAGGTGGAAGGTTTTATCATCATAGAGGATAAAATTATAGAATGTAAGAAATGTACAGGAGGGCAATTATGGAAGAAAGAGAAAAGACAATTGTACCAACAGAAGAAGGTAGTGGGAATGCAAATGATTACATATCCAAAAGGTCCATACTAAAATCAAAGAGATTTCTAATTATAACAGGAATATGTATAATAGCAGTAATTCTATGTATTTTAGCAATTATCATTATGGCTGAAGGTAATAAGAATGGCATAGAGGAAAAAACTACAACCGAGCAGAGTATACAAGGCGTACACTGGAAGGTGGAAGGGGATGCTCTTATAATATATGGAAATGGGAAAATGGACGATTATGACTATCCTGAAGATTTTACCGGTGAGCAATGGGATCCTACCGCTCCTTGGTGGGAATTACATGAAAATATAAAAGAGGTTGTAATTGAAAACGGTATAACAAGTATAGGAAAAGGAGCATTTTTTGAATTTAGAAATTTAACCAGTATAGAAATTCCAGATGGTGTAACAAGTATAGGAGAATGTGCATTTTGTGGATGTACAAGTTTAACAAGTATAAAAATCCCAAATACTGTAACAATTATGGGAGATGGAATATTTAGGTATTGTAGAAACTTAACGGGTATAGAAATTCCGAATGGTGTAACAAGTATAGGAAATTTTGTATTTGAGGGCTGTAGAAGTTTAACGAACATAAAAATTCCAAATAGTGTAACAAGTATAGGAGAATGTGCATTCGCTAGTAGTAGCCTAAGGAACATAGAAATCCCGGATAGTGTAACGAGTATAGGAACTTCTGCATTTTGGGACTGTGACAATTTAACAAGTATAGATATCCCAAATAGCGTAACAAGTATAGGATATGCAATGGTTGGCGGTTGTAATAGCTTAACAATTATAGAAATTCCGGATAGTGTAACAAGTATAGGAAATGCTGTATTTAGTGACTGTATCGGTTTAACTAACATAGAAATCCCAAATAGTGTAACGAGTATAGGAGATTATGCATTTCAGAACTGTATCAGTTTAACTAACATAGAAATCCCAAATAGTGTAACAAGTATAGGAAAAGATGCATTTAGTGGATGCGATAGGCTTACCACCATATACGGAATCTCCGGTTCATATGCAGAAACCTATGCAAATGAAAATGGATATACATTTGTTAAAAAATAATATATTAACTTGACTTTTTATTTTAAAGTGAATAAACTATACCTGTTAAGAAAATATTTAAAGGCAATGATCGAAAAAGTAGTATTTATGACTTTATCAGAGAGTAGCTGTCAAGGCTGAAAGCAGTTATTATAGAAGTAGATATGAAGTGCATTCGTGAGCTGACTTGGTGAAAATTAATATTTAGCTGAGTACGTGGGAATACGTTATATTCATAAAGTGAAAGCTATGCTTTAATTAGAGTGGAACCGCGGATTTATTCGTCTCTTGTATATTTTATATATACAAGAGATTTTTTTTAACAGATTTTAATATCAGAATTATAATATAAAAATATTCAGAAGTTTCTATTATGATTAGGGAATCGAAAGCCCTTGCCGTAAGATATATTTGTGTATATCTACAAAGGTATTATCAACAGGCACTTCTGATTGAGGCAATAGGAGACAAAATGAATAAGTGCAAATTATATTAATATTAACTTACTAGGAAATATACAGCATATTTTTCATAATATATTATAAAAGATATTAGAGTTTCAAAATAGAAAATACGGAAACTCTAGAAAAGATATTATTGATAGGTTATTTTTTAACTTATGAAAGGAGCCTTGAAGAATGAGTTTCTATAAATATTTTAAAGAGGAAGCTGCTATAATCAGAGAAAGAGACCCGGCTATTAAGAGTAATTTAGAAGTACTGCTATATCCAAGCTTTTGGGCAATCAGAAAATATAGAAAAGCACATAAATATTATTTAAAGGGAAAGTATTTTAAAGCACGAAGAATATCACAAAAGGCAGCCAGAAAGACAGGTATTGAGATTCATCCCGGTGCAACTATAGGGAAAGGCTTATTTATTGACCATGGTCATGGAGTGGTTATAGGTGAAACTGCCGTAATAGGAAATAATGTTACGATTTATCAGGGAGTAACCCTTGGTGGTACCGGTAAAGAAAAGGGAAAGCGCCATCCTACTATTGAAGATAATGTTATGATAAGTGTGGGGGCAAAGGTTTTAGGCTCATTTACAATAGGAGAAAACAGTAAAATCGGTGCAGGAAGTGTGGTTTTAGCTGAAGTTCCTCCAAATTCAACAGTGGTAGGTGTACCCGGAAGAGTAGTAAAGCAGGATAATGTCCGTATTCCAAGAAATGATATGGATCAGATACATCTGCCGGATCCTATTAAAAATGATATTGAGTGTCTGAGAGATGAAAACTTAAAGATACAGGAAATATTAGATAAAATCTCTAAAAAGCTGGATATATAAGACGTACTCTTTGAAAGTTTGTATATAATAATCTCAGAGTATTTATGAGTTTATAATAAAATATAAATAATAAATATTTTTGAATGAAATATATAAGCATATGCTATTATATGCTAAAAGGCAGAAAATCTGGATATAAATTCAAAATATATTTTCTGCCTATAACAGATGAAAGGATATCAAAATGAAAAATATAATTAACTTTTACAATACCCTTACAAGAAAGGTTGAAAATTTTGTACCAAATACAGATGGAAAGGTAAATATGTATACATGTGGACCTACAGTATATCACTTTGCACACATTGGAAATCTTCGCAGCTATATTATGGAGGATGTATTGGAAAAAACTCTTAGATATGTTGGATATGATGTAAAACGTGTTATGAACATTACTGATGTGGGACATTTATCTTCAGATGCCGATACCGGAGAGGATAAAATGCTTAAAGGTGCAAAGCGGGAACATAAAACAGTAATGGAAATTGCAAAATTTTATACAGATGCTTTCTTTTCAGATATGGAAAAGCTTAATATTAAAATGCCGGATGTAGTAGAGCCTGCTACAAATTGTATTGATGAATTTATTAACATGGTATCTGTATTATTAGAAAAAGGATATGCCTATATTGCAGGCGAAAATGTATATTTTGATACTTCAAAGCTACAGGATTATTATGTATTTTCGAGTCAGTCAGAAAAAGAGCTTATGGTAGGTGTCCGTGAGGATGTGGAAGAAGATACAAACAAAAAGAATAAAAGCGATTTTGTACTTTGGTTTACAAAATCAAAGTTTGAAAATCAGGAGCTTAAGTGGGACAGCCCATGGGGTGTAGGATATCCGGGATGGCATATTGAATGCTCGGCTATTTCCATTAAGCATTTAGGTGAATATATGGATATTCACTGTGGCGGTGTTGATAATATTTTCCCGCACCATACAAATGAAATTGCTCAGTCAGAAGCTTTTCTTGGACATAAGTGGTGTAATTACTGGTTCCATGTACATCATTTAAATGACAAGGAAGGAAAGATGAGTAAGTCTAAGGGAGAGTTTTTAACGGTTTCATTACTTGAGGAAAAGGGATATAATCCTTTAGTTTACAGGATGTTCTGTCTGCAGTCACATTACCGTAAGCCGCTGGAGTTTTCATTTGAAGTATTGGATAATATGGTAAATTCGTATGATAAGCTTACAAAGGCTATTGGCAGATTAAAGGATGAGGGCAAAATAGACATTGATGTATTCAATGAATACAGAGAGAAATTCGAGCAGGCACTCGCCAATGATTTAAATACTTCTATGTCTATTACCATAATATATGATTTGTTAAAGGCAGATACAAATGACAAGACAAAGCTGGAGCTGATTAAAAGCTTTGATTATGTACTTTCTTTGGGACTTACAGAGCTTGCTGGCAAGGAAGAGGAAAATAGTGTAGATGATGAATTACAAGCTTATATTGAAGCTAAGATTGAGGAAAGAAAAGCTGCAAAGAAGGAAAAGGATTTTGCAAAAGCAGATGCCATCAGAAATGAATTAATGGAAAAAGGTATAGTTTTAGAGGATACAAGAGAAGGTACAAAATGGAAAAGGGCATAGATATCTACGGAATTATAAGTGAAAATATGGAGCTTGCGGATAATCCCATAGAAAGCTATTCACCACTTACTCTTGCATATATTGGGGATGCAATATATGAAATAGTTGTCAGGACTATGGTGGTAAGTGAGGGAAATACCCAAGTGAATAAGCTCCATAAAAGAAGCAGTTCGCTTGTAAAGGCAGAAACTCAGGCTAGAATGATAAAACTCCTTATGGATGCGGACAAGCTTACAGAAGAGGAACTCAGCTACTATAAGAGGGGAAGAAATGCTAAATCATATACAAGTGCCAAAAATGCTTCAATTGGAGATTACAGGATTGCCACAGGCTTTGAAGCTCTGATGGGATATCTGTATATTACAGGGCAGAGCAGCAGAATGATAAGCATTATTAAGGATGGACTCAAACTACTTGAAAATAGTGATATTGTGTAATTATGTAAGATGATGATAATATTGCTTAAGCATATTATAAAAATAGCAGTAAATGTTATAGAAAGATAAGAATATTTTGCAGAATATATAGCGTTTATGGAAATAAGAATGTTTTTTCAAAGTATATAGCGTTTATGGAAATAAGAATATTTTGCAGAATATATAGCGTTTATGGAAATAAGAATGTTTTTCAAAGTATATAGCGTTTATGGAAATAAGAATATTTTGCAGAGTATATAGCGTTTATAGAAATAGGAATGTTTTGCGGTGTATATAGTGATTATAGAAATAAGGATATTTTGCAAATTATATAGTTTTATAAAAATGTAGTTTATACAAAGAGCAGAATCAGGTTTGATTGGAGATTAATTTAATGCGTTATGAAGAATTTACACTGGAGGGACGAAATGCAGTTTTAGAGGCTATTCGTTCAGGGAAAACCATAGATAAGGTATTTGTATTGGATGGCTGTCATGATGGACCGGTCAATACTATTGTGAGGGAGGCTAAAAAGGGAGATACAATAGTAAGCTATGTTTCAAAGGAACGGCTTGATAATATGTCAAAGACAGGACATCATCAGGGAGTTATTGCATATGCGGCAGCTTATGAATACGCAACAGTAGATGACATATTGGAAAATGCCAAAAGTAAAAATGAAGATCCCTTTATATTCATATTAGACGGTATTGAAGACCCTCATAATTTGGGAGCTATTATAAGGACTGCAAACCTTGCGGGAGCTCACGGAGTTATTATTCCAAAGAGAAGAGCAGTTGGACTTACGGCGACAGTAGCCAGAACTTCGGCAGGTGCATTAAACTATACTCCTGTAGCAAAGGTTACAAATATATCGGCTACTATTGAGGAGTTGAAAAAGCAGGGAATGTGGTTTGTATGTGCCGATATGGAGGGTGAAACCATGTATAAGCTTAATTTAAAAGGCTCAATAGGACTTGTTATTGGTAATGAGGGAGAAGGTGTCAGCAGACTTGTAAAGGAAAAGTGTGATTTTATAGCTGCCATACCGATGAAGGGAGATATAGATTCGCTTAATGCATCTGTGGCAGCAGGAGTGTTGGCATATGAGATTGTAAGACAGAGGATGAATTAGGGATATAGGAGGTTTCGTTTTTATACAATTTAAACCAGGCAGAGCGGATAACAGCCGGAAAATTAAATTAAAGGGAAAAAGTAAAGCAAGTCTGTTTGTCATGGGATTGGGGCAATTATTATATGGACAGATAGGTAAAGGAGTATTGTATCTTTCAATACTAATTTTAACTATTATCTATTTTGTAATCAGAGGGGCAAAGGATATTACAGTTTTTTTACACTTGGAACTAAAAAAGCTGATCCGTGGCTTGGAATAGAGGGTGATAATTCCGTTGTAATGCTTTTAATGGGTATATTTGCATTTATAGTTTTAGCGTTTTTTATCTACTGCTATTTTGCAAATATAAGAGACATAAAAAATACTCAGAAACGTGTCGAAAATGGTGAAAATCCATTATGAAGACAACACTTGTATTGGGGATGTTTCCGTCGTTTATGGGAATGATAGCAGTATATATACTGATGACACAGTTTGGTCTTATTAATAAGCTATGGGGACTTATATTAATTTATAGTGCAGGTTAGTGATAGAGCAGGGATTAATTTCCTGCTCTATAAATCATTTTCCGATTTATCTTAATCAGAATTATAATTGTTAAAGTATAAATGAAACAAATAGTCTGTAAATTTTAAAATTATAGTGTAAAAAGAAGCTATATAAATGTAAAAAACAGATAATTTATAATTGACAACATATAATATTTGATATAAAATAAAGATAATTAATGAGAGAGCTAAAGATGAGGTTAGAAAATAATATGGCATTGGTTATTGAATAATTTAGTACATATAATGATATTTGTACATAAAAGTTTGTTAAATCATTAATATCTATTTTTTAATTATTCCCTAAAGAAAATTCAATTTATATTACAGGAAAAAGATTCTAAATTACTTTATTGTTACAAGCAGTTTGTCAAGTGACGTGCTTTAAAGAGCTTTTGATAAATGCCTAAAGGGTTAAATTCCCACAGCATAGATGTGTAATAGGTTTGTTGAGGTGTATTTGACTGCTTTAGATTTAGTATATGAGAATATAGCAGGTAATTTAAGTATATACATTGGTACACTATAAGTGATAATAATATTCTGAAATTGATGTTATATTCTATGACAAATAGTAAGTTGAATAAGGATATATTATTAAGTCCTATGATATTAATTTGTAAGGCACAGGAGGAGGTAAGTGCATGAAGAAAAAAATTTATTCGTTGTTTATGGTGTTAATTTTATATGCTGTATTTATATTTAATGATGTAAACGCTGCTGCATATAATATTAGTAATAACGATATAAGATTATTTTATGAAGAAATTATATCTGATGAAATAGAGGAATATGTTGATTGTTATGCAGACATATATTTATATTCATTGGGAGTAACGGATGAATATGATGTATTATCACCGTTTATTATATTTGATGTAGATAATTATAATAATCAGGAGGAAATATATTATTTTCCTTTGGCTATTGATGAAGATATTGAATACATAATGTCTGCATTTTATGTGGGAGAGGAGATAAATGCCTCTATTTCAAAAGAGTATGCCGTAGTTTTGGAGGATATTAATTATTATCAAAATGACAACTGTATACTGTATAGTGTTGAAGACAGCCTTGTAGCAGTTGATGAGAAAAATAATCAGAAAATATATTCAGAGGAGAACTATGAGAGAGTAGTTATATCAGAATTTTATAATTATGACTATGCAGAAAAGCTTGGCTATATAGCTGATAATTACAGAAAAAACGGAGTAAAAGAAGCTTCGGATACAGATACGGCAGGAACTGGCTTTTCAACAAAAAATACATATGAATATATACTTGATATGAATAACAGAACTGCACCTCAGGGCTCGGAAAATATTTGCTGGGCAGCAACAATTGCAACAACGGTAAATTATTTGAGAAACACAACTAATGTTACGGCACATAAGGTTTGTGATGTAATTAACCACAGCTACAGGGAAGGAAGTCTTAGCGATATGGTAGATGCAATGTCATATTACAGGCTGATTAATTATGGAATTACATATAATCAGATTAGCTTCGACAGAGTAGGAACTAATATACGTTCTGAATATCCGATTATGATGTGGGGTAATTCAAGTAACGGCGGACTTGCACATGTTGTTACCATAATAGGATATAGTACATATGGTGGTATACAGCTTATAAAATTTTACAATTCAGCAACGGATGATATAGAAAGTGCCAGCTATAATAGTGCCGGTACAAGGTATACAATGGGAAATGCAACATATACATGGGTTAATACATTATGTGCAAAATAAAGTAAAGGAGCGTGACCATTATGCAAAAAAATGATAAAAATAAGTTAAAAGCAGTAATGCTTATGCTTTTACTCATACTTGTAATACTTTTATTGGTCTTATTGGTAATTATAGGAGTAAAAGCCGGGAAAAAAGAGGCAAAATATGACAATTTATTAGAGGGAGCAGGCAGTATTAGTGCATGGAAGGGGGATGTTGAATATTCCTTATCTGATAAGGAAATGATAGACAGCTTAAATGATATGCTGAAAGATGCAGTTAAAGAGTCTGGATACCAATCAGAAATAGCAGGCGGGTATACATTAGAGTTATACAATGGGGATACACTGATAGCCAGTGTATTTACAGGTAAAAAGGAAATTGTAGTTGCTAAAGAGGAGAATTATTACATTGTTGATGACAGCCATGAGACAATATATAATGATATTAAAAGTATATACTTAAAAGTTGTGGAACAGAAATATGATAATTTATTAGAGGGAGCAGATAATATTAGTACATGGGAAGGGAATGTTGAATATTCCTTATCTGATAGGGAAATAATAGATAGCTTAAATAACATGTTGGAAACTACAATTGAAAAGTCAGTATTTATATCTGAATTAACAACTGGGTATAAATTAGAGTTATACAATGGGGATACACTGATAGCCAGAGTATTTACAAATGGAAAAAAAATAGTAGTTGCTAAGGAGGAGGCTTATTATATTGTTGATGACAGTGATAATACGATATATAATAATATATATAATATATATTTGAAAATAATAGAGCATAAATATAGCAATTTATTATCGGATGCAGACAAAATTATTGTAAATAATAAAGGTAATGAATATATTGCAACAGATATTGATTTAATTAATCAGTTAAATACAGTTTTGAGTGATGCAGATAAAATGTCAAATTATTCATTTAAGCAGACGAGAGAGTATACATTAGAGGCATACACAGGAGATAAAAATATATGTAAAATATATGCAAACAGCGTAGAAATTGTTATTACAAAAGATGGATATTATTATGTAATTGAAAATCAGAATAATGAAATATATGATAAGATCAAAGAAATATATCAAAGAATTATAAATGAAAGCTAGGTAAGAAATTTATGAATTTCAGAAGCAGAAATACATAAAATTTAGTATAGTAATATTAAGCTTTTACAAGTAAATATTCACAGGAACAAAAATACATGTATATGCTGTCTTGACAATTATTAAAATTTCTAGTATAGTACATTTGTTAAAAAGCTGGCATGGCACAGGAGGTAGCGCACTTCATTGGTAATGAAGAGGTCACGGGTTCGACTCCCGTTGCTAGCTTTCACTAAATTATGGATATGCACAGAGAAAAACAGATATTATAGGAAATGATTCCTTTAATATCTGTTTTTTATTCTCGAGAGCATTTGACAAGTAATGTGTTTGCACAAGCGTTTGAGTGTACAAATGTAGGTCAGAAATAAAAAACAAATGATTTAAAATGGAGATACCAGTCAGCCAGTCTTGATAAAATTTATAATAGAGAACACAAAAGCTCAGGAGGTAATAGAAAATTGACAGGACTGCATAATAATGATATAATAATTTTATTAAAAATATAGAAAGTACTTGACAACCATAATTAAAAATAGCTTATAAGAATACTATATTTATTTGATATATACAAATAATGACATATTGTTATCAGGTGAATCAGACTATGCTTTTTATCATATTCATGCATATGATGAAAAGCATTTTTTTATATTAAAAAATACCTGCTTGTGAGTAAACTTTTTGATTATGTACAATTTTATTAATTGAAAAGAAAGAGAGGCTGCATTATTATGAATACAGTAGAAAAAACACAGAAAAAGAAATATTTATCAGCACTAGATGAATATATAAATAAGGTGTATATTTTAGTGCTACTTTTAGTACCCGGTGCATGTCAATGTGCAGGATTACTTTACACCTTTGAAAAGATAATGGGGTGGCTTCCTACCGTTAATTGGATTGCATTGATAATATTTGATATAACCTGTCTTTTTTATCTGGCTATAGGTATATTTTTTGTACGTACAGGCTTTACAGAAGGATTGGTTTCGCAAAGAAAATTGAAATTTGGAAAAATATATCTTGTGGTAATTATGCTTATCCAGTTTAATTTTATCCTTTATATGATACCGGCTACAGATTTCTGGGGATTTGCATTCTTTTTTGTAATACTGACTTCATTCTTTTTGGATTACAGAATGGTTACAATTACCACAATAGAAATTGCAGGTTCATTAATTGTAGCCTGGTTTCTTTATGGTGAAGTTCATTTACCTGCAAAAGACGGATTTTTTATTGCCAATATGATGGATAGAGTAGTCTGTGTAGCGTTATCCCTGCCTACCATTATATTGCTGACATATCTGACAAACAGGTTTTTAATAAATGCAAAAAAGGATGAGATGGAAAGAAATACAGAGCAGGTAAGAAGTGTTCTTTCTGCTGTTTCATCATTATCGGAGAATTTATACACAGCAGGAACCGTGCTTTCACAGATTTCTGAAAGTGAAAGTGCTTCAGCAGAGGAACTGGCAGCTACGAGTGAGCAGTTAGTGGAAAGCAGTAATATACTAAGCTCCAAGACAGATGAAAGTATGGCAAACCTTAGTGAGTTGAATAAATGGGAAAGTGTTGTCGCTGAAAATGTTAAAAAGGTTGAGATAACATCAAAGGATTTGATTGATAAATCAAAAGAAAATGAAAGATTACTAAATGATTTACATACTATTAACGGTGAAGTATCAGAAACAATGCACACAACAATTGATGTAACCCAAAAGCTGTCAGAAGCAGTACAGGAAATTGGTGTTACCTTAAATCTGATAAGTGAGATATCTTCTTCTACAAATTTATTGGCTTTGAATGCTTCTATTGAGGCTGCAAGAGCAGGCGAAGCAGGCAGAGGTTTTGCGGTAGTTGCAACAGAAGTAGATAATCTTGCAAACAGTACACAGAAAACATTAAGGGAAGTAGAAGTTGTCATTGAAAGGGTACAGAATAATGTTAAAGAAATAACACTACAAGTAGAAGAAAATTCACAGAAACTGAATACACAGAACGAATATTTCGACAATGTTTTTAAGGGTATACGGGATATGACAGAGCTTCTTAATGTTTCCGTGAGTGCAGTAAATACTATGGGGGAGGCTCACGGTAAGCAGGCTGAGGTTATAAAAAAGACAGTATCTATTAATCAGGATATTGCAGAGAGTATTAAAAATGAAAATGAGCAGTTTAATTCCATTAATGTTATGGCAGAGAGCAATGCTAATGATACTGCCCAGGTAGCAGCTCAGGCAAGTGCAATTAATGATATGGTTGATGAAATGAGCAGATTACTTAAATGTGAAGACTAAAAAACGGAGAGTTATCTGATAAGGGTAGCTCTCCACTTTTTATTTTGAGTTGCATTACATATAACTTTGTTGTAAAATATTGAAAGACTAGATTTTTTAAACTATGAAGGAGGCTGCAATGGAAGAAAAAGAAGTGGTTTCAAAAAATTTCATTGAACAAATTATTGAAAAAGATTTAGAGGAAGGTGTGTATGATCATATTACAACAAGATTTCCTCCAGAGCCTAATGGTTACCTTCATATCGGACACGCTAAGTCTATACTTTTAAATTATGGTTTAGCTAAAAAATATAATGGTAAGTTCAATATGCGTTTTGATGATACAAATCCTACAAAAGAGAAGGTAGAGTTTGTAGAAGCTATAAAAAATGATATTGCATGGCTTGGTGCAGACTGGGAAGACAGATTATTCTTTGCATCAGACTATTTTGAGGATATGTACGAAGCAGCTGTAAAGCTGATAAAAAAAGGTAAGGCATATGTATGTGACTTATCAGCTGATGAAATAAGAGAATATAGAGGAACTCTTACAGAGCCAGGGCGGATAAGTCCTTACAGAAATAGAAGTGTAGAAGAAAATCTAAAGCTATTTGAAGATATGAAAAACGGCATATACGCAGACGGAGAAAAAGTGTTGCGTGCCAAAATAGATATGGCATCACCGAATATCAATATGAGAGATCCTGTTATTTATAGAGTTGCTCATATGACACATCACAATACAGGTGATAAATGGTGTGTATATCCGATGTACGATTTTGCACATCCGATAGAAGATGCTATAGAGGGTGTTACTCATTCAATTTGTACATTAGAGTTTGAAGATCACAGACCGTTATACGATTGGGTAGTAAGAGAACTTGAATATCCTATGCCGCCAAAGCAGATAGAGTTTGCAAAGCTATATCTTACAAATGTAGTTACAGGTAAGAGATACATTAAAAAGCTTGTGGAGGACGGCATTGTGGATGGATGGGATGATCCGCGACTTGTGTCTATCAGTGCATTAAGAAGAAGAGGTTTTACACCTGAATCTATCAGGAATTTTGTAGAGCTTTGCGGAGTATCAAAGGCAAACAGTTCAGTAGATTATGCAATGCTTGAATATTGCATAAGAGAAGACTTAAAGCTTAAAAAGAGCAGGGTAATGGCTGTGTTAGATCCGGTTAAACTTGTAATTGATAATTATCCCCAGGATATGGTAGAATATCTTGATGCCGATAATAATCAGGAAAATCCTGAGCTTGGCAGTAGAAAGCTTCCATTTGGCAGAGAACTTTATATTGAAAGAGAAGATTTTATGGAGGAACCGCCAAAGAAGTATTTCAGATTATTTCCTGGAAATGAAGTAAGGCTTATGAATGCTTATTTTGTAAAGTGTACTCATTGTGTAAAGGATGAAAACGGAAAAGTTATAGAGGTACATTGTACTTATGACCCTGCTACTAAGAGCGGATTAGGATTTACAGAAAGAAAGGTAAAGGGAACCATTCATTGGGTTAGTGCAAAAGAAGCTATAAAAGCAGAAGTCAGATTATATGAAAATATAATAGATGAAGAAAAGGGCAAGTTAAATGAAGATGGAACACTTAACTTAAATCCAAATTCACTGACAGTACTTAAGGAATGCTTTATAGAACCATCTCTTGCAGGCGCAGAAGCTTATGATAGCTTCCAATTTGTAAGAAATGGATATTTCTGTGTAGATTCAAAGGATTCGCAGAAAGAACATTTAGTATTTAACAGAATTGTTTCGCTAAAGAGTTCTTTTAAGATAGAAAAGTAGAATGGCATATTTATTAAAATGGATAGAATATCTGGATTATTTGCATAAAATATATCAATAATCCAGAAGATATGAGGTGAAAAAATGGCAGATGATAATTTATTCTCCGGACTTGAAAAGCTTGGACTTGGTAAGTTTTCAGACATGAATTTATATGAAGAAGAAAATGAAAAGGAAAAAAATACTGCAGATGCAGTAAAAAAATCACAGGAGGAGAAAAAGACAAAGGAAGAGGATGTTTTATATGACAAAAGCCATTCCTGCCCTGTATGTGATAATGAGTTTAAAGTAAAGGTAGTAAAAACCGGAAAAGTCAGAATGGCAGGTTCTGATATTGATCTGCGACCAAAATACGAAGATGTAGACCCGTTAAAGTATGATGCAATTGTATGTCCTAAATGTGGATATGCGGCACTTGCAAGATTTTTTTCACATATTTCAGAACAGCAAATTAAGCTTATAAGAGCTAATATAACCCCGTCTTTTAAAGGGATAGATGATAAATCCAGCACATATAGTTATGATAATGCCATCACAAGACATGAACTTGCATTGGCAAATTCCGTTGTAAAAAAGGGAAGAGCAAGTGAAAAAGCATATACATGTCTTAAAATTGCATGGCTGAAGCGTGGCAAGGCAGAAAGCTTAGGCGTAGACGTAAAGGATAGGGATAAGGTCATAGCCGCTATAAAAGCGGAGGAAAAGGCATATCTGGCTAAAGCATATGAAGGTTTTATGGTAGCAATGAGTAAAGAGTCATTTCCGATATGTGGCATGGATGAATGGACATTTGTTTACTTAGTTGCTGAGCTTGCATATGAACGTGAGGATTATGCTAGTGCTATGAAGCTTTTATCAGATTTGGTCAGTTCAAGGGTAGCAACACCAAAGTTAAAGGAAAAGGCGAGAGATCTTAGAATGCTTATGCAAAATAAGGTTTAAATTTATGATTGAATTAACAATAAACTTAGATACAAAATCAGAAACACCCTTATATGAACAGATATATTCACATATAAAAACAGAAATAAAGGAGGGAAGGCTTTGCAGGAATATAAAGCTTCCCTCTTCCAGAGGACTGTCTAATAGTCTGTCTGTTAGCAGAAGTACAGTAGATAATGCATATCTACAACTTGTTTCGGAAGGATATGTGAATGCTGTGCCATGTAAGGGTTATTTTGTAGCAGATATTGATTTGCTTGTAGATACTTCAAATACAAAGGATGAGCATAGAACTGATAAAAAGACAGAAGAATTCAAAAAGAATATTATAGATTTTAATATAAGAGGTATAGATTTATCTTCGTTTCCGTTTGGTGCATGGAGAAGGATTACAAAGAATGTGTTAAGTGCAGATAATAGTGAATTGTTTAAGCTTGGAAATCCTAAAGGTGATATTGCATTTAGGAAAAGTATAAAAAATTATTTATATGAATCCAGAGGTGTAGAAACTACAGTAGACCAAATTATAGTGGGAGCTGGGAATGACTATCTGCTTATGCTGCTTGGAAACATACTTGGTAAGGTAACGGTGGCTATGGAAAATCCGACTTATTCACAGGCATATAAGATACTAACCTCATTAGGAAATAAGGTATTACCCATAAATGTAGATAACAGCGGAATTAGTGTTGAAGAATTATATAATTCTCAGGTGGATGTGGCATATGTGACACCTTCACATCAGTTTCCGACAGGTATTGTTATGCCTATAAAAAGACGTTTAGAGCTGTTAAAATGGGCCGCTTTAGAAAATAAATATATTATAGAGGATGATTATGACAGTGAGTTTCGATATGTCGGAAAACCCATACCATCACTTCATAGTATAGATATTGAGGAAAAGATAATATATATTGGTACTTTATCGCGTTCAATAGCACCGGCTATCAGAATGAGCTATATGGTATTACCAAAAAAACTAATGGAAATATATGATAAGAGCTATAGTCATTTTTCTTCCACGGTATCAAGAATTGACCAGACTATAGTTAAAGAATTTATGGACCAGGGATATTTTGAACGACATTTGAATAAGATGCGTTCTGTATATAAAAATAAGCATGATTTACTGATAAATAAGATTAAGGAGATGGAAACCAGAGTAGAGATTTCGGGAGAAAATTCAGGTGTCCATATTGTTATAAAGGTGGACAACAATATGACTGAAATGGAATTAGTAGAGAGTGCCAAAAAAGAGCATGTAAACGTCTATCGATTATCAAAGTATATGCTTGGGGAAATGCCTAATAAAAGATTTGAAAATGCCGTTTTATTAGGCTTTGCAGGACTTAGTGATAAAGAAATAATAAGCGGTATAAGAAATTTAGATATGGCATGGAAAGGAAGATAATATGGCAGAAAAACTATACACAATACCTGTAAATGAAGTTTTTGATAAAAAATGTGAATGTCCTGTATGTGAAATATATCACAGCTTAGAAAAAAGCTCGCTGGAGTTTACTATGGGTCCCAGCTATATGGAAGATGATATCAGAGCAATGACTGACAAAACAGGTTTTTGCAGAATGCATAGTGAAAAACTTCTGGGAATGAACAACCGTCTCGGAATGGCACTTATATTAAAAACACATACAGATAAAGTGAATAAGGATATTTCAAAACTTTCATCAAATATGAAATCTAAGGGATTTTTTAAGAAAGCAGATAATAAAGAATTGCTGGATTATATCAAAGAGTTAAATACCTCATGTTTTGTATGTAACAGAATAAACGAAGTGTTTGACAGATATATTGCTACTATTTTTCATTTATGGAAAAATGACAGTAGCTTCAAGGAAAAGTATTTAAAATCCGAGGGCTTTTGTGTGGAGCATTTTGGAATGTTGGTTGAAAGGGCAGAAAGTGAATTATCGGGTAAAACAAAGGAAGAATTTGTGGAGGTCACTGTAAAACTCTATAATGATAATATGGAAAGAATAAATGAGGATTTAGCATGGTTTATCAACAAGTTTGATTATAAGTATAAGGATGAGCCTTGGAAAAATTCAAAGGATTCTGTGCCAAGAGCTTTAACAAAGCTCAATGGAATAATAGTGGAAGAACAGTAGTATGATTATATTTGTAAGATACATAACTGTTATGAAGCAGAAGAAGTAAATCAAAGCAAAAAAGACTGAAAACTATATAATGATATAGGCTTTCAGTCTTTTTTTACTGACTAAATAAAATGTCTAAAATTTGCAGTGTCAGTTATTTTTTAATACATTTAATAACATAAGTCTGATTACTTTTTAGACTTTTTAGAGGTTGTTTCTTCTTTAGAATCATCCTCTTTGGTTTCTTCTTTTGTTTCAACAGCAGTATCTTTTTCTAATGCCTCATCTACAGCTTCGGCTTCGATAGGAATAGCTGTATAGCCTCTGTCTAAGTCATCCTCAAAATCATCATCGAAATCTTCATCATCAAAATCATCAAAGTCATCATCAATATTCTGTGCTACATATTTTTTGTAAAGAGCAACTGCTCCGGCTGTAGCAGCGGCAGCAAATGCTGTGAATGCAAGAAATTTACCGAATTTTTTTGCCATACTTACCTCTTTCTCATAGTTTCTTCTATGCTTTTTTATATAAGCTATTTTAATACTATTTTGCTCAAAAATAAAGGATTATTACAAAAAATAATAAAATATTTATAAATGATTGATAAAATTGATAAGAAATAAAGTTAATTATAAGAGTGGAAATAAATATGTATATTGGATGTCTGATTTACAATAGACAAAAGTGAATTAATGGTTATAGATATAATATTTCTTGACATATTTATTTTAAATGTTATAATCGGCATAGTAAATATAATATAAATAACACGATGACGAGACGAGTAAGTTTTATAAAGGATTACAGAGAGGAATAAACCGGTGTGATTATTCTATCCCGTTAAAACCGAAGACTACCTCTGAGTGACTCTAATCCGGTCCGTTGATTACGTTATAATCAAAATGAGTGTTAGTTTAAAAATAATTTTAAACTGATAAAATGGGTGGAACCACGGTTAATATCGTCCCTACATACAGACTTTTGTATGTAGGGATTTTTATATAATTTAGAAGTTTTCCAAAGACCCTATTATATAAAAGCGAATTTCTATATATAAAGTCTGGATTATAAACTTATTCCCGCAAACAAATATACTAAGTAGAAATACTTACACAGATATTGGAGAACACTGCGGAATATTTGACTTAAAACAGTAGTTTTTGACAAACATAATATTATGCTTATGTAAGCTTTTTAAATCTAAAAATAAAAATACGAAAACTCAAGAATATTATGTTATGTCAGAGGAAAGGAAAGAAAATGAAAATTACATTAAAAGACGGTTCGGTAAAAGAATATCAGAATGAAATGTCTGTATATGAGGTTGCACTTGATATTAGTGAGGGACTTGCAAGAGCAGCCTGTGCAGGTGAGCTAAACGGAGTGGTGGTAGACCTTAGGACAAGAATTTACAGTGACTGTGAATTAAATATTCTTACATTTAATGATGATGCAGGAAAGGCTGCATACAGACATACTACATCTCATGTTATGGCTGAGGCGGTTAAAAGATTATATCCTGATGCAAAGCTTGCAATCGGTCCCTCAATAGATACAGGCTTTTACTACGATTTTGAGCATGAGCCGTTTTCAAGAGAAGATTTAGACAAAATTGAAGCTGAAATGAAAAAAATTATAAAAGAAAATGCTGCTTTGGAAAAGTTTACATTACCAAGAGAAGAAGCAATAAAATTTATGGAGGAAAAAAATGAGCCATATAAGGTAGAGCTTATTAAAGATTTACCGGAGGATTCAGAGATTTCTTTTTATAAGCAGGGAGATTTTACAGATCTTTGTGCAGGTCCTCATCTTATGAAAACAGGTGCAATTAAGGCCTTTAAGCTGATTTCTTCTTCGGGAGCATATTGGAGAGGTAATTCAGACAATAAGATGCTTACCCGTATATATGGTACAGCTTATACAAAGAAAGAGGAGCTTAACGAATATTTAGCATATCTGGAAGATATAAAGAAAAGAGATCACAATAAGCTAGGCAGGGAAATGGAATTATTTACTACCGTAGATGTAATAGGTCAGGGACTTCCTCTTCTTATGCCAAATGGTGTTATTATGCTTCAGGAGCTTCAAAGATGGATTGAAGATGAAGAAACAAAACGAGGCTATGTGAGAACAAAAACTCCTCTTATGGCGAAGTCGGATTTGTATAAGCTTTCAGGACACTGGGATCATTACAAGGAAGGAATGTTTGTATTAGGGGATGAAGAAAATGACAAGGAAGTATTTGCACTTCGTCCAATGACATGTCCGTTCCAGTACTATGTATATAAGGCAAGTCAGAAGAGCTATAGAGATTTGCCTATCAGATATGGTGAAACTTCTACACTGTTCAGAAACGAAGATTCAGGAGAAATGCACGGACTTACAAGAGTAAGACAGTTTACGATTTCAGAGGGACACTTAATTGTAAGACCTGACCAGATGGTAAAGGAATTTAAAGATTGTCTTGCACTTGCAAAATATTGTCTTGAAACCTTAGGAGTAGAAGAGGATGTTACTTACCATTTATCAAAGTGGGATCCTGATAACAGAAAAAAATATATTGGTGAGCCAGAGGTCTGGGAAGAAACAGAGGGACACATCAGAAACATATTACAGGAATTAAACATTGAATTTACGGAGGATGTAGGCGAGGCTGCCTTCTATGGACCAAAGGTAGATATTAATGCCAAGAATGTATACGGAAAAGAAGATACAATGATTACAATTCAGTGGGATGCGCTTTTGGCTGAGCAGTTTGATATGTACTATGTAGACCAGAATGGTGATAAGGTACGTCCTTATATTATTCACAGAACTTCAATGGGATGTTATGAAAGAACACTTGCATGGCTGATTGAAAAGTATGCAGGACTTTTTCCAACCTGGCTTTGTCCTGAGCAGGTAAGAGTATTACCTATTTCGGAAAAATATGCTGACTATGCAAATAAAGTAAATAATGAGTTGGTGGCTAACGGTATCAGAAGCTCGGTAGATAACCGTTCGGAAAAGATTGGATTTAAGATTAGGGATTCAAGACTTCATAGAGTACCATATATGCTCGTTGTAGGTCAGAAAGAAGAGGAAGAAAATAAAGTTTCTGTAAGAAGCCGTTATCTTGGTGATGAGGGTGCTAAGGATTTGAATATATTCATAGGTGATATCTGCAAGGAGATAAGAACTAAAGAAATAAGGAAAATAGAAGTAACAGAAGAGGCAAAATAGTAAATGGATAATCTGATATTTAGCCTTAATGCCACCATACCGGTATTTCTGGTTATAGTTGTAGGATATGTTTTAAAAAGAATCGGTATGCTGGGACCGGAATTTATAAAGGACGCAAACAAATTTAATTTCAATGTGACACTTCCTTGCCTTTTGGTTAATGATTTAATTAATTGTGGAATAAGAGAAAACTTTGAGTTTAAGTATGTGGCGTACTGTTTTATTACAACTCTTGCCTGCATTATTATAACATGGGGACTTGCAAAGGTATTTATGAAGGATGAAACCATAATAGGTGAATTTGTTCAGGGCTCTTACAGAGGCAGTGCAGCAGTGTTAGGAATTGCACTTATACAGAATATTCAAGGTGATTCAGGAATGGGGCCGCTTATGATAGTAGGCTCTGTTCCGTTATATAATGCATTTGCGGTAATGATATTAACATTGGAATCACCAAATAGAGATAAGTCACAAAGCTTTGGTATAACTCTTAAAAAGGCTGTTATTGGAATATTGAAAAATCCTATGATTATAAGCATATTTATAGGTGTGCTATTATCATATTTCAATATTGCACTTCCTGTTATAGCAGAAAAAACCATATCTTCTCTTGCGAAGATTACAACACCACTTGCACTTATTACAATAGGAGCGGCATTTGAGGGTGCGAAGGCTATAAAAATGATAAAGCCTACAATATTATCAACGGTTATAAAACTTATAATACAGCCACTTATATTTCTACCGCTTGCTGTCTTCATGGGTTTCAATTCAGGTGAAATAATTGCATTGCTTATAATGTATGGAGCACCTACTACAGCCAGCTGCTTTATAATGGCAAAGAATATGAAACATGAAGGGACACTGTCATCGAGTATAATAGTACTGACAACATTGCTATCGGCGTTTACCATTACATTTTGGATATGGGTACTAAAATGCTTTAGAGTGATTTAGTCCTGATACATTTTTCTAAACTCACGAGGTGTCATGTCATAACGCTTTTTAAAGAGTCTGTTAAAATACGACAGATTATCAAAGCCTGACTCCATGGCAATAGCGAGAATAGATGAGGAAGAGGATATAAGCAATCTGGAGGCGATAGTCAGTCTGTAATTATTTAAATATTCTATAAAGGAAACATCCATGTTTGCTTTAAAAAATTTCATAAAATGTGACTGGCTGAAATTACATATTTCAGCTATTTCTTCAATAGTTATTGGATTGGCATAGTTATTTTCCACATATTTTATTACGACTTTTAGTTTATCCAAAGATTTTCTTTTCTTTATGGTAGGGAGGGAAATCTTTGGTATTTTATTAAATATAATGGCAAAGAACTGAAAAAGATTACCTTTGATTGAAAGCTCATATGCTTTTGGAAAGGTTTTGCATATCTCATCTATATTGTTCAGACAATATGCCAGTTTATCATAGTAGTCACAGTTCTCTTCATTAAGGATATTAGGAATCTGAATAAGTCTTTTTGTCATAGGTGTAAAAAAGTTTGTATTGCAGGCATCATCATGCTTGGAAACGAGTAAATCCATAGAAAAAATCATATTTTCATATTCCATTACGTTGATGCCCTCCTGTTCAATGGAATGAAGCTGACCCGGTAAAATAAGCACAATATCCTTAGCCTTTACCTCATAATAATCTAAGTCAATAGAAATAATACCTTTACCCTTTTTTATATAAATTATTTCAAATTCATTGTGCCAGTGATTAGGAACACATGTAAAGTCAATTGGTATGGAACATACATAAGTAACATAGGGAAAGTTGTTATTACCATGAGTTTTCTTTTCTTCATAGTTTTCGTATTCTAATATATTCATAATTTAATTTCTAATAAAATTTTATAAATAATAAAATCTATTATATATCTCCTTTATATACATATTTGACAGAATATCTCTGAAAAATCCTTACTTTTGTGCTAACAGGCAATTCGCCAGGTGGACATACTTATGCGGAAATTTGCCCGTCAGAACTTCCTGATAATAAAAAAATATGGTAGTTTATGTATAGTTTTAATAGTATTATATTATAATTTATGATATAATTGCAACGTCATTATGCTTTATAGAGTTTCTGTATTTTTATTTTTAGCTTCAAAAAGTCTTGTTGCCAAAGGCAACATAGACATCTTGAACAAAAAATACAGATTAAAGTGAACTTTCATCTGTAACTTTTTGTTCAAGATGCTTATATCACTATAATGATGTAAGCTTTTTGAAGCTAAAAATAAAAAATACGGAAATTCAAGTGTTATGATTTAAAATGTAATAATAAATCAGCCTTTAGGAGGGAAAAATGGGAACTCAAGTCTGGTGGAAAAACGCAGTAATATATCAGATTTATCCACGTAGCTTTATGGATAGTAATAATGACGGCATTGGAGATATAAGAGGAATTATTGGGAAATTGGATTATCTTGAATGGTTAGGTATTGATGCTGTATGGATTTGTCCGGTTTACAAATCACCGAATGATGATAACGGATATGATATATCAGACTATATGGATATTATGGATGAGTTTGGCACTATGGCTGATATGGATGAGTTGATTTTAAAAGCAAAGGAGAAGAATATCCGGATTATTATGGATATGGTATTTAATCATACCTCAGATGAACATAAATGGTTTATAGAAGCCAGGAAATCAAAGGACAATCCTTATAGGGATTACTATATATGGAGAGATCCTGTAAATGGGGACAAGCCAAATGAGTTAGGCTCGGTATTTAGCGGAAGTGCCTGGCAGCTTGATGAAACTACAGGACAGTATTATCTGCATCTATTCAGTAAAAGACAGCCGGACTTAAACTGGGAAAATGAAGCTGTAAGAAAAAATATAATAGAGGTAATTAAATTCTGGGTAAACAAAGGGGTAAGCGGCTTCAGACTGGATATGATAGAACTGCTGGGAAAATTACCGGATGAGATGATTACTGCTAATGGTCCGAAACTTCACGATTATATTAAAGAACTTTACAGGGAAGGCTTTAATTGCAATGGTAAAGCTGAGGAGATAGTGACGATTGGTGAATGCTGGGCTGCTGATACAGATATAGCATTAAAATATACAGAGCCTGACAATAAAGAACTTTCAATGGTTTTTCAGTTTGAGCATAGTGCATTAGATGAAATAAAGGGTAAAGGAAAGTGGGCTTTAAAGGAAATGAGGCTTACAGAACTTAAAAGTATAATTGATAAATGGCAGCTGCAATATGATAAGGGATGGAATACACTTTTTTGGAATAATCATGATCTGCCCAGAATAGTATCACGTTTTGGAAATGATAAAGAATACAGAGTTGAGAGTGCAAAGATGCTTGCTTTATATTTGTATTGTTTAAAGGGAACTCCGTTTATTTATCAGGGTGAAGAAATTGGTATGACAAATATAAAATTTGATACAATAGAAGAGTATAAGGATATTGAAATACACAATATGTATAAAGAAAAAAAAGCAGAGGGAGTGGCAGAGGAAGATATTATGAAATCTATCTATGCAAAGGGAAGAGATAATGCCAGAACGCCTATGCAGTGGAATGATGAAATAAACGCAGGATTCACAAAAGGAATACCATGGATTAAGGTAAATAACAATTATAAAGAAATAAATGTTAAAAAAGATATGGAAGATAATAATTCGGTATTGCATTTTTACCAAAATTTGATTAAAATGAGAAAGGACATTTTGTGTATTCGTGAGGGCAATTACATTCCGTTGCTAAATGAGGATGAAGATATTGCAGCATACACACGTAATACAAATGGACAAGGTATATTAGTAATAGCTAATTTTCATGAATGTACAAAGAAGATTAGTTTTTCGGATATAGTCTCAAAAAGGATAATCATTTCAAACTATAACAGGACAGAAATTGATTTGAAAGATGTTGAAATCAGACCTTATGAGGCAGTTATGTGCGAAATATGATAGGATTGTACAAAAAAACAATAATATTATACAAGAATAGAAATTTATGTGATATTATAATGCTAATGTTTGAAAAAAGGACTGGCTATTATTCCCATGGCAAATATGCCTGTATATACATCAGGCAGTTGTCACGAGGGTCAAATATCCCGCCACTTTGTGGCGTTGTAAGTTTAATGCCCTGCTATTTTCAGCGAGGTATTTGATTAATACTAAAATTTTTTAGGAGGTAACTATGTTACAGGAATTTTGCAACAAAAAGTACGGAAAAGCTATTTGTGATTGTTCAAATGAGGAAATATATGTAGCTCTTCTTGAAATGACAAAGGAATTAGCAAAAGGAAAAGAAAGCAATGAAGGTAAGAAAAAGGTTTATTACATTTCTGCTGAGTTCCTTATTGGTAAGCTTTTATCAAACAATCTCATCAATCTTGGTATTTTTGGAGATATTAAGAAAGAATTAGAGGAGAATGGAAAGAGCATCTATGATATAGAAGAGATAGAGCCGGAACCATCTCTTGGTAATGGTGGTCTTGGCAGATTAGCAGCTTGTTTCATTGATTCTATGGCAAGCCTCGGCTTAAATGGTGATGGTATTGGATTAAATTATCACTTAGGTTTATTCAAACAGGTATTTGCTGACAGAAAGCAGAAAGAAACGCCTAACCCATGGATTGAAAACGACAGCTGGCTTACAAAAACAGATATTACTTATGATATTCAGTTTGGTGACTGTACAGTTAAATCAAGACTGTATGATATTGATGTAACCGGTTATGAAAACAGAACAAACAAGCTTCATTTATTTGATGTTGAATCAGTAGATGAAACAATTGTTAAAGGTGACTCAATCAACTTTGATAAAGAGGATATTGCTAAGAATTTAACATTGTTCTTATATCCGGATGATAGTGATGATGCCGGTTTATTACTTAGAATTTATCAGCAGTACTTCATGGTAAGTAATGGTGCAAGACTTATCCTTGCTGAAGCTAAGGCTAAGGGTTCTAATCTCCATGATTTATATGATTATGCTACAATTCAGATTAATGATACACATCCGTCAATGGTTATTCCTGAGTTAATCAGATTATTAACAGCTGAAGGAATTTCACAGGATGAAGCTATTGAAATTGTTTCAAAGACATGTGCATATACAAACCACACAATTTTAGCAGAAGCACTTGAAAAATGGCCAATGAGCTTCTTAGAAAAGGTTGTTCCACAGTTAGTTCCAATTATTAAGGTGCTTGACGAAAAGATCAGAGCTAAGTTTGATGATGAATCAGTATACATCATTGATGATACAAACAGAGTTCATATGGCACATATGGATATACACTATGGATACAGTGTAAATGGTGTTGCATATCTTCATACAGAGATTTTAAAGAATTCAGAGCTTAACAACTTCTACAAGATCTATCCTGAGAAGTTCAATAATAAGACAAATGGTATTACTTTCAGAAGATGGTTATTACATTGTAATGAAGGTCTTGCAGAATATATTGAAAGTCTTATTGGACCAGGCTTTAAGAAAGATGCTACAGAATTAAAGAAGTTAGAGCAGTTCTTAGATAATGGTGAGGTACTTGATAAGTTATTTGAAATCAAGAAAGCAAACAAGGTAATCTTTAAGGATTATATTAAGGCTACTCAGAATATTGACATTGACGAAAACTCTATTTTCGATATTCAGGTTAAGAGACTTCATGAGTACAAGAGACAGCAGATGAACGTATTATATGTTATCTACAAATATCTTGAAATCAAGAAAGGTAACAAGCCAACTACACCAATTACAGTTATTTTTGGTGCAAAAGCAGCTCCTGCATATGTTATTGCTAAAGATATTATTCATACAATTCTCTGCTTACAGGAAATTATCAACAAAGATCCTGAAGTAAGCCAATATTTAAAGGTTGTTATGGTTGAAAATTATTGTGTATCAAAGGCTGCCAAGTTGATTCCTGCATGTGATATTTCAGAACAGATTTCACTTGCTTCTAAAGAGGCTTCAGGTACAGGTAACATGAAGTTTATGTTAAATGGTGCTGTTACACTTGGTACTATGGATGGTGCTAATGTTGAAATTGCTGATTTAGTAGGTCAGGATAACATTTATACATTTGGTGAAAGTTCGGAAGAGGTTATTGAGCATTATGCTAAGGGTGATTATGTATCAAATGATTACTATACAAAGGATGCTATGATTAAAGAATTAGTAGACTTTATTGTATCACCGGAAATGTTTAAGGTTGGCGATGAAGAAATGCTTACACGTCTTCATAAAGAACTTATTGTTAAAGACTGGTTCATGACATTGCTTGATATTAAGGATTATATCAAGACAAAAGAAGTTGCATTAAAGGATTATGAAGATAAGAGAGCTTGGTCAAGAAAAGCACTTGTTAATATTGCAAATGCAGGCTTCTTCTCATCAGACAGAACTATTGAAGACTACAATAGAGATATATGGAAGCTTAGCTAATATCAGATTTATATTAAATTATTAAATTATAATAAAGGACATAGGATTTTATCCTGTGTCCTTTTTATATGATATTAAAGTTAATATGCCATATTTTTAGGTATATGAAATTTACAGTTTACACCAAAATCATGATATAATGCAGGCAAGGAGCCAAGTAAGGGTGTATACACACTTATTTGGCGACTGCGGGTAGTTATTGCAAATATAAAAATTTTGTGTAAATTATATAATTGCTTGAAAAAACAACATAAATAATTTATAATTTATATAAATCATAAAAAAATGACATTGGAAATAATGGAGAATATATGTATAGAATACTTGTAGTGGAACCAGATAAAAATTATAGAGAAGGTATTGTAAGGCTATTAAGAAATTCTGATTATGAAATGGCAGTTCAGACGGTGTCAAATGGAGAGACTGCCATAGAATTTGCTGCAAATAATTGCATAGATTTACTTATTACGGATATAATATTAGAGGATATAGATGGATTTTCACTTATTAATGAGATAAAAACAGTAAATGAAAATCTTGTGTTTATTATTATAAGTGAAAGCAATGAGTTTGGTGATGCTAAAAAAGCAATTAAACTAGGGGCTGTTGATTATATACACAAGCCATTTGAAAAAACAGAGTTTATAGAAGCAGTATCATTAGCTCTTAGCAGATGTGAGAAATTTAAAAATATCACAGAACAGACAGAAATTAACTATGAGTTTGTAAAAGAACATGTATTATTAAGTCTTTTATATGGTAAAAAAATAGAGGAAATAAAAATAGATGAGGAATTTGTAGAGAATTTCGAGGAATATAATAAGTATAAAAGATTGATATTAATAGAGTTTAGTAATGACTTTTTTAACAAAGCAGAAAATGATTTTGAAAGACAATTTATAGAATTTTTGGAATTTAATAATATATATTGCCATTATATTAACCTAAATTCTACACAGTCGGTTCTATTGTTGGATGAGAAATTCTGTAGTGAAAATAGTGAAGAAAAGATTACATCTGTATGTGAAATCATAAAAAACAAGCTATCCATAAAATATTCAAGAAAATGTTTCCTTGCACTATCTTCAGAGATTGATAATTGCAATGAATTGTCAAAAGCAATCGACGAAACAGAAGAGCTGATGGAACGTAAATTTTATGAAAATAACAGCAAAGTATTTGTAAAGATAAAAGAAGAAGAATCACCTATATTTGTCCAGTCAGACGATGATTCTCTGGTAAAACAGATTAAACAGGATATAAAGCTTAAAGATATTGAAAGTCTGAAGGACAGCTTTAATATATTGTGGAACAGATATGGAAACAAAAAAAATTTATCACAGATATATATAAAGTTTGTATTTTCAAATATCTTAAAGGAATTTTATGATGCATTACCAAATGTCAGTGAGGTAGATTTGAACAATGAAGTGGACAAGCTATACAGAACTAATGCCTTAGCAGATTTAAAAGAAATTATGGATATAAATATTGCAAGATTAGAAGAAGTATTTAATGTAAATCCTCAGATGGTACACCGGGAGGTAGAGTGTGTAAAACAATATATATTTAATAATTACATGAATGAAATAGGGGTAGAGCAGCTGGCAGAAATGGTATATATGGCACCAAGCTATTTGAGCTGTGTATTTAAAAAAGAAACAGGGCAGAATCTTAGTAAATTTATAAAATCAGTAAGAATGGAAAAAGCAAAAGATATGTTGGAAAATACCCATATGAAGATAGTCAGTATCAGCTCTGAGGTTGGATATCCAAATGTATCATATTTTTGCCAAAGCTTTAGGGAATATTTTGGAATTAGTCCTCAAAAATTTAGAACAAATGGAGAAAAGTAATTGATTTTTTTGTGAGAAATGTCAAAAATAAAAAAGTATTTGACGTTTTTTATAAAAAAAACACAGTAAATCAATATATATTTTGTGTATTTTTTATATATCTATAAAAAAACAATATATTTCTAATATTTATGATATATACATTTTGTACAACAAAACATATAATTAGACAGTAACAAACAATCAGCAAATATGATTGGAAATAGGAGGAAAAGAAGATTATGAGATCTAAAAAATTAACTGCACTTTTAATGACAACAGCATTATGTGCAACAGCTCTTTTTGGTTGTGGTGATAGTTCTAATGATCCTACTACTAAAGGTGGCAATACTGGCGACGCAACAACACCAGATCCAGCAAACGAGGAGAAAATTACAGCAACAATTAAAGTTGCAGCTCCATCAGAAGATCAGCAGGATGCAAACAACTGGTTAAAGACACAGTGTGAAAAGTTTAACGAAGAGCATCCAAACTGGGATCTTACATTTGAATATTTAGTAATCGGTGAAGATCAGGCAGGCGGAACAATTTCGCAGGATCCAGCAGCTGCTCCAGATGTATATATGTATGCATCAGATCAGATTAAGACATTAGTAGATGCAAATGCTATTATGCCAATCGTTGGTGATTTAGCTCAGTATGTAAAGGATACAAACTCAGAACAGATCGTAAAGAACGTTACATATAACGGAAATCTTTACGGTGTTCCATATACAGCTAACTGCTGGTATATGTACTATGATAAGTCTGTATATTCTGAAGATGATGTTAAGAACTTAAATACAATGCTTGAAAAGGGAAAAGTAGCATTACCTATTTCTACAGCTTGGTATACAGAGTGTTTCTTCTTAGCAGCAGGATGTACAGTTGGTGATGATGATAATCCGGGAATTAACTTCTCAGGTGATGCAGGTGTTAAAGCTGCTAACTACATGATTGATTTAGGAGCTAATCCTAATTTCACAGATGCAAGTGGTGTTTCAGGTCTTGGTGATCAGTTCGATGCTATGTTCTCAGGTTCTTGGGATTTAGCAAACGCTAGAGAGGCTCTTGGTGATAACCTTGGTATTGCTTCTAAGCCACAAATTACATTTGAAGATGGTACAACAGGTCAGTTAAGCGGTTTTGCTTCAGCTAAGGCTATCGGTATTAATCCAAACTGTCAGAATCAGCAGGTTGCTGTAGCATTAGCTAAGTTCTTAAGCGGTGAAGAAGCTCAGAAGGCTCGTTACGATGCTCGTGGTGTTATCCCATGTAATACAGCATTACTTGAGGATGAAGCAATCAAGAATGATGAAGCATTTATTGCTCAGAACGAAGCTTATAATCAGGATATGATTCAGCCAGCATACCTTGGCGATACAGGTTACTGGGATGAAGCAGCTAATTTCGGTAAAGCTGTTTTACCAGGTGCTGAAGATGCAGTAACACATGACAATGTAGCTGAAAAGGTTGAAACATTTAATAAAACATTGGCAGATAAGTATGCACAGTCATTAGGTAACTAATCAGCTGTTTTGAATAAGACAGTTTCTCCACAGTTTCTATATGGAAGCTGTGGAGAAAATATTCTATGGAGGTAGTGTTGTGAAGAAGAAAAAAAAGGCTTTAAATGCCCCTTCTGAATTTAGTAAAGATTATACTGTCAGCAAGGCATTAGCTAAGGGCGATATCTTTACAAAGCTCTCATTCCTTATTATGGGTTTGGGTAATATAGTTAGAAAACAGTTTATTAAAGGTTTATTGTTTTTGGCTGTAGAAATTGGATTTATTTATTTCATGGTTACCTATGGTATAAGTAATATATCGATGCTTCCATCGCTTGGAGGAAGAGAAGCAGGATACGTTCTTGATCCTACAGGTCAGTTTATGACTTATGTAGAGGGTGACGATTCTAAGCTTGTACTGTTATATGGTGTTGTTTCTATAGTTATATGTATTGCGTTTTTCTTATTCTGGAGAGAAACAGTTAAAAGTGCATATATGGCACAGGTACTCAGGAAAAAGGGTAAGCATGTAAATAATTTCTTTGAAGATATAAAAGACTTATTTAACAGTAACTTGCATAAGTTATTATTAGCATTACCTATTACAGGTGTTGTAGCATTTACTATTTTGCCACTGATTTATATGATTTCAATGGCATTTACTAATTACACAAAAATCGGAGGCCATTTACAATTATTTAACTGGGTTGGTCTTGATAACTTCTTTGATGTTGTATCATTAAAAGGTGATATTGGTAAACAGTTCTGGGCTGTAGCAGGATGGACTATTGTTTGGGCAATTTTAGCTACATTCCTAAACTATATCTTAGGTATGTTATTGGCTATTATTATAAATAGAAAAGGAACAAGACTTAAAGGAATGTGGAGATTCTTATTCATTTTGTCAATAGCAATTCCACAGTTTGTTTCTTTATTGATTATCAGAACGATGTTAGGTCCAAATGGTCCTGTAAATAATGCGATTTTGAGTGAGCCGGTTCCATTTTTTACAAATGCTACGTATGCAAGAATAACAGTAATAGTTGTAAATCTTTGGGTAGGTATTCCTTATACAATGTTACAGGTAACAGGTATTTTGCAGAATATTCCGGCTGATTTGTATGAGGCTGCAAGAGTAGACGGTGCGAATGCCATTACTACATTCTTTAAGATTACATTACCATATATGTTATTTGTTACAGGTCCATATCTTGTATCTACATTTACAGGTAATGTAAATAACTTCAACGTAATCTACTTATTAACAGGTGGTGATCCTAGACCGGTTGGTAGTACGGCGGGTAAGACAGACCTTTTGGTTACGTGGTTATTTAAGCTTACTATTAATGAACAACGGTATAACGTTGGTGCTGTAATCGGTATTATGACATTTATTGTACTTTCTATCGTTTCAATTATAACCTATAGAAATACAAACGCATATAAAGATGAGGAGGGATTCCAGTAAGATGAAAAAAAATAGTTCTGAAGCTGTTCAATATACATCAGCGAAACTTAAAAGACTTGTAATGGATATCATAACTCATATCTTTCTTACTGTTTTAGCAATAATTTGGATTGCACCGGTTGTATGGGTTATTATTACAAGCTTTAGAGGTGAGAAGGGTGACTTTATAGATAGAATAATACCTAATTCGTTTACAATAAACAATTATAAAAAATTATTCACAGATACGGGTACTCTTAACTTCCCTAGAATGTTTATGAATACCCTTATCATATCAGTAATAGTATGTTTAATATCTTCTTTCTTTGTTCTTTCAGTTGCATTTTGTATGTCAAGATTGAGATTTAAGACAAGAAGAACTTTTATGAACATATGTATGATTCTTGGTTTATTCCCTGGTTTCATGTCAATGGTTGCTGTTTACTTTATTTTAAAGGCACTTGGACTTACAGAAGGTGGATTAATTAAGGTAGCTTTAATACTTGTATACTCGGGAGGCTCCGGTATGGGCTTCTATATTGCCAAAGGTTTCTTTGATACTATTCCAAAGTCACTTGATGAGGCAGCATGTATCGACGGAGCAACTAAGTTCCAGGTGTTTACAAAGGTTATTATACCACTTAGTAAACCAATTATTGTATATACGGTATTAACAGCTTTCATGGGTCCTTGGTTGGATTTCATATTTGCTAAGGTTATTTGTTTAACAAATATTAAAGAATATACAGTAGCTATAGGTTTATGGAATATGCTTGAAAAGGAATATGTATATCAGTGGTTTAATTCATTCTGTGCAGGTGCAGTATTGATTTCAATTCCTATTTCGATTATTTTCATTCTTATGCAGAAATTCTATCAGGATGGTATGTCAGGCGCTGTTAAAGGTTAATCATATTGATTCATACAAAAGGGAATGTGGTTCACTGCATTCCTTTTTTGTATATATGGGCAACAAGTCGGTTATATGTGTAAGCACATATATTTGATAAATGCCGTGGAATTCAGATATCAATCGCTTTTTGAAGCTGTAGGAGTATGTAAGACAGCTAGTGAGAAAGGTATCTGACTATAGGAGGTTCTATGAGAAAGATATTTAAAAAAGTGTGTTCAATAATACTTATATCATCATTATCCGTTACAATTTTAGCAGGTTGTGGCGGGGATGAAAAGAAACCGGAGGAAACAACAACTGTTGATATATCAACGCTCACACCTGAAGAATACTATAATGTATTGTCATGGAAGGATGAAGAATTTGAATTATCTACTGAGGATCATTATAGAAACTATTATGAAGTTTTTGTATATTCATATGCTGACAGTAATGGCGATGGTATAGGCGATATAAATGGTTTGATTTCAAAGTTGGATTATATTGAAGATATGGGATTTAATGGAATTTGGCTTATGCCTGTTATGCCTTCAACTACATATCACAAATATGATGTAATAGACTATTATGACATAGACGAAGAATATGGTACTATGGATGATTTTAAAAATTTGGTTGAAGAATGTCACAAGAGAAATATTAATATAATTATTGATTTAGTATTTAACCATACATCATCACAGCATGAGTGGTTTAAGACTGCAAGAGACTATTACAAGTCTTTAGATGCAGGACAGGAACCTGATTTTGAAGAATGTCCGGAAGCAGATTATTACAATTTCAAGAAAGAAGAGGATATAAAAACTCCTAATGCATATACAAAGGTTGCAGGAACAGAATACTTCTATGAAAGTCAGTTCTGGTCAGGTATGCCTGATCTTAATCTTAAAAGTGAAGCGGTAAGACATGAAATTGAAAAAATAGTTGATTTCTGGATAGAGATTGGTGTTGACGGCTTCAGATTAGATGCTGCAAAGGAGTATTTTTCAGGTGGAACGGATGCGAATGTTGAAGTACTTGACTGGTTCTGTAGCTATGTAAAGAGTGTAAGAGAAGATGCATATATTGTTGCGGAGGTATGGGATTCTCAAGCTACAATCGCAAATTACTACAAAAGCGGAATAGAAAGTATTTTTGACTATGCTTTTGGTAATTATTCAGGTATTTTAGTTAAAAGTATAAATCAGATGAACGGCCAATGGTTTGCTAAGTGTTTAGAGAGTGGTGAAAACAAATACTATGAGAGTAATTCAGAAATGGTAAATGCTCCATTTGCAAGTAATCATGATACAGGAAGAATTCCGGGTTTTGTATCAAATGATGAAAATAAGGTTAAATTTGCAGGTGCATTAAATCAGCTTATGTCAGGGTGTTCATTCGCATACTATGGTGAAGAAATAGGTATGACCGGTAGCGTATCTGCAAAAGATGAAAATGCAAGAGCACCAATGAACTGGTCTAACTTCTCAGGAGGTGTTACTACTGTCGGTCCTCCGGCTATGGATGAAATTGAACATAGATTTCCAAGTGCTGAAGAGCAGTTAAAGGATAAAAATTCAATTTTATGGTATTATAAGCAAATGCTCCATATAAGAAGTACTTATGAAGAAATAGCAAGAGGCAAAACAACTGCTATTGAAGTTTCTGAGGATACCGCTATAGCCGGAATTAAAAAGACATATAATGATAAAGAGATGATTATTTTATGTAACTTTGGAATAGAAGAAAAGACCGTTACATTGTCAAAGGATACATATGGCTATGAAGCGTTAGTTGCAACATTAGTTACAAGTACAGATTATGAAGTAAAGATTGATGGTGAAACAATTACCTTACCTCCATATGGAATTGCATTTTTGAAATAGATTTAATGCAGTTATATTTGAAAATAATCATATTGTCTTGTTGCTTCATAAATGTTATTGCATAATTTTTTAGAGTTTATATTATAATAACACCGAGTTTTTTACAACTCAGTGTGTCGAGTGACTATGTCAGAAGAATTTATTATATTTTTAAGGTAAATAATAAATTCATGAAGCATAGTCACTTTTTATATGATGGAAAATCTTATTAATCATCACAAAAACAGTATAGAAAAGTTTACTTTTTATTCCATTTTTTGTACAATATGTTTACATCCTTTAAAAATTGTTAACTATATGAATACTGAAATAAAAGACAGGAAACCAAAGTGTACGGCAGGTAGATTTTTTTAGGAAAATAGAGTAAAATATGAATATTGAGAAATCTGATTAAAACAACAGATGACACACTTATGCTACTTAACAGATTTCTATGGTAGATTTTACTTGACTACACATGGAAAGGAAATGATTATGAAATTTATATATGGCAAAAATGATTTATACGATATTGACAGAGCAGAAGAAAACTGCTATCTTCTGACAAACGGTCTGGGTGGATTTTCTTCACTTACCATTGCAGGTACTAATGCGAGATGTGACCATACGCTTTTTATGGCAGCACTTACAGCACCGAATAAAAGATATCAGCTTATTGAAAATACTTATGAGGAATTATATATAGGAGAAGAAAAATTTGTATTATCTGCTTCAAGATATGTTTCAAAAGCAAATAATGAAAAAGGAAATTTATATTTAAATTCTTTTTCGTTTGAATATCTTCCGGAATATCACTATGTTGTAAATGGCGTTGAAGTAATCAAAACTATAGTATTAAAGCATGAAGAAAATAAACTTGGTATCAAGTATGAAATTATAAATCATGGGATTAAAGAGGTTAGGCTCGTAGTTACTCCATGGCTGCAGTTTATTAATAAGGGTGGAAAACTGGAAACCGGAAGGAAATTTATACTTGAAGATAACAAAATATCCAGTGAAAAAATAGATGTATATTTTTCTACAAACGGAACAGTTAAAGAGCATAAGACAGAATATATTGAAGATTTATATTTTAAATCAGATGCAGAGGATGGAAGATTTGCACTGGGATGTGTTGCACACAATCACTCTATCATTTTTACGGGAGAGGGAGAATACAGCATTATTTACAGTACCGAAAAAGTAACATATGAAAATGTATGTAATAGTGTGGATGAAATGATTTCAGATGAAATAGACAGAAAGATGAAGCTTAAAGAGGTGGCCGGTTTAAAGGATGAATATGCAAATACACTTGTTATGGCTGCAAATGATTATATAACATACAGGGAATCTACAAATGGTAAATCTATTTTGGCAGGATATCCGTTTTTTGAGGATTGGGGAAGAGATACAATGATTGCACTGTTTGGATGTACGATTACTACTAAACAGTATGAGGATGCAAAGAGCATTCTTAGAACTTTTATGAAGTACTGTAGAAAAGGTATTATGCCGAATCTCTTTCCAGAGGGAGAGGATGCTCCTATGTACAATACTGTAGATGCCTCATTGCTATTTATAAATGCAGTATATTCTTACTATAATTCTTCAAAGGATATAGAATTTGTTAAAGAAGCCTATCCTGTAATAGAGGAAATTATCAAGTGGTATATGACAGGTACCGACTTTAATATTAAGATGGATGAAGACGGATTAATATCAGCAGGTGGGGGATTAGATCAGGTTACCTGGATGGACGTAAGATTTGGGGACATTCTTCCTACACCAAGACATGGCAAGCCGGTGGAAATAAATGCTTACTGGTATAATGCGTTAATGATTATGGAAGAATTTAGTGATAAGATAAATGTTACAGATAGAATATGCGACTTTAAAGAACTGGCAGAAAGAGTACAAAAGAGCTTTCTTAAGAACTTCTGGAATGAGAAGGAGGATTGTCTGAAGGATTTGTATTCGGGAACCGAAAATGACTGCCAGATACGATGTAACCAGATATGGGCTGCATCAATGCCGTATTCAATGCTTGATGAAGATAAGGCAGATAAAGTTATTACTAAAGTATTTGAAGAACTGTATACACCATTGGGACTTAGAAGTCTGTCACCAAAGGATAAGGAATTTAAACCATTCTATGGTGGTAAATGGTTTGACAGGGATATGGCATATCATCAGGGAACTGTATGGGGATTTCCTCTTGGTGCATATTACCTTGCATATCTGAAATGGGCTAAGGATAAAACAAAGGCTAAAATAATTGTAAGAAGACAGCTAAACGGTTTAGAGGCCGGATTTAGAGAGGGGTGTATAGGACACATAGCTGAGATATACAGCGGATTATATCCTCATGATTCAAAGGGTTGCTTTGCACAGGCATGGAGTGTGGGTGAATTGCTTAGAGTATATGAGGAGTTAGAGAATATGGAATAAAAATTATTTATGTCCAATAATATAAAAATATAATAATTCAAGGAGACCATATGACTGCAGCAGAATTAAAAAAGATGTATTCATCAGAAGAGTTTAAGGAAAAATATATTTATACGGGGAATGATTTAGGTGCAAATTATAGCAGGGAAAAAACAGTATTTAAAATCTGGGCACCTACAGCTCAAAGTGTGTGTTTAAATCTTTACACTAAAGGAAGTGACGGTGAGGGAAGTGAAAAAACAGGCACATATGAAATGCAAAGATGCGACAAGGGTGTATTTATGTATGATGCAAAAGAGCTTGGAGATTTAAAAAATAAGTATTATACCTATACGGTTACAGTAGATGGGGATACAAATGAGACGGCAGATGTTTATGCAAAAGCCTGTGGTGTTAATGGCACAAGATCAATGGTAGTAGATTTATCGGCTACCAATCCTGAGGGATTTGAGAAAGATAAAAGATTGGATATAGATAAAAGTAAGGCTGTTATATATGAGCTTCATATAAAGGATTTTTCATCTGATGATCATTCAGGAGTAAGAGATGAATATAGAGGTAAATATCTTGCCTTTACAGAGGAGAATACCTGGTTAAACGGTGACAGCACTACAGATTTTCCTACCTGTGTAAACTATTTAAAGGAATTGGGTGTAACATATGTGCATTTATTACCTTCATATGACTTTGCATCTATTGATGAATCTAAAAATGATGATTCCTTCAACTGGGGATATGACCCGCTTAATTACAACATACCGGAGGGTTCATATTCTACAAATCCATATGACGGCAATGTAAGAATAAAGGAATACAAGGAAATGGTAATGGCACTCCATAAGGCAGGTATTGGCGTGGTTATGGATGTAGTTTACAATCATACCTATGACTTAAATTCCAGCTTCCAGAAAACCGTGCCTTACTATTACTACAGACTAAACGAGGACGGAAGCCTGTCAAATGGCTCTGCCTGTGGTAATGAAACCTGTAGTGAGCATGAAATGTATAGAAAGTTTATGATTGATTCAGTTAAATACTGGGCAGAGGAATATCATCTGGATGGCTTCAGATTTGACCTGATGGGGCTTCATGATACGGAAACTATGAAAGCTATCAGGGAGGAGCTGGATAAGCTGCCTGACGGTAAAAAAATAATTCTTTATGGTGAGCCGTGGACCGGTGGTCCCAGTGCAATGGAGGAGGGATATATTCCTTCTACAACTGCTAATGCTGACTACATTGATGAAAGAATTTCTATATTTAGTGATGATATAAGAGATGCTGTTAAGGGTAGTGTTTTTGAGGCAGAAGAAGCTGCATATGTCAATTCAAAGGATGAAGACAGTGTGAATTTTGCAGATAAGCTAAAAAGTTCACTTACACTCAGCCAACGTGTTGCTTATGTATCTGCCCATGATAACTTTACACTTTATGATAAGCTGGTATTGTCAACAGATATAGCAGATAAGTCAGATAATGACAAAATGTTTGCCAGAAATGAACTGCTTGCTAAAATGAGTAAGATGGCGGCAGGTATTGTATTTACCACTCAGGGGATGGCATTCTTTCAGGCAGGAGAGGAGTTTCTCCGTACAAAAAAAGGTATTGGAGACAGTTACAATTCACCAATATCAATTAATCAGCTGGACTGGCAGAGAGCCTATGAAAACAGGGATATTGTAGATTATTACAAAGCACTGATAGAGATTAGAAAGAAGTATGATTTTATCAGCAATGCAGACGGAAATACAAGAGTGAAGTTTTTTGATATAGAGGGTGCTAAAAATAATGTTATTGCTTTTACGGTTAATGAAAAAATTATGGTAATATATAATCCAAATCTTACAGAGTTGGATATATCTGCACTTAATTATAGTAAAATTGTATTATCGGAAAACGAAAATGAAAAAAAAGTAGGAGCAAAAAGCATTGCTATAATGGAGCTTTAAAATGAAACATTTACTGATTTACTTAAAGGACTATAAAAAAGAAACATTTCTTGCACCTTTATTTAAGCTGTTGGAAGCATTATTTGAATTATTTGTGCCGCTTGTAATGGCTTCAATAATTGATAATGGTATTGGGAAAGAGGATACAGGGCATATAGTAAGGATGGCAATTATCCTTGTATTACTGGGTATTGTCGGACTTATATGTTCACTGACTGCACAATATTTTTCCGCCAAGGCGGCAGTTGGTTTTTCTACAAAGCTAAAACACTCTTTGTTTGAACATATTCAGGGTTTATCCTTTGCGGAAATTGATAAATTAGGTACTTCTACGCTTATTACAAGAATGACCTCAGATGTAAATCAGTTGCAAAATGGCGTAAATATGGTACTAAGACTGTTTTTACGTTCTCCATTTATTGTCTTTGGTGCAATGATTATGGCATTTACCATAGATATAAAGGCTGCCATAGTATTTGTAGTGATTATTCCATTGTTGTCTATTGTTGTATTTGCTATTATGGGTGCAACTATTCCCATGTTTAAAAAGGTACAACAGGGTTTAGATAATATTCTGCTCAAAACAAGAGAAAATCTTACAGGTGCAAGAGTTATAAGAGCCTTTTGTAAAGAAGATGAAGAAATACAGGATTTTAAGGAAAGTAATGATTTTCTGACTACTATTCAGAAGAAGACAGGAAGAATTTCGGGACTTATGAATCCTATTACTTATATTATAGTAAACTGTGGTATTGCAGCGTTATTATACACAGGTGCTATAAGAGTTGACAGTGGAGCAATCTCACAGGGGGAAGTGGTTGCTCTTGTAAACTATATGTCGCAGATATTAGTGGAACTTATAAAACTGGCAAATCTTATAATATTAGTTACAAAGGCGATTGCCAGCGGTAACAGGGTTCAGGCTGTTTTTGAAGTTAAAAACAGTCTTAGTGAGATTTACGAAACTACAAAAGATGAAGCATTTGATAAGTATAAGGATTATACGGTTGTTTTTGACAATGTATGCTTAAAATATACAAATGGCAAGGAAGAAGCCTTAAGTAATATATCATTTGCCGTAAAACGGGGAGAAACCATAGGTATTATCGGAGGCACCGGTTCAGGTAAGTCTTCACTTGTCAATATGATACCAAGATTTTATGATGCCACATCAGGAAATATCTATGTAAGCGGTATTAATGTTAAGAATTACAAAAAAGAGGAGCTTAGAAGTAAGATAGGCATTGTCTTACAAAAAGCAGTGCTGTTTAAGGGAACCATTAAGGAAAATATAATGTGGGGAAATAAGACAGCCGGTATTGAGGACATTAAAGAGGCAGTCCGTATAGCACAGGCAACAGATGTAATAGAAAAAAAAGATAAGAAGTATGATGAAATGATAGAGCAGGGAGGCAGTAATCTGTCAGGCGGACAAAAGCAAAGACTTACTATTGCCAGAGCCATAGTGAGAAAACCGGAAATTCTCATATTGGATGATAGTGCATCAGCACTTGATTTTGCTACAGATGCAGCACTTAGAAAAGAAATAAAAAATGTGAGCTTTAAGCCTACTGTTTTTATTGTATCACAAAGAGCTGCATCTATTATGCACGCAGATAAAATTATTGTGTTAGATGACGGCATGGCAGTAGGTATAGGTACTCATGAAGAGCTTTTAAAGGACTGCGAGGTATATAGGGAAATATATAACTCACAGTTTAAGATAAGTGAAGCTTAAGCCTGAAGCATTAGGAGGTAAAAATGCAAAAAAGTACTATAAAAACAGTTTTAGGATATATAAAAAGATATAACCTTTTAGTTGTATTATCATTGTTTTTTGCTGCTGCAACCGTTGCCCTAACTTTATATGTTCCGATTCTTACAGGACAGGGAGTAGACTGTATTGTCGGACAGGGAAAGATTGATTTTGATACATTGGGAAGTATTATTTTAAAAATTATCATTATTGTTCTGATTACATCACTGTTACAGTGGCTTATGAATATATGCAATAACAGAATAACGTATGGAGTGGTAAGGGATATTAGAAATGAAGCCTTTGAAAAAATTGAGAAAATGCCACTTAGCTATATTGACACACATCAGCATGGAGATATTGTAAGCAGAGTAATAGCTGATGTAGACCAGTTTGCGGACGGACTTCTTATGGGATTTACACAGGCTTTTACAGGAGTTATTACAATAGCAGGTACATTGCTGTTTATGTTTTCCATTAATTTTAAGATAACTGTACTTGTTGTATGTGTAACACCGCTTTCTTTAGTAGTTGCTAATTTTATTGCAAAGAGAACATATAAGCTGTTTAGAAGGCAGTCTGAGATAAAAGGGGAGCAGACAGGTATTATTAATGAAATGATTGGTAATCAGAAGGTGGTAAAGGCTTACAGTAAGGAAGAGGATGTCTTGGAAAAGTTTGATGAGATTAATGACAGACTGGCTAAGATATCTTTAAAGGCAATATTCTATTCTTCAACTACAAATCCGTCTACCAGATTTGTAAATAGTATGGTATATGCGGTTGTAGGTATTGTGGGAGCAATATTTGCAATAGGCGGAAATATTACGGTTGGAGGACTTTCAAGTTTTTTAAGCTATGCAAATCAGTATACAAAACCCTTCAACGAAATATCAAGCGTTATTACTGAACTTCAGAATGCGCTTGCCTGTGCTTCCAGAATTTTTGATTTAATATATGAAAAGTCAGAGGAGCCTGACAGTGAGGATGCTGTTTCAGAAATAAACGTAGATGGTGTGGTTAAACTTGAAGATGTATGCTTTTCATATGTACCTGATAAGAAGCTGATAGAAAATTTCAGTTTAAATGTAGAAAAGGGGCAGAAAATCGCAATAGTAGGCCCAACCGGATGTGGAAAGACTACACTTATAAATCTTTTGATGCGATTTTATGATGTAAATAGCGGAAGTATAAGTATTTCGGGATATGATATTGCCGGTTTAAAGAGGGAGACCTTAAGAAATGCCTATGGTATGGTTTTGCAGGAAACGTGGTTAAAGGCAGGTACTATTAAGGAAAATCTTATGATGGGTAAAAAGGATGCGACTATGGAGGAAATTATTGAAGCAGCAAAGGCTTCACATGCTCACAGTTTTATTAAGAGAATGGAGAACGGCTACGATACCTGTATAGGTGAAGATGGAGGAAGCTTATCACAGGGTCAGAAACAGCTTTTATGTATTGCGAGGGTAATGCTTACCAAGCCTCCAATGCTGATATTGGATGAGGCAACATCTTCTATTGATACAAGAACGGAAATAAAAATACAGGAGGCTTTTAATACACTTATGATGGGAAGAACAAGTTTTATCGTTGCGCACAGACTTTCAACTGTCAGAGAAGCAGATGTTATACTTGTAATGAAGGACGGCAATATTATAGAGCAGGGTAATCATGAGGAGTTAATGGATAAGAACGGATTTTATGCAAATTTATACAACAGCCAGTTTGCAGTATAGGATATTTTGTGGTATACTGTGTAGGATGTTGAAAAAAAGATTTCGTGATTAAATTTTAAAGGAAAGGGAGGGTTAATATGGCAACACCTCATAATAATGCAAATGAAAATCAGATAGCCAAAACAGTTTTAATGCCGGGTGACCCGTTACGTGCAAAAAAAATTGCAGAAACATATTTAGAAGATGTCTATATGTTCAATGATGTAAGAAACAATTTGGGATATACCGGAAAATATAATGGAAAAGAAGTTTCGGTTATGAGTTCAGGAATGGGTATGCCTTCTATAGGTATATATTCATACGAGCTTTATAATGTATATGGAGTAGAAAATATTATACGAATCGGAAGTGCAGGTTCATATACAAAGGATTTAAGTGTATATGATGTGGTACTTGCTACGGAAGCATATTCAGAGTCGTCATATGCGAAAACACAAAACGGATATGAGAGTGATGTTACGTTTCCGTCAAAGGAGCTTAATGACAGGCTCTTAGCATCAGCAAAAAATCTTGGTATTACTCTTCATACAGGCAGAGTCCATTCCTCTGATGTATTTTATAGAGAGGGTGATGGTACATATTTCAACAGTCTTCGTGATAACCTAAACTGTTTATGTGTAGAAATGGAAAGCTTTGCTTTATTTCATAATGCTAAGGTATCAGGCAAAAATGCAGCATGCCTTCTTACTATATCCGACTCCTTTGTATCAGATGAAATTACTACGGCAAAGGAAAGACAAAATTCATTTACACAGATGATGGAGATTGCATTGAATGCAATATAGAGGAGGTATATATGACTATTCGAGAATCTATTGAAAACAATGAGAAGATACTGCTTAGTCCCTATGCTTCACACAGCGCAGACAGTCTTGGAAGAGACAGAGAAGAAGAGCCGTGTGATATGAGAACTGTTTATCAAAGAGACAGAGACAGGATTATTCATTGTAAGGCATTTAGAAGGTTAAAGCATAAAACTCAGGTTTTCTTAGCTCCCGAAGGAGATCATTATAGAACAAGACTTACTCATACATTAGAGGTATCACAAATTGCAAGAAGTATATCACGCTCTTTAAGACTGAATGAGGATTTAACAGAGAGTATTGCGCTTGGACATGACCTTGGACATACACCTTTTGGTCATGCAGGAGAAAGAGCATTAGATGAAGTATGTAAATATGGCTTTGCACACTATGAACAGAGTGTAAGGGTAGTGGAGCTTTTGGAAAAGGATGGTTTGGGACTTAATCTTACAAAGGAAGTAAGAGACGGTATGTTAAACCACAGGACTACGGCTAATCCGTCTACCTTGGAGGGAAAGGTTGTAAGGCTTTCGGACAAGATTGCATACATAAATCACGATATAGATGATGCCATAAGAGCAAATATTTTAGTCGAGGACGATATTCCTAAAAAATACAGGGATGTTTTGGGAAACAGTACAAAGCTTAGATTAGATACGCTTATCAGGGATATTGTCAATAACAGTATGGACAAGCCGGATATTATTATGTCAAAGGCGGTAGAGGAGGCTATGAAGGGTTTGCGGACTTTTCTGTTTCAGGAGTTATATAAAAATCCGGTGGCAAAAGGACAGGAATATAAAGCATCGAGTATGATAAAGGAACTTTATAATTATTATTTGAGCAATATAAATAAACTTCCCGAAGAGTTTTTGCATTTAATATATGATTTGAACGAAGAACCTGAGAGAGTGGTTTGTGACTATATAGCAGGAATGTCTGACCAATATTCCGTAAAGAAATTTGAAGAAGAATTTGTGCCTAGATTTTGGAAATACTAGGTTTTGGGTGATAATATGTATTATTCAGATGACTTAATTGAAGAAATAAGATCAAGAAATGATATAGTGGATGTAGTGTCGTCTTATGTAAAATTACAGAAAAAGGGCAGTACATATTTTGGATTATGCCCGTTTCACAGTGAAAAGTCACCTTCATTTTCAGTTACACCGTCAAAGCAGATGTATTATTGTTTTGGGTGCGGTGCAGGTGGAAATGCTTATACCTTTATTATGAAATATGAAAATTATTCTTTTACTGAGGCAGTAAAGGTACTGGCAGACAGAGCCGGTATAGCACTGCCCGAAGGAGGCTACAGCGAAGAGGATAAGCGGAGAGCTGATTTAAAAAACAGACTTTTGGAGGCAAATAAAGAGGCTGCAAAGTATTATTATCATATTCTGAAAAGTGAAAGAGGCGCACAGGGTTATGAATATTTAAGAAACAGAGGGCTTTCTGATGAAACCATTACCGGATTCGGTTTAGGATTTTCTACAAATTATAGCAATGATTTATATGATTATCTTAAAAGCAAGGGTTTTGAGGATAATGTTTTAAAGGAAGCAGGACTTTTTAACTATTCGGAAAAAAAGGTATATGATAAATTTTCGGGGCGTGTTATGTTTCCTATTATGGATGTGAATAACAGAGTGATTGGCTTTGGCGGACGTGTAATGGGAGATGCACAGCCAAAATATTTAAATTCACCGGAAACCATACTGTTTGATAAGAGCAGAAATCTATACGGACTTAATATAGCAAGGAATTCCAGAAAGGAATATATGCTTATATGTGAGGGATATATGGATGTAATCTCTTTGCATCAGGCAGGCTTTAATAATGCAGTAGCTTCATTAGGAACTGCCTATACGCTAAGACAGGCTGCACTTATTAAACGATATGTGGATAGTGTATATCTTACATATGACTCTGATGGGGCAGGGGTAAAGGCTGCACTTCGGGCAATACCTATTTCCAAGGAGGCAGGACTTTCTACAAAGGTAATTAATATGAAGCCATATAAGGACCCTGACGAGTTTATAAAAGCGTTGGGGGCTGATGAATATGAAAAGAGAATAAAAAATGCCAGAAACAGTTTTCTGTTTGAGATAGATAAAATGAGGGAGGAGACAGATATAAATGATCCGGATATGAAGTCGAGGTTTTATCGGTCCGTTGCTAAAAAGCTTTTAGAGTTTAGTGATGAGCTGGAAAGAAATGTATATATTGACGCAGTCTGTGAGGAATATATGCTTCCTAAGGACTCGCTTATTAAAACTTTAGGAAAGCTTTCTCTTACTATCAGTGAAGAGGATTTGAAAAATTTGAATCCGGTGAAAAAAGAGGAGTATAAAAAGACAAAAGAGGATGGTACTGCAATGGCACTTAAAACATTACTTACATGGCTTATAGATGATGCAAGTATTTATCCGAAAATAAAGGGAATTATAAAAAAAGAGGATTTTGTATCGCCTATGTACTATCAGGTGGCAGATATGCTATTTGACCAGTTGGAGGCAGGAGAAATCAATCCGGCAAAAATTATTAATCATTTTGAGAATAGTGATGAACAGTCTGAGATAGCTGGCTTATTTTCTTCTCCGATTAGTGATGAGATGACAAAGGATGAAAGAGAAAAGGTTCTTAATGATATTTTATATAATGTTAAAAAGAACAGTATTGATTACAGAAGCAGGGAAATAACAGATATTGCTTTATTACAGCAGATTATAAAAGAACAGAATGAACTGAGTAAAATACATATTACTCTTTCATAATTTATCATCTAAGGAGGCATAATGATGGCAAAGGATTTGGATATATCGGATAAATATCTGGATACTACAGAAGATATGGGAAATGTTGACAGCATTGATAGAACCAAGGACTTAGAGATGGATAATATTTTAGAACTCGAGGAACCAAACAGTGAATCTTTAAAAATGATTGAGCAGGATGAAAATTCAGATGAGGATACTGATGATTTTATTATAGCAGAGGGGATAAATATAGAAGATCCCGTAAGAATGTATTTAAAGGAAATCGGCAAAGTACCTTTGCTATCAGCCTGTGAAGAAATAGAATTGGCAAAACGTATTGCCGAGGGTGATTTAGAAGCTAAGGATAAGCTTACGGAGGCAAACTTAAGACTTGTTGTAAGTATTGCAAAAAAGTATATTGGCAGGGGTATGCAGCTGTTAGATCTTATACAGGAAGGAAATCTGGGTCTGTTAAAGGCTGTGGATAAATTTGACTACAAAATGAATTACAAATTCAGTACTTATGCAACCTGGTGGATTAGACAGGCCATTACACGTTCCATAGCGGATCAGGCAAGGACTATCAGAATACCTGTGCATATGGTGGAAAATATTAATAAGCTTACCAGAATTAACAGACAGCTTGTACAGGAACTTGGCAGAGAGCCTAGTAATGCAGAAGTAGCAAATAAGATGGGAATTACTGAGGAAAAAGTAACAGCTATAATGAAGTTTGCTCAAGAGCCTGTATCATTGGAATCGCCGGTAGGGGAGGAAGATGATACACATTTGGGTGATTTCGTAGAGGACGAGAACACAAAAACACCTGTAAAGGCAGCTACTTATACATTACTCAGGGAGCAGTTAGTTGAAGTATTATCAACTCTTACAGACAGAGAGCAAAGAGTTTTAATTTTAAGATTTGGTTTAGAGGATGGAAAAAGCAGGACACTAGAGGAGGTAGGGGTAGAGTTTAAGGTTACCAGGGAGAGAATCAGGCAAATAGAGGCTAAGGCTTTAAGAAAGCTTAGACACCGAAGCAGAAGTGAAAAATTAATTGACTATCTGGAGGAATAGATGAAATTATCTGGTAGATTACAAAGGATTTCTGAATTTGTGACAAAAGGGAATATTTTAGCGGATATTGGAACTGACCATGGGTACATACCTATATATTTAGTAGAAAATAAAGTTGTTCCCTATGCTTATGCATGTGATGTGAAGGAAGGGCCGTTAGAAAGGGCAAGGGAACATATAGCAGAACATAAGCTGGAAGATAAAATCAGATTACGATTGTCTAATGGCTTGGAGAAATTAGAAAAAAGCGAGGCTGATACAATTTTAATTGCCGGTATGGGTGGAGAACTGATCATTGATATTTTAAAATCAGGAAAGGAAGTACTGGATACAGCAAAGGAGCTTATAGTATCTCCTCATTCAGAAATTAATCTTGTCAGGAAATATCTGAACAGTGAGAAGTATATTCTTGTAGAAGAGGATATGATAAAGGATGCAGGAAAATATTATGTAATTATGAAATGGGTAAAGGGTGAAGACGACAGTTTTACAGAAGATTTTAGTGAATGTGAGCTTTTATATGGGAAAATACTGCTTAGAAAAAAAAATCCGGTATTATCTGAATATCTGAATAATGAAAAGAATAATTATTATAAGATATTATCTCTTTTAGACAGAGAAGGAAAGAGTGATGTGATTTTAAAAAAGGATAGTATTAAAAAGAGGTTATTGACCATAGAAGAAGCATTATGCTTTTACAATTAATTTGAAAGGTCGTGATTTGATGACAGGAACTATTACAATAACAGTTGAGAGTGTTGAAAAGGAGTATGAAAGCGGAGTTTTATTATTAGATATTGCAAATGAATGGCAGGAAAAATATGATTCAGATATAGTACTGGCACGGGTAAACGGAAAACTTACTGAGTTAAATAAGGAAATTACAAACAACAGCAAAATAAGCTTTATTACAACTGCAAGTACATGTGGAATGGATACATATAAAAGAAGTGCAACACTTATGATGTTAAAAGCATTTTATGATATTTGCGGCAAGAATAATATTGAAAGACTCTGTGTAAGGTATTCATTAAGCAAGGGATATTTTTGTAAGCTTTTTGGAAATGTAAAAGTAACTCCTGAACTGCTTCAGGAGGTATACAAGTATATGATGCAAATGGTAAATAAGGATTATCCTATTAAAAAGTATACTTTAGAAACCTCGGTAGCTATAGATAATTTTAAAAAACATGGAATGGATGACAAAGTAAAGCTTTTTAAATACAGAAATAATTCAACAGTAAATGTATATAGTTTAAATGGATTTGAAGATTATTTTTATGGTTATATGGTACCATCTACAAAATATATAAAATACTTTGAATTATATCAGTTTGATGACGGCTTTGTATTACAGCTTCCAACTAAAGAAAATCCGACAGAAGTACCTAAATTTGAGCCACAAAGGAAGATGTATAATGTGCTTAAGGAATCCAGCAAATGGAGTGAAATGTTGGAAATAAATACTGTAGGTGCATTAAATGATATCATATCAAGCAGTAGTATAGAGGATATGATTTTGGTGCAGGAGGCTTTGCAGGAGAAGAAGATAGGTGATATAGCAGAGGAAATCAAAAATCGTGGAAATGTAAAATATGTTATGATTGCAGGTCCATCCTCTTCAGGAAAAACCACATTTTCACATAGATTATCTATTCAATTGAGAGCCATTGGACTAAAACCACATCCAATTGCTGTAGATGACTATTTTGTAGACAGAATAAATTCTCCAAAGGATGAAAACGGTAATTACAATTATGAGATATTAGAAGCATTGGATGTAAAAAAATTCAATGAGGATATGATTGCTTTGGGAAATGGAGAGACAGTTGAATTACCAACATATAACTTTGTGACAGGAAAGCGGGAATATAAAGGTAAAAAATTGAAGCTAGGTAAAGATGATGTACTTGTAATAGAGGGTATTCATTGCCTGAATGACGGATTATCGTATGCACTCGATAAGGAGAATAAGTTTAAGATTTATGTCAGTGCCTTAACACAGTTAAATATTGATGAGCATAACAGAATACCTACTACGGATGGCAGACTTCTTAGAAGAATAGTCAGGGATGCAAGAACCCGAGGGACAAATGCAAGAGAAACCATAAGCAGATGGCAGTCTGTAAGAAAAGGGGAAGAAAACTATATTTTCCCATATCAGGAGGAAGCAGATGTAATGTTTAATTCAGCACTTATATATGAATTAAGTGTTTTAAAGCAGTATGCGGAGCCTCTTTTATACCAGATACCAAGAAACTGTTCTGAATATGACGAGGCGAACAGACTTATTAAGTTCTTGAATTATTTTTTAGGAGTTTCAAGCGAAAGAATACCTACTAATTCATTAGTGAGAGAGTTTGTAGGTGGAGGATGCTTTGATTTATAAAATCTTGACAAATTTTTTTATTAATGCTATAGTTCCAAAATGTAAGTTCGACGGATGGTCGCGGCTGTAGAAACGAAAGGCTGCAGGTGAGGAAAGTCCGGGCTTCATAGGGCAGGATGCCAGATAACGTCTGGTGGAGGTGACTCTAAGGAAAGTGCAACAGAAATATACCGCCACGTTTGTGGTAAGGTTGGAAGGGCAGTGTAAGAGACTACCGCCTGTGTGGTAACAGACAGGGCATATGTAAACCCCATCCGAAGCAAGACCGAACAGGAGACATAAGGTTGCCCGCCTGTCTCGGGTAGGTCGCTTGAAACTGGTGGTGACATCAGTTCTAGATAGATGATCATCTAAGACATAACCCGGCTTATAGTCGGACTTATTTAAAAAATGCGTTATAGCCTGTTTGTAAGGCCGTAACGCATTTTTTGTTTGAAAAAGGGTGATAATTGTTTTTTATTTATTTGAATATTTCTCTTCGCAGTATTTACATCTGTATATCTGCTTTTTCTCATCTGTAAGTATGAATATCTGCTCAAGCTCCTGTTCAATAGAAGTAATACATCTGGGATTTTTGCAGGTAACTACATTTTTGATGATTTTAGGAAGGGTTAGCTTTTTTTTATCTACGATTTTTCCGTCATGAATTATATTTACGGTAATATTGTGGTCTATATAACCTAAAATATCTAAATTTATAACATCAATGGGACATTCTATTTTAATAATATCCTTACGTCCCATTTTATTACTTTTAGCATTTTTAATAATGGCAACCTGACAATCCAGTTTATCAAGTCCAAGATAATTATATATATCCATACATTTTCCGGCCTTTATATGGTCAAGTACAAAGCCTTCATTTAAACTGCCTACATTTAACATTTTAGTAAGTCCTTTCTTTTATTAATCTGCTTTAATTTCAAGAAGAGTAAGTATAAGTGCCATTCTGACATACACACCATACTGGACCTGCTTAAAATAAGCTGCACGTTCATCATCATCTACTTCAACAGATATTTCATTTACTCTTGGAAGTGGATGGAGTACAAGCATATTTTTATTGGCAAGTGCCATTTTTTCTTTGTCTAAAATATATGTATCCTTTAGACGGATATATTCAGCTTCATTAAAGAAACGCTCTCTTTGAACTCTTGTCATATATAGGATATCAAGTTCAGCTAAAGCATCTTCCATATGAGTTATTTCTTTATAAGGTATATTGTTGGCTTCTAAAACCTCTTCACGAATATAGCTTGGGATTTTAAGTTCAGGTGGAGAAATAAGTACAAAACTTATATTTTTATATCTGACTAAAGCATTTATAAGAGAATGAACAGTTCTTCCGAATTTTAAATCACCACAAAGGCCAATAATAAGATTATCAAGTCTGCCTTTAAGAGAACGGATAGTCATTAAGTCTGTAAGAGTTTGAGTGGGATGCTGATGACCGCCATCACCGGCATTTATAACGGGAATACCGGATTTTAAAGATGCAACTAAAGGAGCACCTTCTTTAGGATGCCTCATTGCACATATATCAGCATAACAGGAAATCATTCTGATTGTGTCAGAAACACTTTCGCCCTTAGCTGCTGAACTGGATGCTGCCGATGAAAAACCTAAAACATTGCCACCAAGATTAAGCATAGCAGCTTCAAAACTTAAACGGGTTCTGGTGCTTGGCTCATAAAACAGAGTCGCAATCTTTTTGCCATTGCAGGCTTCTTTGTATTTGTCTGGATTTTTCTCAATATCACTAGCTAAATCAAGAAGCTTGTCAAGCTCTTCGACAGAAAAATCTAGAGGACTAATTAAATGTCGCATAGGTACCTCCATAAGTATATTTTGCTTTACATATATTAATATATATTCTTCTAAAAATCAATATTATATAACTTGAGTTTCCGTATTTTTTATTTTTAGCTTCAAAAAGTCTTGTTGCCAAAGGCAACATAGACATCTTGCACAAAATATCCAACTGCTCTGTAATGTTTCAAATTTGATAGTTGTCATTTGTATAGATATATTTTAATTCTAAAAGCAGAAAACAGACGGATGTCCTGTAGAAAAATATAAAAATTTTCTATTTACAAATATATGTTTTTGAGGTATTATCAGAATATCTTAATTCACATATTATTTTCAGAGTTCATTTATTATTCAGAAAATTGTATTCCACTTTACATATTACTATAGTGAGGTAGTTTTGAATATTGCATTTTGGAGTAGTGTTTCAGGTAAGAGTGCCACAAGCGGGAATATGATAGCTGTAGGGACTATGGCATCGCTGGTATACTCATTAAAAACACTGTTTGTTCAATATGATTATTTAAGTAAACCAATAGAGGAAGTTTTTGAAGGAAAGAAAAACAGTGATATTATTAGGGATGAGATGTCATATTACAGAAGAGAGGGAATAGACGAAATATTAAGCAGATTAAAGCTCAAGAAACTCAATGAACAGTTCATTTTCAGTAATATCAAGAATATCAGAAATACACACATATATTATCTGCCTTCATCCAGAAAAGTCAGAAACGGTATAGATGAAGAATCGGCAGAATATCTGTCAGCATCGCTTCCCAAAACATTAAATAAAATTTCCGATATAAATTTAATTGATAATCAAAATGGAAACAGGAGATTATCAAAGAAATCACTTAGAGACAGTGATGTTGTGGTTATAAATTTATATCAGGGTATTGAAGATATAGAGCAGATATTAGAGGATGAAAATATAAGAAGAAAAGCAGTTTTTCTTGTAGGCAAATATGATGAGGCATCAAAGGAAAGTCTTAATATTATCAGAAAAAAGTATAATATTGAAAAGGATGAGATAGGAGTGATTCCATATAATATTCATTTTCATGATGCTATAAATGAAGGGAAAGTGGTGGAATTTATTTCTAAAAGTATGTATTCAAAGCGAAATGATTCAGATTTTGAATTTATTAATGAATTATATAAATCTACAAATTTAATATTGAAAAAGGCAGGATTTAATGAAGTTTCATAGTAAGACAAATTACAAAAATATAGAGGATTTAGTTGAAACAGTCAGTGAGGAAATCAATAGTATTCTAAGAGCAAATATATATGAGATAAGCCTGAAAGATAAAGAACTTGAGGCCCTAAAGGAAAAGAAAAATGAACTTAGAATAGCTCTTAGGAATTGTGGTATTGGGGATGAAGCTGCTAAAAGTTTTTTAAAGGATATTCTAAAGGATATATTGATAGAAAAGAAAATAATTACAGAGAACAATATAAATAGTTATATTTGTTTTTCTGATATCAATAAGCTGTCTGCAAGAGATAAATTTGATATATTACTGTATCATTATATGAAGACCTACAAAAATCTTAGTTTGGAGCAAATATTTATTGATTTTGATTTTGGAGGTATCAATACATGTAATACAGATTCATGTATTTTTAACAGGTTTTTACATAAAGATATAGAAAAAAAAGAAAATAAGATTACAAAGGAGGATATAGAAAGGGCATATACAGGTACACATATCAGTTTAACTTTTACCGATAAGCTAAATATTCTTGTACAGCGTATATATGCGAGTTATAAAGGTTTAGGTGTTATTGATGATATTCGTGACCAGCGTATTGAAGGCGTATCGGGAGGAGTATCAGGAAATTCAGGAAAATACAATAGTGTCTGGATATTTTTTAAAGGAAAAACCTTTCATTTGGATTTTCTATCCTTTGAAACAGAAAGGGAGCTTGAAAGGATATCATTAAATATATACAGATATGGAAATCCGGGTCAGCTGTCTAAGGCTAAGGGATATGTAGTTAATGAAATGAAAGATCACTCAAGAGTTGTGGTTGTACGTCCGCCCTTTTCAGAAAGTTTTGCATTTTTTGTAAGAAAGTTTGACACTATTGAACAGAAAAATATCACTGAGCTGATAAAGGATGAGGGAGCTGATGTTGTAATAGATGTAATTAAATGGTTAATTGCCGGGTGCCGGGTATGTGGAATTACCGGCTCTCAGGGTAGTGGGAAAACTACATTGCTTATGAGTATAATTGGGTTTATACATCCTTCTTATAATCTTAGAATCCAGGAATTATCATTTGAACTTAATCTTAGAGAGGTATATCCGGACAGAAATATTTTGTCATTCAGGGAAACTGATTATGTATCGGGTCAGGAGGGCCTAGATATTCAAAAGAAGACAGATGGCACTGTAAATATATTAGGCGAAGTTGCATCAAATCCGGTAGCAGCGTGGATGGTGCAGATGTCCCAAACAGGTTCATTGTTTACGCTGTTTACACATCATGCTAAAACTACAGACAATCTTATAAAATATATGAGAAATTCACTTCTTGCCTGCAATATTTTCCAAAATGAAAAGGTTGCATTAGAGCAGGTTACAGAGGCTGTTAATTTTGATATTCATCTGGAAAAGGATATAAATGGTCACAGATATATTGAACGCATTACGGAAATAGTACCTACAGAAGATGAAAAAGGATATTTGTTACAGGATATTGTGAGGTTTGTAAATGGCAGATATATATTGAATAGTGGATTTTCTGTTAAGAGTATTATGGAGATGAGCAAATTCTTTACAGAAGATATGAAGGAGGAGTTTTATGAAAAATACTGTATATAAGATCAGTAAAAAGTTCTATCTTACAAAGCAGCTTACAAATAATATTGAGAATAGGTTAAGGATATTTTATCCTTCAAACAGGTCATCCATTATCAATAAAACTGCAGAATATCTTATAGGCTTATATATTACAGGCATTTTCATTTTAGCCGGTTTATATGTGTTTTCTGAAATATCCGTATATTATTCTGTTTTAGCAGGAATAGTCATCTATGTTATTTTTCAGGAAAAATTAAATGAAGATTTTGAAAAATTTGAATACAGACTGCTAGAGCAGCTGTTGAAATTTGTAGAGGATATAAAATTCAGGTTTCAATTTGATGGAATGTTAGAGCAGTCTTTAATAGATGCTATAAGCGATTCTGACTATGAAATATCCGTACATGGACAGAAAATATATGAATGTCTGATGGAGTCATATTATCACGAAAAGCAGGAATATATAGATATTTCACCAAATCATTTCTTTTTGAATTTCTATTTTTTATGTGAAGCTGTACTTCTGTATGGAGACAAAAAAGAAAAGGGAGTATCTGTATTTCTAAAAAATCTGGGATATCTAAAGGAAGAAATAAATGTAGAGCTATTAAAAAGAAGTAAGATAAAGGGGAATTTTTTAGGACTTAAAGCAATATCAATTATCCCCTTATTTGCAATGGGACCTATAGAAAAGTGGGCTTCATACAATATTCCTGAGCTTAAAGAATCATTTCAGAGTGAATTTGGTATATTTTCAACCATATTTCTATGTCTGGTATCTATTATGGCATATAAGACAGTTAATTTACTAAAATATGGAAGTAAGAGCAAATCACCATCGGGATTGATAAAAACACTGGCAAATATGAAATGGGTAAAAGCAATACTTAGGGGATATGTAAATTTTAATATTAAAAGCTCAGTGTCTATAAATCATATATTACAGGAGGTTGCATACAAATACGATATTTTTGAATATACATTGAGAAGATTTATAGTAGCCGGTATTACATTTGTTATTACATCTGTTTTTATGATAAGCGGATATTTTGCTATGAGCAGAACTATTTTTAATTTGGTTATCTGTATAGCTTTTGTATTGATAATTACATTTTTTGCTTTTCATATTTCAGTATGGATTTTAAAAATAAAAAAACAGCTCATTCTGATTGAAAGAGAGGAGGAAATTGTCAGGTTTCAAAATATTATTTTAATGATGATGTATATGGACAAAATTACAATTGAACAGATTATTTCCGAAATGGAGAGGTTTGCCAGAGTTTTTAAAGGACTTCTTGAAAATATAAGTGACAGATATACATATAAAGGAAATGAGGTGTTTAAGGAGGCAAAAGAAAAATCGGGTTTTAGACCGTTTGAAAGACTTATGGATGGTTTTATTGCCTGTGATGATACATATATTTATGAAGCCTTTGATGATTTGGAGAAGGACAGGCAGTATTTCTTAGACAGGCACAAACAGGAGAATGAAAGAATTATAGAGAATAAGACGGTAATGGCAAAGACATTGTCTTTTGTGCCTCTATGTGCAGTTATTATTATAAAGCTGATTATACCATTTGTTATTTATGGTATAAATGCGTTACAAACAACAGATTTAATTATGTAAAGGAGAAGAATATGGAAAACAGTTTAAAAGGATTAATTTTGGCAGCGGGAACAATTATTACCTGTGTGGTAATATCATTGGGATTTTTTATATCAAGAGAGGCAAAGGACACTGCGGCAAATGGGGCAAATCAGATTAATAGGCTCAATGCAGAGTTTTTAGAAAGTGATAAAACAATATATGACGGCGCAACAGTTTCAGGAAGTGAGGTTATAAATGTAATAAAGAGATTTGCAGATGAAAAATTATCAATATATGTGAAAACAAATAAATCCTCAACCTTTTATGGATATATGCTGAATATGGAAAACGGAAATATTACAGGAGAGAGTAATAACAGTATATCAATTGCTTATAATGAGGAAAACAGTGCATATATAAATCCTTATGCCAATTTTAAAGGTATGTTAATCAGAGATGAAAATAATGTTATTACGGGAATATCATTTACACAGTAGGAGTGAATATGGAAAACGGATTAAAGCTTCTTTATATGTCATTTGGGATAATTATGTTTATTAGTGCAGTGACAAATATTTTATTAATGGATAGAAATTTTAATAATACATATAACAAAATATTATATAAAAGTATTGATACATTTGTTGTACAGGAGATGGAGGAAAAGGATGAATGATGCTTTTGGAAAGGTTGTTGCAATATTATTATGTGCATATCTGATGTTTATTGCACCTGTCAGTTATATGATAAAGGAAACAGAAAACACCACACAGACATATATACTTAATGAAATAACCGTCTTTGTAGAGGAAGTAAAGAATACCGGTATTCTGGATAAAGAAAGATATAATATATTATGTGAAAAAATATATGCACTGTCTTCCTATGGAAGCAGGTATGAAATAGATATGATACATAGTAAGCATGGGTATGATGAGGATGGAAAAGAAATTATCTTTGACATAGATAATTATTATAAAAATGATATTTTAAAGATATTATCCATATCAGACTGCTACTATATGAATGAAGCAGACTATTTTAAAATGACAGTTTATAAAGGTGGTATCCCCATATGCTTTTACGGAGGTGGGATAAAAAATGAAGCTTATTGATTTTTCGTTGATTTTCTCAATATTATTTCTTTGTATTCTTACCCGTACTAATATAAAAAATGATTTGTTATATGATAATATGATGTTTAATACCATGTATAATGCCTGTATGGATGAAATAGTAATTAATTCTTTGGAGGCTTCCTTTTATAGAGTGGATGAAAATGGAAAACCAATAATTGATAAGGAGGTTTTAGTTGAGTGTTATAAAAGTGAAATATCCATATTACGGGCAGATACAAATCTTTTAAAGGAGATAAGTGACGATAGTGCAGTTTTGGTTTTAACAGAAGAAAACGGCTATTATATATATACAAAAGATGGATGGAGTGAAAAATTCACATATAAAAGCGAAACACACAGTAGCAAGGTCCTGCAGATAGAGGATATATTGGAGAAAGAATATGGGATTAAATTGCTTTTTGCAGTAAATGACGGTGAAAAATTCAAAAACAGCATAGAAGATTATTCTTTAATAGCAATTTATAAAAGTAAAACGTTACGGATTGACAGTAGTAATTATGTCATTTATTCAGTAAGTGGTGCAGCAATAGTGAATAATGATAAAAGTAAAGATATTCAATAATAATTATAGAACTTAATATCTTAGATATGTAAAACAATGTAGACAATAATGTGGATATGATATATGGGCGGCTGCTATGAAAGCATGCCGCCAATCATTCCACCACCTACAGTAGCGAGTAAGGCAGGAATAAGCATACTTTGATTGCCAATAAATTCCCTTGTAACAATAAATGATAACAATATTAGAATTATAAAATATGTAGCTCCTGCAATAAGACCCCAAACAAATTTCTTTTGCTTCTTAACTTTTCCAGCTATAAATCCTGCAATTAAATTAGATAAAGTATAGATTACTAATATACCAACAACTATTTTATCATCATTCATAAGTGTTTTATAAACAATAAGTGTAAATAATAGTATTAATATTGCAGTTAAAGCATAAGAAACAGCAACCAGCTTTATAATCAGCAGGATGTTGGATTTTTTTTCTGCCAACTTTTATGTACTCCTAATTCATATTTTATATAACATATGACTTTCTTGACATAAATATTCAAGTAACTTATAATTCAAATTGTATTTCCATATTTTTATTATTAATTCGACATGCCAAATGAAGCTTAATTATAAAAATATATTGAAATCTATAACGATTCAGATAATAAATAAGTGAATTATGATTTCTTAAATTGGAAATTATATTGTATATTAAGGAGATTTATATTGAAAGGTGATATAGTAAAGCTTATATGTTTGGTTATACTTGTAATTATGTCAGCATTCTTCTCATCTGCTGAAACAGCACTAGTTACAGTTAATAGAGTGAGGGTAAGAAGTCTTATTGGAGAGGGTAATAAAAGAGCTGTAATTTTAGATAAAGTAATATCAGACCAGGGAAAGATGTTAAGTGCAATACTTATAGGCAATAATATTGTTAATATTACAGCATCCTCCTTAGCGACAATTATAGCACAAGAGGCATTTGGAGACTATGCCATTAGTATAGCTACAGGTATTCTTACAATAGTAGTTTTAATTTTTGGAGAAATTACACCAAAAACAGCAGCATCGCTTTATTCAGATAAATTTGCACTGGCATATGCAAGAATAATACATTGTCTAATGGTTATATTTACACCTGTAATATTTGTCATAAATAAAATGGCAAATGGTGTAATGTTTTTTATGAGGATTGATCCAAATAAAAAAACAAATACTATTACAGAAAATGAACTTAGAACTATTGTTGATGTAAGCCATGAAGAGGGTGTAATCGAACGCGAAGAAAAAGAAATGATTAAAAACGTATTTGATTTTGGGGATGCAGAGGCAAAGGATGTAATGGTTCCCCGTATAGATATGTGTTCGATTTCAATAGATACTTCATATGATGAATTGATGAATATTTTTAAGGAGTTCAGATATACAAGAGTTCCGGTATATGAAAACAGTACGGATAATGTTATTGGTATTGTAAATATGAAGGATTTACTGTTTTATGACAAATCAACAGAGTTTAATGTATCAAACTATTTAAGACCTGCTTTTTATACATATGAGTATAAGAAATTATCAGAGCTTATGTTGGAAATGAAAAAGGACTCTGTTAATATTATCATAGTTTTGGATGAATATGGTGCAGCTACAGGTCTTATTACACTTGAGGATTTACTGGAAGAGATAGTAGGTGAGATTAGAGACGAATATGATTATGATGAAGAAGATGATATTAAAACTGTAAATGAAGACGAGTTTTTAGTAGATGGCCTTACAAAAATTGATGATTTTAACGAAAATCTTGATTTAAAGGAAAGAATAAAGTCGGATGAATACGAATCTTTAGGCGGCTATATTATGGAACAGCTTGACAGACTTGCCAAGGTTGGAGATATTGTAGAAACAAAAGAGCTGACATTAGTAGTAGATACTATGGATAAAAACAGAATAGACAAAATACATGTATTCAGAAAACATATTGAAGATAGTGAAAATCCAGATAATTACACATTTTAACAGTATTATTTGTTAAAGCGTGTAGTATTTTACATAAATTTAACAATAATAGTTTTGACTTTTTACATTTATTAAGATTATACTATACAGGTATGGTAATAAATTATATATGTATTCGGATAAATTTGAATTAGGAGCAAGTTATGGATATTTTTAATGTACTGGAAATGTTAGGGGGATTAGCACTATTTCTTTACGGAATGAACGTACTGGGAGATAATTTAGCAAAGCTTTCCGGTGGAAGATTAGAAAAAATACTGGAAAAGCTGACATCCAATCCTATTAAAGGTGTTTTATTGGGAGCAGCAGTTACAGCAGCGATTCAATCGTCATCTGCAACTACAGTTATGGTAGTAGGCTTTGTAAATTCAGGTATTATGAAACTGACACAGGCTATTACTATAATTATGGGTGCAAATGTAGGTACGACTATTACCTCATGGATTTTATCTTTATCAGGTATTGAGAGTGATGGTTTTTTTCTGAAGCTGCTAAAGCCATCTTCATTTTCGCCTATACTTGCATTGATTGGTATTATATTTCTGATGTTTGCAAAAAAGGACAGCAAAAAGATTATAGGTAATATTCTTTTAGGCTTTGCAATACTTATGTTTGGTATGGAAACAATGTCAGGTGCTGTTAAACCATTAGCTAATGTTCCTGAGTTCACAGGCATATTGACGATGTTTAGTAATCCAGTATTAGGTGTTATAGCAGGTGCATTACTTACGGCAGTTATTCAAAGCTCATCTGCCTCAGTAGGTATTTTACAGGCACTATGTGTAACAGGCTCTTTGAATTATGGAATTGTATTTCCTATAATTTTAGGACAGAATGTCGGTACCTGTGTTACGGCAATGCTTTCAAGTATTGGTGCAAGCAAGAATGCCCGAAGAACAGCGTTAGTGCATTTGTATTTTAATATAATAGGTGTAGCAGTATTTATGATAGCATTCTATACACTTAATATTTTTATGGATTTTTCTTTTTTAGATGATGTAGCCGGTCCGGCAGGAATTGCATTTGTCCATAGTGCTTTTAATATAGGAGCAACTCTTATACTTTTACCGTTTGCAAAAGGACTTGAGAAACTTGCAAGACTTACTATTCGTGATGATGAAAGAGATGAGAAGATAAAGAATCTTGATAAGGATTTTATGACATTGGATGTAAGATTTTTAGATCAGCCTTCATATGCTATAGAGCTTGCAAGAAATGTAACTGTTAATATGGCACATCATTCCATGGAGTGTTTATTCAGAGCTATGAAGCTGCTTGAAAAATATGATGAAAACATAGCTCAGGAGGTTTTAAGTATAGAGAACAGAGTGGACAAGTATGAGGACTGTATTGGAACATATCTTGTAAAGCTTAGTAGCAAGAACTTATCTCAAAAGGACAGTAAAATATTAACTGAGATGCTTCACTGTATAGGGGATTTTGAAAGAATATCAGATCACGCGGTAAATATTTTAGATGCTGCAAGAGAAATGCATAAAAAGAATCTTGAATTTTCTAATAGTGCAAATGAAGAATTAAAAATTTATACTACAGCTATTAAGGATATAGTGGAATCTACAGTTGTTGTATTTGAAGAAAATGATATGAAGGTTGCAAGTCTGATAGAGCCTATGGAGGAGGTTATTGATAATCTAAGTGATGAGCTTAAAAACAGGCATATCAAAAGACTTACAGAAAATAAGTGTACAATTGAGCTGGGCTTTGTATTTTCTGATATAACTACAAACTATGAAAGAATATCAGATCATTGTTCAAATATTGCAGTTTGTTTAATTGAGGTAAATGCTAATGAGTTTGAAACTCATGAATATCTTGATAATGTTAAGCATGACAGTACAGATTTTAAAGAAAAATATAACATATTTAAAGAGAAATATGTATTACCATAAAACAGAGTAACTTTTTTAAGTTGAAAAAGTGTAAGTATTATGTTACACTATAGTGAGCTTGTTTTATGTAAGGAGGAACAAAAATGAAGCATGTAAAGACTTTAACAACAAAGACTTTAAAGAATACTATGTCTAAAGGCGGATGCGGTGAGTGTCAGACATCATGTCAGTCAGCCTGCAAGACATCTTGTACAGTTGGAAATCAGAGCTGTGAGAACAATAAATAATTAGAGCCTATAAGGTAGGTCTATATTCATTAGGCAGCGGATTATTTTTCCGCTGCCTAAGTGATGTTTGAAAGGAGAATAGCTGTGATTCACAGATATGTCAATAACGGATATTATATTGTTCTGGATGTAAATAGTGGTTCAGTTCATGTTGTTGATGAAGTTACATATGAGGTAATACCTCTTTATGAAGAACTGCTTAACCAAAAGAGTGATGATGAAATATCTGAATATATTGTTGATAAATTAAATAATAGATTTAATGAAGAAGATATTGTCACATCAGTAGATGAGGTAAGACAGCTTTATAAGGATGAAGTCTTATTTACAGAAGATATTTATGAGAAATATATAAAAGATTTTAAGAGTAGAAAAACGGTAGTAAAAGCAATGTGCCTGCATATAGCTCATGACTGTAATCTGGCATGTAAATACTGTTTTGCGGAGGAAGGTGAATATCATGGCAGACGGGCTCTTATGTCATTAGAGGTTGGAAAGAAAGCATTAGATTTTTTAGTAGCTAATTCAGGAAACAGAGTAAATCTGGAGGTTGACTTCTTTGGAGGTGAACCGCTTATGAACTGGGATGTAGTAAAAGAGCTGGTAAAGTATGGTCGTTCACTGGAAAAAGACCATAATAAAAAGTTTAGATTTACACTTACTACAAATGGTGTTTTACTAAATGATGAGATAATGGAATTTGCCAATAAGGAAATGGCAAATGTAGTTTTAAGTTTGGATGGAAGAAAAAAAATCAATGATGATAACAGACCATTTAGGAATGGAAAAGGAAGTTATGATCTTATAGTTCCTAAATTCCAAAAATTTGCAAAATTGCGTGAGAGCTTAAGCTACTATGTAAGAGGTACATTTACCAGAAAAAACCTTGATTTCTCAGAGGATGTCAAGCATTTTGCGGATTTAGGGTTTAAGCATATGTCGATTGAACCGGTAGTTGGTGAAGAATATGAGGAATATGCTATAAAGGAAGAAGATTTACCAAAGATTATGGAGGAGTATGACAAATTAGCAGTAGAGTATATAAAGCGTGCTAAAGAAGGAAAAGGGTTCAATTTCTTTCACTTTATGATAGATTTGGAACAGGGACCATGTGTTGCCAAGCGTCTTTCAGGATGTGGTTCAGGCACTGAATATTTAGCAGTTACTCCGTGGGGAGACTTTTATCCATGTCATCAGTTTGTTGGTGATGAAAAGTTTCTTTTGGGGAATGTATATGACGGTATAGTCAGAAATGACATTCAAGATGAATTTAAGCTTTGCAATGTATATGCAAAACCAAAGTGCAGGGAATGCTTTGCCAGATATTATTGTAGTGGAGGTTGTGCAGCAAATGCGTACAAATTTCATGGGAATATTACCGATGCATATGATATCGGATGTAAAATGCAAAGAAAACGAATTGAATGTGCAATTATGATAAAGGCTGCTTTAGCCGACTAAGGAAAGGAAAATAGTGATGAAAAAAACAAAATCAAGTATATTGTTTATCATTTCAGTTGCAATAATTGCTGGATTATGCTTACTTACAGTATTTGGTGTAACTATAAATGGTATGAATAAGGGTAGTGCAAAAAACATTGTTTTAGGTCTTGAGCTTAAGGGCGGTGTAAGTGTAACCTTTGAGGCAGTTGGCAATCCTTCAGAAGAAGACATGGAAGACACTCTGTATAAGCTTCAGCTTCGTGCAAATGAGCTTACAGCAGAATCAGATGTATATCGTGAAGGCACAAATAGAATTACAGTAGATATTCCTGGTGCTGACAATGCAGAAGAAGTATTAGAGAGTCTTGGTAAACCGGGTAGTTTACAGTTTATTACTGATTATGGTACAGAAAATGAGAAGGTATGGCTTACAGGTGCGGATATTGAGGGTGCAGACCCTGCATATAGAAATGATTCTACAACTAATACAACAGAGTATGTTGTTTCACTGAAATTTAACAGTGCTGCAGCGGAAACATTTGCAGCCGTGACAACAGAGTACATTGGTAAGAGAATATATATTGTATATGATGGTTCGGTAGTTAGCTATCCGACTGTCAGAACAGCCATTACAGGTGGTGAATGTACCATTGACGGTATGGGAAGCTGGGAAGCAGCAGAACAGCTATCATCAATTATCCGTATTGGTGCTTTAAAGGTAGAGCTTAATCCTCTTACCTCAAAGGTAGTGGGTGCAAAGCTGGGTGATGATGCTATTTATACCAGTCTTTTTGCAGGTATAGTTGGTCTTGCAGTTATATGTGTATTTATGATTTTAGTATACAGAATTCCGGGTGTAGCTGCTTCATTAGCGCTTATACTTTATACGGCATTAGAGCTTTTAGCACTTAATGGTTTTGATATGACACTTACACTTCCGGGTATTGCAGGTATTATTCTTTCAATTGGTATGGCAGTCGATGCAAATGTTATTATATTTGCAAGAATTAAAGAAGAACTGGCTACTACAGACAATGTACTTGGAGCTATAAGGACAGGCTTTAAGAAAGCAACATCAGCAATTGTAGACGGTAATGTTACAACCTTTATTGCGGCACTGGTGCTTATGTGGAGAGGTACAGGCCCTGTACAGGGATTTGCTGAAACACTTGCAATGGGTATTGCAATATCAATGTTTACAGCAATGGTAGTTACAAGAGGTCTTGTATATTTACTTTACTATATGGGTGCAAAGAGTAAAGTATTTTATGGAGTAGCAAAAGATAGAAAGGTTGTAAATTTTCTTTCAAAGAAAGCAATATTCTTTGCTCTTTCATTAATAGTGATTGTAGCCGGTATTGCAGGATTGTTTGTGAACAAATCAGGAAATATTGACGGAAGAAATAATGCACTTAACTATAGTGTAGAATTCCAGGGTGGTTTATCGACAACAGTTGAATTTGATAAAAAATATACTATAGATGAATTTAATGATACTATTCTAAAGGATATTATAAAAATTACCAAAGACAGTGATGTAGTAGGTAATGAAGTAACAGATACAAATGAATATGTAATCAGAACAAAGGAATTAGAAGCAACAGTAATGACAGAAATGAAAAAAATGTTAGTTACAAAGTATGGTGCTATTGATAACAGCTTTGAAGAGGTAAGTGTAAGCTCAACAATTAGTGGTGAAATGAGAAATGATGCCATTATAGCTGTAATTATTTCTGTTATTTGTATGCTTATTTACATTTTTATCAGATTTAAGAATTTTGGATTTGCATCAAGTGCAGTTATTGCATTGGTACATGATGTTTTAGTAGTACTTACTTTCTATGTAATATCATGGACTACGGTAGGTAATACATTCATTGCATGTATGCTTACAATACTGGGATATTCTATCAATGCTACAATAGTTATCTTTGACAGAATAAGGGAAGAAATAAAGAGTTCAGGAAAAGATGTAGATTTGAAGAATTGTGTAAACAAGAGTATCACACAGACACTTACAAGAACAATTTATTCTTCATTTACCACTTTTATAATGGTTGCAGCACTTTATGTATTTGGTGTTACATCAATTAAAGAATTTGCTATGCCTCTTATAGTTGGTATCCTATGTGGAGCATATTCTTCAGTATGTATTACAGGTGCTCTCTGGTATATTATGGAAAAGAGAAAATATAATAATACAGAGGAAATCAGAAGCTCAGTAAAGGCAGATATAAATAAAGAAACAAACAAATAAGCAATAAATAACAAAAACATAGCAAAGAGGCTGTACATGGTTAAAGAAAAATGGATAATATATGGGAAGAAGGCTGATTTTAACAGATTATCTTCTGTCTATAAAATATCCCCGATCGTGGCCAGAATTATCAGAAACAGAAATATTATAGACGATAAGGATTTTGATATGTACTTAAACGGGACTATTGATTTTATTAATAGTCCCTTTTTATTTAAGGATATGGACAAGGCTGTGGATATTTTATTAAATGCAGTAGAGGAAAATAAAAAAATCAGAGTAATAGGGGACTATGATATTGACGGAATATGCTCAACATATATACTGACTAAGGGAATAGAGCTTATCGGAGGAAATGTATCCATGGATATTCCTGACAGAGTAAAGGATGGCTATGGAATTAACGAAAATATTATAAAAAAAGCATATGAAGATAAGGTCGGATTAATTATTACCTGTGATAATGGAATTGCGGCAATAGAGGAAATAAAATTAGCAAAAAGTCTTGGCATTACAGTAATTGTGACGGATCATCATAATGTTCCGTTTGAGGAGATAAATGGAGAAAAAATATATAAAAGAGTGATTGCAGATGCTACCGTAAATCAAAAGCAGCCGGACTGTAAATATCCGTTCAAGGAGCTTTGCGGAGGTGGAATTGCATATAGATTTATGATAGCCGTGGCTATGACACTTCAGAAGCTATCTGATGACAGGGCAAATAAAATATATACTTTTGAGGAAGAAATGATAGTATTTGCTGCAATAGCTACGATAGGCGATGTGGTAAGCCTTACGGGGGAAAACAGAATAATAGCAAAAACAGGCTTAAAGCTTATAAAATCCACCTCCAATATTGGATTAAAGGCTCTTATAGAAAAATGTGAGCTAAGAGACAGTAAAATCAGTTCGTTTCATATAGGATTTATAATAGGTCCATGCCTTAATGCCACAGGCAGGCTTGATACTGCCAAAATGGGATATGAGTTACTTAACTGTGATGATATGAAAATGGCAGAGAAACTGGCTATGGAGCTTGTAGAATTGAATAATATAAGAAAAAATCTTACAAAGACCGGAGAAATTATTGCAGAGAAACTGGCACTTGAATATGAAAATGATAAGGTATTAGTGTTGTATATAGAGAAAATACATGAAAGTATAGCTGGAATTATAGCGGGAAGAATCAGAGAAAAATTTAATAAGCCAACAATTATCCTTACATATGGTGAAAATATGGTTAAAGGTTCAGGCCGTTCTATAGAAGGATATGATATGTATGCAGGTATAAATAAGTGCAGTCACCTTTTAGAACGCTTTGGTGGTCATACAATGGCGGCAGGTGTTTCATTGAAAGAAGAAAATATAGATGAATTCAGAAATCAGTTAAATGATAACTGTATACTTAAAGACGAGGATTTTGTAAGAAGGGTATGGATTGATGTGCCTGTGCCGATAGGATATATAAATGATGAACTGGTAGAGGAGTTATATAAACTTGAGCCTTTTGGAAAGGATAATGAAAAGCCAATATTTGCATTGAAAAATGTAAAGATTTTAAAATTTTATCTTATAGGAACAAATAAAAATATGGCAAAAATTATTTTAGAAGATGGAGGGTATTCAATAACAGCTACATTATTTAACAGATTAGAGGAGTTTCTGGAGCTGATTTCTAAAAAATACGGAGAAGATATGATGAGAAGGTTGAAAATGGGATTAACTACAGATATAGAGGCTTCATTTACATATTATCCCGTAATAAATGAATATAAAGGAAATAGAAGCCTACAAATAAACATTACAGGATTTATGATATAGCCCTGAGTTACAAAGTAACTTAGAGCGAGGCTGTAGTGATTAATTAATATGTATATAGTATAGAGTAGTACATCGGGTATATAAACTCTACTTAAGATTTTGTCAAGGTCTAATATTTTTTTTATTTTTGAAAAATCAGAATAAATACAATGTCTTTCGCTAATCATTTTATTATAAATAAAATATTAGCGAGGGATTGAAAAATGGCTTTATATAAAGTTGAGATATGTGGTGTAAATACATCTAAGCTGCCTGTTTTATCGAATGAAGAAAAAGATGCACTCTTTGCCAGAATAGATGAGGGTGATATGACTGCCAGAGAGGAGTTTATAAAGGGAAATTTAAGACTTGTATTAAGTATTATTAAAAGATTCAGCAATAGTGATGAAGATGTGGATGATTTATTCCAAATAGGATGTATTGGACTAATTAAGGCATTGGATAATTTTGACAGAAGTTTGGAGGTAAAATTTTCCACTTATGCAGTTCCTATGATTTTGGGAGAAATCAGAAGATATTTAAGAGATAATAATAGTATTAGAGTTTCACGTTCCTTAAAGGATATTGCTTATAAAGCTATTTATGCAAAAGAACAGCTTACAAGAAAAAATTTAAAGGAACCGACTATTAGTGAAATTTCAGCAGAAATAGGAGTTAGCAAGGAAGAAATAGTTGAAGCCTTAGATGCTATCCAAAATCCGGTTTCACTATACGACCCTGTATATAGTGAAGGTGGAGATACATTATATGTAATGGACCAGATTAGTGATAAGAAAAATAAAGAAGAAATATGGGTAGAGGAGATATCATTAAATGATGCAATAAAAAGATTACCGGCAAGAGAAAAAAATATTATTGATTTGAGATTTTTTAAAGGAAAAACTCAGGTAGAGGTAGCTAATGAATTAAACATAAGCCAGGCACAGGTATCCAGACTGGAAAAAAATGCTATAGCTTCAATGAAAAAATATTTAAGAGATTAAATAAGTAAATATTATTATTTAGCAGCATAGTATAATAAAAAAAGTATTTATGAGATTTTCTGAATTAAGGCTTAAAGAAGTAATTAATACTAAAACATGCAGGGTACTTGGATGTGTTTGCGATTTAGAGTTTGACAAGAAGGGATGTATAAAAGCTATAATAGTACCGGGACCTGCAAAGTATTGTGGTGTATTTGGCAGGGATAAAGAATTTGTAATTCCTTTTTGTGACGTGGAGTGTTTTGGAGATGACATAGTGCTTGTCTGTATTGATGAAAAAGAATGTCTAAAAAAATATAGTGAAAAGGACAAATTTAAAGATACGTTTTTCTAAAACACTATTTTACTATCCGTTTTGGATAGAGCAGTTTCTGATAATGAATCCAATTAAGTAATAAAATGAATTTCATTGCTTGACATTAATGTATTTTCAGTTAAAATAAACTTAAGATAAAGCGAGGGAGGAAAGAGAGATGAAATGTCCTTTCTGTGGAGAAGAAAACACAAAGGTTATTGATTCAAGACCGGCTGAAGATAATAGTACTATTAGAAGAAGGAGACAGTGTGACAAATGTGGTAAAAGATTTACTACTTATGAAAAAGTAGAAACTATACCACTTATTGTCATAAAGAAGGATAATAATCGCGAGCCATATGACAGAGCTAAAATAGAATCAGGAATTATTCGTTCATGTCATAAAAGACCGGTATCTATCAATCAGATAAGCGAAATGATAGATGCGATAGAGACTTCAATATTTAATCTCGAGGAAAAAGAAGTACCAAGCCATGTAATAGGTGAAATAGTTATGGATAAGTTAAAAGACTATGATGATGTAGCCTATGTAAGATTTGCTTCGGTATATAGGGAATTTAAGGATGTAAATACATTTATGGATGAGTTGAAGAAGATACTTAAATAAGTCTGAGTTGACATACAACTTAGTACAATTTACCAGTGAACGGTTATGTGTCGGGCTTTGAAGTGACTGACCATTATTTAGTATACGCTGTATTACTTACATTATGGTATAATGTCATCGTGAGTAAGCACAAGGCTTACGCACTCGACCCATAAAATCACTTTGTGATTTTATGGTATAATAGGCTCGTGAATAAAGCTTCGCTTTATGCGCTCGCCCCATAAATTGCTTTGTGATTTTATGCTATAATGTCATCGTGAGTAAGCACAGGGCTTACGCACTCGACCCATAAAATTGGCAGGCAATTTTATGGTATAATAAAAACTTGAGGTAACATATGTTTTTGGAAAAGTTTTATCCTAAGAAATACGTTAGGAGCATATACAGTATAAATTTAAAAAAATATTACAAAATGGGCTATAGAGGTATTCTGTTTGATATAGACAATACATTGGTACCTCATGGAGCTGCTGCTACTGATAAGGCAATTAATTTTTTTAATAAGTTAAGAAAGATAGGATTTAAATTTTGTCTTATTTCAAATAATAAAGAGGAGAGAGTTAAGAGTTTTGCAACAGCAGTAGATGCTCCATACATATGTGATGCTCATAAACCAGCTACAAAAAGCTATATTGATGCCATGGAGATAATGGGAACAGACATGGAGGAAACTATATTTGTAGGAGATCAGCTGTTTACGGATGTCTTTGGTGGAAATCGTGCAAATATGTATACTATTTTGGTTCGTCAGATTAATCCTAAAGAGGAGTTTCAAATTGTTTTAAAAAGATATTTAGAAAAAGTTGTATTATTTTTTTATGTAAGAAGGGACAGAAAAAAGCTTAGAAAAGAAAAAAAGCAATATAATAAACGAAGATTATCTTTACTTATGAAAAAGAATAAAAAGAAAACAACTGCTAAATAAAAATCTAATATTATATAGAATGATTAATTTTGTGACTATATAGCAGATAAAAAGGAATTAGAAAAAGAGTATAACAAATAATTTATCGGAAAATATGGAATATGTAAAAGAGAGTATAATATA